>JADJWH010000001.1:0-600000 GCA_016716465.1 Gammaproteobacteria bacterium
CAAATTGCTGGGTGGCCAGCAGCTGGAGCAGCGCGCCAGGAAGCAGGGCAGCTGGGTCGTCATTCGTCAGGGGCTGCCGAACAGTGCCGTCAACGCCCTGACCGAGCGCTACGGACTGAACGACGATGTGTTGAGCCGTATCATGGGGATATCGGTGCGCACCCTGTCGCGACGCAAGACCGGCCACGGCACGCTGTCGGCGACGGAATCCGATCGTGCCTTCCGGTTCGCGCGGATCGCCGCCCGTGTGGAGGAGATCTTCGGCGATGCCGAGACGGCGCAGGATTGGATCAGCGTGCCCAACCGCGCCCTGGACGGCATACCACCGCTGGACATGATGGATACGGATGCCGGCATCGAGCGCATCGAGGCGATCTTGACGCGCATCGAGCAGGGCGTCTACAACTGAGCGGCGGATGTCGGGATGACGGATGCGTCTCTGGCGCCTGAGCCATAAGCGGTTCCAAACGACCGCGTTTACCGGAGAAGGGACCTTCCTGGTGGGTGGGCGCTGGGTTCCGCGCGGTCATCGTGTCGTCTATGCATCCCGTACCCTGTCGCTGTGTGTGCTCGAGTCCCTGGTGCACATGGACGTCCGGCACATGAAGGACAACTTCGTGGCCTTTCCCATCGATGTTCCGCCGGGCCTCGATATCGAGACGGTCGAGGGTGGACAGAACCCTCCGGAATTGCCCGCCGGTCAGAAGCCGTTCCAGGCCCTTCCGGTCACGCTGTCGCGGCCGTGGCGCGACAGTTCCACCGAGGCGGAGCTTCAGGGAATCGGTGCGGCATGGCTGGAATCCCGGACGACCTGTCTGCTGTGCGTGCCGTCCGTCATCGTACCCCAGGAAGCGAATTTCCTGATCAATCCCATCCACCCGGATTTTCAACGCCTGACGATCGGTACACCCGAAGCCTTTCAGTTCGACCCACGCCTCGTTCGCTAATCTCGCTCCGTGGCACGGTCGAGGCTGAGCGATCTCAGTAGCCCATGTCGAGTTGTTGAGCCTGACGGGTCAATTCGTCCACGGCGGCCGCAGATGCCTGTCGACCCCGGTTTTTGTATTCCTCCAGGTCGTGTACGAGGATCACTCGCTCATCACCCACCCCTTGGGAAGGAATGACTCCCTGGTCCAGGAGGCTGATCAGGTAGGGATGAGTGACGTTTAAGAGCTTGGCGGCTTGGCGGGTCGAGGCCGTGTCAGGTGAGGTGGTCATGGTGGGTTACTTCCCGAAGACGATGTGGCTTGGCGACTGCTTATTGTTGACAGGAATGCGGTGGAATCGCAACTAACGCAACAAACGACGCATCAATAGCGATTGCAGGTCCCGGCGCCCGTCCAGGACGGCGTGTATGTAAGCGTCCGGACCGATCACCTGATACACGACTCGATAGGGTTTGAAGTGAACTTCCCGAAAGTCCGCGACGCCGATACGCTCCATCTCGGGCGGGACATGGCCCCGCCGGGACAGCTCAACCAGGCTCTGGCACAGCGTTTCGAGCTGCTCGAGAACATAGGCCGCGTCTTCCGACTAATCGTGGAGCGCGATGTAGGGGTGGATATCGACCAGGTCCTGCTCGGTGTCCTCGAGGATCCGGACGCGGCAGCGCTTCACTCCACCTGCGCCTTGATGCGTTTGCGGATGTCCGTGAAGGCCTGTTTGACGGGCTTGCTGCGGCCTTCTTGCAGACTTTTGGTGCTCTGGGACAGTATCTTGAGCAGCGCGAGTGATTCCTGGGTTTGTTCGTAGGCCGTGATGTCCTGGAGCACGGCCTTGGCCTTGCCGTGCTGCGTGATCACCAGGGTCTTCTGGCCTTCGCTGACCTCCCGCACGGCCTCGGCGGTATGGCTCTTGAGGTAACTGATGGGTTTGATCAATTGACTCAGTTTCATGGTTGGTACCGTTTTCCCGGTTCCATTAACGTACCAGATATAGACCATACTTAGTACCAAAGCAAAGGCGCGGGGCATGTCATCCGCGCACGGCTCCGGAACGGTCAAGGGCGCGATATCCCAGCCGCTGCAGGATGCCGTCCAGGGCCTCGAGGGAGTGGAAGGTAAAGCAAAGCTGGCCCCGGCACCGACTCGGTGCGTAGTCGATGCGGGTCTCGGCGCCAACCATCTCACCCACGTGTTGCTCCAGACGCACGATATCGGGATCGCGCCGGGCGTCGGCCGTAGTCGGCGACTCGGAGGTGTCCTCCCGGACGCGGATACGCCGCTCGAGTGCCCGCACCGAGAGGTTTTTGCGTAACGCCTCCTCGGCCAATGGCTGTTGCATCGACTGCGGCAGTCCAGCCAACAGTTTGGCGTGTCCCAGACTGAGCCGGTCCTGCGCCACCATCGCGAGCACCTCGGGGTCGAGTTTCAGGATCCGCAGGAGATGACTGATTGCATCGCGCGAGCGACCCAGCGTGCGCGCGGCCGCCTCATGGGTCAGCTGAAATTCCTCGATCAGGCGTGCGACACCCTGCGCTATCTCCACCGGATTGAGATCCTCGCGCTGCAGATTTTCCACCAGCGCGTGACTCAGGGCTGTGCGATCGTCCGTCGATCGCACTAGGGCAGGTACCCGTTGCAGTCCCGCTGCCTGGGCGGCGCGCCAGCGGCGCTCACCCGCGATGATCTCGTATCGTGGCGGGGCGGTGCCGGGCAGGGGGCGGACCAGGATCGGCTGCAATACGCCTTCCGCCTGGATGGAGGCGGACAGTTCCGCAAGCGCCTCGGATGGAAATTCGCGGCGCGGCTGATAGCGACCGGGGCACAGCAGATCGATGTCGAGCTGCCGCAGGCGGCTGTCAAATTCTCCTGATCCAGCGTCGTGATGCATGATGGTCAGACCTTGGGTCAGCGCATCGAGGGCGTCGTTTGCGGTTCGTCGAGCGGCGTCGGGCTCGAATTCCCCGGTTGCACGGGAGGGTCCTCCTCGTCGGTCAGCGGGAATGGTGATTGACTCAGGAGCTTGACGAAGGCGATCACGTCGAATGATCCTCGCTTGCTCAGACGCAGGCGTCGTCCCACATCGAGCACCGCCGTGTGCATCATAATCGTACCGCTGTCGTCCGCGGTGGGCTGGCACCACGGCCGCAGTCGCTGGTCGTTAACGAGTTCCATCAGCGCCCAGAACCGCCACAAGAAACTTGAAAATCGCTGCGAGTCCTTCATGCTGTCTTTTATCGCGAACACCGCCCGGATCATGGGGTGGTCGCGGAAACTCAGAGAAACTCAGATCGATAACTTCATCGTCATCTTCGATGATGACGTGGTTGAGCTCCGGATTGCGTACCGGAGTTCTCATTGATCCTGCCGCCATGGCCAGATCTATGTGGTAGGAGAAGTCATCGAGTTCGAACTCGATCGCCTGGTGGGGAAGTGTATGGGATTTAAAATTACCATTTCGATGTCTCATGATTTTACCTGTGAAGCCTCATTGGGTTGCAGCGCTCGGCCACATCTTCGGCGAGCGCATAGTGAGGAGGGCATGACCTCCTTGCGCCGGGACACATGACCGTGTTTCTGATCACGACTCCGCTTCCTCATCGGGCGCATCGGCTTTTGTGCGGAGGGTGAGTTTGTCGACGCACAGCAGGTCCACGGTGAAGTAATCCGCATCCAGGCGCATCCGCTTATGCGTCTCTCCCTGGTCGTCCTCCCATGTCTCCTCACGCAAGCGACCGCGGCCGAAGATCCGTGCCCCCTTCGAGAGAAGCTTCGTGACAGCCTCGGCGCGCCAGCCCCACAGGCTGACGGTAGCCCAGAAGCCGCCGCCCTCCACGTAGCTGCCGTCCTCCTGCTTCACACGTCGGTCGAAAAAGACCCGCATATCCGCCACCGGCCGTTGTTCACCCTCGATCTCGACGTACTTCAGAGCGGGCGCACTGCCCAGGTTGCCTGTGCCACTGAACAAGGTACTCATCTCGTCATCTCCCATTGTTGGATTTCAGCGCCATGTCACCATATGCCGTCGGATTGCAACAGCGAAAACCTTGCCTTAAATCAGGACTCAATTTTA
This sequence comes from Gammaproteobacteria bacterium, assembly GCA_016716465.1. NCBI lineage: Bacteria > Pseudomonadati > Pseudomonadota > Gammaproteobacteria > Gammaproteobacteria bacterium. Next base: position 4,015 of record JADJWH010000001.1, read on the forward strand.
TGGGTTGAGAGTGCCTCGAGTTTCGATCCGTATTCCCGCACGCGCCGGAGTTCGTGGTGACAGAGGCTCGATGCCAGATTCAGATCCAGGCGCAGACGCTCGTACTGCAGCAGCACGGTGCGCGTCGACTCGGGTAGAGACTGCAGGAGGCTCCGACCTTTGTCGCTATCACAGAGTTCGAAGTATTTCTGACCTTCGCCAAAATACGTGCTCGCGCGCCATCGCAGCAGGAAGTAGCCGCCGTGGTAATGCAAGGCCAGGTGTGTCACGCGCGGTGCCCGGAAAGCTTCCTTGAATTCCTTCGTGAGTTGCCGCATGCGCTGCTCGATCTCTTGTGACCGGCGAGCCAGATCGCGTAAATGGATCCGGGCGGCCCCCTTACCCTTAAAGGGAAAGAACATGAAGTTTGTTTCCACTGGTATCACTCCCGTATCTGGCCGTCGATATCTATTCGCTTTGAACAGCGCCCGCATCGGCGGCGGGACGCGCGGAGAGGAAACTGTGTGATCGTGTCGTCTCACGAGTCTCAGGCCGGCGGATATCCGGGGCATGTCGGGCGCGCTGCGTGCCGTCCAGGATCGCCTGGGGCAGCGTACCCATGGCGGCAGCAGCCGCCTGAGCGCGCGGGTTGTCCTGGCGCACATCGTTGCGGTCGACACCGACGTACTTCCACAGGGTAGGCAGCAAAAAGGCGCGACGGATGCCGCGTCCGCCCCGGTTGAGCAACTGCTCCGCCGTGTCCCGGGTCAGCAAGCCGACGTGCCTTGCGGTGAGTACGGCGCAGACGAGTTCGTCGAAATCGCCGACCAGGTAGGCGCCCATATAGCCGTAGGGGTTGGCGAATTGCAGCGGGACCCGTACCGGTTTGAGGGAATGCGCGACCGCGATCTCCACGCCTCGGGTGGATTGGAGCACTGTATCCACCTCGACCTGCATGCGCCGGATTTCATGGCGTGCAGACTCGAGGGCATCATGCAGTTGCAGCAGAAACCAGTCCGCATAGGGATCGTCCAGCATGGCCGCGACCCAGACACGCTTCATGAGCATGCCGAATCGCACGAGGCCGATGATGCCGGGTTGGTCGGGCGCTTGTTTTCGGCCGTAGACCAGGCGCTGTGCCTGGCGTGTCTGGACAATCAGGCTCGCGCTGCCGCGCAAGGTGCCTGGTGTGTCCGTTACCGTCTTGTAATCCACGGCGGGGTCCGCGTTGTCGGGTAGATCGCGCGGGGTGATCGTGTCGGTATCCTGTCGGGTCATCGATGAGTTCATCGGGTGCCTCCTTGGTCAATTGCAGGTTTGGGGATCTCGATGTGCCACGTGGCACCTGTCTCCCTGACTGATGGCAGTGCCATCACATTCAGGTCTTGAAACGGGGTTTTTGAGGATCGGCGGACCGGTCGCTCGGGTGATGGCACTGCCATCACCGGTAATCGGAGTCACGGGCAACGGCGCAGTCAGGGCAGGACCCCGTATTTTGAGTATGGCCCGCATCTCGACCAGCGCCCGTTCACAGGCTTCAAGGCCGTTCCGCTTGTGAACGGGTGTCTGAGTATTCCGGGCCGGACTGATGGCACTGCCATCAGGTAAATGATCTCCGCGGAAGGTGATGGCAGTGCCATCACTTGGGGATGCTAGGGTGGTAACCTGCGCGGTTCTGCAGGGCATCGGTGAACTGATGGCAGTGCCATCACTTGTATCGCGATCGCGGAGAGATCGGGATTCGCTTGGCTTCGGCTCGTGGCTTCGCTTTTCCCGCTGCTCCTGGACCCTGAGTCCCGGACTGGTCAATGCGAATTCTTCCTTGCGGGCGGCCCGGCACAGACCCGAGAGATAGCCGAGGGGGTTGTCGATGGGGGTGCCTCTGCGCCTGGCCGCTGTCATACGGCCGGCCAGTTCATCGAGAATGTCCTGGCGCGTACTCTCCGGGGCATCACCCAGGCAGATCATGGCCGCTCGCTGTTCATTCGCCGTGAAGGATGCGGGCATGGCGAGCGGGGCCGCTGAGGTTCCTTCGCGCGCGTGCGCGCGGGTAGTAGTACCAACCTCCGTAGTAGTAGTTGTAGTTTTATTATTTATATAACTACTACTACCTGTAGGTGACTTCAGTTTTTGAAGTGGCTCTGACTGCAAATACTGAAGCGGGTCATCCTCAGAGTCCGACTTCAAATTTTGAAGTTGGCGCGACGAGAAACCGAAGAATCGCGTTTCTTGACCCTCCAGCGTTCCGATCGCCTCCAGACGGCGATGCATCGGGTTGGCGCGGGTAACCAGGTCATCGCCCGTGCGCAGATCTTCGCTGAGGGCTTCCATCGTCGCGGCGGCCACCCTGCGCACGTGGGGATGACCGTGGCTCAGCGCCTGTTCCAGAAACTGCATGTATTCCTGATCGAGATAGATCGTATCCAGCAGCGGCAGGGGCTCGTCATGGAGGGCGTAGATATTGCCTCGGTAACGACCCTGCGCATCGCGTACGCGCAGGCACAGCGACAGCCAGCGCGTCGCGCGCAGAATCGCCATGGAGCGCGCCACCGTCGCCTCCGAGCCGACGTTGGCCGTCCTGGCGATCTGCTTATAGGTCGGGAATGCGGTCGGACGGGTCCCTGAGGCGGCGATCTTGATGACGCCCCAGATGCGCGTATCCACGGGCTGCAGGACGGGGTCCTGAAAGATCAGCCGCGGCATGGCGTCATGCCAATTCCCCAGGAATAACAAGCCGTCGTTCGTGGATCCGTTGCGAGGGCCGGCGGTGAGGAGTTGTTGTACGGAGGCCTGGATCAGGGCATCCAGGGCATGGGTTTCAGGTTTGATGGGTTCTGTGATCGGCTCCACCGGGTTGCCCGCCGCGTGAGAACTGCGGTCAGCCGGCATGACACGGTGATACCGATGGCGTGTGTTCGGGAGGATCGTTGTTGATCAAACCGGCATTCTCCCAGGACTGTACCAACGCCCATACCGTGTTCAATGGGATGCCAGTCGACTGCCCGATACGAAGGAAACGCTGCTCCAGGGGGAGTCCCTCGGTGTCTTTCCAGGCCTGCCACACCGCCGCTTCTTCATCTTCGGTGGGCGCCAGGGGTCGACCCACCCCGGTACCGTTCAGGCCCAGCAGCTTGCGGCGTGCCGCATACTCTGCGTTGGTCATGCCGAAAAACGCCCGCATCATGGCCAGCGGTCCGCGCAGGCGGATGAGCTCGTCCTGCAGTCCTTCATGGCGTTTGTTGCGATCCATGTGGTCCAGGACGTGATCAAAACAGACCGGGTCCACCGCGATGTGCAGGAAATGGGTGCGCACCTGGCTGAGGTGGTGAAGATCGCCCAGCGTGAGTCGTTCCAGGCGCGCGATCTGATCCAGGCGAAATCCCAATTCCAGGATGGCGTGGAGATCCCCCTCGGCGAGCGACTCCGCGGCGTAGCGCAAGGCGTGGAAGATCAGTTCTGCATGCGTCGTCTTGGGCATGATCGGTCTCCCGTTCTAGCTCGCCGCGTTCCTGTGCCACAGACCCGAGTCCTCCTCGCTATCGAACGATCGCCTGAGCTGGCGGCAGGTCTGTGCCAATGCCAGCAGGTCGTCGATGGTGGGATCGGGGATCAGGGGATTGCTGATCAGTTCGTAACCCAGCGCCTTCCAGTCGGGTTCGCCCACCAGGCTCAGCGCCTTGGTGTCATTTCCCTCGAGGATCAGGGTGCGCAGCACGACTTCGGCCGGCGCGGCCTCCAGCCGCTCGGGTTGGACTGCTTCCTCGGACAGGCTCAGGAGCAACCACCAGATCCACTGCCGCGCGAGTTGCTGCAGGGCGTCCGCCTGGCCGGCGACCGGTATGATGGGGTTGTGAGGAAGATCGATCAGGAATCCCAGGCCGAGATGACCGGCGGCGAGGAGGCAGTCCTCCAAATCATGGCGCTGGGCGATCTTGAGGGCGAGGACGTAACAGCGACTGCGCAGGGATTTGAGATCACTCGGACCTTCATGGGGTGGCCGGGCGGTGCTCGTGGTTTCACGTGTGTATCGGTCGGGTTGCCCCGGATCGGTATGCGGGGAGGGCGTTCGCGAATCCGGTACGACAGCCGATCGGGGAGGGGTATCTGCTGGCGGCTTCTTATGGGTTGCTGTGTTCTCATTCCCTAGGGTCGCGCCCTCAGGGCTGTTTTCCTCGATGCCAGCCACCAGTCGGGTATCGATTTCCAGACGAACATGTTTGAGGGGGAGCTGGAGCGACTCCGCGAGGCGGGTTTCCAGCGCCTGCTGTACCGTATCGAGATCCCAAGCGGGATCATCGTGGTCGGCAAATACGTCACTGAACAGGGCCGAGAACCGGTCCGAGACTTGGCCCTGCTCTGTCCAGAGATCCCGGCAGGCGGTCTCCAAACGGCGGATACGACGTATTTGCGGTGCGCCCATGCCGGCGCGCAGGGCCGCCGGGATGAGCGGCAGTAGAACATCCACGGCATACTCCATGCGGGAGATCATGCTCTGGTCCAGCCCATAGCCGCGTTCCTTCAGGGCTTCGACCAATTGGCGTTGGGAAAACTTCTCCTGTCCTTCTGATTCCAGGACATCGCGTAGTTCGCGCACTCCCAGGGCTTTATCGATGAAGGTCAGGGCTCCGCGCTTGTCGTTCTCGATCAAGTGTGCCGTGAGTACATGGGATTCCGAGATCCAGGGCCGGAACAGGCAGTGGATGCGATAGAAGCGAGAGTCTCGGGTTTCCGTCCACAGTTCATGGAGGATCTGCAGGCGGGTATTGCCACCGGACTCCACCGTGTAGAGTTCCTCGCCCGGCCGGCGCGTGACGGTCAACGGGTTGTTGAGGCCGCCCTGGGCGCGGATCGATTCCATGATCTCATCATGGAGCGGATTACGTTCCTTGCGGGGATTGCGATCGTAGGTCTTGATGCGGTCGATCTCCAACAGCATCTGGGTCGTGGTGATAGGATCCGCGATCGGCAGTTCACGGCTCTGCCCGAAGTGCCCCTCGCGCAACATTCCCTGAATCTGTTCGCTGGAGGGGTGCTTTCGTGTCATTTGCCGGTCTCCTCAGAGACGGGCAGGTCTTCTAAGACCAATGTCTTGTCGTAAAGGTGAGGAAAGAGATCGTGGGCGAGTGTCAGCATGGCCACACGGGCGCTTTGCGTCGGTCCCGGTCGCTGTGCCTCCCAACGATGCACGGGGACGCGTGCCGTCGCCGCTTCCCGGTAGGCGACCGTATTGGGGATGACGACATCCAGTATGGTGATGGCGCCCTTGCTCGGACCGTAGGCTTCCTTGCGCAGTTCCTGTGCTATGCGGCGTGCATCGATGGTGCGATCCATGCGATAGATAAGACCGCGCAAGGGTCTGAGGGGTGCGCCTAGATAAGCCATCGGACGCAGGCGATCCAGCATTTGGACGGTGCCGCGTGCGAATTCCCGCGCCGAGAGAATCTCGGGTGGAATCGGCGAGACGAGCAGATCCGCGGCCAGGACCGCGGCATCCTGCAGGGGGCCGACCGCGCCTTGGGTATCGATCAGGATGACGTCGTAGCGGGAATCGAATTGCGCCAGCAGATGTTTCAAGCGCACACGCCCATCGGGAGTGTGAAGGATCCAATTCTGCAGCATGCCTTCGGGGTCGTCCGACACGATAATGTCCAATCGCGGCAGATTGGTCCGGCTGATGACGCCGTCGATCCTCGCCTCCGTGATCAATGCGGACAGACCTCGGTCAGCGCGACACTCCAGGGGGAAGTAACTCGATAGGGTAGGCTGCACGTCGGCATCGATCAGCAGTACCCGCTGTCCGAGGTCCGATAAGAGACCGCCCAGGTTTGCGGTTAGTGTCGTCTTGCCAACCCCGCCTTTGGTGCTGGTCACCGTTACTTTGATGGCCATGAGATTGTTCCGGTTAATGCAATCATTGATGTGCCTTCCCGTTTGACGCATTCGCGCATCGGTTACATTGAGTGCGGCGACGCCCCTTGGTTTGTGGAGTCAATGGAGAGCCGCATTGATGGCACCGGTACCGCAGATAGAGACGGCAACCGGGGCAGGTATTCCTGCGTGAATCGACGGGGTCGAGAAAGTGGTGGGAGCAGGAGTTGCAGGTTCGCTCCTCCCACAGATCCATCGCGATTAGCCGTGTCGCGAAGACGGCACGCGTGAAATCAAGCAGGGGCTCGCGCACTAAACCCGTATATACCTCATACACATCGATCAAGACCCGTGCGGGGCTGCGGCCGCTATTCTCCAGTTTTCGATAGAGCCGCCAGATAAACGTGGCTTGTAACATGCGCAGGTCATTCTCTCTGTACCAGGTGTCCGAAAACGGCATTTGTCCCGGAGGCGATGTCGTACCCAGCATCTGCCGATACAGTCGATTGGTCGGTGCTTTATCGAGACCTGTCAGCTGACACACCAGACCGGCACGGGCGCCGAGACGTACCAGATGTATCGCTTCCTTGATCTGTACGACATGCTGGCAGAGGTCGACCTCACAATTGGGATAGCGATGGCTGTTCGCACAAGGAAAATGAGGCGCGATGTGCAGAAGAGAACAGAGATTCAAGTTTATGGGTATGACCATTCAGTTATCCCGTCATGATAAGAACGGCATGGTCTATGATGGCCAGGATCTCCTCCTTCCGATCCTCGCGTATCGCCGTAAACAATCGAGACCACCACCAGGTATCCTGGTGCGGGACGAGGAGCGGGACCTTGATATTGGCGATACAGGCGAGATCTGCCGGCGAAAGGGATGCCAGTAAGTGCGTCATGTCTTCAGGAACTGCAAACAGCTTGGCGACGAGCACCGGATCCTTTTTTGCCAAATCACGGGCGAGGATCAGATATTGAAGATTGATCTGTGAGAAATCGTATGTCATGGCCGAAATACCTCCTTGTAGATGAAGTCCTTGGGTATTGCGTTATCGGCATGGGTATCTGTGTAATTGTGGAAATTTGTTTTATCGGTAAGACGTTGTCTGATGGCAGAGCAGGAATTAACTCTGGGCAAGGACAGCACCAGTACAATCTCTAGTGATTCTGTTGAGTAATCGAGTATTACTCGTGACATATGGTTAATCCCTCTGTGCTAATTCTTTCGTCAGAGGAGGTTGATGCGTGTGATTCATGGCTGCTGACGGACTTGGACTTCGATACAGTATGGGTTTGTTGAACTGGATTGCCTGTGACGCCTGCATCGATGATCTCTGCAACCAACCGCGCCTCGAAAAAGACACGGCGACCGATCTGGCGTTTTGCGAATGCCAATGCGACCGCCATGGGCTGTTGTCTTCTCGCAATAGCCATGCGCATCCCATTCGGCGAGGAGTGCATGACTTCAGCCAGGTGCTTGAGAGTCAGCAAGGGACCGTAGTGCGTTAGAAGGTACTGATATGTTTCTGTGTGTGGGTTGGCCACCCGCTGTTCTCCATCGTGCTGAGGCATGGAGCACTTTGTACGGGAGTCCGCTGTGAAGAAAAAGTTGGAAAGCCAGGAGGTGGCTGGCCGCTTTCATCGGATCTTGTCTGATCCAGTGAATGCCGATTAATTGTGATCACCATCCGCCGGAGAAGATGCGAAGATCACATTACGTGCTGCGCGAATGAGAACGGTAGCGGCCAAGATTGTTCCAGTCACGTGTATCGTGACGGGTTTTCTCCCACTAGGGTGGATACAACCATAAGGGTGTGGGTTTCCCCCGGTCCGATAGAGGTGTATCACTCCTAAGATCAATAACAACGTTAATTCTGACGGCTGCGCACCGATGTGTTTCCGCCAGGGCGAGCTTGTCACGTAATAAGGCAGGAAATCATTTCATAATCCATGAAACGATACGGCGCATGCTCTATTAAAGTATGTTGAAATAATGGGTTATAAATTTCATACCGGGCTTTAATCGTTTCAGCGCTAACTGGTGAGGTGTATCATTTCAAATATAGTGAAACGATATATTGACTGAACGATAATACATATATATTATAATAACATAATCGTTTCGTGGCTATGGGGAATTCGTTTCATGGCACTCACCGATCAGGCCCTTCTCGACTATATGGCCGCTCATCCTGGCGCGGGCAGGGAAGACATCAGGAGCCATGTCGCGCCGGATATGAGCCCGCCAACGATCTGGCGCGCGCTCAAGCGCCTTGTCGATGAGGGCAAGCTGGAGGTTTCCGGCAAGGGCCGCGCAACCGGATACAGCCTTGCCGGCGCTGCCGTCGTGCATGCCTATCTGCAAACGCCCTACAACCGCCGGCGGCCCACGACCTACAACAAGGAATTTCTCGATCGCTACGTTCCGAACAAAACCTTTCATCTCGGCGCCGCCGAGCGGTCGCGGCTGCATGAGACTGGCCGGCCCGAGCCCCAGCCGATGCCCGCGGGCACCTATGCGCGCCGCATCCTTGAACGGCTTCTGGTGGACCTGTCCTGGGCATCATCGCGGATGGAAGGGAACACCTACAACATTCTCGAAACCGAGCGGCTGATCCGCTTCGGGCAGGAGGCAGCCGGTAAAGACCGCAAGGAAGCGGTCATGATCCTCAACCACAAGGAGGCGATTCAGTACGTTGTCGATAACCTCGCTGATATCACTATCAGCCGTCCCGATCTGTTCAGCATTCATGCGCTGCTTTCGGACGGCCTGCTTACCGATCCCGCGATGGCGGGACGACTGCGCCGGATGCCAGTCGGCATTTCCTATTCGAGCTACAGGCCGCTCGCCGATCAGTTCGCGATCGAGGAAGAGTTCGACATTCTCGTGCATAAGGCGGCGGCGATCTCCGATCCCTTCGAGCAGTCCTTTTTTGTACTGGTTCACATCGCCTATTTGCAGGCGTTCGAGGACGTCAACAAGCGGACCTCACGCATTGCCGCCAACATCCCGCTGCTTAAGGCGGACCTCGCGCCGATGTCGTTTATGGCCATGAACGATGCCCATTATATCGACGGGCTGATCGGGGTTTACGAGCTGAACAATGTCGCGCTGCTGCGGGACGTGTATATCGATGCTTATCTCGCCTCCGCCGAAAACTACCGGGTACTGCGCGCCGAGCTTGAGAGTCCCGAAAAAGCAGCCCTTGCCTATCGCGATTTCGTGCGCGCGTCTGTGCGCCGCAGTGTCCTCGAGTGGAAAGCGTTCCGCCCCGAGGCAGTGATGGCGATGGCCATGGAAGCCGGCATCCCGGAGGACGACCGCGAGCAGGTGGTGAATTATGTCGGCCAGGAATTTCGCGGCCTGCATGAAGGCAACGTCATCCGCTACCGGCTGCGCCCGGAGGACCTTGCCGGAATCGCGCGCGGGCAGGCTGGATGAATAACCAGTTCGGCCGACGCTACATCACGCACAAGGAGCTTCTCGACTACGCGAAAGACCTTGGCCTGTTCACGGATCATCCACCCGATCGCCTTCCAGAGTTCCTTGAACGTAACGGATTACTCAATCCCGTCGCTCGCATCCGGTTCCCGCCCGAGATCGTGCGGCGCTGGTACAAGGAGCTCCATCCTGGTGCGGATGTACCCGATCCGATCGAGGGCGATTCGCCGCGCAGTGAGGCTGCCTCCGCGCTGTATGACCAAGTCTTCAGCAATTGTTGGGGTCGTCCGGACATCTACGGAGAGAGTGATCATCCGCTCGACGCGATTAATCCGGAACACGAGTCTTTCGTTCAGATCCGCTTCGATCCCGCGCACTTCGTGCCATGGGAAGATTTCCGCTTCTGCAAATGGATAACCGATGACAGACGCGCATAAGCAGAAGAACTTACAGCAAATCCCGTTGAGCATCTGGGTGCTCGGTTTCGTTAGCATGCTGATGGATATTTCCTCGGAACTCATCCACAGTCTGCTGCCGGTGTTTCTGGTCTCAGTCCTGGGTGCAAGCGCCTTCACCGTCGGGTTGATCGAGGGCGTCGCGGAATCCGCCGCGCTGATCGTCAAGGTATTCTCCGGCACGTTGAGTGACTACCTGGGCCGGCGCAAGGCGCTGGCGGTCGTCGGTTACGCCCTCGGCGCGCTAAGCAAGCCGCTGTTTGCCATCGCGACGAGTGCCGGCATGGTGTTCACCGCGCGATTAGTGGACCGGATCGGCAAAGGGATTAGGGGAGCGCCGCGAGATGCCTTGGTGGCCGATTTGGCACCACCCGAAGTGCGTGGCGCGGCCTACGGTTTGCGTCAATCGCTCGATACGGTCGGGGCGTTCACCGGACCGTTATTGGCGGTGGGGTTGATGCTGCTGTGGTCCAACGACTTTCGCGCGGTGTTCTGGGTCGCGGTGATCCCGGGTGTTCTTGCTGTAGCATTGTTACTGTTCGGGGTACGGGAACCGGCGCGGCATCCGCGTGAGAAACCCATTAATCCTGTCCACTGGCGTGAGCTCAAGCGGTTGCGCGGGACCTATTGGTGGGTGGTCGCGATCGGCGCCATATTTACCCTAGCGCGGTTCAGCGAAGCGTTTCTGGTCCTGCGCGCCCAGCAGGGCGGGCTTCCGTTGGCCTGGATACCGCTAGTGCTGGTGGCGATGAACCTGGTCTATGCGATCTCCGCCTATCCTTTCGGCAGTCTATCGGACCGTATGAGTCATACTAGGCTTCTGGTGCTCGGTCTTGTGGTTCTGATCGGCGCTGACCTAGTGCTTGCCTCTGCGGATTCCTGGGACGTGGCTTTTCTCGGCATCGCCCTGTGGGGATTACACATGGGCATCACTCAAGGACTGCTGGCGACTATGGTCGCAGATACGGCGCCGGCCGATCTGCGCGGTACGGCATTTGGGTTCTTCAATCTGCTCAGCGGCCTGACGATGCTGATTGCCAGTGTCCTGGCTGGCCTGCTTTGGGGTCAGCTCGGGGCGTCTTTCACGTTCTATGCCGGGGTCTTATTTTGTGCGCTTGCCCTAGCGGTGATCGCAGTTAGAAGTCTTCGTGGTCAGGCGCGCGCCTAGCACCTAGCCGACGGCAACTTCATTGGGGAGGCAAGGTACATCGACATCCGTTCGTTCATGGATGGGGTTGCTCGACATCCCCACTGGGTGACCGCGGTGGTATTTCTTGTCGCTTCTGCCGAATCGCTGGCGGTGGTGGGTTTGATCTGAGCGCTATCGTCCAGGAATCGACGCTCACCTGTCCGAGGTGTGGTCACGTCAAGACAGAACAGATGCCAACCGATGTATGTCAGTGGTTTTATGTATGTGAGAACTGCCACGAGATACTGAAGCCGAAACCGGGAGACTGCTGCGTCTTTTGCTCATACGGCACGGTGCCGTGCCCGCCACGGCAGGCTCAGGGTCAAGGATGCAATGATTGCGGCTGAGTTCACAGCAGACTACTGAAAAACGCAATTTAGCGCTATGACATTCATTTGTTGTTACAACAATCAGCCTGGCCTAACCTGAAAAACGCCGAATACCAGGTCTCAGCCACGGCTGGAAGCCAGGGTGAAGCGTAAGCTGTACGCTGACACTTACTGCCATTTTTTACCCAGCGGTCTCGTGCGTCACCGCATCCACATGTATTGCTGATGTTGCATCATGTGATCCATCATCATCTGCTGCATGCCCATGTATTGATCCATCATATATTGCCGCTGCTTCATCTGCTCCGGGGTGAGTTTGGAGTAGTAGTCCCCCATTCCACGCCAGCCCATCATTGGACCGCCCATCATTCCTCCCATCATGTGCTCTCCCATCATGCCGGGTCCCCACATGCCATGCATCACCCCCATAGACTTCTGCATCGTGGCCCAGTGGTCCTGCAGCAGCTTCTGCCGTGCCTGAGGATCCTGGGTCTGTTGAATCTTGTCCATCTGTTCCTGCATTATTTTCATGTTTTCCTGCACCTGCGCCATCTGCTTGTCGAATTCGGTGATGTTAGGCGCCACCTCTTCCGCTTGAGAGGTCTTCTCGTCTGAATATGCAGTTGGGATCAGTACGGGCATTGCAAAAAACAGTACAGCCGCAAATGAGGTTGTTAACATTCTCTTAGTCATGATCATTCCTCTCCTTGGTTAGAAACACACATCACATATCCCAGCTGGTTAGCTGGTTGGTAGTACAGAACAGAAGTGTGGCAATCTCCAAAAAAGATCATTCAGCGTTTCGTGGTAGACATCAAGTTTCCTCGACAGCCAGTCGATTGGTATTGAGTTCGCTGCGAGCATGCACAATCACCATGCGCGCGGCAGTCAAGGCAAGTGTACCCATGATGGTCGCAACCACGATATCCGGCCAGCCGGTTCCCGTTCCAAGCACTCCCAAGGCGGCCAGCATGACCGCCACATTGCCGATGGCATCATTGCGCGAGCACAGCCAAACCGAACGCATATCGGCGTCCCCGTTGCGATAGGTAAACAAGAGCCCCGCGACCGCGAGATTGGTAAGCAATGCCAGAAAACCGATAGCTCCCATAGTTGCGGGTTCGGGTACAGTCCCTGCTACTGCACTCCATACTGCTTTGCCCAGGACAAAAATGCCGAAGCCTCCCATAGTCAGACCTTTGACTAGGGCGGTGCGGGAACGCCAAACAGGTGCTAATGCCAACACGAAAAGCGACAGTGAGTAATTGGCCGCATCGCCGAGGAAATCGACCGCGTCGGCCAGTAGCGAAACAGAGTCTGCTTTGAGTCCGCCCGCCACTTCAACGACAAACATGATCACATTGGCGACTAGCGCGATCCATAAGATACGCCGGTAGCGCGAGTCAACCGGGGGTTTATCGCCAAGCACAGGGTCCAGTACAACAATCAGACATGATAGCCTCCTAAGATATCTGTTGCCTATTTAAAACCCTGTACCTACTATAGAGTCAAGCGCGACTACTAAAAAGGGTGGATTGATTGAGCAGTGGCTTGAAAATCGGCGAATTGGCGACGCGTACGGATTGCCCGGTGGAAACAATTCGCTATTACGAGCGGGAAGGTTTGTTGCCAGTACCGGCGCGGTCCGAAGGCAATTATCGGCTGTACAGCGATGCGCACATCGAACGGTTATTGTTTATCCGCCATTGCCGGTCACTCGACATGACACAGGACGAGATTCGCACGCTGCTCAAGTTTCGTGACGCACCGGAAGCAAACTGCGGGCAGGTAAACATCCTGCTCGATGCACACATTGGTCATGTTGCAGCGCGTATTACTGAGTTAAAAATTCTGGAACGACAATTAAAAGCACTACGGCGACAATGTGATGCTGCACAAGCAACAAGAGATTGTGGAATTCTGAACGAACTCGCGTCCGAAGCCGCTTCGCCAACTAAACCGAGAAAATCCGAGACAAGCCATGTGTATGGCGTGCATGCACGCAGTAAGAAAGAGCAACGCTAATCTTTACTAAGGTATTTTTGAACACGCTAAACATCCTGAGTTACCGTTAGACGAGATATTTATTCGAAATATGCCTACAAATTCAAAAGTGAAAGCCCGCAGATACGGCCTTTCACTTTAGCTAGGGTTATAGAATCAAGCGTTTTACATCGCCGTGATCTTGGTTATCGTGGCCTCCATTCCGCTCGTTACAAACTCAAACTCGACTTGCTCACCGACTGTGAGCGGCGCCGCCTGATCCGGCGTGATTTTGAAAGCCATGGTCATGGCCGGCCACTTAATGGACGAGATAGGACCATGCTTAAGCGTAACGGTCCCTTTGTCGAGATCGATGGCCTTAATCATGCCGGTCGCCTTGGCAGATTGGGTGGTTGAATCGCCCTCCATCGCTGAAGGCTTGTCCATTTTCATTCCACTCATTTCCTCGGCAAGCACCGGTGCGCCCACAAACAGCGCGGACAGCAGGATGGCAGTGGCAGATATCTTCACAGGTCATTCTCCTTTAGGTTTAGTTGGGCTGAATGGAAGTTGGCGGCGGCGCATCAGCCGGTATGCCGCCGGAATCACAAAGAGCGACAAAAGTGGTGCTGTTACCATACCGCCGATCATGGGTGCGGCAATGCGGCTCATGACCTCGCTGCCGGTGCCGCTGCCCCACAGGATGGGCAACAGGCCCGCGATGATCACTCCACCCGTCATGGCCAACGGTCGCACGCGCAGTACCGCCCCCCGGTGGATGGCGTCGAGCAATCCGGATTCGGTCTCAGCGCCTGCGTCGATGCGATCGAACCACGCCTGCTTGAGATACGTCAGCATGATCACGCCAAACTCGGCGGAAACGCCGGCGAGCGCGATGAAACCGACGCCGGTTGCGACCGACAGGTTAAAGCCCATCAGGTACAGGAACCATATCCCGCCGGTGAGCGCGAAGGGAAGCGTGGCCATGATAAGCACTGCCTCGTCGAAGCGGGCGAAGGTCAGATACAACAGCAGAAATATAATCAATAAGGTTGCGGGAACAACCAGCTTGAGTCGGGCATTAGCACGTTCAAGAAACTCGAATTGACCGGAGTAGGCAAGGCTAATGCCGGGCTCGAGTCGCACCTCTCGAGTTACGGCGGCACGCAGATCGGCCACGGTGGAAGCGAGATCACGGCCACGCACATCAACATAGACCCACCCATTGGGCCGCGCGTTCTCGCTCTTGAGCATAGGTGGACCGTCCGTCACCCGGATGTGCGCTACTGTTCCGAGCGTAATCTGACTGCCCACCGGGGTGACGATGGGCAGATCGATCAGGCGTTCCACCGTGTCGCGCCATTCGCGAGGATAGCGCACATTGATCGGATAACGGGCGAGACCCTCAACCGTCTCGCCGATGTTTTCGCCGCCGATCAGGCCGGCCACGACCGATTGCACGTCGGCGATGTTGAGGCCGTAGCGGGCTGCCGCCGTCCGGTCGATATCAATATCGATGTAACGCCCGCCAGTGAGACGTTCAGCCAGAGCCGATGAGACACCGGGGATGGTCTTGGCGACGCGTTCAACGTCTTGCGCAACGCGATCGATGTCAGCCAAATTGATACCGGCAATCTTGACGCCGATGGGGCTCTTGATCCCGGTGGCCAGCATATCAATGCGGTTGCGGATCGGCGGAATCCAGATATTGGTTAACCCCGGCACTTGGACAACCCGGTCCAGTTCTTCCACCAGCCGGTCCGGCGTCATCCCCGGCCGCCATTGGTCCCGGGGTTTGAACTGTATAGTAGTCTCGAACATCTCTAGCGGTGCCGGATCGGTGGCGCTCTCGGCGCGACCGGCCTTGCCGAACACGGAGACGACTTCAGGGACCGTTTTAATCATGCGATCGGTCTGTTGCAGGAGCTCGGCGGCCTTCCGGGCTGACAAGCCCGGCAGTGCGCTCGGCATGTAGAGCAGGTCACCCTCGTCAAGCGGCGGTAGAAATTCACCACCCAGCCGGCTCAGCGGCCACAATGAAGTCAGAAACACGAGCGCGGCCACAGCGAGTGTGAGTTTCGGGCGTCGGAGGACGGCTTCGAGCAGCGGACGATACAAGCGGATCAGGCCGCGGTTAAGGGGGTTGCGCGCCTCGGCCGGCAGTTTCCCGCGAATCCAATAGCCCATCAGGATCGGTATCAATGTCACCGAAATCCCGGCTGCGGCCGCCATGGCATAGGTTTTGGTGAAGGCCAGCGGGCTGAACAGGCGTCCCTCCTGCGCCTCCAGAGTAAAAACGGGAACGAAGGACAGGGTGATAATGAGCAGTGAGAAAAACAGCGCCGGACCGACTTCGACGGCGGCCTGGGTCATCACCTGCCAGTGTGCCTCGCCTTTGAGCGTCTCACCCGGATGGACGTGCTGCCAGGCCTCGACCTTCTTGTGCGCGTTCTCGATCATCACCACCGCTGCGTCGACCATCGCGCCAATCGCGATGGCGATCCCGCCCAGGGACATGATATTGGCATTGATGCCTTGGTAACGCATGACGATGAAGGCGATGAGCACGCCCAATGGCAGCGCCACGATGGCGACCAGCGATGATCTGAGATGCCACAGGAACGCCGCACACACAAGCGCAACGACGATAAATTCCTCGATAAGCTTGTGAGTGAGGTTTTCCACGGCACGGTCGATCAGCTGGCTACGGTCGTAGGTGGTGACGATCTCCACTCCCGCCGGCAGGCTGGCCTTCAGCTCGTCGAGCTTGGCCTGCACCGCCGCGATGGTCGTGCGCGGGTTCTTGCCCGAGCGTAAGATGACCACACCGCCCACCGCTTCGCCCATCCCATCCAGTTCCGCGATTCCCCGTCGCATCTCCGGGCCGAGTTGGATATGCGCCACATCCCCCAAGGTCACAGGAACGCCACCGGCGAGCGCTAGCGGGATTGCTTGGAAGTCGGCGATCGATTTGAGATAACCATTGGCGCGAACCATCAACTCGGCTTCACCCAATTCCAGAACGCCGCCGCCGGTCTCCTGATTCGCCCGGGTGATGGCGTCAATCACCTGCGCGTGGGTGATGCCGAGACTGGCGAGCTTCACCGGATCGGGTAATACCTGGTATTGCTTGACCATGCCGCCTACCGTCGCCACTTCGGCCACGTTGGGTAGCGCCTTCAATTCGAATTTTAGAAACCAGTCCTGCAGGGAGCGCAATTGCGCCAAGTCGTGCCAGCCGGTCTTGTCGATCAGCGCGTATTCATATATCCAGTCCACGCCGGTGGCGTCCGGTCCCAGCGACGACCGCGCCGTAGCCGGCAATCGTCCTTGCACCTGGTTGAGATATTCCAGCACGCGCGAGCGTGCCCAGTACAGATCGGTACCGTCCTCGAATAACACGTAGACGAAGCTGTCGCCGAAGAAGGAAAAACCGCGCACCGTCTTTGCGCCAGGCACCGAAAGCATCGTGGTGGTCAATGGGTACGTAATCTGGTTCTCGACGATCTGCGGGGCCTGACCCGGATAGCTGGTGCGAACGATGACCTGTACGTCCGAAAGATCAGGCAGCGCATCGATGGGCGTGGTTTTGACAGACCAGAGCCCCCAAGCCGCGATGAACACGGTGGCCAGCAGTACCAGGAAGCGGTTATCGACCGACCAGCGGATCAACCCGGCGATCACCGGCCGTCTCCCATTTTCTCGATCCGCTCGACGACAAGCCCGTTATCGGTCTGTCGCACACCTACGCGCACCTTATCGCCTGTCTTGAGGTCGTGTGCCAATCCAGGCCGAGCGAGCGGGAAGGTCATGGTCATGCCCGGCATGGACAGCGTCTTGAACGGACCGTGCGCCAGCGTGACTTCGTCTGTGCTGATGCCTGTGATAGTCGCGTCGGCTTCGTGCAGTGCGGCAGGTAAGGACGATTCAAATACTTCGCCTGTGTTTGCAATAATGCCGTTGAGGCTCGCCTCGGAATCCAGGAGGAATTGCCCGCTGCTAACGACCCGCTGTCCCTCGGACAGGCCCGATGCAATCATCGTCTGGCCGCCGATCTCGCGACCCAACGTCACCTCCGCCGGCATGAAGCGACCCTGATCGTCCGCCACCATTACCAGTGAACGCTTACCCGTACGAATAACGGCCTCGGTCGGAACTGCGAGCGCTGTATCATCGGAAGACGTATCCAGGCTGACCTGGGCTGAGAGTCCGGGGCGCAGGTGGCCGTCCGGGTTGAACAGCTCGATGCGTATTCGGAGGCTGCGACTCCCGTCGTTAAGCACAGGTAGGATCGTGGTCACCCGTCCGTTCAGAGCTTGGCCTGGAATACTCGTCAGGTATATCACGGCATTGCTGCCGATTTGCACGTCGCCCGCCCGTGCCTCCGGTACCGCCACGTCAAGCCAGACCGTGGCCAGACCATTGATACGCGCCAGTGTCTGACCGGTCGTCAGGGTCATACCGGTGCGTACATCGAGTGATTGAATGACGCCGTCGATCGGAGCATCTATCCGGAAGATCGAACGCGGCGTGCCGTCGTGTTCGATCGTATGGATCTGTTCATCACTCATTCCCACGAGATGCAGGCGCTCGCGTGCTATCGCGAGCAGCGTCCCATTGCCCGAGGACTTGGCCGCAAGAAACTCGTGTTGTGCCGCCGCCCAGGCGGGCACCAGCACCTCGGCCAGCGGCTGCCCGGCCTCGATCACATCACCGGGGGCCAAGGGCCACACCCGCTCGACGAAGCCTTCCGCGCGGCTTTGCACCACGGCCACGTCGCGCTCGTTGTAGCCGATGATGCCGGTTGCATCCACTTGCGAGGCGAGCGGAACGCGCGCCACGGTCGCGAGCCGCATGCCGAGATTCTGCGCCATGGCGGGATCGATCTTTACTCCGGTTGGTTCGCCTTTCTCGCTGGCGTACTTGGGAACCAGCGCCATATCCATGAACGGTGATTTCCCCGGCTTGTCGAAATGCTGTTGCGGATACATGGGGTCGTACCAGTACAGCACCTTGTTTGCGCTGGTGGATGTAACGGCGGCCTCGTTGCCTACGGTGACCGACTCCGGCCCGGCCGCTTGTTTTGCCCACCACCAACCGCCCGCCGCGCCCAGGGATATCAGCACGGCGCCAGTGGTGATTGTCCTCAGAGTTTTCTTGAAAGAAGGCGACCGATTCATGGGTTTGCTCCTGTGTCGCCGTACGCGTAGTGCAGGCGCGCCGCCAGTTGCGCACGCTCACCTTCGAGGGCGATGATCTTGAGTTCGGTATCGATGCGTTCAATTCGGGCAGTCACGACGTCTGCCAGACTGCCCTTGTTGCCGCGCCAAGCCGCTGTGGCAAGACTGATTTTTTCATCAGTCAACGGCAGCAACACCTCGCGTTGGCGCCGGACCGCGCTCGAGAGCCTCTGATATTCGGCCAGATCCCCTTCCAGCATGGCGGTATGCTCGCGCAATACGGCCTCGCGCTCGGCATCAAGGGATTCTCGTTCGGCGCGCCGCGCAGCGACCTGGGGATCCAGGCGCGAGCCGGGAAACAGTGGCAGATCCACGCTCACCTGCAGCATGGCCATGTCGCCGAATTCCGGACCGCGCTTCTGGTAAGCCAGTTCCAATGCCCAGTCCGGCCGTTCGCCGGCGCGCGCCTCGGCGATCTGCGCATCCAGCATTCCCGCTTGGGGGTCGAACAGCTCGAGTTCCGGGTGCCGATGCAGGCCGTGCGCCAGTGTTTCCCGTGTAATCGGCCAATCGGGTGCGGTGCCCGTGACGGGGAAGTCGGCCGCGGCGCCGACCCAACGCCGGAGGGCGGCAATGGCCTGTGCACGGCGGGCGAGCAACTCATCCCGTCGTTCGTCGATCAGGGCGGCTTCCTGCCGGACCGTGACCGCGTCCGTCATCATACCCGTACCCGCTGCCAACTGTGCACGTACGGCCTCATCGAGCAGGTGATTTTGATCGACCAAGGCGTCGATGCGCGTCAATTGCCGCTCTACTGTATCGCGGGCAATCCAGGCCGTCGCTGTCTCCCGCACTACGGTCAGCCGTGTGATGCGCGTTTGTGCCTCGGCGATCTGCACCTGCGCCCGCGCTGCCGCTACCCGCGCCTCGCGCTTGGCATGATTGGGAAACTCCTGCATCAGCCCGATCCGCCGCATCGTCATAAAATCCTGAGTCAGGCTATAGCGGTCCGGGCCCTCGATCGGCAAGTTGTCTACTCCCAGTTCAAGCCTGGGTTCGGGCAATTCGCCGGCCGGGATGGCGGCCTGCTTTGCGGCGTCAACTTGAGCTGCATTCACGGCGACAGCGGGAGCCTCGCGTATAGCCCGGGCCAAGGCGTCGTCAAAAGAAAGTGTGTCGGCGCTACCAACGCTGGGAAAGACTACCAGCAAGGTCAGCAGACCAACATGACAGATTGAACATCGCCGCCAATGGGCAGCGCATTTGAAAAGATACATGGTCCAACTCCATTCGAGGGTGGCGCGACGCACGCGCCGGCATCCGTGATTCAGTGAGTCACGGTTCTCGAGATCTCAGCCGGGAGTCAGATCGGGGTGGGAGGTCGCCAGACGCCGAAGGCGCCGAAGGAGTAAGTGGATATCTCAGACCGCGTAAAGTGCATGGCCTGTATGGGTATTGCGGAGGAGTAATTCAGAGTTGATGTCGAATAATGGCTGCCGGAGGAACAATCCTGACCAGCTTTGCATATTTTGCCGGTCTTCGCGGCCGTGTCGGCATCATTGCAGCAATCTTGCATAGCCGACGCGACCATTGTATTGCCAGATGCCATCTGCTCCATGGGGCAGGGTGTCATGGTTACGACTATACCCGCGACACCCTGGAGCGGGATCGTGAGACAGAGTAAGTAGAACAAGAACAGGCGTAGTCGAAACATATCTTTATATATCGTCGGGAACCGCGCTTATGTTAGCTCTAACCGTACAATGAAACAACCCAATCAGCATCCATGATGTCTCTGTGATTACCGGACCGGTTCGCAAGTGACAGTTCTGTATTCGCTTTGTCGGGCCAAACTGAACTACTACGAGTTACGCAGATCTGTGGAAGATGGTTATTTAGTTAGGTTCCTTCGGGAGCCATTGCCCGGGCCGACGTTTTAAGTCGCGACGTTTATTGATCGACGTGAACGTAATCATTAACCCTATTTGGGAGCCTGTATCATTGGCGAGTGTGTTCCGTGGACAGATGGGAATGCCGATCACGTCGAGATTGCGGATTATCATTAGGAGGCCGACATGAAGAAGACGCTGCGTAACATTCACCCCGGCGAGGTGCTGCTTGAGGAGTTTCTGAAGCCGATGGAAATCAGCCAGAATGCCTTGGCGCGATCGGCGTGCCGCTGCGGCTGGCGCGGGCGACGGGGATGTCAGAGCAGTTCTGGATGGGTTTGTAGGCGGATTACAATCTGAAAGAGGCAAGGCTGGCAGCAGCGGATGATATCCGCAAGGTGCGCCCGTTGGCCGCATGAGGCCGAGTCAACCTTCTGATTGACGCAGCACCACGGCGAGAAAGCCTCCCCAAGGGAGCCGATTCGACAGGCACAGTTCGGCGGATCGCGCGACGGGATTCTCGCCTGGAAAGAAGACGGCCGAACGAATCTCCGTTTGCAGATGCGGATTGATCCTGGCAATCCATCGCCGGATATCCTCGCTGCCGTCCCAGCGTGCATTCAGGTAACCGCCCCGCCCGTACTTCTGCCGATACAACCGGCTGTGGCGATTGAGCAAACCCAGCATGATGCTGCGGCGGGCGATGCGCAGCATCTCGCGCAGCGCGCGCACCGGATCGTCGATGAAGCACAGGCTGGTGATGGCAGCGCAATGATCAAATGAGCCATCCGCAAAGGGCAGTGCCAATGCATCGCCCTGCAGGTAATCGATGCCGCCGTCTTGTCCCACTGCGAAGGCGAGCATCGCTTCGTCAGGATCGATGCCGGTGATGCTCAGGCCGGCCGCAGCAAAGCGACGGCTGAAATATCCGGTGCCGCAGCCGACGTCGAGCAGGCTCGCATGGTGCGTCGGGCGCATCATGCGCATCAGAAGCGTGAACTCGCGGTCGGCGATCCAGGCGCCGCGTGAGGTGTGATACCAGGCTTCATAAGCCTGCGGATCATATCCCGGCATGGTCAGAAGACGAGCACCTTGTCAGCCTCGGCCGTCCAGGAAGCGAGTGCGGCGAGTGTCGAGCGCTGCGCGCCTTCAGCGAGATCCGCGTCGGTGAAGCCGCGCGCATCGAGGCAGGTCCCGCAGACGCCGATCTCGCTGTGCCGGGTGATCTTTCCCAACATTAGCTGTACATTGTAATAACCTTCCGGGACCTTCTGTCCGGCTTTGGCGCAGGCGACCGAATCACCCAGCAGGAAGAGCCGGACCTCATGTCCGTCCTTGGCGGCGAGGGCGCCTGCGAGGCGCAGGGCATTGTAAGCGCGCTCATTGCCATATGGCGCATCGTTGAGGATGAAGAGGATCTTCGCCATTTCATATCTCCTTTTCGGTTAGCCTTGAAGGTCGCGCTTCTTTTGTTCGTACTCGTCGCGGCCGATCTCACCGCGGGCATAGCGTTCCCGCAGGATTTCCAGCGGCGTCTTCTCGCGTGGCTCGCCCCGTGACGAAACCATCCACTTCACCAGCGCCGCGATGCCGAGGATGACCAGGCCCCAGAAGATCAGCATGAACAGCCACCCGAAGCCCATGCCCCAGCCAAAATTTCCAATGTCTCCCATCATATCGTTTCCCTCCACGTGCCGTTCCGGTCGGTCGGGCCGCCGGCGACGGTAAATCGGGTCCTGGCAGTTTGACAAGGCGATTATAAACGAATAGTCTAAAGACCGTTAGAATATAGTCGGAGATCGAGTTCAGTGCACGAATCTCGCCGGATCAAGAACTCGCTGTATGACCAGGTTGCCCGAATCGGTAAAGCCGTCTCCAGCCCCAAGCGGCTGGAGCTGATCGAGCTGCTTTGTCAGGGCGAGAAGGGCGTCGAGCAGCTGGCCGATGAAGCGGATATGTCGATCAAGCTGGCCAGCGCCCATCTCAAGGAGCTGCGCCAGGCGCGGCTGGTGGAGGCGCGGCGCGATGGCCGGCAGATGATTTATCGGTTGACGGACGATCAGGTCGCCGGATTGTGGGTCGCCCTGCGCGCCTGCGCCGAGGAACGCCTGTCGGAGTTGCGCGAGGCGATCGAGACTGCGGTTTCCCATCCGCAGGAACTGGCGGCGGTGAGCGGCAAGGCGTTGCTGCAACAGGCACGGCGCGGCGAGGTGACGGTGATCGATGTTCGACCCGCCAGTGAATATGAAGCCGCGCATCTGCCGTTTGCCCGCTCGATCCCGTTGCCCGAGCTCAAGAAGCGCCTGCAGGAGCTGCCCGCCGATCGGCCGGTCGTAGCCTATTGCCGGGGGCCGTTCTGCCTGATGGCGAAGGATGCCGTGGCGCTGTTGAACAAGAAGGGTTTCAAGGCCGTGCGCCTCGATGACGGCGTCGCAGAATGGCGCGCCCAAGGGCTGCCCCTGGCCCGGTGACGGTGAAGGTAATACCAGGAGGTTGACGATGTTCTTCAGGCAACTGGCGACGAAGGAGGCATCCCTGTCCTATCTGTTCGGCTGCGGCGGCAAGGGCAAGGCCGTGGCTATCGACGTGGTCGCGGGCGACGAACCGTGGTTCATCGAGGAAGCAGCCCGCCAAAATGTCACCATCACGCACGTCATCGACACCCACGTGCATGCGGACCATTACTCGGGCGGGCGGAGTCTCGCGATGCGGATCGGCGCGCCCTACTGTCTGCACGAAAGTAACCTGGGTCGCGTCCAATTTGCGTTTCATCCGCTGAAAGACGGTGACATCATCGAGGTGGGTAATGTGATGATCGAGGTGATGCACACCCCGGGTCACACGCCGGACAGCATCTGCCTGCTGGTCACTGACCGTCGTCGCGGCGAGGCGCCGTGGTTCGTGGTGACGGGCGACAGCCTGTTTGTCGGGGCCATCGGCCGGCCCGATCTGGCTGGCAAGGAAACGGAGATGGCGGCGCAGCTCTACGACTGCCTGCACGCCAGGCTCCTCAAGCTGCCGGACGAGGTTGAACTTTATCCAGGTCATCAGGCCGGCAGCGTCTGTGGCGCCGGGATCTCAGGGAAGCCATCGTCGACCCTCGGCTTCGAGAGGCGCTGGAACCCGGCGCTGTCGATGGGCAAGGCCGAATTCGTCGAATACCTCACGCGCGATATACCGCCGCGGCCGGCGGAGATGGACGGGATCGTCGCGGCGAATCTCGGCGTTTGAGCCGCAGGACGGCGTAGGCGTTCCCATGCCCTACCAGGAGATGATCCAGGACTATCGCTTCGGCATCCGTGACAATCTTGTGCAGTTCTCGCATCAGCTGATCCAGGTCTTCCTGGTCGGGCTGACGCTTGGAACGGTGCGCACCGTGGTACCGGCCCTGGCGGAGAGCGAGTTCGGTGTGCCCCAGGGATCCTTCATGCTGCTGATGGCCTTTGTCGTGGCGTTCGGGTTCGTCAAGGGGGCCATGAATTTCGCCGCCGGGCGGCTCTCGGAACGCCTGGGCCGCAAGACGGTGCTGCTGCTCGGCTGGGCACTGGCACTGCCGGTCCCGTTCATGATCCTCTATGCGTCGACCTGGAGCTGGATCGTCGCGGCTACGATCCTGCTCGGCGTCAACCAGGGTCTCACTTGGTCCATGACCCAGACCGCCAAGCTGGATATCACCCGTCCCGATCAGCGCGGCCTTACGATCGGTTTCAACGAGTTCTCGGGTTACCTCGGCGTTGCGGTGGCCGGGATCGTGACGGGTTACATGGCGGCTGCGTTCGGTCCGCGTAACGGCCTGCTTATCTTCGGACTCGCGGTGATCGTCGCCGCTCTGTTACTGACGGCAGTCTGGGTAAAGGAGACCCTGCATTGGGCCAGGGCGGAAGGTGCACGACACGCCGCAGGGCATGTAACTGGACCCAAGCCGCGTTTCCCCCGCAATATCTCCGACACACCGGCGACTTGGGAGGTATTCACCCTCATGTCGTGGCGCGACAGACGCATGTTCGCGTTCAGCCAGGCAGGGCTGGTCGAGAAGTTCGTCGATGCCCTGGTCTGGGTGTTCTATCCGGTCTTCCTATATCAGCAAGGCCTGAGTCTCGCGGCAATCGGCTGGGTGGTCGGTGTCTACGGCTTCGTCTGGGGTGGCGCCCAATTCTTCACCGGCAAGCTCTCAGATCATATCGGCCGGCGCTGGCCTAATATCCTCGGCATGTGGATCTGCGGCGGCGGTGTGGGTCTGACATTGCTCGGTGACGGGGCAGGGTGGTGGTCTTTCTCCGCCGCCGTGACCGGCTTCGGCATGGCGCTGCTCTATCCCAATCTATCCGCCGCCGTCGCTGATATTGCCCATCCCAACTGGCGCGGCTCGGCGATCGGGATCTATCGCTTCTGGCGCGATTTGGGCTACGGCATCGGCGCGCTGGTGCTCGGCTTGGCCTCCCAAGTCACTGGGGCGTTGAGTACCGGTTTCTGGATCGTTGCCGTAGCGATGTTTCTGTCGGGGCTGGTGTTGCTGGTCTGGGGGGAAGAGACTCATCCGAGGTTAAATCCTGCGCCTTGATCATCCGCTCACCCTGATCGACGCGAATCTGAAACAGCGCAGCAGGGCCGGAGGTGATTGCTGCGAGAGGAAAGCGAGACTTTTGATGACATGTGCAATTGCGGAATAAGGTCCAATCCCCTTGGGGACGCCAATTAAATCAGTCAGTTACAGTTTTTCTCCCTTGGCGTGTCCAGAGTGGCTGTATTTCGCGCTGCCTGTTTGGCACATACTCCTCCCCGTGGTGGCCACGGGACACCGCCGCCCTCCTTATCAGTATTCAGCATCGTGAGCCAGTATGTCTCGGCTGGACGTTTGTCTGAAGCATTGGGGCACGCTCGAAGAACACTAAGAACATAGAGAGTCAGCGTCGATGCCACTTACCACGGTGCAAGGCAAAGTGTCGGGATATCGCAGCGATACTACCCTAAGTTCAATTGACATGAGCACGCCAATGCGAGCGTTAACGTGAAACGCTCGTCCACGTTCCGAATCGGTAACAGGTAGGTCAGCGCAAAGTTCCAACCCAACCTTATGGATGGCGATCTGGTGACGGCGGCCGGTGTGGATGGCCCGGAACTCAGTCTGAAAGCGGTTCGAAACGAAACGACCCACGTGATCTATTTCGAGCCGCACATTTCACCCCGCAATTGCTACCTGCTGATGGCGGCGCCGCTCACATTTTGGCTGTTACCGTCCGAATTATTCTGGGGGTTATTGCTGACCACCGGCTGGCTATTTCCACTGGTCGGCTATTATTCATTGCGTAAGGGTCAGCCGGCACGAAACGCCGTCAGCCTCGTCGAGGCGTTGCCGCGCGCCACGGAATGACATACCAGGGCGCTTGCGCCGCTGCCATCTCCCGCCAAAAGGGCGCCTTAATCCGCAGGCGTCGAGAACAGGGTCTCTTGCGGACGCCATCCCGTGATCTGACGAGACCCTGTCAATCCCGGCCAGGTTTGATCCGGCCGCGGTCGTCGTACCGGACGGAATTGTCCTGATGATCCGGTGCGTTAGCATACTCCGGCGGTTTTTTCTTTCCGTATGATCCCGAAGTGTTTCCTGGGGGCGGGTTTCGGCGCGGCACGGATGAAATTGTGCCCGTACACGCCCGGTGCCGGAACTCGGCCCAGTCCTCTGCGGTCAGATTCCTTGTGTCGGCGTACGACGAATCCTTCGGTCGCCGGAGTGATCGCGCCTGGGGACGATTGCGGGGATGCCGCCGGCCGGGTATCGCGTATCGGGCAGTCTCCACACGACCATTTCGTCATGGCTGGCCATCGATAAGGTTCCGCAGCCTGGGTCATCGGATCGGCGGCGCTTGTTTATCGTGTAATATAGAACACCGACTTCAAGACTTCAGTCGATTCTTTACTGAAAGACATGAAGTTGGCGCTGACGTTTACAACAACTTCTTAAAATAAAGATAGCCTTCCATGACCAGCCTGCTCATTCGATGCGTTACGGTGATGTCCCTGCTCTCCCTGGCTGCCTGCGGCGGCGGCGGAGGAGGCGGCGGTGATGAAAAGACGTCTTTTACCGTCGGTGGTACGGTCAGTGGCCTCGTCGGCACGGTCCAATTGCAGAACAACGGCGGCGACACCCTGTCGCGCTCCGCCAACGGCCGCTTCACCTTTGCGACGGCGCTTGCCGATGGCGATGACTTCGATGTGACGGTGCTGACCCAGCCCAGCAGCCCCAACCAGACCTGTGTGGTCGGCAACGGGTCGGGAACGGTCGACGGCGACGACATCACCGGCATCACGGTCAGCTGTACCACCAATGCCTATGCCATCGGCGGTACGATCGGCGGGCTCATCGGCACGGTGGAGCTGCAGAACAACGGCGGCGATACCCTGTCGCGTTCTGCAAACGGCGGTTTCACGTTTGCGACGGGGATTGCCGACGGCGCCGCCTACGACGTCACCGTGGTGACGCAACCGAGCGGACCGAGCCAGACCTGTGTCGCCGCCAATGCCACGGGCACGGTCAGCGGTTCCGCCGTCACGGACGTCGACGTGACCTGTGTCACCAATACCTACACGATCGGCGGCACGATCAGCGGCCTCGCCGCCAGCACCACGATCGTGCTGCAGAACAACAGCGGCGACGCGCTGTCGCGTTCCGCCAACGGCGGCTTTACCTTTCCGACGGCCGTCGCCGACGGCTCCGCCTACAACGTCACGGTGCAGACCCAGCCGGCGGGGCAGGTCTGTACGGTGTCGAACGGTTCCGGCACGCTCGCGGGAGTGGGGATCACGGGCATAAATGTCACCTGCGTCACGGCCTACACGGTCGGGGGCACGATCAGCGGACTCGACGGCACGGTCACCTTGCAGAATAACGGCGGCGATGACCTTCCGGTATCGATCGACGGCAGCTTCACCTTCGTAACAGGAGTCGCCAACGGCGGCGCCTACGACGTCACCGTGCTTGCGCAGCCGACCGGCCCCAATCAGACCTGTGTCCCCGCGAGTAATTCCGGCACGGTCAACGGGGCGAATGTCGCCAGCATAACGATCACCTGCACCACCAACACCTATGCGATCGGCGGCGCGGTCAGCGGGCTCAGCGGTACGGTGACCCTGCGGAATAATGGCGGTGACGATCTGACGCTCAACGCCGACGGCAGTTTCACCTTTCCCGTGGAGATTACTGACGGCACCGCGTACGCCGTGACGGTGCTCACCCAGCCCGCGGATCAGATCTGCACGGTGTCGAACGGCAGCGGCACGCTCGGCGGGGCGGACGTGACCGATGTGGCTGTGGCTTGCATCAACAGCTACTCCGTCGGCGGCACGGTCAGCGGCCTGATCGGCACGGTCCAGTTGCAGAACAACGGCGGCGACACGCTGTCGGTGTCTGCCAACGGCCTCTTCACTTTCACCACGGCGCTCGCCGACGGCGCCAGCTACAGCGTGACCGTGCTGTCCCAGCCCACGGGCCAGGTCTGCGCCGTCTCGAACGGTACCGGGGTGCTCAGCGGCGCGGACGTCACCGGCATCCTCGTCGACTGCGCGCCCGTCCTGAATATGAGTATCCAGGGTATCAAGACCTTCCGTTTCACCTGGACGGATACCGTTGGCGAGACCGAGTATCGTCTGCTGGAGGACCCGGACGGCAGCACGGGCTATTCCCAGATCGATACTCTCGCCGCCGATACTGTCATCCATGACCTGGAGGTCTTCCTGCCGGGTCGGGTCAACGCCCGCTATATCCTGCAGGCCTGCAACGGTGGGGATTGTGTGGATTCGGCGCCGGTCAATGTCAGCGGGACGCTGGAGGCGGCGGTCGGCTATGTCAAGGCCTCGAATACAAACGCATCCGATAACTTCGGGTCCGCGCTCGCCCTGTCCAGTAACGGCACTACGCTCGCCGTGGGTGCGCCCAATGAAGACACCGGGGCGGCCAATTCGGGAGCGGTCTATGTCTTCACCAAATCGGGCAGCACATGGTCCCAGCAGGCCTTTATTCAGGCCTCGAACGCCCAGGCCTCGGATTTCTTCGGCACTGCGCTGGCGCTCTCCGGCGACGGTAATACTCTGGCCGTGGGCGCGCCGGGAGAAAGCAGCGCGGCAACGGGAATCAATGGTAACGAAGCAGACAACTCGGCGTCCAATTCAGGCGCGGCCTATGTGTTTACGAGATCGGCCGGCAACTGGACACAGCAGGCCTATCTGAAGGCCTCGAACACCGAGACCGGGGACAGGTTCGGGATTGTGCTGGCGCTCTCCGCCGATGGTGACACCCTGGCGGTCGCCGCAATCGGGGAAGACAGTGCGGCCACCGATATCGATTCGCCAAACGATACGGAGAATTGTATCACGCCGTTTTCCCAGACCAACTGCGCCGAGGGAAGCGGCGCCGTCTACGTCTTTACGCGCTCGGCTGGCACCTGGTCCCATCAGGCCTACGTCAAGGCTTCGAATACGCAGCCGTCCGCCACAGACTCCGGGGGCGAGATAATTTCCACCGGCGAGAATTTCGGCAACGCGCTCGCGCTCTCCGAGAACGGGAATACCCTGGCGGTCGGCGCGTGGCATGAATCCGGTGAGTTGGGAGGCATAAACCCGGCCCCGACTCTTTATAACAAGGCATTTTCCGGGGCGGCCTATGTGTTTGTACGCGACAACGTTACATGGTCGCAGCAAGCCTATCTCAAGGCTTTCCGGACGGATCCTGTTGACGAGTTCGGATATGCAGTAGCGCTCTCTGCCGATGGCAACACGCTGGCCGTCGGCGCAGATGGCGAAGACAGCAAGGTGCCCGGTATCAATGTCCCCAATGCTGATCTGAACAATGAAGGCCAGTTGTCTGGCGCCGCCTATGTATTCACCCGTTCCGGGACGGATTGGTCGCAGGAGGCCTATATCAAGGCCTCGAATACCGAGTCAAATACATCTGCGCGGGACTTCTTCGGGAGAGCGGTAGCGCTGTCCGCCGATGGCGCTACGCTGGCCGTGGGAGCGCCAGGGGAGGATAGTCTGGCGGTGGGCATCAATGGCAACCAGGCCGATAATGCGGCGGCGACGGTGTGCGACACCCCCACCCTCCGGGAGATATGCGCAGGCGCCGCCTATGTGTTTACCCGCGGCATTGGCGGCTGGTCCCAGCAAGCCTATGTCAAGGCCTCGAATACCGAGGCGTTGGATGGATTCGGGAACGCGCTGGCGCTCTCCGGCGACGGTGCGACCCTGGCGGCCGCGGCCACGTTGGAGGATGGTGCGTCCACCGACATCGGTGGCGATCAGACAAATAACGGCGCCGCGGATGCCGGCGCAGTCTATCTGTACTGAGGGGGTATACTCCGCGGCGGCTTCGATGCGGTAGCCTCCCTCGATCGTCCGCGGTGAATACGGCCGTGCCCGGCAGGATCGCCGTCAGCGCGGTGCATTGGGAAGACCATTGGAATTCCCGGTGCTTTACTTCCGCCTTCCGGCACCGGTGTCTGCAAAAGTCCCGCCCTATCAGAACGAATTGCATCGATCGTCCGGTCGTTAGGCCCGAGCACGGCGCCACGGTCCTCATCGTTCGTCACGACCGGCGAGATCGCGCCTGCTGTTTCACCACAAGCGGTCTGTGCGCGCAGGGGAGGCGGAATCAGTCATTGTCCGATCTGCCGATGTCTGACAGGGCGGGGTATTTAGCCAATGTTTGGCGCGGTGCCTCGTCGGCGCGATAATAGGGCCAGACTTCAGCATTGCAGGGGATACCCAATGAGTCAGGCCGATGCATCCTCGATCCTGCGGGAATTTCTCGACGCCCAGGCCGGACGTGATTTTACGCGGGCGCGCGCCTGCCTGTCGGAACGCGGCTTTATCTATTCCAGCCCGCTTTCGGTATTCAACGACCCGGACGCGTTCATCGACGACATCTCCCGCCTCGGCTGCATCCTGGAAAAGCTCCAGATCCGGCGCACCTTCGCCGATGGAGCGGAGGCGTGCGTCATGATGAATATCAAGGTACGCATGGCGGAGCTGAGTTCGATAGACGTGGCCATGTGGGCCTCCGTGCAAGGCGGCAGGATCGTCTCGATGGAGGCGTTTTTCGACGGGCGGAAATACGACGCCCTGTTCGAGTGATCCTCCGGGTGCCGCCGTTGGGACCTGAGACGGCGATCCGGGCCGATCAGTGGGATGAAGATCGCGTGGATCCGGCCTGCCGGAGAAATTCTCCCAGCGCCGCGGCGGCTTTCGAGACCGGATCATTCCAGTCATGGATGCGCGTCTGCCGGAACAGGCGCGCGGTCGGATACCATGGGCTGTCCTCGCGCTGCAGCATCCAGCGCCAGTCGGGATCGGACGGCAGCAGTATCCACACCGGTTTCCCCAGCGCGCCGGCGAGATGGGCGACGGAGGTGTCGACGGTGATGACGAGGTCGAGGCCAGCGATCAGCGCGGCGGTGTCGGCATAGTCGCGCAGGTGTTCGCCGTAGTGCCGGAGCACGGGCGTTGATGCCAGAAACTGCCGGTCTTCCTCCCGGACTTCCTTCTGCAGGCTGATGAAGTCGGCACCGCTGGTGAACAGCGGAGCGAGTTCCGCGAGGCGGATCGAGCGGTTCATATCGTTGCGATGCGCGGGGCGCCCCGACCATGCCAGACCCACGCGCGGGGTGTTCGTTTCGCCAAGCCTGGTACGCCAGGCGGCGGCCTCCGACGGATCCGCGCTCAGATAGGGAATGTCCGCCGGTATGGACGCCAGTCCCGTGCCGAGTGCGAGCGGCAGGCTCATCAGCGGGCAATGCAAGTCGAACGGCGGCGGTGGATCGCCTTGCGCGATGACCCGCGCGGGTCCGGCGAGCCGGGTCAGCAGGGAGCGCAGCGGGGGCTGTACCTGCAGGATCACGCGCGCGCCGCGATCCGCGACGAGGCGGGCGTAGCGGCAGAACTGCAGGGTGTCGCCGTATCCCTGTTCGGCATGGAGCAGGAGGGTCCTGCCGGCGAGGTCCTCGCGCCCGAGCCACAGCGGTTGCGGGAAGGCCGGCGCCGCCTCCGCGTCGTTCGCCTTCCAGCGCCATTCGTATTCCGTCCAGCCGCGGGCGAAATCGCCGTGCAGCAGCCGATGGAGGGCGATGCAGTAGTGCGCCTCGGGGTGGTCGGGCCGCAGCGCGAGCACACGCTCGAAGCTGGCCAGCGCCTCATCGCGCCGGCCAAGGGCGTCGAGCACGATGCCGCGATTGAGCCAGGCCTCGGCATAGTCCGGTTTCAGCGCCAGCACGCGTTCATAATCGGGCAGGGCCTCCCCGGGCCGGTTCAGTTCGCGCAGGATGTTTCCCCGGTTGTTCCAGGCCTCGACATAGCCGGGATGGGCGGAGAGCGCACGGGTGTAGCTCGCAAGGGCTTCCTCGCTGCGTCCGAGTTTGCGCAGCGCATTGCCACGATTGAAGTGTGCCGGGGCGAGCTCCGGCTTGAGCGCCGCGGCCCGCTCATAGGCGGCCAATGCCTCGTCCGTGCGCGCCAGGGAGTCGAGTGTATTGCCGCGATTGAGCCAGGCCTCGGCGTAGCCGGGTTTCAGCGCGAGCGCCCGTTCATACGCGGCCAGTGCCTCCCGCGGCCGGCCCAGTGTCTGCAGGATCACGCCGCGGTTGAAATGGATCTCGGCGGCGTCGGGCTGAAGTGCGAGCGCCTGATCCATGCTCGCCAGCGCCTCTTCGTATCGCCGCATCGCGATCAGCACGTTGCCCCGGTTGCAGATCACATTGACGGAGTTCGGATTGACCGCGAGCGCGCGCTGGAGCAGGCGCAGGGACTCCTCGCCGCGGCCGGCCTGATACTCGAGCAAGGCGAGCATGCACAGCGCATCGAAGTGATCCGGGTCGGCCTGCAGGATGTCGCGATACAGGGCGGCCGCCTGAGGCAACTGGCCCGCGTGATGCAGCGTCTGTGCCTGCCGGAATGTCTCCAGGGTATTCACGGGCGGTGCCTGTCGCAGGCGCGGTGTCGTCCGCCGGCTGCTCGCCCCGGGATGCCGCGGGAGAATGCCGCGGCGGGAGCGATGAGTGTGGTCTGCTCGAGGTTCAGCATGATCCTGTGGGCGGATGTCCCGGTTCATTGGGGATCAGGACATGCGGGTTTGCGCTGCAGGGATCCCGACGTCTGATCGTCCATATGTTAAGGTCTGCCGTGCTAGTATAGCCACTGGTTTTCAGGGGCCGCCTCGATCGGGGCGGCGCGGCCGACAGGCGGGCGATGGTAGCGGCATGATGGGCGAAGGCGCCGAATCGAAGACGGCTTCCAGGCGCAGGGGGTGTGCGTGAAGGCTGGAGAGCTAACCACTGCGCCGCGCGCGCCGTGGCTGCTGCTGACGCTGGCATTCACCGAAGGCGCGGCCGTGATGGTCGCGGAGCTCGTTGGCGCCAAGATGCTCGCCCCCCTCTACGGCAACTCGCTGTATGTCTGGGGCGCGACTATCGGCGTTACGCTGGTCAGCCTGACCCTCGGCTATTATCTGGGCGGTCTGCTGTCATACCGCCGTCGGCGCATTGAGATCGTATTCTGGTTCATGCTGGTCGCGGCGTTTCTCGTCGCGCTCATGCCGACGCTCGCGCACAAGCTCATGACCGTGCTCGAAGGCATGGGCGCGGTCAGGGCGATCCTGCTGGTGACGTCGCTCTATTTGCTGCCACCCCTGCTGCTGCTCGGGGCGACGACGCCGCTGATCATCTCGATCCTGTCGCGCGATGTGGCGGATGCCGGCCGGGTGGCGGGCACGGTCTACGCCGTGTCGACCGTGGGCGGCATCTTGGGCACCTTCGCGGCGGGCTTTTACCTGATGCCGGCGTTCGGGCTGGCGCGGACGGCGATGGCCGGCGGTATCGTGCTCGCGCTCCTGCCCTTCATCCTGTTGCTGCGCATCAGGCAGTATCCGGCCTTGCTGTATCCGCTTGGCCTCGCCTTGCTGTTCCTGCCCGGCGCTGCGGAAAAACCGCATCCGGGTGTCAGGGTGCTCTATCAATCCGAGGGCCTGCTGGGTCAGCTCAAGGTGGTGGATATCTCCTATACCGATCCCGGCACCCGTACCCACAGAAACGACCGGATCCTGTTCGTCAACCGCGCGGGCCAGACCTGGGTCAACCTCGACACCGGGGAAGCGGTCTGGGACTACATGCGTTACCTGAAGACCGTCGGCAGCCTGTTGCCGCCGGGCGCGCGCGTGCTGCTGCTTGGCCTCGGGGGGGGCGTGACGGCGCGCAATATGCAGGCGATCGGGCACAGTGTCGACAGCGTGGAACTCGATCCGCGCATTCCGGAGGTCGCGCGCCGCTATTTCGGCCTCGCGCCCGACAGCACCGTGATCGTCGATGACGGTCGCCATCACTTGCGCAACACCCGTCAGCGTTACGACCTGATCGTCTTCGATGTCTACCAGGCCGAGATTCCGCCGGCCCATCTGCTGACGGTGGAAACGTTCCGCGATCTGCAGCAGCGGCTTAACCCCGGCGGGTTCGTCGTCATCAGCTATACCGGATTTCTCACCGGCTCGACCGGCTATGGCGCGAGATCCATCTACAGGACACTGCTCGAGGCTGGTTACACGGTTAACCTGATTCCGACCGGGGCGAGAGAGGACGCGCGCAACAATATCTACATCGCGACGCTCGGCGCAATCGATTTCAGCCGGCCGCGCGTGCCGCTCGTCGTGGAGGGCCGCGTGCAGGCCCTGCCGGATCTGTTCGTCGATCCCGCCCTGCTCGACCTGGATCAGGCCATGGTGCTGCGCGACGACCGGCCAATCCTCGAGAAGCTCAACCTGGAGGCTGCCGCGATCTGGCGCGCGGGTTATTACCGGACCTTTACCCGACCCTTTCTCGATATGGGCATTCCCCTGTTCGAATAGGGTTCACCCTGACTGCCCGGTGAGTCGTCGTTCGAGGCCGGAGAAGTATACCAACGGGAAGACCGCCAGCACCGCTGCCGTGAACAGCAGGCTCTCCCGCATCCCGATGTCGGGGATGGCGTAGAAGGCAACCCCATAGGTGGCGAGGATCCCGCCCACGGTCGACACCGCGTAGACCGTTCCGGTGGCGTGTCCGATCTTGCTGTCGTGACCGGTCACCAGGCGGATGATGAGCGGCGAGACCATGCCGAAGCAGATCAGCGGGGGAAACAGGAACACCAGACAGGACAGGGTGATGCCCCAGCGCAGATCGAGTCCCAGCGTCGCCGTCATCACCAGGCGGGCGCTCCAGGGCATCAGCATGACCAGCACGGCCGATGCCAGCATGATCAGGTACAGGGTGCGCTTGCAGGGGAAGCGCCGCGAGACGAGACCGCCGAGGAAATAGCCCGTGGTGAGTCCGCCCAGGGTCAGCGCCAGCACCGCCGCCCACACATAGAGCGAGTTGCCGTAGAAGGGACCGATGAGTTTGGCGCCGGTGATCTCGACGGCCATGACCGCGCCCCCCTCGACGAAGGAAACGATGAACAAAAACCAGGATGACGACAGCGAGTGACGCGTCTGTTCCATGGTGTCCGGGGTTCAGTTGGGGATGCGGGTCTCGACGGCGGTCAGGCCGCCGGTACACGTGCTGGCGCCATTTAAGCAAATTTTCCGCCGCCTCGCCAGCCTCGCCCGTGCTAACCTTGTCATCAGGATTCGGTCCGTGGTCTTGATCGCTCATGCAAAAGCGCCTCGTCATGCTGGCGTCCTATCCCCGTAGCGGGAACACCTATCCCCGCACGATACTCTGGCATTGTTTCAAGTTACCCTCCGCGAGTGTCTATCAGCAGGACCTGCTGGGCGCCCGGTCGCTGGAAAAATACGTCGGCCACGTCGAGGTCGCCCCGGGCGAGTTGCAGAACTGGCCGGGGAAAAAGGGGATACAGGCGGTCAAAACGCACAAGTATCCGGTGGATGACACGCCGGCGATCTGGGTGCGGGGGGGGGGCTGCGGGGGGGAAGTTATCAACGGAAGGTGACGAGCGGGGGGCCCGGCGCATCTGTATGGCACCTGGGCGGATCACCTGTCGGCCTGGCGTCCGTGGGAACGTGCCGACACGCTGTTGCTGCGTTACGAGGACATGACTTCGAATCTGCCATTCGTGCTGGAGGAGATCAGTCGCTATCTTGGACTCAGGATCCTTTCGCACACGGTGCCCGAGCGGGACCGGATCGCCGATATCGCCCTGATCTGGGTCAGAAGACAAACCGACTGGCGCGAAAGCATCACCCAGAGTCAGCTTGAACTGTTCGAAAGAGTCAACGGGGCCATGATGGGCAGGATGGGATACGGTTCATCCGGAGACCCTGTCTGAAGGTGGGCGAATGACGGCCCGGCCGGGGTCGCTAGGTATGTCCCTATGATGCCTGCTAGAATAGCCACGCCGGATCGAACGGCGAAGCCGGGTTACATGCTTCAGCGGATTGTGAAGGGATGGGCAAGCGATGAAACAGATTTCCGGGTTTAACTGCCGCGCCTTGGTGATGTTGACGATGGCCGCATTGCTGCTGAGCGGTTGTGCTTCCACGCTGTCCGGGGAATCCTACTCCCGCGACGAGGCGCGCCGGACGCAGCAGGTGCAGATCGGCGTGGTTGAATTCGTACGCCCCGTCGTCATAGAAGGCACCAAGACACCGATCGGGGCCGGGGCGGGCGCCATTATCGGCGGCATCGCCGGAGGCGCGGTGGGCGAGGGCCGTGGCAGCGCGATTAGTTCGGTGCTGGGTTCGGTGGCCGGCGGTCTCGCGGGCGCGGCGGTGGAAGAACAGGCCACCAAGCGGCAGGGTGTTGAAGTCACCGTGCGGCTGGAGAGCGGCAAGGTCATCGCGATTGTTCAGGAAGAGACGCCGAACGAAACCTTCACCGTCGGAGAGCGCGTGCGCGTGCTGTCCGTCGGCGGCACCACTCGCGTCAGCCACTGAATCGTCGAGCGCCGCTGGGCAGCGGGGCCAGCAGCACTGTATTGAGGCGGGCTGAAGGTTCCCGCCCGACCGTATCGTGTCCACGAACAGGGAGCGAATATGGCAAAGCATGGGCCTGTACACGTCGGCGCACCGGATTCCGAGGCGCGCACCTCTCCGATCTATGACCGCTCTCCCGAGCAGTTCATGTCTCCCGATCTGGAACTGGAGGAGGGCTGCTGCTACTTCAACAACGTGCAGTACGCCCTGGGTGAGTATGTCTGCAGCGGTGATGATCTGCTCCGCTGCGAAGACCGTGGCATCTGGGTGCGCGAAGGGGTGTGTCCGCGCTAGCCGGCGCGGCGCAGGTCTCCTGTTTTCCTACTTTCAGCGGCATCAGGCGCTGCGTCGATGCGCGTGCTTGCCGCCGGCCTCCTCCAGTCTGGCCTGGGCGTCCCGCAGGGCGGTGCGCACGCCTTCCTCGATCACCGGGTGATAGAACGGCATTTCCAGGGTCTGCTGGACGGTGAGGCCGGCCTGGATCGCCCAGGCGAGCAGGTGGCCGAGATGTTCCGCGTCCGGGGCCATCATCTCGGCGCCGAGCAGCCGGCCGTTCCCGATGTCGGCGTAGACGTGCAGCAACCCCTTGTTGCGCAGCATCATGCGGCTCCGGCCCTGGTTTTCGAACGAGACGCGTCCGGTGACGAAGCTGTCCGGTGCGAGGTCTGCATGGCGTGTGCCTATTACCGCGAGCTGCGGATCCGAGAACACGATGGACAGCGGCACGCGGCGCAGGCCGGGCTGAACGGCGGGATAGACGGCGGCGTTGGCGCCCGCGATGCGGCCCTCGTCCGCGGCTTCGTGCAGCAGCGGGAGATCGTTATCCGCGTCCCCCGCGATGAAGATGTGACTGGCGCCGCACTGCATGGTGTGGCGGTCGAACAGGGGTACACCGCGCGCATCGAGTTCGAGCGAGGTATTCTCCAGGCCGAGGTTGCGCACATTGGGCGTGCGGCCCGTGGCCACGATCACGTATTCGACGCTGTCGCGGCGATTCTTTCCCGCGCGGTCCTCGTAGTGCACGGCCACACCGTTTTCCACCGGTTTCAGCGCGCGGATCGCGGCATCGGCGTCGAGATAAAATTCGTCCTGGAAGGCGCGCGTCGCGTAGGCGCGTATTTCGGGATCGGTGAATGGGCCGACCAGGTGATCCTTGCCGAACATCAGTACCTTCACGCCGAGCCGGTGCAGCGCCTGTCCCAGTTCAAGACCGATGACGCCCGGCCCGAACACCGCCACCGACTTCGGCAGGTCGTCCCAGGCGAAGATGTCGTCGTTGACGAGCGCGCGGCTGCCCAGTCCGCGGAACATCGGCGGGACGCCGGGAGATGATCCGGTGGCGATGACGGCGCGCGTGAAACGGATGCGCGTGTGGTCGTCCACCTGCAGGGTGTGGTCATCCAGGAAACGGGCATAGCCCCGGATCTTGTCCGCCTCCGGGATCGAGGCGACGCCGTCCAGGACAAAACCGACGAAGCGGTCGCGCTCGCGTTTCACGCGCGCCATCACGGCGTGTCCGTCAATGGAAACGGAGCCGTCGAGCCGGAGGCCGAATTCCGGCCATCTGGCCGGGGCATGGGCCGCTTCGGCGGCGGCGATCAGCAACTTGCTCGGCATGCAGCCGACACGCGCGCAGGTCGTGCCGTACGGACCCCCTTCGATGATCACGGCGCGTTTCCCCGCGCCGATCCCGGTCCGGTAAGCGGCAAGTCCGGCGGTCCCGGCCCCGATGACGGCGATGTCGACTTCGAGTTCCTTCATGCGTCTTCCTTACCCTCTTGAATGGAACAGGAGTTGCGGCGGCCGCATGTGGCGCGGCCGCCGTATTCCCTGTTGGACCGTCAGGCCGCCCGTTTGGCCCAACGCTCGAGCTCTTCGAGTCCGCCGATCAGCTCTCCGTTGACGAACACCTGCGGTACGGTCTTCTTGCCCGCGACCGCGCCGACCACTTTGCTGCGGGTGGAGTGGGACAGCGGGATCTCCGCGTAATCATAGCCGAGTTCCGTCAGAATGGCCTTGGCCTTCGCGCAGTACTGGCAGCCTTCGCGCGTGAGGACCGCCACCTGGTCGGGCGTCTTCGCCTTCGGGTTAATATAGCCCAGCATGGTGTCGGCGTCCGAGACCTCGAAGGGGTCGCCGGGCTTCTCCGGCTCGATGAACATCTTCGCGACGACGCCATCCTTCACCAGCATGGAATAACGCCAGGAGCGCTTGCCGAAGCCGAGATCGGATTTGTCCACCAGCATGCCCATGCCCTCGGTGAATTCGCCGTTGCCATCCGGGATCAGCATTACGTTGTCCGATTCCTGGTCCTTGGCCCACTCGTTCATCACGAAAGTGTCGTTGACCGAGACGCAGGCGATGGTATCGACGCCATTGTCGAAAAACGCCGGCGCCAGCTCGTTGAATCGCGGCAGATGGGTGGATGAACAGGTGGGGGTGAACGCCCCCGGCAGCGAGAACACCACCACCGTCTTGCCCTTGAATATATCGTCCGTGGTCACGGTCTTCCACTCGTTGTTTTCGCGGATGCGGAAGTTGACCTGCGGGACGCGCTGACCTTCATGGTTCTGTAACATTGATGCTCTCCTTTCCGATAAGGTCGGTTGATGATCTGGCCCGAAAATTTACTGCACGCGGTCCACTATAAGAGGCCGTCGTAAGCGGGGCTAATACTATGTTAAGATCGGATCAATAGAAATTATCTATTGACTGTCGCTGCGGCGGGGCGATCGGATCATGACGCTGACGGAACTGAAATACATCATTGCGGTTGCTGCGGAACGCCATTTCGGGCGCGCTGCCCAGCGCTGCTTCGTGAGTCAGCCGAGTCTGAGCGCCGCGATCAAGAAACTCGAGGATGAACTCGGCGTGCTGATCTTCGAGCGCGGCAAGAATGAGGTCCTGGTGACGCAGATCGGCGCCCAGGTCATCGCCCAGGCGCGCCGCGCCATGGACGAGGCGGAGCGCGTCAAGACGGTGGCCAGGCAAGGCAAGAATCCGCTCGTCGGCAGTTTCCGGCTCGGCATCATCCACACCATCGCGCCGTACCTGCTGCCCGATCTCGTCGTCAGATTGCGCGCGCTTGCGCCGGAGATGCCGCTCGATATCGAGGAGAATCTGACGGCCAATCTGGACCAGATGTTGAAGGGCGGCCTGATCGATGCCGCCATTCTTGCCTTACCCTTCGAGGCGGCGGGGGTGGACATCATTCCGCTCTATGACGAAGAATTCCGGGTCATCGTGCCGTCCCGCCATCCCTGGGCGCGCCGCCGCGCGGTCGACGCCGCCGAACTGGCGGAGCAGAATCTGTTGCTGCTCAGCATCGGTCATTGTTTCCGTGACCAGGTGCTGGGCGCTTGCCATGAGTTCGCGCGCGCGCCGGTTTCCGGCAAGCAGGGCAATTCCCTGGAGACGATCCGCAATATGGTGGCGTCGGGGATGGGGGTTTCAGTGCTGCCCGCGACAGCGCTCACGCCGAAGTATTCGAACCCCCTGATCAAGGCGCTGGATTTTGCCCCGCCTCGACCCATGCGGCGCGTCGTGCTCGCATGCCGCCAGGGTTTTCCCCGTGGCAAGGCGATTGAAACGATCGCGCGGGCCTGCGTCGGTCTAGGGCTTCCGATTACGTCGCTCGCACCGGATTCCTGAACCGCATCGGAGAGGCGCGATACCGCCTCTGCGATGTTCCGCTAGGCCAGGTGCAGGCCTGTCTGCTGCAGAGACACGTCCTTGCTGGTCGGGTCCGAGCCGTGGATGGCAAGGATGTTGATGCCCGCCGGATAGGCCAGATAGCCTTTCTGTTCGAGCAATGACAGCAATTTTTCCTTGTCGGATTTTATGGTCTCGATCAGCATCTGCGGCTTGCAGCGATCAATCGTGGCGGACGCGCCCGCCAGTGCCTCCAGTTCCATGCCTTCGACGTCGAGCTTGATGAAGTCGACGCGGGGATATGCACGGGAATCGATGGTGATCTGATCGACCGTGGTCGTGCCCGTATCGGAGTAATCGATTGGCTGACCGATGAATTCGTTGCGCGCGGCTTTTCTCAGCTCCAGGCTGCCGAAGCTGGACGGGATCAGGTAGTTCGGCGCCGGGATCCTGATCCTGTCGTTTTCGGCCCCGACCGCGGCGAGCGTCGCAGTCGCGTTCAGGCAATTGTTGATGGCGATATTGCCGGCCAGTGCGTAAAAGATCCTTTCCTGCGCCTCGAAGGCGACGACGGAACCCCAGCCATGGAGCAGGCGAGCCCACTCGATGGTATGTACGCCGATATTCGCCCCGCAATCGAGGGCCACGACGCCGTTGCCGAAGTATTTTCTGCGTTTTTGCAGCAGGGCGAGGACGAAGTTGACCTCTTCGTGATCGAAACTTGATGAGTTCAGGATCTGGTATCCGACGCCGAAGCCCTGCGTGGGGCTGACCATCCTGTAGTCATGGCGATTGACGATCAGCGTTCCATGGTTGGAGGAGGCCAGGATGAAGGCGATTGGGCGCTTGGTCGGTGTCATGTCGGCATTTCGCTTGCTGCGGCGGCGGATGGCGGGTACACCCATGTCCTGGCAAGCCTGCTTGGCAGGATATCATGGCCCGCGGAGGAGGGCGATCCGGGGTGAGCATGTGTTTTCCCCCGGCTCACCGCAGCTCGGCGGCGACCCGGGCGATCACATTATCCCAGTCCCCCGGTCGGGTTTGCCGAAACAGTCTGGTGGCGGGGTACCAGGGGGTGTCTTCCCGATCCAGCTGCCAGCGCCAGTCCGGGTAGTAGGGCAGCAGGATCCAGGTCGGTTTACCCAGCGCTCCGGCCAGATGGGCAACCGAGGTGTCGACCGAGACGACCAGATCCAGGCATTCGATCAGCGCCGCGGTATCGTCATAATCATTCAGTGCCTCGCCGACGTGCCGGATCTGCGGGTGCGTGGCGAGTATTTCCCGGTCGTGATCCCGCAGTTCCTTCTGCAGGCTGACGAAGGCCGCGGAGTCCGTGAGCAGCGGGAGAAGCCGGTTCAGGCGGATGGAGCGATTGTAGTCATTGCGGAATGCCGGGCGACCGGACCAGGCGATACCGATCCGCGGTTTCGCCGGCGGACCCAGGCGGGTCCGCCATGCCTCGACGCGCGCCGGATCGGTGCTCAGATACGGCGTCGCGGCGGGGATCGTCTCGCTATCGGTGCGGAAGGCGAGCGGCAGACTCATGAGAGGGCATTGATAGTCGAAGGCGGGCAGCGGATCGCCCGTGGCGAAAACCTGCGCCGGTCCGCGCATCCGTGCGAGCAGCGGTTGCAGCGGCGGCTGCACTTCGAGCAGCACGCGCGCGCCGAGCGCGGCCACGAGGGCGGCGTAGCGGCAGAACTGCAGGGTGTCGCCGTAGCCCTGTTCGGAATAAAGCAGGATGGTTTTCCCGGAGATATCTTCACGGCCCAGCCAGAGCGGCTGCGGGAACACCCTTGCCGCACCCGCTTCCTTCACCTTCCAGCGCCATTCGTATTTTTCCCAGCCGCGCGTGAATTCCGCGTTGACCAGGCGGTAGGCCGCTTCGCAAAAATGCGCTTCCGGAAATTCCGGCTCCAGCGCGAGCGCGCGGTCGATATCCGCGTATGCCTGCTCGAAGTGCCGCATATGCATCATCAGCATGCTGCGTTCGATGTAGCCCTCGGTGTAATCCGGTCGGAGTTCCAGGGCGCGGTTGAATGCGACCAGGGATTCCGGCAGCCGGTTCAGGACTCGCAGCGTGATGCCGAGGTTGCAGAGCGCGTCAGGATGGTCCGGCTTGAGGGCAAGGGCACGATCGAGGCTGGCCAGCGCCTCCGGGTGACGGTTGAGCGCGTTCAGGACGATCGCGCGGTTCAGCAGCGCCTCTCCGTAGGCGGGGTTCAATTGCAGCGCGACATCATAGTCCGCCAGGGCCTCTTCCAGGTGCCTGAGTTCGCGCAGGACGTTGCCGCGGTTGATACGGGCCTCGACATACCGGGGATTACAGCCGAGCGCGCGGTCGTAGCTGGCCAATGCATCTTCATATCGCTCCAGGGTGCGCAGGGCGTTTCCCCGGTTGTAGTAGGCCTGGGTAAATCCCGGATTGCGGCTCAAGGCCCGGTCATAGCTGGCAATTGCCTCTTCGGTGCGCGACAGCAGCTCGAGTACGATGCCGCGGTTATTGTGCGCCTCGGCGTAATCGGGTTTGAGCGCCAGCGCGCGGTCGTAGCTCGCCAGGGCTTCCTCGTCGCGGCCGAGTTCCCGCAGTACAACGCCGCGATTGAAATGGATCTCCGGGTAGTTCGCCTTGAGCGAGAGCGCGCGGTCATAACTGGCCAGCGCATCTTCATAACGCTTCATGCCCAGCAACACGTTGCCGCGGTTGGTGACTACGACCGCGGATTTCGGGTTGACCTTCAAGGCCCGGTCCAGAAGCGGTATCGATTCCTCGCTGCGACCACGCTGGAATTCGAGCTGTGCCAGCATGCAGAGGGTATCGAAGTGAGCGGGGTTGGTTCCCAGGATTTCCCGGTACAGCACCGCGGCCTGTTCCAGCTGCCCGCCCTGGTGGAACATTTGCGCGTAGCGGAAGTTCTCCGCGATGGATGCCTGCTGTTTCCGATTCACGGAGTCGCCCTTGATTTTGTCATCGGATATCGATTGCTACGCGAGCGCCACATCAGACCGTTATATACCATACTCCGGGCTGACCTTCCCGCCGGTGTGACAGGGATGGTTCGGGTGATTGCCCGGATTGTTTGAGAGCGGCGCGTGGTGTTATCGATTACGGGCGGGGTGCGCGGGGCAAAACTTCTTTCGGGGAGTTGCTTCCGGCGTCTGCA
Organism: Gammaproteobacteria bacterium; assembly: GCA_016716465.1. Classification (NCBI taxonomy): domain Bacteria; kingdom Pseudomonadati; phylum Pseudomonadota; class Gammaproteobacteria; species Gammaproteobacteria bacterium. The sequence goes on from JADJWH010000001.1 coordinate 47,087, forward strand.
TGGCGCGCGGCGCAGACTCCGTCGGCGCAGGCAAGCAGGAACAGGTGATTGATCAGGCTGTGCAGCGCGCAACAGCCCGCGCATGGCGGTCCATCCAGGCACGACTGGGCCGATTCGACTTCGCGGTGATAGATCCACTGCAGGCGCACCGTGCCCGAATCGGTCTCGGTGATCTTGAGATGGGGGTCTCCGCCATCCAGCCAGGCGTCGATCTTGTACCGCATAAGCAATCAGGTCTCGAAACGGGTCCAGCCCTCGCGAGCGATGCTTTAAATGATAATAATTATCATTTAAATGTCAAGCATGGAGGATGTCATCCGGCCCGGCTGCGGTGGTATCGAGCTGTGGTGCGGTTCTGTTTGCATCGCAGCGGGGCTTGTTATGTGTCTAAATTGGGCTTATTTTGAATTGCATGTCTCGCGGGCAATAGCGAAGACGGATTGATTGAGCAATAAATTCTGGAGGAGTGTGTATGAGTTCGAAATCCATGCCGATCAATATCGGTATCAATGACGATGATCGCAAGGCCATCGCCAACGGCCTGTCCAAGTTGCTGGCGGATACCTATACCCTGTATCTGAAGACGCACAATTTCCACTGGAACGTCACCGGCCCCATGTTCAATACGCTGCATCTGATGTTCGAGCAGGAGTACAACGAACTCGCGCTGGCGGTCGATGCCATCGCCGAGCGTATTCGCGCTCTGGGCGTTCCGGCGCCGGGCAGCTACAAGCAGTTCGCGGAACTGACCCGGATCCGGGAAGAGACCGGGACGCCAGAGGCGACCGACATGATTCGCCAACTGGTGGCCGATCAGGAAACGGTGGTGCGTACCGCCCGTGAGATCTTTCCCCTGGTCGACAAGGCGAACGATGAGCCAACCGCCGATCTGTTGACTCAGCGCATGCAGATCCATGAGAAGACCGCATGGATGCTGCGCAGTCTGCTGCAATAGTCTTCGTATCACCCGTCGCCACCCCGGCCGCAAAAGCGGCCGGGGCGGTGTACACCCCGCCCACAGTTTCCCGCTAACCCGCAGTTTGGCGTGCGCCCGTCGCGGCGCAGCCATCCGCGCGCATGTTTCGAATCCCCTGCTGCCCGGCAGGAAAAGAATATTTTGTATTTGATAATTGTTCGTATTATTATTTCCATGCTTGGCCGCCGAGTTCACGCTTCCTGAGCGGGAGTATTCGCGGTGCTGGCTATAACCGGGTCCCCGCCGTGCGCCGCGACTGGCGTGTGGATTTCCCCGAACTATCGCTTGTCGACATCAGGAGAAACAATAATGAAGAGAGCCATAGTATTGCTTGCTGGCCTGTGCATCGGTGGACAGGTATCGGCCGCGCCGACACAGCAGGCGGTGCTGGATCATTACGCCGATCTGGCGCAGGCGATGTACCAGGATTCGCTCACGACGGCGAAGGCCCTGCAGAAGGCGGTGGATACGCTCATCAGGCAGCCGAACGAAAAGAACCTGACAGCTGCGCGTGCATCATGGAAGGCGGCCCGGGTGCCCTACATGCAGACGGAAGCCTATCGTTTCGGCAACGCGATCGTGGATGACTGGGAGGGGAAGGTCAACGCCTGGCCGCTGGATGAAGGTCTGATCGACTACGTGGACGCGAGCTATGGATCGGAGTCGGACGAAAACCCGTTCTATAGCGCCAATATCATCGCCAACAAGATGGTGATGGCGGGCGGGGAGCATGTCGACGCCGACAAGATCACCAAGGATGTGATTGCCAGCCTGCAGGAAGTGGGTGGGGTCGAGGCCAATGTGGCGATCGGGTACCACGCCATCGAATTCCTGCTGTGGGGCCAGGATCTGCACGGCACCGGTCCCGGCGCCGGCGAGCGTCCCGCGACCGATTTTGACCCCAGGAATTGTACCCACGGCAATTGCGAGCGCCGCGCCGCATACCTCAAGGCCGCGACGGATCTGCTGGTGGACGATCTGGATTGGATGGCCGGGCAGTGGGGCAAGGGTGGCGAGGCCCGTACCACGGTGGCCGACGGCGGCGCCCAGGGGTTGGTTACCATCCTCACCGGCATGGGCAGCCTGTCCTACGGGGAACTGGCGGGCGAGCGCATGAAGCTCGGTCTGATGTTGCATGATCCGGAAGAGGAACACGATTGCTTCAGTGACAACACGCATTTCTCCCATTTCTACGATGCGATGGGTATTCGCAACGTCTATACCGGCAGCTATACCCGCGTTGATGGTTCCCGGCTGACCGGCCCGAGCATTGCGGATCTCGTGGCCGCGAAGAACGCGGACGCGGACAAGACCCTGCGCAAGGGGCTGGATGCGACCCTGGCCAAGATGCAGGTGCTCGTGGACAGCGCCGAGAAGAAGGGCGTGCATTACGATCAGCTGATCGGCGAGGGCAACAAAGAGGGTAACGCGATGGTAATGGCCGCGATCGATGCGCTGCTGGATCAGACCAAGCTGATCGAGAAGGCGGTCGCTGTCCTCGATATCTCCCCGATCGAGTTCGAGGGTTCGGACAGTCTGGACAATCCGGACTCAATCAGTAAGTAATATCCTCCACCCGGACATGGGCTGGCCGCGAGGCTGGCCCATGCCGTTTTCTCGTGGAGCTGACCAATGAAGACTCTGAGGCAGTTACTGCCGGCCGGGCTGCTGGCGCTCCATTCGGTCGTTGCCTCAGGCGGCGGATCGGATCCCTGGCCTACGGATTTCACCAGGCCGGAAGCGGGCGAGGATATGCCCGCCGGCGCCGCCACCCATCGCAAGATGATCAACCGGGACGTGTTCTCCCATGCCTCGGCCAACATGAACTTCGAGCGTGAGCTCGATTTCAAGATCGGTAATGGCTTCTTCCGGCGTTTCTGGGTCACCGCGCCATCCTCCACCCAGGCGGCGGATGGGCTGGGTCCCCTCTACAATGCGCGCGCCTGCCAGAACTGCCATCTGAAGGACGGCCGCGGCCATCCCCCCGCCGGTCCGGACGAGGCCGCCGTTTCGATGTTCCTGCGCCTCAGTATCCCGCCTCGGACGGAGGAGGAGCGGCGCCTGCTGGCGGAACGCAGGACCAATGTGATTCCGGAGCCGACCTACGGCGTCCAGCTGCAGAACTTCGCGATCCGGGGGATACAGCCGGAAGGGCAGTTGCGCATCGACTATGAGGAAATCCCGGTCTCGCTGAAGGACGGCAGCGTGGTATCGCTGCGCAAGCCGACCTACAGCGTGGACGAGCTGGCCTATGGCGAGCTCGATACCGCGACCATGATGTCTCCCCGGGTGGCGCCGCCGATGATCGGACTCGGATTGCTGGAGATGATCGACGAGCGGGATATCCTCGCCGCGTCGGATCCCGAGGATGGCGACGGCGATGGTATTTCCGGACGGCCGAACCGGGTCTGGAGCCTCGAGTTCGGGAAGGTGATGCTTGGACGCTTCGGATGGAAGGCCGGTGTCGCGTCCGTGAACGAACAAGGTCAGGCGGCATTCAACGGTGATATCGGGATATCGGTTCCCTTGTTCCCGGCCGGGGCGGGCGAATGCACCGAGCGACAGGGCGCGTGCCGGGCGGCGCCGAACGGCAACAGTCCGCAGTATGACGGGCTCGAGGCCGGACGGCAGATCACGGAGCTGGTGGCGTTTTATTCACGCAATCTGGCAGTGCCGGCGCGGCGCGATTATGATCATGCCGATGTGCTGGAAGGGAAACGGATCTTTTATCAGAGCGGGTGTGCGGATTGCCATCGACCGAAGTACCGCACGCGGACCGAGAGCGCATACCCCGAACTGTCCGGTCTGCTGATTTGGCCCTACACCGACATGCTGCTGCATGATATGGGGGAAGGCCTGGCGGATCACCGACCGGAGGGCGATGCCGACGGCCGCGAGTGGCGCACGGCGCCGCTGTGGGGGATCGGTCTGACGCCTGTCGTCAGCGAACATCCCAGCTATCTCCATGACGGCCGCGCGCGCAGCCTGCTGGAGGCGATACTGTGGCATGGTGGCGAGGCCCTGCGCTCGCGAGATGCCGTGGCCGGGCTGTCGAGCGAACAGCGCGCGCGCCTGATACGTTTCGTCGAATCCCTGTGAGTATGCCCATGACAATACCTTGCAAGCTACTGTCGATTTTCGTGGCCTTATGGTTCCTGTCGCCAGTCGCCGTGCTGGCCGCTTCGCCGTGGCCGGCGGTCAATCGCGCCGTGGTGAATGAGCACATCATTCCCCGCTATCGCGATCTGGTCGAAGCGACGGCAGGGCTGGAGAAGCACAGCCGGGAATTCTGCGCGGCGCCGGATGAGAATGGTCTGGCCGATCTGCGGGCGGAGTTCCAGGGCGCCATGGACGCCTGGATGGCGATACAGCATGTCCGCTTCGGACCGGTGGAACTTTATCTGCGCTACAACCGCTTTCAGCTCTGGCCCGACAAGCACAATACCGCCGAACGGCAGTTGAACAAGGCGCTGGCGGAGCAGGATATCGGGCAACTGGCGGACGACAAATTTCCCTACGCAAGCGTCGCCTTGCAGGGTTTGAGTGCCTACGAACGCCTGCTGTTCGACAGTGACGCGAATCCTGACCGTTTTCTCGGTGCGGGGCAGGACGGCTATCCCTGTCTGCTGCTCGAGGCCATCGCCCATAATCTGGCCCGGATGTCGGCGGATGTCCACCGCGAGTGGACGACCGGCACGCCGTCCTACCGGGAGATCGTGTTCGATGCCGAGCGCGGCAACAGCTATTTCGAATCCAGTGCTGAATTCAGCGCGCGTATGCTGAACAATCTGTACACCTCGCTGCAGTTCATCGTCGATCAGAAACTGCTTTCTCCGCTGGGGGCGACTCCGGCCGAGGCCAACCCGCGCCGTGCCGAATCCTGGCGCAGCCGGCGTTCCCTGCGCAATATCACGCTCAACCTGGAGGCGGCCGAGTCGCTGTATCTGACCGCCTATTCCGCTCCGCTCAAGGCGGACAAGCGGAACACGGGTCTGGACCGGGAGATCAGAGAAGCCTTCAGCCGTGCCCTGGAGGCGGCGCACACGATCAAAGAGCCGCTCTATGATGCCCTGCAGTCCGAGTCCGGACGGCAGTCCGTAGAGCGTCTGCTGACCGCGACCAGCGAGTTGAAGCGCCTGCTGGGAGGTCCTCTGCCGGCCGCCCTCGGCCTGTCGCTGGGGTTCAACAGCCTGGATGGAGACTGACGAAGATGAAGCGCCGCCTGTTTCTGAAGACCTTGGCCGGGACGATGATGATTTCCGCCGCCGGACGCGTTCTGGCCGCAGCATCTACTGATCTGTACATCAGCGCCCGTTCCGGTGATCGGGAGCAGTATTTCCTGAGCGCCTTCGATCCCGCCGGCAAGCTGGCCTACGATCTGCCCTTGCCCGGGCGCGGTCATGGTATCGCGTTGCACCCCGATGCCGCACAGGCGGTGCTCGTCGCGCGCCGACCCGGCCGTTTTCTCATCGTATTCGATGCCGCTTCCGGGGAGGTGATCCATACCCTGAACAGCCGGCCGGATCGTCATTTTTCCGGTCACGGGCTTTTCTCGTCGGACGGCCGCTGGCTGTATTCCAGTGAGATCGATTACGACGGGAAGCGGGGTGTCATCGGCGTCCGCGATGTCATGGATGGCTACCGCCAGATCGATGAATTTGGTTCCTGCGGGGTCGAGCCGCACGATCTACAACTCTGTCGCGATGGCCATGTGCTGGTGGTGGCGAATGGCGGCATCCTGACCCATCCCGATTTCGGCCGCGCCAAGCTGAACCTGGATACCATGACGTCATCGCTGATCTATCTGGATGCCGGCACGGGCCGGGTGCTGTCGGAACACCGCCTCCCCGCGGCCATGCACCAGCTCAGCCTGCGCCATCTCGCCGTGCCGGCGCCGGACGTGGTGTATGTGGCCATGCAGTATCAGGGTTCACCCGAGGACCGGCCGCCATTGGTGGCGATGCACCGCGCGGGCGAGGAGGAAATCCGCCTCCTGCAGGCGCCTGCCTCGGTGCTCGACCGGATGCGGAACTACTGTGGCAGTGTCTGTGCCGATGTCTCCGGGGGCTGGGTCGCGGTGTCTTCACCGCAGGGTAATCTGGTGACGTTCTGGTCCATGCAGAGCGGAGAGTACGCGGGCGAGGCGCGCGTGATGGATGGGTGCGGCATCGCGGCGGGCGCGCGGGCGGGGGAATTCCTGTTGAGCAGCGGCCGGGGCGGGCTGTTCCGCTACGATGCGGCACTGGCGAGCCTGACTGACCTCGGCCGCGCGAGCCTGCCGGACGCCCACTGGGACAACCACATGCTGCGTGACGCGGGTCCGTTTCGCGGTTGAGCTGACTGCCTGCCGCCTAGATCTGGGACTGCAGGTAATTTTCCAGGCCGATCTTCTCGATCAGACCGAGTTGCCGTTCCAGCCAGTAGGCATGGTCCTCTTCAGTGTCGGCCAGCATGCCCTTGAGGATGTCCCGCGTTTGGTAGTCCTGTTCCGTTTCGCAGACGGACATTGCCTTCCGCAGCGCCTTTATCACATCGTATTCCAGCTGCAAATCATTTTTGAGAATCTGCGGCACGTCGTGTCCGACATTCAGCGGGTCCTGCTTCGACAGGTCCGGTACCGTTTCGAGGAACAGCAGCCGCCTGATCAGCGCATCCGCGTGCTGTGTTTCCTCCTCCATCTCATGATTGATGTGCGCGTAGAGTTTTTCAAAGCCCCAGTCATGGCACATGCGCGCATGGATGAAGTACTGGTCGCGTGCGGCCAACTCGCCCCGCAGCAGTTTCTGGAGTTGCGCGATTACCTTGCCGTTGCCCTTCATGGTTCAATGTCCTCTCGTATTGGCCGGATCGAGTCTCAGATCATCGATTGCAGATAGTTTTCCTGTCCGACACTGTCGATGAGCCGGAGCTGGGTCTCGATCCAGTCGATATGTTCCTCGGCCTCTTCCAGTTGCTCTTCCAGCAGATGGCGGCTGATGTAGTCCTGCGTCGATTCACAGTAGGCGATGGCAGCCTGCAGGCGTGCCCGGAATTCCGTTTGCAGTGCAAGATCGTTGGCGAGGGCTTCGGGGACGTTTTCCCCGATCAGCAGCTTGCCCAGATCCTGCAGATTGGGCAGTCCCTGCAGGAACAATACACGCTCGATCAGGCGGTCGGCCAGCTTCATTGCCTTGATGGATTGCTTGTACTCGCGTTCATTGAGATCGTCCAGGCCCCAGTTGCGCAGCATCCTGGCATGAAGAAAGAACTGGTTGATGGCCGTGAGCTGGTCTTTGAGAACGGTATTCAGGTGCTGAATGACCTTGGTGTCGCCTTGCATGCGCTGCTCCCCCGCAGATACCGGGGGCCGGAGGATTCGTTTCCGCGCCGCCCAGCCAGAATTTGCCCGAATTATAGCGCCGTTCCCTTCCGGCGTCGATCCGCAGGATGCCATAACTGCCTGATAATTATTTGTATTTATTTGCGGGGCGTGGCAACCGGTTAAATCATTGAAAACCATTCTCATTTGTATTATTGTTGTTGCATCGTTCGGTCGCGTCGATGGATGAAAGGGGATCTGAATGTACATATGCGTTTGCAATGCGGTAACCGATCGCGATATCAGGGAGGCCGCCGGCAGGGGAATCTGCTCGATGGAGGCGCTCGGCGATCAATTGAAGGTGGCGACCTGCTGCGGACGCTGCCTGGATCACGCCAACAAGGTGCTTATGCAAGCCCTCACCGACGGGAGTGGGAATCCGCGGCTGAGCGTCTGATCCGGCTTCAGACTGTATCCATCATGTGATCCATACCCCGTGCCGTGGCAATACGCCGCAGTGCCGGGCGGTTACGATTTTTGACACCGGACGTTGTGGTTCGGCGTTTAGGGAAGCTGTGTGAGGACCGGGAGGATTTATGTTTTATGAGTCGATCGGGCGCCTGGGGCGGTGTTTCGAAATGTGCCGTCCCCGAACCGGGGGCTCCATTTCGGCGTTACGCTGGATGGCTGCATCCGCCTGGATTGTGATGCTGGCTTTCCCGGCATTCTCGGCCCGGGCCACTGAGTTGATCGTTTATTCCGAGCGCAATGAAAGCCTGATCAAGCCGCTGTTCGACGCCTATACCCAGGAAACCGGAGTCGATATCCGATTCATCACCGATCAGGCCGGTCCGCTGCTTGAACGGCTCAAGGCCGAAGGCGAGAACACCCCGGCCGATCTGCTGATCACCGTCGACGCCGGTAACCTGTGGCTGGCCGCTCGTGAAGGCGTGCTCGCCCCGGTCGATTCTGACGTGCTGACGAAGAATATCCCCCTTCACCTGCGCGATCCTGACAATCGCTGGTTCGGTTTGTCGGTACGGGCGCGTACGATCGTTTACAGCACCGAACGGGTGGTTCCAGGCGAGCTTACGACGTATGAGGATCTCGCCTCTCCCAAATGGAAAGGGCGCTTGTGTCTGCGTACCTCGAAAAAGGTGTACAACCAGTCCCTGGTCGCCATGATGCTCGAACGGCTCGGACCCGAGGAGACCGAGAGGGTGGTGCGCGGCTGGGTGCGCAACCTGGCGACGGCGCCGTTCTCGAACGATACCAAGCTGATGGAGGCCATCGACGCCGGTCAATGTGATGTCGGTATCGTCAACACGTATTATTTCGGGCGTCTGCAGCGGGAGAAGCCGGACATCAAGCTGGCCTTGTTCTGGCCGAACCAGGACAGCAGCGGTGTGCACGTGAATATCTCCGGCGCGGGCATCACCCGTCATGCCAAACATCCCGCGGAGGCGATCAAGCTGCTTGAATGGCTGTCGGCCGGGGATGCCCAGGGCGCGTTTGCCGACATGAATCTGGAGTACCCTGCCAATCCGCAGGTGCAGCCCGATCCCGCCGTAGCCGCCTGGGGCAGCTTCAAGCCGGATACCATCAATGTCACCGTCGCCGGCCGGCGCCAGGCCGAGGCCGTCATGTTGATGGATCGCGCCGGTTATCGTTAACCGCCCATGACCGGCGGCGATCTCGCGCAAGCCGGAACCGCGGACGCGCGACCCGGGTCGGAGCGTGGCGGCAGGGCCCGTCTGGTTTACGCCTGCGCGCTTGCGCTGGCCGCGCTCGCGGTCGCGCCGTTGTTATTGATCATCGCCTCCTGGCTGGATCCCCAGACGGCGGTGTGGCGGCACCTGGCGGAAACGGTGCTCGGCCGGTTGATGCTGAACACCCTGATCCTCGCGGTGGGCGTGTCCCTTGGTGTCTTGATGTTCGGCGTCGCGCTGGCCTGGCTGACCTCGATGTGCGAGTTTCCGGGGCGCCGCTTCTTCGAGTGGGCGCTCATGCTGCCGCTCGCCATTCCCGCCTATGTGTCGGCCTTCGTGATGCTGGGACTGTTCGATTTTTCGGGTCCGTTGCAGACCCTGTTGCGGGAAATCTTCGGGCCGCGCGGTTACTGGTTCCCCGAGGTCAGATCGGGCGGGGGGGTGATCACCGTCATGGTGCTGGTGCTGTATCCCTACGTGTACATGCTGGCGCGCGCGGCCTTCCTGACCCAGGGGCGGACGACGATGGAGGCGGCGCGGGTGCTTGGTCTGGGGCCATGGGGTGGATTTTTTCGCGCCGTTCTGCCGATGGCGCGCCCGGCGATCATTGTCGGTGTTTCGCTGGCCCTGATGGAGGCGCTCGCCGATTTCGGCGCGGTGGCGGTCTTCAATTTCGATACGTTCACCACGGCCATCTACAAGTCCTGGTTCGGCCTGTTCAGCCTGCAGGCGGCATCGCAACTGTCGACGTTGCTGCTCCTCTTCGTCGCGCTGGTCCTGCTGGGCGAGCGGCGATTGCGCGGACGGGCGCGTTATCATGCGGCCCAGCCCAATACCCGGAACCAACGTTACCTTTTAACCGGCGCCCGTCGCTGGCTTGCGACGGGCGCGGCCGGCGCCGTGTTCGCCTTCGCCTTCGTGATTCCGGTGGCGCAGTTGCTGAGCTGGACCTGGACTGTGATCGGAACGGAATTCTCCGCGCGTTATCTCGGACTCCTGCTGCATACCCTGGCGCTCGGCGGCGTGGCCGCCCTCATCACTGTCGCCGGCGCCTTGTTACTGGCCTATATCAACCGCTTTCATCGTGATCGGCTGTCGCGCGCGCTGGTCTCCATGGCGACGCTGGGTTATGCCTTGCCGGGGACGGTGCTCGCCGTGGGCATCATGCTGACCTTTACCGGCGTCGATCGTTTCGTGAACTCGATCTGGCAGGATTCGGCCGGGGGAGGGGCGCTGCGTATTTTCTCGGGGACCCTCACCGTTCTGCTGCTGGCCTATCTGGTGCGCTTTCTCGCGGTGGCCTTTGGTCCGATCGAAAGCGGTTTCGCTCGCATCCGGCCCAGCCTGTCCGAGGCGGCAAGGAGCCTCGGAGCCGCGCCCGCGGAACTGATGCGGCGTGTCTACCTGCCCTTGCTGCGACCTGGGATCCTGACCGCCGCGCTGTTGGTGATGGTCGAGGTGATGAAGGAGATGCCGGCGACACTGCTATTGCGTCCTTTCGGCTGGGATACCCTGGCGGTGCGTATTTTCGAGATGACCTCCGAGGGCGAATGGGAGAGGGCGGCCCTGCCCGCCGTGACCCTGGTGTTGGCCGGCCTGCTCCCGGTGATTTTTCTGGTCCGGCGCTCCGCCGGGGCGGTTTACAGTTCCGCTGCCGGCAAATTCGGCTGAGACCCTCCTGTCGCCAGGTCGTCGTTACGGGCGGTAGAACCGGCCGGTCAGAACTGCTATGTTGGCTTGCGTACATGCACGGAGGGTCCGTGCGTCTGTTGTTGCGATCCTCTCCTCCTGGCTGGTATATAACCATGTTCTCGCTGCGTGACTGGCGCCGGCGCCGGGTGCTCCGGCGATTTCCGCTCGATGATGGTCTCTGGTCCGAAGTGATCGGGGGGTTGCCCGTCGTCGCGGGTCTGGACGCCGGTGAACGGGGTAATCTGCGCGAACTGTGTACGCTCTTCCTGCACGGGAAGTCGTTCGAGGCCGTGCAGGATCTGGAGATCACGCCGCGCATGCGGCTCTGTATCGCCGTGCAGGCCTGCCTGCCGATACTCAATCTGGGCCTGGTCTGGTTCGAGGGGTGGTCGACCATCATCGTTTATCCGGGTGAGTTCGTGCATCGGCGCGAAGATGTCGATGAGGCTGGAGTCATTCATGAATGGGACGAGGTGCGCAGCGGTGAGTCCTGGGAATATGGCCCCGTAATCCTGTCTTGGGCGGATGTCGCTGCCTCGGGTCGATGCGACGGTTATAACGTCGTGATCCACGAACTCGCGCATAAGCTCGACATGCTGAACGGCGAGCCCAACGGATTCCCGCCTTTGCCGCGCGGCATGGAGGCCGGCCAGTGGAACCGGGCATTCAGCGCAGCCTTCGCTGACATGAACCGTCGGCTGGACGCCGGTTCCGATACCGCGATCGATCCCTATGCCGCGGAGCACCCGGCCGAGTTTTTCGCGGTATTGAGCGAATATTTCTTTGAACTCCCCCTCCTCGTGCGCGATGAATATCCCGAGGTATACGCCCAGCTCAGTGCCTTTTATCGCCAGAATCCGCTGCGCCGTCTGAAGAACGGCCTATAATAGAATCCGTTTCATCGTTCTCGCGGAGCGGACGCGCAGGAAATACGGCATGCCGAATCACCCGCTGAAGTCCGCCCGTTTTGCCGGGGTGGCGCTGGCCATCACGCTTCCGTTACTGGTTTCCCCCGCCGCGCTCGCATTCCGATGCGGCAATGTCCTGGTGAGCGAAGGTGATTCGAAGGCCGAGGTGCTGATCAAGTGCGGGGCGCCTGACTGGAAGACGGAGTGGTCCGAGGATATCGTCGACAGCGCCGATCCCTCCCTGTCCTATCACCTGAGTAGCGAGAAGGAGCGCTGGCTGTACAACCTCGGGCCGCAGCGCTTCATGAGAATCCTGCTGTTCGAGGACGGAAGACTGACCGACGTCAGCACCGGTGAGCGCGGTTTCTCCCGGGACGGCGATCCGGGCGCCTGCCGGCTCGATGGTTTCGAACTTGGGACCAGCGATTTCCTTGTGCAAACGCGATGCGGTGCACCTTTGTTCGTCGACACCCGCTACCGGGAGAGTCTGAGGGCGTTCCGAGACGGACCGGTGCGTCTCATACGTACGCGCGTCGAGGAATGGACCTACAACCTCGGGCCGACGCAGTTTCTGCGCATCCTGGTGTTCGAGAACGGCGAACTGGTAGAGCGGCGGCATGGTGACCGCGGCTTCGTCGAAGGAACCCGTTGACGATATGCCGCGCGGATCGGCGGTCCCTCCCCGGATCCGGGGCGCCGCCGGGATACCTTTCTCCTTTCCGCGGGCCGTTCCGGCCCCCGTCAACCGGCGGGATCGAAGCGCGGGCTATAAAACCTGTATATTATCGGTACAATACTGGGGCGGGCATTCAATACTTGACTAAATCAGTCAAGTATTATATCGTTACGCACAGTTTTCACTAATTATCTTTCTGATTTGAATTGTGTTTTCTCGATAATTCTGGTTTCTCTGGGACACGCGGAGCAATATGGCTGAGACGAGCCGAAACCTCGAGCATCTGATCGACCGGGAATACACGGCCGGTTTCGTGACCGATGTGGAGCAGGACAGCTTCCCGCCGGGTTTGAGCGAGGATATCGTCCGTCGGATTTCGGCCAAGAAGGAGGAGCCGGACTTCATGCTGGAATGGCGCCTCCAGGCCTATCGACACTGGCTGACGATGCGCGAACCCCGCTGGGCCCATGTGCGTTATTCCCCGGTGGATTACCAGTCCATCAGCTATTTTTCCCAGCCGAAACAGGACAAGGACCGCCCCAAGAGCCTGGATGAGGTCGATCCCAAGCTGCTCGAAACCTATGAAAAACTCGGCATCCCGCTGCGCGAGCAGGAGATGCTGGCGGGTGTGGCCGTTGACGCGGTCTTCGACAGTGTTTCGATCGCGACGACCTACCGGGAAAAGCTCGCCGAACTGGGGATCATCTTCTGTTCCTTTTCCGAGGCGGTGCGCGAGCATCCCGAACTGGTGCGCAAGTATCTCGGCACGGTGGTCCCGCCGGGCGACAACTTCTTCGCCAGTCTCAACTCCGCGGTATTCAGTGACGGATCTTTCGTCTATGTGCCGCCGGGCGTGCGTTGCCCGATGGAGCTGTCCACCTATTTCCGCATCAATGCGGCCAACACGGGTCAGTTCGAACGCACGCTCATCATCGCCGACGAGGGTGCCTACGTCAGCTATCTCGAAGGTTGCACGGCGCCGATGCGGGACGAGAACCAGCTGCACGCGGCAGTGGTGGAGCTGGTCGCGCTGGACAATGCCCAGATCAAGTATTCCACCGTTCAGAACTGGTACCCGGGCGACGAGAACGGGCGCGGCGGCATCTATAATTTCGTCACCAAGCGCGGGTTGTGCCGCGGCGTCAATTCGCATATCTCCTGGACCCAGGTGGAGACCGGTTCGGCGATCACCTGGAAATACCCCAGCGTGGTGCTTCAGGGGGACAATTCGGTGGGCGAGTTCTACTCGGTCGCGCTGGCCAACAACTATCAGCAGGCCGACACCGGCACCAAGATGATCCATGTCGGACGCAACACGCGCAGCACCATCATTTCCAAGGGTATCTCGGCGGGCCACGGCCAGAATGCCTACCGCGGGCTGGTCAAGGTCCTGGCGGGCGCCGAGGGCGCGCGCAACTACACCGAGTGCGACTCGCTGCTGTTCGGTGATCGCTGCGGCGCGCATACCTTTCCGTATATCGAGGTCAAGAACCGCACGGCCCAGGTCGAGCACGAAGCGACGACTTCCAGGATCAGCGACGATCAGTTGTTCTACTGCATGCAGCGCGGGTTGTCGCGCGAGGACGCCATATCGATGATAGTCAACGGATTCTGCAAACAGGTGTTCAAAAAGCTGCCGATGGAGTTCGCGGTCGAGGCGCAGAAGCTGCTGGACATCAGCCTCGAAGGAGCGGTCGGATGAGCACAGCAGAGGCAAAGACCCTGCGCATCAGGAATCTGCGCGCGACCGTCGGTGACAAGCGCATTCTCAACGGCATCGATCTGGAGATCCGCCCCGGCGAGGTGCATGCCATCATGGGTCCCAACGGCTCCGGCAAGAGCACGCTCGCCCAGGTCCTCGCCGGGCGCGATCTCTACGACGTTACGGCCGATGAATTCAGCTATGGTGGTGCGGACCTGCTGGCGATGGCGCCTGAAGAGCGGGCGCGGGAAGGGATTTTCCTGGCTTTCCAGTATCCGGTGGAGATTCCCGGCGTCAGTACCGTGACGCTGTTGAAGGAGTCCCTGAACGCCATCCGGCGTCATCGCGGCGAAGCCGAACTGGACGCCATGGACTTTCTCACCCTGGTAAAGCGCAAGCTTGCGCTGGTGGAGATGCGCGAGGAGTTCCTCTATCGCTCGGTCAATGAATCGTTCTCCGGCGGGGAAAAGAAGCGCAATGAGATCCTGCAGATGGCGGTGCTGGAACCGCGTCTCGCGATCCTGGACGAAACCGACTCCGGACTCGACATCGATGCGCTCAAGCTGCTGGCCGACGGGGTGGCGAAGCTGCGCGGGCCAGGTCGGTCCTTCATCGTCATCACCCACTATCAGCGCCTGCTCGAGTACATCGTTCCGGATCACGTCCATATCCTCGCGGCAGGCCAGATCGTCAAGTCCGGCGGCCGCGAACTGGCACTGGAGATCGAGCACCAGGGCTATGCCTGGCTCGAACGCGAACCTGGCGGCGCCGCTCGGTCGCTCGCCGCGAGCTGATATTCATCGCCGTCATGGCCGCAAGCCCCGTTACACCGCTGGAAGAATACCGGAGTCTGCGCGGCGCGCTGCCGGGGCAGGGCCAGGCGTGGCTGCTCGCTCTGCGCGAGGACGCGCTGCGGCGATTTTCGGACCGCGGGTATCCCTCGCCGCGGGACGAAGCATGGAAGTACACCAACATCGCGCCGCTGCTGAAGCAGACTTTCGTGCCGTCGTTTTCCGTCGAGCCGCCGCAAAAGATTGTGGCGGTGGACATCGCCGCCAGCCTGTTTGTCGATGCGGACATGCCGCTGGCCGTGTTCGTGGACGGCCGTTTTGACGCCACGCTGTCCAACCTGTCCACGCTGCCGCCAGGCGTCGAATTGCGCAGTCTGCGCGAAGTGCTTGATCGGGATGGCGCCACGCTGGAGGATCTGCTGGGAGGAACGGTGCCGCAGGAGCCGCACGGTTTCATCGAGCTCAATACGGCATTCATGTTCGATGGCGCCTATGTGCGGATCGCCCCCGAGGCGGTCGCCGAACGTCCTCTGCACCTGCTGTTCGTCGCAAGCGGGGCAACGCAGCCAATCGCGAGTTATCTGCGCAACCTGCTGATCGCGGCGCAGGGCAGTCGCGCCGCTGTCGTCGAACATTATGTGAGCCTGGGTGACGCGCCGTCCTTGTGCAATGTCGCCACGCAGTGTGTGATCGAGCGGAATGCGGCGCTGGATCACTACAAGCTGAATGAAGAAGGTGCCGGTGCGTACCACTTTTCCGGCCTGTATATCGAACAGGCGCGGGACAGTCGCTACAATTCGCACAATGTCGCCGCCGGGGGTCGTTTGATCCGCAACGACTTGCGCTGCGTGCTGGCCGGTGAGGGCGCCGAGTGCGTCCTGAACGGACTCTATCTCGGGCAGGGGCGCGAACACATCGACAATCAGACCTCCGTCGAGCACAGGGTGCCGCACTGTTCCAGTCGCGAATGGTATAAGGGCGTGCTGGACGGCCGTGCGCGTGGGGTCTTCAGCGGACACGTGATGGTGCGGCAGGATGCCCAGAAAACGGACGCCCAGCAGATGAACAATAATCTGCTGCTGTCGGATGAGGCCGAGGTCGATACCCGGCCGCAACTCGAGATCTACGCGGATGACGTCAAGTGCAGCCACGGGTCGACGGTGGGGCAGTTGAACAGCGATGTCCTGTTTTACCTGCGCACGCGTGGCATCGACGAGAACGAGGCGCGCCGTCTTCTGGTCACTGCCTTCGCGCAGGACGTGGTCAGCCGCATGGCGGCGGCGCCGGTGCGTGAATGGGCGGAGCGCCTGATCGCGGCGCGACTGGCCCGCTGAGCGCGCTTCATGGATACAATGACCAGGATGAGCGGAAATTCACAGAGGATCGATGCGGCGCGTGCCACTCTCGACGTAGAGAGGATCCGCGCCGATTTTCCCGCGCTGCGACAGACCGTGCATGGTCGCGCGCTGGTCTATCTGGACAATGCCGCCTCGGCGCAAAAACCGGCGCAGGTGATCGATACGGTACGGCGGTATTACACCGACGACTACGCCAATGTGCATCGCGGGCTGCATTACCTGAGCGAGCGCGCCAGCGATGCCTTCGAGGCGGCGCGCGGCAAGGTGCGCGGATTCATCAACGCGCGCGAAGACCATGAGATCGTTTTCGTGCGTGGCACCACCGAGGCAATCAACCTGGTCGCCGCTTCCCTGGGTCAGTCTCATCTGAAGGCGGGCGATGAAATCCTCATCACCGAGATGGAGCACCATTCGAATATCGTGCCCTGGCAACTGCTCGGTGAACGGCTGGGCACGGTGCTGAAGGTCGCGCCGGTGAACGACGCCGGCGAACTGCTGATGGACGAATTCGAACGCCTGCTCGGCCCGCGTACCCGGCTCGTCGCGGTGACCCATGTGTCGAATGCGCTGGGCACGATCAACCCGGTCGAGCGCATCATCGAACTGGCGCATGCCCGCGGTGCCCGCGTCCTGATCGATGGCGCGCAATCGGTTCCGCACGCAGCGGTGGACGTGCAGGCCCTTGGATGTGATTTCTACGCGTTTTCAGGCCATAAACTCTATGGTCCCACCGGTATCGGGGTCTTGTATGGCCGGCGGGAACTGCTGGAATCCATGCCGCCGTACCAGGGCGGGGGCGAGATGATCCGCGAGGTGAGCTTCGCGCGCACCACCTATGCCGAGTTGCCGCACAAGTTCGAGGCGGGCACCCCGCACATCGTGGGCGCGATCGGGCTGGGCGCGGCGATCGACTACCTGCAGGGAATCGGTCTGGAAGCCATCGCGCGCCACGAGGATGAGCTGCTCGCGTATGCAACGACCCGGTTGCAGGAGATCCGCGGCCTGCGCCTGGTGGGTACCGCCGCCCACAAGGCCGGTATCGCCTCGTTTCTGCTGGATGGGGTGCATACCCACGATGTGGGAACGATCCTCGATCGTCACGGCGTGGCGGTTCGGGCCGGACATCACTGCGCGATGCCGCTGATGACGCGATTCGGGGTGAGCGGGACGACGCGCGCCTCCTTTGCACTCTACAATACGCGTGCCGAAATCGATGTCCTCGTCGAGGCGATCCGGCACGCACAGGAGCTGTTCGGACGATGAACGAGCTGAAGGATCTTTATCAGGAGGTCATTTTCGACCACAACCGCAACCCGCGGCATTTCGGCAAGCTGGCGCACGCCAGCTGTCACGCGGAGGGCTTCAATCCGCTGTGCGGCGACAAGGTTTCCGTCTATCTCAAGTTCAATGATCAGGGCGTGATCGAGGATGTCAGTTTCGACGGATCCGGTTGCGCCATATCGGTTGCGACCGCCTCACTGATGACCGAGACCCTGGTCGGCAAGACACGCGCGGAAGCGGAGGCGATGTTCGAGCGTTTCCATTCCATGATGCTGGGAGAGGAGAGCAGGGGCGACGCGGCCGCACTCGGCAAGCTGGAAGTATTATCCGGAGTCAGGGAATTTCCCTCCCGCATCAAATGCGCCACCCTGGCCTGGCACACCCTGCTGGCGGCCCTGAAGGAAGAGCAGGACCGGGGCTCCATTTCCACCGAGTGAGCCATGGGAGACCAGCTCAAGGACATCAAGATCAAGTCCGTCAATCCGTCCCATCCGGAGCGGCACCGGCCTGCCCCCGCAGGGCCGGCGGCGGAAGACACGGAGGGCGGTTTGCGTGAGCGCGCAATCGCGGCCTTGCGCACCATCTACGATCCCGAGATACCGGTCAATATCTACGAGCTGGGTCTGATCTACACCCTCGACGTGAATGAAGCCGAAGGCAATCTCTACGTCGAGATGACCCTGACCGCGCCCGGCTGCCCGGTGGCGCAGACATTCCCGGGCGTGGTCGAGGCGCGCCTGCGCGAAGTGGATGGCGTGGAGGAGGTGACCGTCAAGCTGGTGTGGGAGCCCACCTGGACGCAAGACCGCATGACTGAGGCTGCCCGCCTGCAGCTCGGCCTGTTGTAAGAGGGACCGGCTGGCAAATGAATGGGTGGGTCGAGGTCGCCAAGGTAGCGGAAATCCCGTCGGGCCAGTGCAAGCCGGTGATCATCGAGGATCGCATGCTCGCGATCATCAACCTCGCCGGGGAATTCCATGCCATCGACAATATCTGCACGCATGCCTACGTCGAATTGTGCGGTGGCATGATTCTCGGCGACCGCATCCAGTGTCCGCTCCACGGTGCGCAGTTCAATATCCGGACCGGCGCCGTGGAATCTCCGCCGGCCTACGAGCCCCTGAAGACGTATCCGGTCCGCGTGGAAGGGGAGGGTATTCTGGTCAAGGTCGAGGACTAACGACTGTGGACGTGGCAAGCCTTGCCGGTTTCACGTCGAGGAATTTCCATGGTCGGGTTTTGGGTCGGTTGCCGAGACCTCAGTCCTCCGTCCTTAATCCGGGTTTTTGAGTTCCCGCAATTTCCGATACAGAGTCCGCTCGCTCAGGCCGAGGGTTCGCGCCAGCGCGCGTTTGTCGGTGCCGTTCCGTTCCAACGCCCAGTTCAGATACTGTCGTTCGATCGCCTCCAGCGGTTGCAGGGGTCCGCTGAACGGCTCCGCCTGTGGGTGCGGCTGTCCGGTATTCCTGATGCGGCATTCCTCGGGCAGATGTTCGGGTCCGATCAGTTCTCCGTCGCATAGCAGGACGGCGCGTTCGAGGATATTGCGCAGTTCGCGCACATTGCCCGGAAAATCGTAGCCTTGCAGGCATTCCAGCGCCTGTTCGGACAGCCGATGCCGCTTACGGTTCATACGGTCCAGCAGCGCGCGCGCGATCAGTTCCAGATCGTCGTCGCGTTCGCGCAGGGGTGGCAGCGTGATTGGGAAGGTGCTGATGCGGTAATAGAGGTCGCGGCGGAAACGCCCGTCGTTTACCGCCTGACGCAGGTCACCGTGGGTCGCGCAGACGAGGCGGAACTCCGCTTGCCGGGTTTCGACGCCGCCGACACGCCGATAGGACCGCGTTTCCAGCAGGCGCAGCAGCTTCACCTGCATGGACAGCGGGATGTCCGCCACCTCGTCGAAGAACATGGTGCCTCCCTGGGCGGCCTCCACCAGCCCGGTCTTGCGGGCGTGCGCGCCGGTAAAGGATCCTTTCTCATGGCCGAACAGCTCGCTTTCGAACAGCGATTCGGTGAGGCCGGAGCACTCCACGGGAACGAACGGCCCGCCGGCCCGCCGGCTCATTTCGTGCAACTCCAGTGCCGCCATTTCCTTGCCGGTGCCGGACTCTCCCAGCAGCAACACGGCGGTGTCGCTCGGCGCGGCACGTTCGATCAGTTCGAGCATGCGCAGAAACGCCGGTGAGTGACCGATCAGGCGCTGTTCATTCGCCTGCGCGGCGCCGACACTGCTCTCGCGCAGGATCTCCAGAAAATAGGCGATCTCGCCATGCCCATCCCGTATCGGCATGGTTTCGACCGTGACGCGCTCCTCGCCCTTGCGCGTGTAATGCAGATGCAGCACGCGCTGCGTCTGTCCGGTGGCGAGACTGTTGCGCAGCGGGCAGGTTTCTCCGGCCTCGTCGCACGGGCGGGTGAAGCGATGCGATACCTCGTAACAGTGCGATCCGGCGCCCTGCCGCCGGGGTTTTCCATAGTGGGCGTGATAGTGCCGGTTGGCGGCCAGGATCCGGTAATCGCGGCCGATCAGCACGGCGGGATCACTGAAGCCGTCGAGCAGCGCGGTAAGGTCGGGCAGCTTGTGAGATGTGCGCGTCATATATGACAAATATGGCATTTTTAAAACCCGATGCCGCCAATTCTGGCATACAATGACGGAGGTATCCAGCCCCGTCTCGGCCCGGCTCCTGGGCCAGCCGCCGCGTATCCTTCCAGTCGATGGATGATTTTATTTTTAACAATCAATAAATTGTAATTGAATCGAAGCGTGCCCTTTTTTCGTCCCGGTGTGTGAGCTAGAGTTGGCTCGCTGCTTGCTCTTCCTGTGCAGGAATCGAAAACCGGTCTTACGGAACAAGACTCCGCCAGCGCCATTTGGTGACGCCGCTGGCGGGAATGAGGAGACGGGAATGGAGCGCACAAACCCTGCTGTGAATCGCCCGTGGGCGAGTCCCCCTGTCGTGCCGCCGCGCCGGCTGTCGCTGGCCGCCGAAATCACCGCTGCCCTGATCGTCAAGCTGTTGTTCATCGGGGCGCTGTGGTTCCTGTTTTTCAGTAACCCGGTGGATGAACATCTCGACGATACCGGCATCGCCGCTGCCTTTACCGGCGTGCGCGCGGGATCGGAACCCAACCTGCCATAGGGGCACGACACATGATCAGTGAATCGGTAGTAGATCTTTCCCGGCTGCAGTTCGCGGTGACCGCGATGTATCACTTCCTGTTTGTCCCGCTCACGCTGGGCCTGGCCTGGCTGCTGGTGATCATGGAGTCGGTGTACGTCATGACGGGCAAGGAGATCTACAAGGACATGACCCGCTTCTGGGGCAAGCTGTTCGGCATCAATTTCGCCCTCGGGGTCACCACCGGCATCACCATGGAGTTCCAGTTCGGCACCAACTGGGCGTACTACTCACATTACGTCGGGGATATCTTTGGCGTACCGTTGGCGATCGAGGGCCTGATGGCCTTCTTTCTCGAATCGACCTTCGTCGGGCTGTTCTTCTTCGGCTGGGACCGCCTGAGCAAGCGCGGGCATCTGGCGGTGACGGTGCTGGTCGCGCTCGGTTCGAATCTGTCCGCCCTGTGGATATTGATAGCGAACGGCTGGATGCAGCATCCGACCGGGGCCGAGTTCAACTATCAGACCATGCGCATGGAGATGACGAGTTTCGCGGACATCTTCTTCAATCCGGTCGCGCAGGTTAAGTTCGTGCACACGGTTGCCGCGGGCTATGTCACCGGATCCCTGTTCGTGCTTGGCATCAGCGCCTATTACATGCTGAAGGGACGCGATCTGCCGTTTGCGCGGCGTTCCTTCGCCATCGCCTCGGGATTCGGGCTGGCTTCCATCCTGTCGGTGATCGTGCTCGGGGACGAGAGCGGCTACGAGATCGGCAACGTGCAGAAGACCAAATTGGCCGTGATCGAGGCCGAATGGGAGACGCAGGAGCCGCCGGCGGCCTTCACGTTGTTCGGGCTTCCCGACCAGGAACGGCAGACGACCGACTATGCGGTGAAGATCCCCTATGCCCTCGGCCTGATCGCCACCCGCTCGGTGGATGAAAAAATCACCGGGATCAAGGATATCATCGAGGCCAACGAGCAGCGCATCCGCGATGGCATCGTGGCGTATGCGGCGTTGCAGAAGCTGCGTGGCGGGGATGATTCGGCGGCGGTCCGGGAGTCGTTCGAACGCCACAAGGACGAACTGGGGTACGGCCTGCTGCTCAAGCGTTATCATCCGGATGTCGTCGGCGCCAGCGATGAGCAGATACAGCAGGCGGCACGTGAATCCATCCCGCGAGTCGCGCCCATGTTCTGGGTGTTCAGGATCATGGTCGCGTTCGGGTTTTTCATGCTGTTCCTGTTCGGGATGACCTTTTATTACTGTATCCGCCGCCAGGTGCAGCAGCGGCGCTGGATCCTGCGCCTGGCCCTGTACAGCATACCGCTGCCCTGGCTGGCCGCGGAGGCGGGATGGTTCGTCGCGGAATACGGCCGGCAGCCGTGGGCGATCGGCGAGGTGCTGCCAACGCACCTCGCCACCTCTACGCTCGGCGTCGGCGACCTGATATTCAGCCTGTCCGGATTCATCGGTTTCTACACCCTGCTGCTGATCGCGGAGTTGTATCTGATGTTCAAATACGCGCGGCTGGGACCGAGTTCGTTGCACAGCGGACGCTATCACTTTGAGGCGGGCGGCGGCACGGTGCTGGCGCATCAGCCGCAGTCGCGCCAGGACGCATAAGGAGCGAGGCCATGATCTTCGATTACGATACGCTTAAACTGATCTGGTGGCTGTTCGTCGGGGTTCTGTTGATCGGTTTCGCGCTGACCGACGGTTTCGACCTCGGTGTCGGGACCCTGCTGCCGTTCCTCGGCCGGACCGATACCGAGCGCCGCATCATCATCAACTCGGTCGGCCCCACCTGGGACGGCAACCAGGTCTGGTTCATCACTGCCGGTGGCGCCGTCTTCGCGGCCTGGCCGGCGGTATATGCCGCGGCCTTTTCGGGATTTTACGTTGCGCTGCTGCTGGTATTGTTCGCGCTCTTCTTCCGGCCGGTAGGTTTCGATTACCGCAGCAAGGTGGAGGATCCGCGCTGGCGCCGGGCCTGGGACTGGGGCCTGTTCGCGGGCGGGATGGTGCCGGCGCTGGTGTTCGGAGTCGCCTTCGGCAACCTGTTGCAGGGTGTGCCGTTTCAGTATGACGAGATGATGCGTCCGAGCTACACCGGTTCGTTCTTCGGCCTGCTGAACCCGTTCGCGCTGCTGGCCGGGGTCGTCAGCCTGTCCATGCTCGTCATGCACGGCGCCGTGTTTCTCCAGGTGCGCACCGAGGGCGTGATCTACGCGCGCGCCAGGACGGCGGCACGCATCGCGGGCAGCGTGATGATCGTGGCGTTCGCCCTGGCCGGGGCGTGGCTGTATCTTGGCGTCGAGGGTTACCGCATCGTCTCCATGCCGCCGGCCGACGCCATGCCAAACATTCTCGGCAAGGCCGTGGAGCGCGGAGCGGGCGCCTGGTTCGAGAATTACGCCAGCTACCCGCTGACGCTGCTGGCGCCGGC
Source organism: Gammaproteobacteria bacterium (assembly GCA_016716465.1). Taxonomy (NCBI): domain Bacteria; kingdom Pseudomonadati; phylum Pseudomonadota; class Gammaproteobacteria; species Gammaproteobacteria bacterium. The sequence goes on from JADJWH010000001.1 coordinate 70,054, forward strand.
GTTGGGCATCATGGGTGCGGCTCTGGCGCTGCGGTTTTCCTCGCGCGACCGGCCCGGAACCGCCTTCGTGTTCAGCGGCCTGTCGCTCGCCGGCGTGATCCTGACCGCGGGAATCTCGATGTTTCCGTTCATCATGCCGTCCTCGATCCGGCCCGATCACAGCCTCACCGCATGGGACGCCACCTCGAGTCAGCTGACGTTGACATGGATGTTCTGGGCGACGCTGTTTTTCCTGCCGATCGTGATTGCCTACACCGCCTGGGTCTACCGCGTGATGCGCGGCAAGGTGACCGCGAAGATGATCGAGGAAAAGAGTCATTCAGTGTATTAAGGAGGTGTACGCATGTGGTATTTCACCTGGATACTGGGCGTTGGACTGGCGGTTGCGCTGGGAATCATCAATGCCATGTGGCTGGAATCGGAGTGCCAACTTGATTGACGGAAGAGGCGCCTCCGACAGGGCGCGACCATTGACATGATACTGATACGAATGAAGGAGGAATGAAATGGCGCATATCGTGATATTGGGAGCGGGGACCGGCGGCATGCCGGCGGCCTACGAGGCGCGCGAGGCGCTGGATAAATCGCACAAGATTACCGTGATCAATGCGGTGGATTACTTCCAGTTCGTGCCCTCCAATCCGTGGATCGCCGTCGGCTGGCGCAAACGCCCGGACATTACCTTTCCGATCCGGCCGCATCTCGAGCGCAAGGGCATTGATTTCATCGCGGACACCGTTACCGGGATCGACGCCGCGGGCAGCACGCTGCAGCTCGCGCGCGGCGAGACCGTCAAGTACGACTATCTGATCATCGCCACCGGGCCCAAGCTTTCGTTCGACGAGGTTCCCGGCATTGGGCCCCACGGTGGACATACCCAGTCGGTGTGCACGGTGGATCATGCCGAGAAGGCCTATGACGCCTATCAGGAATTCCTCGGCAACCCCGGTCACGCAGTGATCGGCGCGGTGCAGGGCGCGAGCTGTTTCGGCCCTGCCTATGAGTTTGCGTTCATCGTCGATGCCGACCTGCGCAAGCGCAAGCTGCGCGACAAGGTGCCGATGACCTACGTGACCAGCGAGCCGTATATCGGACACCTTGGTCTCGGCGGAGTCGGAGATTCCAAGGGAATGCTCGAGAGCGAGCTTCGCGAACGCCACATCAAATGGATCACCAATGCCAAGGTGACGCGGGTCGAGGCGGGCAAGATGTACGTCGACGAGCATAACGACTCCGGTCAGGTGATCAAGCAGCATGAGCTCGACTTCAGGTTCTCCATGATGCTGCCCGCGTTCAAGGGTGTCGACGCGGTGGCGAAGGTGGAGGGCCTGTGCAACCCACGCGGTTTCGTCATCGTCGACAAGCACCAGCGCAGCCCGAAATATCCGAATATCTATTCGGCGGGCGTATGCATCGCGATACCGCCGGTCGAGCAGACGCCGGTACCGACCGGAACGCCGAAGACCGGCTACATGATTGAGTCGATGGTGACTGCCATCGTGCACAACATCGAAGAGGAGGTCGCCGGCCGCGCGCCGAGCCATACGGGCACCTGGAACGCCATCTGCCTGGCGGATATGGGGGATACCGGCGCCGCCTTCGTGGCCCTGCCACAGATTCCGCCGCGCAACGTCAACTGGTTCAAGAAAGGCAAGTGGGTACACCTGGCGAAGATCGCCTTCGAGAAATATTTCATCCGCAAGATGAAAAACGGGACCTCGGAACCTATCTACGAGAAGTACATGCTGAAAGCGCTCGGCATCGAGCGCCTGAAGTAAGCCGGTCGGCAGCCTGGCCGTCGCGTCGCCTGCCGCGGCGCGGCGGTCTTTTTTATATGTCGATGCGCTCGCCCATGCCCGGGATGCGAGCCTCCAGGCCGAGCTCTTCACGGATGCGTCCGCGCAGGATCCCGGCCTTCTCGGTTTCGCCGTGCACCAGATACACGCGCGGCCTGCGCGTGCCGGGGCCGCGTAACCAGTCGATCAGCTGGCGCTGGCCGGCGTGGGCGGAGAACCCGCCCAGGGTGTGGATGCGCGCCTTTACCGCGATCTCGCTGCCCATCAGGTGTATCTGCTGCGCGCCGTCGACCAGCGCGCGTCCGGGAGTTCCCCGCGCCTGAAAGCCCACGAAGATCACGTGCGCTTCACTGCGCCACAGATTGTATTTCAGGTGGTGGCGAATGCGACCGCCGTTGCACATCCCGCTGCCGGCGATGATGATGGCGCCGCCCGTGATCTGGTTGATCGCCATCGATTCCTCGGTCGTGCGCGAAGTGCGCAGCACGGGCAGCCAGGCGAGCAGGTTGGCGGCGTCCGCGCGATGCAGCTCGGCGAGTTCTTTCCGGTTGAACAGCGTCATATGATCGTGGTAGATGTCCGTCGCCGCGATGGCCATCGGGCTGTCCAGGAAGACCGCGCGCTGCGGCAGCTCGCCGGCCTGGAAGAAACGGCCGAGCAGATAGAGGATCTCCTGAGTGCGCCCCACCGCGAACGCGGGTATCAACACATTGCCGCCGCTCCGGGCCGCGGCCTGCAGGGCCAGCCTAAATTCCTCCACGGTTTCCATCGGCGGACGATGGTCACGATCACCGTAGGTCGACTCCATCAGCACGATGTCGGCTTCATCGACAGGCGTCGGATCGCGCAGCAGAAAGGAATCCTTGTTGCCGAGATCACCGGAAAAGACCAGCTTGGTGGTGGAGCCGTTATCCCGGATCCACAGCTCGACGATGGACGAGCCGAGGATATGACCGGCGTCGCGGAAGCGGAAATCGATGTCCGCGGACAGATGGCAGCGCGTGTCGTACTCGACGGGCTGACGCAGCTCGAGCACGGCTTCCACATCGGCGAGGGTGTACAGCGGGGTGATCGTCTGTTTGCCGGCGCGCCGGCGGATCTTGTTCTCCCATTCGGTGTCCTTTTCCTCCAGATGGGCCGCGTCTTTCAGCATCAACGCGATCAGATCATGCGTGGCGGGAGTGGCATACACAGGGCCGCGGAAGCCTTCGCGCGCCAGGCGCGGGAGCAGGCCGGAGTGATCGAGGTGCGCGTGTGACAGGACCACCGCGTCGATGCCGCGCGGATCGAAGGCGAAGGGCTTCCGGTTTGTCCCCTTCGGTCTGGGAATCGCCCTGGAACATGCCGCATTCGAGCAATATGTGCGCATGTGCGGTCTCGAGCAGATAACAGGAGCCCGTCACCTGCCCGGTTGCGCCCAGAAACCGCAGTGTCGCCATTGTGTCCTCCGTATCGGTAGTCACCGCGAATCGTCCGAAGCGGCTGAAATCCCGGCGCGCCAGTCATATTGATTCTGTCCGGACGCGTGTTGCGGTCCCCCGGAGCGAAATCATCCTGGCCGCAAGGGTTCAATCTCCTGCCCCTATCGCGTAATATGACCCGCAGGTGCGCGTTTTCGCAAGTTCGTGCGTTGCGCGGCGGACGCCCGTTCGACCCAGGGAGGACATCGCGATGGAAAAGCTGCTGGATCTGCTCAGCCAGATTCACTGGGACACAATGATTTTTTCGTCGCTGCGGATCGCGCTGATCCTGGTCATGGGCTGGGTCGCGCTCACCGTGGTCAAGATCGCGCTGCGTCGCATGGAGGCCCTGCTGGTGGAACGTGCCCATGGAGAGGGCGAGGCGGCGGGAGAGGCGGCAAAGCGCGCCGAAACTCTGGCCAAGCTGATACGTCAGGCCGCGATCATCGTGATCTGGGCCATGATCGTCCTGATGATCCTGCGCGAGGTCGGAGTGGAGATCGCGCCGATCCTGGCGAGCGCCGGTGTCGTCGGACTGGCCGTCGGCTTCGGGGCGCAGAACCTGGTGCGCGATCTGATCACCGGTTTCTTCATGATCCTGGAAAATCAGGTGCGTGTTGGCGACGTTGCCGTTGTCAACGGCACCGGCGGGCTGGTGGAGAAGATCAATCTCCGGACCATCGTATTGCGCGATCTGTCCGGCGTGGTTCACGTATTCCCCAACGGCACCATCAATACACTGGCCAATGTGACGCGTGAGTGGTCGGCCTACGTGTTCACGGTCGGCGTCGCCTACAAGGAGGATACCGACAAGGTAGTGGATGTGATGCGCCGCGTCGGGACGGAGCTGAAACAGGATGAGGCCTTCGGGCCGTTCATGGTGGATGACATCGAAATTTTCGGCGTGGACGCCTTCGCGGACTCCGCGGTCAATATCAAGGGTCGGATCAAGACCGTTCCGATCAAGCAGTGGGATCTCGGCAGGGAATATCTGCGCCGTGTGAAGAAGGCCTTCGACCATGAGGGCATCGAAATCCCCTTTCCGCATCGCTCGATCTATTTCGGCGAGGCGAGTAAGCCCGTCATGATGCAGTTGATCGACGCCAGCGCGGCGTCTTCAGGCCTGAAGAACGGCTAGCCGACCGACAATCATTTTTCCGATTTCCGGGGACCGGGTCGCGGCGCTTGCGATCTTCCCCGTGTTTTGATGACCGCAGCAGACAGGAGTATGTGATGAAGCACAAGACACGAATGATGGCCGTGATGGTAATGGCGGTGCTGGCGACGGGCGTATCGCCCGCGCGCGCGCAGGAGAAGGCCCCGCAGGGGTGGAGCGGCGACGCCGGTCTGGGCTTCGTTGTCACGACGGGCAATACCGAGACCGAGACGATCAACACCAAGGCCACCCTGGTCTACGGCGCAGACCCCTGGAAGCATACGGGCAAGCTGGATCTGCTGAAGGGAAGCGACAACAACGAGACCAACGCGGACCGGGTGATGCTGTCCGGTAAATCGGAACGCGATCTGAGCGCCGCGAGCTACGTCTTCGGTCTGCTCAACTATGAGGATGACGAATTCAGCGGTTACGATTACCGCGCCAGCGAGACGCTCGGCTACGGCCGCCGCCTGGTGCAGAACGAGAGCATCACGCTGAATGCCGAAGCCGGTCTGGGTGCCCGCCAGGACAAGGTGAGCGACACGGGTGACAGCGAGAACGACGGGATCGTTCGTCTCGCCGGCCTGCTGGAGTGGCGCATCAGCCCCTCCGCGAAGTTCGCCCAGGAACTGGAGACCGAAAGCGGGGGAGGGCTCACGGTGACCCGTTCCCTGTCCACGCTCTCGGCCCAGGTGGTCGGGAATCTCGCGGCCAAGTTCGGTGTCCGGGTCACCCATACCAGCGACGTGCCGCCCGGAATCGACGAGACGGATACCGAGACCTCCACCACTCTCGTATACAAGTTCTGACCGATCCATGGGGGGCTTGAAATTCCACGATCAGCGCATATATTCCTGACGCACGGTACCGTGCGTCAGGAATATCCATGTAACCTTCTGAATCGAAACTCTGAACCAGGGAGAGTGTTTATGAAGATTCGTCCTTTGCACGATCGCGTGCTGGTCAAGCGCGCGAGCGAGGAAAATGTTTCCAGGGGCGGGATCGTCATCCCCGACTCGGCGGCGGAAAAACCGATCCGGGGCGAGGTGATCGCCGTCGGCAAGGGCAAGATCGCCGATGACGGTTCGGTCCGCAAACTGGAGGTGAAGGTCGGCGACAGCGTGCTGTTCGGGAAATACTCCGGCACCGAGGTGAAGGTCGACGGCCAGGAATATATCGTAATGCGGGAAGACGACATCATCGCCGTGCTGCAGGGCTGAGCCCCGCGCGCGAACCACGATCATCTGCCGGAGATGTAGACCCGCGCGGTGCCGGGGCATGGTCTCGCCAGCTGGAAACGACAAGGGGGCGGAGCAAAACTCCGTCCCCTTTGTTTTTCCGCGGTCGCGCGCCGTAGCGCGCATGGCGCCGAATTATACCAGTTAATCAGGGCCTTGCTAAGCTTACCCGCGGCCGGAAATTGCGCTATATACACCGGAGGGGTGTCGCCTGCTTGAGCGCCGGGCGCAGCGACCGATATAGGGTATAGGTGTATTGGTGTGGCTGTTGGGAGGTGTACTGATGGCGGGGCATCCACATTCCGAGCGTCTCATCACCGGGACGGATCTGCGTGAATACTTTCAGCACACCATCGACGACGCACTGAGCACCCAGGGCGTGGACGCCGCGGTGGAGACGGTCTACTACATCGTCAATCTGCTCACCGCCTATCAGCGCGCCGACCGGTTCTACGAACAGACCGCCGATGGCTTCGAACTCAAGCCCCTCGCCATCATGTATGCCGAAGCCCTTGAATTGCCGCATCCCCAGCAACGCAATCAGATGGTACAGCGCCTGGGCGATGTCGCCCTGTTCATCGCGGGCGTCTTCTCCGAGAGTCTGCGGCGCAAGCCCGTCGACGTCGATTACTATATCGCCATGGGCAGCAATGCCTATGGTTATCTCTCGGATGCCATGCGGGGGACGACGCGGGGCGCGGCATTCTGCGCGATCTTCACCGAACTCTCGCGCAAGTTCTCCGAATTCGCCGCCGCGCTCGCATGCGTCCGTGAGGGCGTCGAGCCGAACAGCGATCTCGATACCCTGAGGCTCTATGACCTCTGGCTGCGCACCGGCAGTCGCAGCGCCGCGCGACGCCTGCGTGAACTGGGCATCGATGGCCACACCCTGTCGACGGTATCCGTGCGCCACTGAGCACGCCATGTCGGCGGCATGCCTGCGCGATTTGCAGCACCACCTTGAGCGGATCTACGAGCTCGATGTTTCCCGCGATTGCGAGGTGGATCGCTTCCTGATCACCGACGCCGAACTGGCCGGTACCCTGGAGGGGGCTGTGCACGCGCGTGCCCTCCCCGAGAAGCTGCTGGTCTGGGAACAGGAAGATGAGCTGCACGTGTCGCTCTACCTGGAGCCCGACGTCATCGACGTGCTGGCATCGAACGATCCCATCCGCAGCCTGAACGATGGCAATCTGGCGGCATTCTGGTCGGCGCTGGAAGGCGTCAGCCACTTCCTCTACCTGGTCTGGAATGCGCGCCACGGGCGTGGCATCAGCCTGTTCGAGCTGGAACTGCAGGCGGAGGTCGACAAGTTCGTCGGCGCGGCCTTCCTGCTGGCGCGCCAGCGGCGCCTGCGCGTCCCGCGCGAGCTCCATGAGCAGGTATTCGCGCGCCCGCGGTTCGACCCGCGGCTGATCGACGGTGAATGGCGGCGTTACCGCCACGCCAATCAGTTCGCCAGCCTCTATTGCGGACGGTTACGCCGGCGCTATCTGTCGAACCACGGCGCCGGCCTGCTGAGGGAACTGCGCCGATTCTACCGCCTGACACACCGCTACAAGCTGAATCATATCCGCGCCTCCGCCTGCTGACCCGTTTGTTCCCCGCTGCCTCGAGCCCGGCCCGCCCGTTCGGCCCTGCGCCTGCGTCACCTGTGACGGGCCGGCCTCCCGTGGCGGCTGTCGCGGATAAACCTTGCGCCGCTGATGCCGATATGTGGAACAGGGCGGCCGTCGGCCGGCGGGTCGCCTCGCGCCCCCGGCGGCGTTTCCATGTTCCAGCCGGCGCGGCAGGAGTCTGGCGATGCGCGCTTCGGTTCTGTGGCTCAAGGCGGTGTTGATAATCCTGATCTCGGCGCGGGTATCCGCGGCCGAACCTGCGGCATTGTCGCTCGATATGGAAGTCGCGCAGGCGAACCGGGGTTCCGTGGCCGCCCAGTACCTGCTGGGCAACCGTTACCTGAACGGTGACGGCGTCGAGCAGAATTTCACCGACTCCGCGCGCTGGTTCCGGCAGGCGGCGGAGAACGGTCATGCCGAGGCCCAGTATACGCTCGGCCTGATGTACGAAACGGGTGTCGGCGTGGAGCGCGATAGCGCGCTGTCGATCGACTGGATCCGGAAATCGGCGGAGGCCGGATTCCCCGGGGCGCAATACCGGCTGGCGCGCATGTATGTCTATGGTGACGGGGTGGCGGTGGATGCCGGGGCGGCGGCCGGCTGGTATGCCGAGGCCGCGGCGGGGGGGATCGTTGAGGCCCAATACGCGCTCGGGCTGGCCTATCTTCACGGCCGCGGAGTGGAACGCGATCCGGAGCGCGCCGTCGAGTGGCTGGTCGCGGCCGCCTCTGAAGATGCCGATGCGCAGTACCTGCTCGGCACGCTGTACATGGAGGGCATCGGTGTCCCCCGGGACAATTACGCGGCGATGGAGTGGTTCTTTCGCGCCGCCCATCAGGGCAACAGCGATGCCCAATACCACATCGGGATGATGTACGCCCAGGGCATCGGGGTCATGCGGCAGGAGACCAAGGCCGAGATCTGGCTGCGGCGTGCGGCGGACAGTGGTCACGAACTGGCGCGCCGCGGCCTCGAGGAATTGATCCGGCGGCGGGTCGAGAATCTGGGGAATTATCCGCTGCCCGATCTGCGGCGGGTACGGGCGAGCCTGTACGGGTAGGGCGGGGAAAAAGACGCCTATGGCGTCGGGCGATTGTCAGGATAGGCCCAGGGATTGGCCTCGGTGTGATCGAAGTAGCTGCTCCAGTCGGGATTGATATTGGCGCTGCCCTCGGAATAGGTATAGGTGCCGCCGCTGCCGCCAGGTCCGGCTCCCGGGGTATAGGAATACCTGCCGGCGGTGACATGGGGGTTCTGGGCGTCGGTCGCCGCGTCGAAGCGCACCGCGGACGGCCCTCCGTTGGGCGATGAGACGTCCGGGGGCAGATCGGAACCCTTCAGCTCGGTGGTATTGGTGACTACGGATGCAGTCGCGGCGCTGGTCAGGGGATTGCCGGCGGAGTTGATGATGAGCGTGGCGTTCAGGTCACTCGCATCGATGACGTTGGAGATTGTAGGCTTTTCGGCATACTTGTCCTTGACGAAATCCACGGTCAGGTCGCCGTCGGTGACCAGCTGGCGCATCTGGACCCGCGAGGGGTTGCCGCCGCTGTTTCCGCTCGCAACGGCATCCGAACCCAGGGGGTCAAAGCCGTTTCCCTCGAAACCGAAGCTGACGGCGGTGTCGCCGCCGCTCGCCGAGACCGTCGGGCCGATCGCGGCCGCAGTCCCCGCGCAGCTGACCGGACCGCGGCAGTTGCCGCCGGTCTGGGCGATATATCCCGACTGTATGTAGACCTCCTGCGCGAATCCGGAGGCCGGATCACCCACGATCAGGTGATAGTAGGGCGTCGTGCCGTCGAGCACGCGTTCGTAGACAAACGGGGTTTGGCCGGTAAGGAGTGCGTCATTACCGCCGTCATCGGTCTGGGTGATGCTCGTGCCACTGAAGACGGGATTGCCGGTATCGGTGGTCCAGTTCATCGTGAACTCGGCCCGGACGGGCGCGGCGCACAGGAATAACGCCGATAGGCCGAGCGATACTGCGGTCTTCGATGCACGTTTCTGCGGCGGGTACATGTCTCGCGTCCTGGGCCCAGTAACAGGCTGAAGTATACTACAAAACCACCCGGGATACCCGCGAGGGCGGCGGTCCCTCTCCCGGCGCGTCGGCGAAATGCCCGATATACGGGTCCGTTTGCTCCGGTACGCCTGCAATCGGTATGCCGTCCCGGAAGCTGACCCGCTTGCCCGTCTGGGCCGGCACCCGTTCCCCGGGGGTGACGATGCCGGTCATGTTCAATGGATCGGCACCGGACAAGGCGATCATGAGTCCCTCGCGCGCATGTCGGCGGATCTCACGTAAACTTCCTACTGCTTCCGGCAAGGCGTACTGTTCACCGCTGAAGCCATCGACGAAGCGCCCCCCGCGGATCTCGCCGCGCGCCTCCAGGCGGCGGTAGACCTGGATCAACTCGCGCCAGGGCGGGGCGCCAGACTCGCGCGCGAGCAGACGGCGGAACACCACGCCATAGCGCCGGAGCAGGGTGCGGGCGATGTGCTCGACTGCATCGGCGCCATGGTGCGCGGGCGGCGCCTGCAGCCAGACCCAGCGGCCGGCATGCTCGACCCCGGCGGCCTGCGCGCGGCGGCGCCGGCGCCCGCTGTTGTATCCGGGGCGCAGGTGCTGCGGGGCGAGCAGGGCGCGCAGCCCGGCGAAGCTGTCGCAGTTGATCAGGCCGGCGGCCGCGAGCTCCGCCAGGGCGGATTCGAGCTGCGTGTGGAGCAGGCCGCTGAGCGGCTGCAGGTCCTCGAAGAACGCCGCCGGGTGACGCGCGAACACCTCCGCCACGGCGCGCGCATAGGCGGACAGGTCGGCGGTCACATCCTCGGGGGGGGCTGCCCCGCGCCACCAGGGCAGGCTCGAGCGCCGAACCAGCGCGATCGGCGCGGCGCGCAGCGCCGGCGCGCCCGGACCACCGTCCTTTTTCGGCTGCCGCGGCGCGAGGGGGCGGAACCAGGCGAAGCGTCCGCTGGCGCACAGGCGGTCGAGGTCATCCGGCGCGTAATTTCTGACCCGCGCGGGCAGGATGTGCGTCTCCCAGGCCGCCGCCGGCGCGGCATGGCCCTCGAGTTGCGTCAGCGCCGCGGCGAGCGCATCAATGCCCTCGCCGGGTTCATCGAGGCGCTGCCAGTGGAGCAGGAAGCGCATGAAATCCGCCGGCGCCACCGGCTCGATCTCGCTGCGCAGCTGTTTCAGGGTGTAGCGGTGGATGCGCGCGAGCAGGCGCCGCTCGCACCATTCGATTTCGTCGGTGCCGGCGCTGAAGCGCCCCTGCAGCACGAATCCCTGTTGTTCCAGCGCCGCGAGCGCGGAGAGCAGCGCGGCCCGCGGCAGACCGAACGCGCGCGCCAGCGTCGATGCGGTGGTCGGACCGCAGCCTTCCAGCCGGCTGCGCAGCAGCGCGATGAGCGCCTGTTCCGCCGCGGGCGGTTCCGGATCCGCTTCGGTGACCGGCGCGATGACGGGCGCCAGCATCGCGGAGGGATGCAGTGCGAGCAGTTCGGCAAGCCGCTCGGCCGCGACCCAGCGTACCGCGCCGTCGGTGCCGGTCGCGCGTGTCGCGCGCCGTTCCCCGATCAGGCGGTCGAGCAGGACGGGCCAGCCGCGCGCGGCCTCCTCCTCGCGCAGGAAGCCGAGCAGCACGAGACCGTCGTGAAGTTCGTCCGGCGTCGCCGCCTCCGGCCAGGCCTCGGCGCGCACGCGTGCGATCGCCGCCGGATCGAGCCGGCCGAGTTCGGCGGCATCGGCGGGATCGAGGAAGCGGCGCTGCTGAACCGCCAGTGTGCGGCGTTCCTCCGCCGGCGCGTCGTCGAGAAAGGCGTAGGGCCGCGCGGTGAGGATCTCGGCGGCGAGCGGCGAGGGCGCGGTGAGATCGCGCGCGAGCACGTGGATCGCGCCGCGCTCAATGCCCTCCAGCACCCGCGTCAGTCCGTCGATGTCCATCAGCTCGTGCAGGCAGTCGCTCAGGGTCTGGGCCACCAGCGGATGATCCGGCACCTCGCGGTCGCCCGCGATGTTTTCCAGGCAGGCGAGCTGGTCCGGGAAGACCAGCGCGACCAGGTCCTCCGCGTCGGCGCGCTGGAACGGCGCCGGCACGCGTTTGCCGCCACGATTGCGCGGTACCGCCAGCGCGGTGTTGGCGACCCAGCGCCAGCGCGTGCCGAACATCGGCGCGGCGAGCAGCGCCTGGATCAGAATCGCGCGCGCGTTGTGCGCACGCAGGTAACCGGCGACCTCCTGCAGCGGGAAGCTGTGGGTCGGGCCGAGCGACAGCACGATGCTGTCCTCCGTCGCGGCGGCCTGCAGTTCGAAATTGAACTTGCGGCAGAAGCGCTTGCGCAGCGCGAGACCCCAGGCGCGGTTGATGCGCGAGCCGAACGGCGAGTGGATGACGAGATGCATGTCGCCCGCCTCGTCGAAGAAGCGCTCGAGGATCACCTGCCGCTGCGTCGGCAGACCGCCGAGCGCGGCGTGCGCGGCGGCGAGATAGTCGACGAGCTGCTCCGCCGCGGAGGCCGGCAGCCCGAGCGTCCCGAGCAGCCACTGCCGGGCCGCCTCGATACCCTCCCCAAGCTTCTGCGCCAGGGTTTCCCGCAGCCGCGATACCGCGTGCGAGAGCTCGTCGGTGCGCCCCGGCGCCTCGCCGAACCAGAACGGGATGTTCGGCGGCTGGCCCTTGGCGTCCTCGGCGTGCACCTTGCCCTGTTCGATCCTGAGCATGCGGTAGGAGGTGCTGCCGAGCTGGAAGATGTCGCCCGGCAGGCTCTCGAAGGCGAAGTCCTCGTTCAGCGTGCCGATGAACTGGCCCTGCGGCTGCAGGATCACGTCATAGTCGAACTGGTCGGGAATGGCGCCGGCGTTGGTGACCGCGGTCAGGCGCGCGCCCGGACGCGCGCGCAGGCGGCCGTTCACCGCGTCACGGTGCAGATACGCACCGCGGCGTCCGCGCCTCGTGGTGTAGCCCTCGGCAAGCATGCGCACGACGGCGGTGAAGTCGGCACGCGTCAGCGCGTGATACGGTCGGGCGCGCCGCACGAGCTCGTACAGCGCCGCCTCCTCCCATTCCCGGCTCGCCACCTCGGCGACGATCTGTTGTGCCAGCACGTCGAGCGGCGCCTGCGTGAGCGGAATCCGGTCGAGTTCGTCGCGCCGCACCGCGTCGAGCAGCGCCACCCCCTCGGCGAGGTCGTCGCGCGAGAGCGGGAACAGGCGTCCCTTGGGCGTTCCGCCGACCGCGTGACCGGAACGTCCGACCCGCTGCAGAAGTGTGGCGATCGCGCGCGGTGAACCGAGCTGGCACACCAGGTCGACGTCGCCGATGTCGATGCCGAGCTCGAGCGAGGCGGTGGCCACCAGCGCGCGCAGGCGGCCGTCCTTGAGTCGCTGCTCGGCGTCGAGCCGGTGCTCACGCGCCAGGCTGCCGTGATGCGCGGTGACCGCGTCCTCGCCCAGGCGCTCGGCGAGGTGGCGCGCGGCGCGTTCGGCCAGACGGCGCGTGTTGACGAAGATCAGCGTGGTGCGGTGGCCCCGCGCCAGTTCCGCCAGGCGGTCGTAGATCTCGGTCCAGACCTCGGCCGCCATCACCGCCTCCAGCGGCGATCCCGGCAGTTCGAGCGCGAGGTCGCGCCGTCGTACATGGCCGGTATCGATGATGGCGCAGTCGGTGGTGGGCCCGCCGGTGAGAAATTCCGCCATGCCCTCGATCGGTTTCTGCGTCGCCGACAGCCCGATGCGGACCGGCGGCCGTGCGCACAGCGCGGCGAGCCGTTCCAGCGACAGCGCGAGATGCGCCCCGCGCTTGTTGCCGGCCAGCGCGTGGATCTCGTCGACGATGACGGTGCGTACCGTCGAGAGCATGCTGCGTCCGGACTCGGAGGTGAGCAGGATGTACAGCGATTCCGGCGTCGTCACCAGGATATGCGGCGGCGTGCGGCGCATGCGTTCGCGTTCACCCGCCGGGGTGTCGCCGCTGCGCACCCAGGCGCGCACCGGCACGTCCGGCAGGCCGCTCTCGAACAAGGCATCGCGGATGCCGGCGAGCGGTTGCTCGAGATTCTTCCGGATGTCGTTGGACAGGGCTTTGAGCGGGGAGACATACAACACCCGGGTCTCGTCCGGCAGTTCGTGGTCGAGGCCTTCCCGGATCAGGGAGTCGATCGCGGCCAGGAAGGCGGCCAGTGTTTTACCGGATCCGGTCGGCGCCGCGATCAGGGTGTGGCGGCCGGAGGCGGCGGCGGGCCAGGCCAGCGCCTGCACCGGGGTCGGTCTGCCGAGGGCGCGGGTGAACCACTGCGCGACGGCGGGGTGAAACGGCATGGGCTCCATGCCGTCATCATAGCCCAAACCCGCCATCCCCGTGCCGCGCTTGCCGGCCGCGGCGCGCGCCGGTCATGATAGGGCCATGGACAGCGAAACCGCGCCGCCCACGGCCATTCCCCGCGTCATCCTGGGTATCAGCAGCTGCCTGCTGGGACAGACCGTCCGCTTCGACGGGAATCACAAGTACAACGGCTATATCGTCGAAACCCTCGGCCAGGTCTTTGAATTCCGTCCGTTCTGCCCCGAGGTGGCCATCGGCCTCGGCACTCCGCGCCCGCCGATCCGTCTGGTGTCGGCCCCGGAGGGTCCGCGCGCGCGCGGCGTCGATGATCCGGCGCGTGACGTGACCGCGCCGTTGACGGAATATGCGCTGCAGGTCGCCGCGCAGTTGGAGGACGTCAGCGGTTATCTGTTCAAGAAGGGCTCGCCGAGCTGTGGCATGGAGCGGGTGCGCTGCTACAACGAGGCCGGGCAGCCGCTGGCCGGGGGCGCTGCCGGCATCTTCGCCCGCACCCTGATGGCGCAGTGTCCCGAGTTGCCGGTCGAGGAGGAGGGACGCCTGATGGATCCGGTGCTGCGGGAGAACTTCATCGAGCGGGTGTTCATCTACCAGCGCTGGCAGGCCCTGTGCCGCCGCGGCCTCACCGCCGCCGGGCTGGTGGAGTTTCACACCTGCCACAAGTTCAATCTGCTCGCCCACGATGAACCGGCCTATCGCGCACTCGGCCGCCGGGTCGCCACTGCCGGCACGGGCGACATCGCCGTGCTGGGACGGGAGTATATCCGCGCCGTCATGTCAGCGTTGAAACGGCCGGCGACCGCGGGAACCCACACCAATGTGCTGCAACACATCTACGGGTTCCTGAAGGAGCGGCTGGACGGGGAGGATCGCCGCGAATTACTGGAATGCTTCGAGCAGTACCGGCTCGGACGGATCCCGCTCATCGTGCCGGTCACCCTGCTGCGCCACCATCTGCGCCGCCATCCCGATGGGTACATCGAACGCCAGTATTACCTCAATCCTCATCCGCGTGAACTGATGCTGCACAACCTGATCTAGTCACCGCGGGCGCTTGAATATTTGCCGACGTCCGCCCATAGTGTTGGGGTTCGGCGATACGGACAGACGTCAGTCGCGTTGACCACGGGACGAGGGAGGAGAACATGAAGACGGGACGCAGTTTCCCCACGGGCATGGCGCTGCTGGCGGCGGTCTGCCTGCTTGCCGCCTGCGCCGGTTCCGGGCCGACGCGGGTGGAGAGCGATCTGGGCATCAAGGGTGCCCCGGACTGGGTCAACGAAGGCACCGCGATCCTGAAGACGCGCGACGGCCGGCTGTTCCACGGCGTCGGCTCCGCGCCGCCGATGGGCGACCGCTCGCTGCAGACCTCCACCGCCGACGACCGCGCGCGGGCGGAAGTGGCGCGCGTGCTGAGTTCCTATATGAACGTGGCGTCGCAGGATTACACTGCGGCGAGCGTAAGCGGCGACCAGGCGCTGCCCGCCGCCAGCGTCTCGCGCCAGATCGAGGCGATCAGCCGCGTCAATCTCGCTGGCAGCCGCATCATCGGCCGCTGGCGCGACGAGAAAACCGACATCATCTACGCCCTCGCCGAACTCGACCTCGACCAGGTCAAGGATATCCTGGGCCGGGTGGACGACATGAACGCCGGTCTGCGCGAGCACATCCGGGAGCAGGGCGACAATATCTTCGACGGCATGGCGAAGGAGAAGGAGAAGGAATGAACGCGATAGTGAAAGCGGTGGCGCCGGCACTGGCGGCGGTCCTGGTGCTGGCCGGCTGCGCCACCAAGGTGGAGCGTATGGAGACCGACGCGGCGGTGGACCTGAGCGGGAAATGGAACGACACCGATTCGCGCCTGGTCTCGGAGGAAATGATTGGCGATGTGTTGTCGCACCGCTGGGTGGGCGAATTCAGCCAGGGTCACGCCGGCAAGCGCCCCGCGGTCATCGTCGGTGAGATCCGCAATCTCAGCCATGAACACATCAGCGTGGTCACCTTCGTCAACGACCTCGAGCGCGAGATCATCAACTCCGGCAAGGTCGATTTCGTCGCCTCGCGCGAGGAGCGCGAGGACATCCGCGCGGAGCGCAAGGACCAGGACCTGCACGCCAGCGAGGAGACCCGCAAGGCCATGGGCCAGGAGCTCGGCGCCGACTTCATGCTCAAGGGCGACATCAGCACCATTCTGGACACCGAAGGCAAACAGCAGGTGCGCTATTACCAGGTCGACCTCACCCTGATCAGCCTCGCCGACAACCGCAAGGTCTGGGTCGGGCAGAAGAAGATCAAGAAACTGGTCACCAAGCCGGGACTGCGGTTCTGATCCCCATGGATGGTGATGGGCGATGAGTGATGAGTGACTGGCATGACTTTTATATCATCACTCATCGCCCATCACCCATCACCTGTTACGATCCCGCGATATTTCCATAGCCGTGACCAGACGATGGTCCATTCTGACTGTATGCGGCCTGTACCTGGCAGCCTGCGCCACCTACACCGACTGGGTCGGAGAGATGGAGCATCAGATCGCGGCGCGGGATCTGACGGGGGCGTTGCACATTCTGGACGAGCGCGCCGGAGGGCGGACGCGGGACACGGTGCTGTACGACCTCAACCGCGCGATGCTGCTGCGCATGGCGGGCGACTACGCGGAGAGCAATGCGGCCTTTGAGCAGGCCAAGGATGCGATCGAGCGCCTGGACGCGGTGAGTGTCCGGGAACAGGCGGGTGCGCTCGCGGTGAACGACATGATGCGCAGCTATACCGGCGCACCCTTCGAACGCGTGCTGCTGCATGTCTACGCCGCGCTCAATTATCTCGAGCTGGGGCGGCCCGATGACGCGCGGGTGGAGATCCTCCAGCTCGACGTGCTGCTGGGACAGGAGCAGGCGCGTGCCGGCGAGGCCTTCGCGCGTTACCTGAGCGGCATGATCTTTGAGGCACTGGGGCAGTACGACGATGCCATGATCGCCTATCGCCAGGCCTACACTGCCTATCGTCGTGACGGCGGCGCGGTCCCGCCGCCGCTGGGGCACGACCTGGTGCGGACGGCGGCACGGGTGGGCGGAATGGCGGACGAATTGAGCCGTTACCGCGCCGAGTTCGGCGTGACGGAAACCTCCCCCGACCCGCGGGGCGACGAGGGCGAAGTCATCTTCCTGCTGCACAGCGGTCTCGCGCCGCTCATGCGCGATGCCCTGATCAGCGCGCCCACGCGCGACGGCAAGCTGGTGACCGTCTCCATGCCGTATTATGAAACCCGCGTCCCGCGTGTCACCGGTGCGCGTGTCGTCTCGGGGACGAGCGTTGCCGTGACTGCGCTCGGCGAGGACGTCGCCGCGGTCGCGGAAGAGACCCTGGAACACGACAAACCGCTCATCCTGGCGCGCGCCGTCGCGCGCGCCGCGCTCAAGCTCGAGGCAAGCAAGAAGGCCGATCAGGAGGATGATGCCCTCGGGATGATGGTCAATATCGCCGGTGTGGTGAGCGAGCGGGCGGATACCCGCAGCTGGTCCACCCTGCCGGGGCGCATCTATCTGGCGCGCCTGCCGCTCGCGGCCGGCCGCCATCAGATCCATGTCGAACTGACCGGCGGCATCGCCGGCGTCGCCGCGGCGCGTGATTACGACGTCGAACTGGCCCCGGGCCAGAAGCGCTTCCTCTCGCTGCACTGGGTCAGCGCCGGCGATCTCGAACCCCTGCCTTACCGCATCGAACGGAGACGACTGCAATGAACGCCCTGCTGAAAACCGGAATCGCCCTCGGCCTGGCCGCGCTCGCGGCATGCGCCTCCGCGCCGCCCGCGCCCGTTGCGCCGCCCGATTGGGTGAGCGGCGATGCGGCGCGCTATCCCGCGGCTTCCTTCCTGCTCGGGCGCGGCGCGGCGGACGATCTGAACGACGCCATCGATCGCGCGCGCGCCGATCTCGCCAAGGGGCTCGCGGTCGAGATCCGGGTCGAGTCCTCCGATGTGCAGACCTTCGCCCTCGACCAGCCGGACCCGCGCACGCCGGGCGCCTCGGAGGAACGCATGCGGCTCGAGGTCTCGCGCGCCATCGCGACGCAAACCGACCAGCTCGTGCGCGGGGTGCAGATCGCCGAGACCTGGCGCGATCCCGTGAGCAAGACCGATCACGCCCTCGCCATACTGCCGCGCGGCGCGGCCATGCAGTCCCTGCAGGCCGAACTCCGTGCGCTGGACGATGCCGTCGCCGCCGGGATTGCCGGCGCGCGTGCCGCGGGCGATCCGTTCACGGCGATCGCGGCCGCCGACCGGGCCATGCGCGCGCAACTGGAACGCGATTCCGTGCAACGCCAGTTGCAGGTAGTCGATCCGTCCGGGCACGGCCTCCCGGGGCGCTGGTCCTTCGCGCAGTTGCGCAGTGACCGCAATGCGCTCGTCACCCGCGTGCGCATCCGTCCCGGCGCCGCGGGCGACGAGATGCAGGCGGTGGCGGTGACGCTTGCCGGCTCGCTGGGCGAGGCAGGCTTCACCGTGGTGGAGCAGGGCGCGGCCGACTACACCCTGGCGGCGGTGCTCGAACTCGGGGATCCCGCGTTGAAGGACGGCTGGTACTGGGTCATGGGCAGCCTCGAGATCGTGCTCGGTGACATGGCGGGTCAGGCGCGCGGTTCGCATCGCTGGGACATCAAGACCTCGGCGCAGGATCCCGCGCTCGCCCATCGGCGCGCGCTGGACGAAGTCGAGGCCGTGCTCGATCGCGAGTTGTTTCCGACCCTGCTGTCGTTTTCCGGCGCCGACTGAGCGCCGTTCGGCCAGTTCCGCCCGGTCGGCCTGTCCGCGCGGCCCGCCTCCCGTACCCGCAGCCCCGCCAATTTTTCCGAGACACGCGGGAACCCTTTTCCCGCGGGCGTCGTTTTACCACTGAACGGTGATACGGCCCATCCCGCCACACGGCGCGCGGGTGCGGCAAAAAGACAATCTTGACCAGGAACTTACTCCGGGGAGTCGATGCAGCGATGGGTACGAGTGGCGGGCGGTGGCGGAAATTTGTCTGGGTACCCGTGCTGGTCCTGCTGGCGGGACTTTCCATCGCCTCCTGCGGCGGCGGTTCCGGAGGCGGTTCGGCCTCCAGCGACGACATAGGCAGCGTCGCGGTCCTGCTGACCGACGGTCCGACCGCGGATTACGATCAGGTCAATCTGACCATCACGCAGATCGAACTCATCGGTGACAACGGTGCCTCGGCGGTGGTCTTCTCCGGTGAGCGCACCGTCGACCTGCTCGACCTGAGCGACGACGCCGAGGTGTTCAGCCTGGTCGACGCCCCGGCAGGCATCTATCACAAGATCCGCTTCACCGTCACCGCGCTGCAGTTGGTGAAGCTCGACGATGCGGGTGCGATCGTCGAAACAATCGAGCCCGAACTGCCGGCCAACGGCATGATCGACCTCAATCCGCGCATGGACTTCATCGTCTCGGGCGATGAACCGCTGGTGCTGCAGCTCGATCTCGACGCCGACAAATCCCTCCAGGCGATCCGGCTCGGCAATGGCAAGTACCGCTTCCGCCCGGTGGTGTTCGTCGAGATCGTGTCCGGCGCCACGCTCGGCCGTTACGCCCGGCTCGAGGGCACGGTCGCCGGCCCCGACGCCGACGCGGGGACCTTCGACCTGTGTGGATCCCGCACCACCTTCCGCCACCACCGCAACGGGCGCTGGGGCCAATGGGGCCGGGGCGATCGGGTGAGCCGCGCCGCCAGCGGCGTGGACGACGAATCGCGCTGTATCCCGGTGACGGCCGGCGCGGATACCTCGGTCTTCACGGCCGCCGGCGCGGCCGATTTCTCGGCGCTTGCCGCTGACGCCAAGGTGACCGTGTTCGGTCGCCTGGAGCGGAGCAGCGGTGACGCCGCCTTCACGATGCAGGCGCAGGTCATCGCGGTCGGCGCGGATGAGGACTTCGCCTATGTCAAGGGGACTGTTACCTCCGACTACGACGCCGGCGGCAACGCATTCTCGCTCGACGTCATTCGCGGCGGCGGCTTCGATGCGGGCACCGCCATTACCGCGACGGCGCTGGAAGGCGCCCGGGTGTTCACGCGTTCGGGCACGGAACTGACGCTGGATGACATCAACACGGGCTTCGGGGTGAAGGTGTTCGGCGTGCCGACCGGTGCGACGCCGGAGCTGCAGGCCGCGGTGGTGTTCGTGAACGATACCGCGAGCACCGGGACCGAACTCAGCGGCACGCTCGGCGCGCTCGATGCCGCGAACGCCACCTTTACGCTGCTGGGCACCGCCCAGGGCGACGTGTGCGTGCGCGTCAGGGAGCGCGCGGATATCTTCCTGATCGGGACCGACGGCGAGACCCGGACCAGCGCCGCCGTGACCCTCGACGAACTGAGCGAAGGACTCGCGGCCGATGTCTACGGCCGTTTCGAGCTGACCGGCTGTCTCGCCGCCTCCGACATCATCGTGACCGCTGCGGAATCCACCGGGGAGTAATGACCAGGATCGCCTAGCTTGTCACCATAAAATCGCGCGGCCCGGCCTCTCGGCGGGGCGGGCCGCGAACCGGTTATCCGTCCCGGCCTCCCCCACCTCTCCTCTTCCCCCTCCGACGGGGAGGCCGGGCGCGGATATTCAGACCGCGCAAGCGGATCCGAGTCCGTAAGCCGAGAGGATACGATCATGGGCAACACGCCGGTTCATCTGCTCCTGCTGGTTTTGTCGCCCAGTGTCCTGTTCGCCGCTGTTCAGTTTTCCTTCTTCCTGCAGGCCTGAATCAACCGTTCTCCCGTTTCGTAGAACAACAGCCCCGACAGGATCAGCGCCGTGCCGGCGATCTCCCGGGTGCCGAAGGTTTCACCGTTGAGGAAATGCCCGAACAGCAGGGCGATCACCGGCGTGACCAGCAGGAGCAGCGCCATGCGGCCCGCCGTGACGCGCTGCAGTGCGTAGTAATACAGAATGAAGCCCGCCGCCGAGCCGAACACGCCGAGATAGACGATCGAGAACAACGCGCGGGGCGGCAACTCCGGTGGCGGGTGTCCGTCGAGCAGCAGCCAGGTCGCCAGATAACCGGGCAGGGCGAGCAGCAGCGCGCCCGTGGTCTGCGTCAGCGCCGGCAGTGAGCTGCCCGCGCGTTTGACCCAGACCGTGCTGAGGGAATGCAGAAACACCGCAGCCAGTACGGCGGCGAGCCCGAGATCCGCATTGGGGCCGGGCCGTTCGTCGCCGAAGATGAGCCACAGACCGCCCAGCCCGATCACGCTGCCGGCGATCTTCGCCGGCGTCAACGCGCGTTCCTTCAGCCAGACGGCGGCCAGGATGCCCGTCACGATCGGTGTCAGGCCGAACAGGGCCGAGATCAGGCCGGAGGGCACATACTGGGCGCCCCAGTAGACGCACAGCATCGCCCCGAAGATGCCGAGGTTGGCCGCGAGATAACTGCGCACCGCGGCGCCGTTCCACGGCAGCGGCATGCGCAGCAGACGCAGGAGCAGCAGACACAGCGCGGCGCCGATCGCCATGCGGGCGGCGGCGCCGAACAGGAATCCCGGCCCCTCGCCGCTCCACTTGATCGCGAGCGGCGTGGTCGACCAGATCAATATGATGCCCAGATAGGCGGCCGAGATCGGCATGGCTGAAACGTGCCTCCCTGAAAAACGAGAAGGGCCGCGATCCCTCGGCGGGACCACGGCCCTTCTGCGAAACTGCTGTATTCGATCAGTACGTCAACACATCAGTCCGGTTCCGGCGCGTGGTCCCGCGCGGGCATACGCCTCGCGGCAGGCAGATACGGATTCGACGCGCGGATTTTGCGGCGGAGGAGGACATGAAACGAGTGTGCCACCCGCGCGCTGCGGGTGTCAACGAACGTCGTCCCGTTTTGCTTTACCCCGCGGAAACGATATCATCAGGCTTCATAAGGTTAATGATTCCACACCCGAGGAGGAGAACAATGTTTGGCGAACATCACCGGCTTGAGGAAGAGTTCCCCGAGTTCAAGCAGAAGATCCACCAGCTCAAGCTGAGCGATCCCCACTTCGCCAGGCTGTTCGGAGAATACGTCGACATCGACAAGGCGATCTATCGCATCGAAGAGGAGATCGAGACGCCGTCCGACGGCTACACCGAGGAGCTGAAGAAGAAACGCCTGCTGCTCAAGGACAAGCTCTACGCCCTGTTGCGGCAGGAGTAAGCGAGGCGCGCGGCAACGCGGGTGCAGGGCGATGGAAGAGGGGGTACGGATCTCCGCGCGGGTGGTGATCCCCGCGCGCGAGATCGAGATCAGCGCCATCCGCGCGCAGGGTTCCGGCGGGCAGAACGTCAACAAGGTCTCGAGCGCCGTGCACCTGCGCTTCGAGATTCCCGCCTCGTCGTTGCCGGAGATCTACAAGCAGCGCCTGCTGGCGCTGAAGGACCGCCGCATCAGCGCCGCGGGCACCGTGGTGATCAAATCCCAGCAGCACCGCAGCCTGGAGCGCAACCGCGAGGAGGCCCTCGCGCGCCTGGGCGAGCTGATCCGGAGCGTGATGGTGACGCGCCGCAAACGCCTGCCCACCCAGGCCACCCTGGGCTCACGCCAGCGCCGCCTGGACCGGAAAAAACTCCGGGGGCGGACCAAGTTACTGCGTGGGCGCAGCGGAGTGTGCGAGGAGTAGGGGGCGGGCCTCGGGCCCGGCGTCAAAATGCAGTCCCCGTCGGTCCGGCGTGCCATGCATTTTTTCTTCTCGAGAGTTTGTCCTAGCTGTTTGTATCGCGTATATTGGATAGTGCTGCAAATTATAAAAGGGTTATACTGCCCGGCATTACATCTCATCCAGGTCCGTTTCAGAGACTCATCTTCCGTGTTATCTCTGTCTACAGCCTCGCATGATTTGTAAATAATATGGTTGATAGTGATAGGGGATATTTGCATGGCTACAGGTACTGTGAAGTGGTTCAACGAAGCCAAGGGTTTCGGCTTCATTACGCCTTCTGACGGTAGCGCGGACGTGTTCGTCCACTTCTCCGCGATCGTCGGTGACGGCTTCCGCACTCTCTCCGAAGGTCAGTCCGTGACCTACGAAGTGGAGAAAGGACCCAAGGGATTGCAGGCGACGCAGGTCAAGGTCGAAAAATAACAAGACGTGTTGGTTGTAACCCTTTAAAAACCCCCGCCGTACTGGCGGGGGTTTTTTGTTCGTGGCGCCATCACGCGACCGGTAAGGCCAGGCGCTTGTAAACAGCGCTCAATGCCCCGGCGGCGTCTGCATCCCGAGCAGCGCCGCCCCGGCCAGCACCAGCAGGAACACCACCGTATCGACGCGCAGCACGCGCAGAAATCGGCGCGCGGGGTCTCCGTTCGCCGCCGGCCGGTCCGCGGGCCCAGGTCTCGATCGCGGGGACGATCCGGAAACGGTTCCAGGCCCCGATCCCCATCATCACGCCGACCGCCGTCAGCTTGATCAGCAGGACGCGTCCATACTCGCTTTCCCACAGTGCCGGCCAGTCGGGCAGCTGGCGCCAGGTGTTGTAAGCACCGGTCGCCAGCACCGCGGCCAGCGCGGCGCCGGCCAGCGTGGACAGACGGGTGGCGGTAAGCGCCAGCATCGGTGGCGGGATATCCGGGCCTTGCAGGACGGGCAGCACACGCGCGACATACACCAGCACGCTGCCGCCCCACAGGCAGGCGGCGGTGACATGCAGTACGTTGACCAGATTGGGCAGGGATAGCGCGCCCCCGTCGCCGGCATGACCGGTGGCGCTGGCCGTGAACAGCATCGTCACGGCGCCGGCCGCGATGCCCCACAGCGCGGCGCGAACCGGCCCGCCCCATCCGATGAAGAGGGTGAGCCCGAGCAAGCCCGTCCAGGCCAGCGCGCGTAACTGCCAGAAGCCGCCGTAATCGCTGTGCGTGAGCGCGCGGCCCAGATAGGGCCAGGCCGCATCCAGGCCGACATCCGCGAGCGCGGCGGTACGCACCAGCAGATCGGCCGTGCCGGTGAGGGCGAGCAGGCCCACGGCCAGCGACAGCAGCGGCAACGGCGCGCGTGCGCCGGTCCCGGATCCCGCCGGCAGCAGATACAGCCACGTCGCCGCCGTTCCGACCACCAGCGCCAGCGCGGCGCGGTCGAGCGCGGTGACCGCGAACGGGATCGGTTCGAAGGTCAAGGCGGTGCGGTCACTGCACGCTGAACGTGAAGCTTCCCTTGACGCGGTGGCCGTCGCCCGAGATCACGTTCCAGTCGACCGTATAGTCGCCGGGGCCGAGCGCCTTCAAGCCTGCCTCGATATGTTTGGGGTCGGCTGCATCCGCGGAGACCTGTTCCTGATCGACGCGGTTCCCGGCGCTGTCGGTGACGACGATCTTGCTCCATTCGGCGGCGACCTTGTCGGAGAACCACAGTTGCACCGACTGCGGCGCCGTCGCCAGCGCGGCCTTGTCGGCGGGAACGGATTTTTCCATGTGAGTATGCGCGCTGGCGGCGAGCGGCCAGGCGATTATCAGCAGGGCGCCGAGCAGGCCGGCGGACAGGGTCTTCTGGGTCATGGTCTGGACTCCTTGGGCTGCGTGGTGATGAAGACGTGCGCCGCGCGATAGGTCTCGCGACTGGGCCGCCGAGGCCTCCTGCCGCGGCCTGGTTTCGCGCCGCGGCGAGGGGATGGTGCGATTTTATGCCATTTCTCATGCCTGTCGCCAATCTTCCTACCGATATCGGTTCATGGCAGTCCCGGGCATGAACGGCGGCCGACATACAAAATCCCTGCATTTCCTGTACAATAGCGCGTTTTCCTTTACCCGGTGACCCCTCTGTGATCGAGAAGATACGAAACATCGCCATCATCGCCCACGTCGACCATGGCAAGACGACCCTGGTCGACAAGCTCCTGCAGCAGTCCGGTACGCTCAAGTCGCGCGGCGAGGCGCAGGAACGCGTGATGGACTCCAACGACCTCGAGATGGAGCGCGGCATCACCATCCTGGCCAAGAACACCGCCATCGAGTGGAACGGCTACCGCATCAACATCGTCGACACCCCCGGCCACGCCGACTTCGGCGGCGAGGTCGAGCGCGTGCTGTCGATGGTGGACTCGGTGCTGCTGCTGGTGGACGCCGTCGACGGCCCGATGCCGCAGACGCGTTTCGTGACCCAGAAGGCCTTCGCGCGCGGGCTGCACCCGATCGTGGTCATCAACAAGATCGATCGCCCCGGCGCGCGCCCGGACTGGGTGCTGAACCAGACCTTCGACCTGTTCGACCGCCTCGGCGCGACCGACGAGCAGCTCGACTTCCCGGTCGTCTACGCCTCGGCGCTCAACGGTTACGCCGGGCTCAGCCCCGACGTGCGCTCCGGCGACATGACCGCGCTGTTCCAGACGGTCATCGATCGCGTCGCGCCGCCGGAGGTCGATCCCAACGGCCCGCTGCAGCTGCAGGTCAGCTCGCTCGACTACAGCAGCTACGTCGGCGTCATCGGCATCGGCCGCATCGTGCGCGGCCGCGTCAGGACCAACACGCCCGTGGTGGTGGTGGACATCGACGGCCAGCGCCGCAACGGCCGCGTGCTGCAGGTGCTCGGCTTCCTCGGTCTCGAGCGCGTCGAGGTGCCGGAGGCGCAGGCGGGCGACATCATCGCCTTCACCGGCATCGACGGTCTGCGCATCTCCGACACCCTGTGCGATCCCGCCGCGGTGGAGGCGCTCGCCCCGCTGAGCGTGGACGAGCCGACCGTCAGCATGACCTTCCAGGTCAACAACTCGCCGTTCTCCGGCCAGGACGGCAAGTACGTCACCTCGCGCCAGATCCGCGAGCGCCTGCAGAAGGAGCTGATCCACAACGTCGCGCTGCGCGTCGAGGATACCGGGTCGCCCGACAAGTTCCGCGTCTCCGGCCGCGGCGAGCTGCACCTGTCCATCCTGATCGAGAACATGCGCCGCGAAGGCTACGAGCTCGGCGTGTCACGCCCCGAGGTGATCATCCGCGAGATCGACGGTGTCAGGCAGGAGCCGTTCGAGCAGCTCACCGTCGACGTCGAGGAGCAGCACCAGGGCGGCGTGATGGAGAAGCTCGGTTCGCGCGGCGCGGAGCTGCGCAACATGGTGCCGGACGGCAAGGGGCGCGTGCGCATCGACTACATCGTGCCGGCGCGCGGCCTGATCGGTTTCCGCACCGAGTTCCTCACCGCCACCCAGGGCACCGGTCTGCTCTATCACGTGTTCGATCACTACGGCCCGATGAAGACCGGGCAGTTCGGTCAGCGCATCAACGGCGTGCTGATCGCCAACGCGCCGGGCAAGGCGCTCGCCTACGCGCTGTTCAACCTGCAGGAACGCGGCCGCCTGTTCATCGGTCACGGCGAGATGGTGTACGAGGGCATGATCGTCGGCATCCATTCGCGCGACAACGACCTGGTGGTCAACCCGCTCAAGGCCAAGCAGCTCACCAACATCCGCGCCGCCGGCTCGGACGAGAACATCATCCTGACGCCGCCGATCCGCATGTCGCTGGAACAGGCGCTGGAGTTCATCGACGACGACGAGCTGGTCGAGGTCACCCCCAACCACATCCGCCTGCGCAAGAAGGCGCTGAAGGAACACGAGCGCAAGCGCGCCTCGCGCGAGGCGAGCTGAGGCCGCCACTCGTCTCCGCTCCGATCCACGCCATCCCATCTGGCCCGATGTAGCCCGGATGGAGCGGTAGCGGAATCCGGGATAGGAAGCATACCCCCGGATTCCGGCGCTGCGCGCCTCCATCCAGGCTACGAGGGGCCGGTGTCCCGGTCCGTGTCCTTCTGTCGTTCCGGGATCTCCGGCGCGGATTTGCGCAGCCGCCGCGGACTGATGATGTCGAAGATCAGCTCCGACAGCGGCTGCAGGCGCGCCACGCGGAAGATTACCCCGCCCACCGAGGCCGGCCGCGTCGCGCGCATGTCCTTCAGCCGCGGCAGGAACAGCACGGCCACCAGCAGCCGCGTCAGGCTTGAGACCAGGAACACCCCGTAGAGCACGCTGAGCCATTCGACGTGCGTCCCGAACAGCACCGCCTCGCGCGGCAGGTGCGTGCCGAGATAGCCACCGAGCATCGCGCCGCAGAAGACGGCGACGCTCGCCAGCACATTGTGGAAGGCGAGATACATCGCGCGCTTGTTGCCCGGGATCAGGTCGTAGAGATAATTGCCGGCGCTGAGCGAGAAGCCGGCCCAGATCAGTCCGCCCAGCGCCTGCAGCAGCAGGATGTACAGGTAGTTGGTCGACACCAGCCACAGCGAGGGCAGGAACGGGATGATGAGTCCGGTCGCCACCAGGATGAAGCGGTTGCCGAAGGCGTCGCTGATGCGGCCCCAGCGGTTCAGGGTGAGGAACTGCGCCAGCACCACCACGCCGATGCTGACGGTGTACTCGAGGTAACTGAAGCTGAGGTCGCGCAGCTGGTACACCACGAAGAACGGCGAGGAGATGCTGACGGCGAAGGAGATGGCGGCGAAGAACAGCGTGAAGCGGGCGAAGGAGGAACCGCGCACGCGACGCCAGAAGCCGATGCCGAAGGGGGATTCGAGCGCGGCGACGTGACCGGGCGGGTCGTGCATCTGCCACAGATGCCAGATCGAGACCGCGCGCGCCACGGCCGCGATGGCGAAGATCAGCAGATAGCCCGCCACGGTCCACTGGTTGCGGTCGAACAGGTCCAGCATCACCCCGGCCGTGATCAGCCCGCAGAAGGAGGCCACGCTGCACAGGCGGGTGCGGCGGGCGAAGTAGCGCCCGCGCCGGCGCTCCGGCACCAGGTCGCCCATCAGGCTGCCCCACTGGGGGACCGCCAGGTTCGAGCCGGCGAAATAGACCACGGCGCAGGCCACCAGGATGGGCAGCGCGTGGTCCGGAAACAGCAGGGGCAGCACGGCCAGCGGGAACAGCGCCACCCCCTGCAGGGTCGCGCCCAGCACGATGATGTCCTTGCGCCGGCCCCAGCGGCGCCCGAGCCAGGAAGACAGCAGTTGCGCGAAGGAGGCGAGCAGCGGGGGCAGGCTGGCGAGCAGGCCGATCTGCGCCGTGCCTGCCTTGAGGTACAGCGCGAAGGCGGCGAAGTAGCTCTCCCCGGCGCCCGTCATCACCGAATAGGAAACCCCGTCCCTGATCGAGTGCCGCAGGGAGGCGTCGACGCGGGGATCCTTCGAATAACGCTGGGACATGGCGCGCTATATATCGACCCGCCCGGATCGTTGTCAAGCGAATGCGGGAACCGCTTCACAAGCGGGCGCGACGCTGCCACAATGGCGCCGATTGTGTCATCAGCCGCACGCGAGGAGACCCATGCTGATCGTCCCGACCTATCTCGAGAAGAGCCCGATCCACGGTTTCGGCGTTTTCGCCAAGGAATTCATCCCCAAGGGCACCAAGGTGTGGGAGTTCAACCCCATCTTCGACATCGTGCTCTCCGAGGAGGAGTTCGAGGCGCTGCCGCCGTCCAGCCGGGAGGAGATCGAAATCCATCTGTACCAGCCGGAAGAGGGCGGCGATCTGTACTACGAGTCGACCATGGGCAAGTACATGAACCATTCGCGCGAGGCGAACGTCGATTTCAGCGAGGTCGGCGCCGGTTTTGCCACGCGCGATATCCAATCCGGGGAAGAGATGACCTGCGACTACCGCGACTTCATGGCGGACGTGTCGCACATCGAATATCTCTAGGTGAGTTGTTCCGTCGCCATCCCGTTACCCGTGTACGGGGACGGATTTAAACATCCGTCCCCGTCCCGGTTTCCGTCGTCGATAACTTGATCGGCCGCCTGCGCGAGCTTCCGTCCGGCGTCTGGGCCCTCGGCCTGGTCAGCCTGTTCATGGACGTCTCCTCCGAGATGATTCACGCCCTGCTGCCGGTATTCCTGGTCGCGGTGCTCGGGACCAGCGCCACGCTGGTCGGCGTCATCGAAGGTCTCGGCGAGGCGCTCGCGCTCGTCACGCGCCTGTTCTCCGGCATGCTGAGCGACCGTCTGCGCCGGCGCCGGCCGCTGGTGCTGGCGGGTTACCTGCTCGGCACACTGTCCAAGCCCTTGTTCGCGCTCGCCGGCAGCGCCGCGACGGTGCTGGGCGCGCGCAGCCTCGACCGTCTGGGCAAGGGCATCCGGGGCGCGCCGCGCGATGCCCTGATCGCCGACCTGGTCGCACCCGGCATGCGCGGCGCCGCCTTCGGCCTGCGCCAGTCGCTCGATTCCTTCGGCGCCGTGCTCGGTCCGTTGCTCGCGCTGGGACTGATGGCGCTGACGCAGGATGACTATCGCGCGGTGTTCTGGTGCGCCTTTCTGCCCGGCATCGCCGCCGTGCTCCTGATCGTGTTCCTGGTTCGGGAACCGCCGCGCCCGCCGGCGGACGGGGCGCGCACGCGCGGGTCGATCTGGCGCCTGCGCGATGCCGCGCAGCTCGGGCGCGCCTACTGGGGCGTGCTCGCGCTCGGCGTGGTGTTTACCCTGGCGCGCTTCAGCGAGGCCTTCATCCTGCTGCGGGCCGAACAGCTCGGGACGGCGCCCACCTTCGTGCCGCTGATGCTGGTGATCCTGAGCCTGACCTATGCGCTGGGCGCGTATCCCGCCGGGCACCTGTCGGACCGCATCGGGCGCGCGCGCCTGCTGCTGCCTGGCGTGCTGGTGCTGGTGGCGGCCGATATCGTGCTCGCCGCGGCCGGCGATCCGTGGACGGTCGGAGTCGGCGCCGCGCTGTGGGGTATCCACATGGCGCTCACCCAGGGCCTGTTCGCCGCGCTGATCGTCGATACCTCTCCCGCGTATCTGCGCGGTACCGCCTTCGGTGTGTTCGGTCTCGCGAGCGGTCTCGCGATCCTGTGCGCAAGCATCCTCGCCGGCCTGCTGTGGGATCGCATCGGCGCGCCGTCGACCTTTCTCGCCGGCGCCGCTTTCGCGCTGCTCGCCGGCGCCGGCGGCCTCATGTTGTGGCGGATGCGCGGCGGGAGAGAGGCGGGGTAAGATATAGCAGCATCGATTGCAGACGGAAGTAGTTGCGTGAATGGGGACAGATTTGTAAATCTGTCCCCGTGCTTGATGGGAAGGCAAGGCATGTTTGAGGCCGTCGAACTCGGGCAGAAAGTCTCCAAGGATGAATTCAAGGCCCGCGAACCCGAGCTGTGGACCGCGCTGCTCGCGGCCCAGCGCGCCTTGCGCGAGGCCGGCGTGGCGACGCTTGTCATCGTCGCCGGCGTGGAAGGCGGCGGCAAGGGCGAGGCGGTACAGCGTCTGCACAAATGGTTCGATACCCGCGGCGTGCGCACGCACGCCTTCTGGGACGCCACTGACGAGGAACGCGAGCGTCCCCCCGCGTGGCGATTCTGGCAACGTCTGCCGGCGCGCGGCGCCATCGCCGTCATGTTCGGCGGCTGGTACTGGGATCCGCTCTACCGACGCACGCGCAGCGGCGACGGCGACGCCGAGCTCGACCGCGAGGCGGCGCGCATCGTCGAACTCGAGCGCATGCTGAGCCTCGACGGCATGCTGATCGTCAAGTTGTGGTTCCATCTTCCGCGCCAGGATCATGCGCGGCACCTGAAGAAGCGGCGCGAGGTGCAGCGCCACATCGAGGGCGTGGCGGTCGAGGGAGACACGGACAAGGAGTATGACGCCTTCCTGCGCGCCGCCGAGCGCATGATCCGCCATACCGACACCGGCGCCTGCCCGTGGTGGCTGATCGACGCCGAGGACCCCCATTACCGCGATCTGCGCGCGGGCGGCATCCTGCGCGCGCTGATGGAAGCGCGTCTGGCCCGGCCCGCGGCCGCTGCGCCGGCGCCATCGCCCGCGGCCGCGCGCGGCAAACAGGCGACGGTACTCGAGCGCGTCGACCTGACAGCCGGTCTCTCGGACAAGGCCTACAAACACGAGATGAAACATTGCCGCGAACGCCTCGCCCGCCTCGCCTGGCGCGCCTACGATGCCCGTCGTTCCTGCGTGCTGGTGTTCGAGGGCTGGGACGCGGCGGGCAAGGGCGGCGCCATCCAGCGCCTCACCGCCGCCGTCGACCCGCGCCTGTACCAGGTGATCCCGATCGCCGCGCCCACCGACGAGGAGCGTGCCCATCATTACCTGTGGCGATTCTGGCGCCACATCCCGCGCGCCGGCTACATGACCCTGTACGACCGCTCCTGGTACGGCCGTGTGCTGGTCGAGCGGGTGGAAGGCTTTGCCTCCGAGTCGGAATGGGCGCGTGCCTACGAGGAGATCAACAATTTCGAGGAGCATCTGCTCAGGCACGGCATCACGCTGCTGAAGTTCTGGCTGCACATCAGCGCGGAGGAGCAGTTGCGGCGTTTCGAGGAACGCGGCAGACTGCCGTGGAAGCAGCACAAGCTGGGCGAGGAGGACTGGCGCAACCGGGACAAGCGCGCCGCCTATCTCGCGGCGGTCGACGACATGGTGGCGCATACCGGCACCGCCGACGCCCCCTGGCACCTGGTGCCGGCCGAGGACAAACATTACGCGCGGGTCGAGATCCTCAATACCGTATGCGCGCGCCTGGAACAGGCACTGGAATCCTGAATCGATGAGTCTGTCATGATTGCATTGTCCCGCCGTCTCTTCACCCTGATCCTGTGCGCCGTCGTGCTGGCGGCGGGCGCGGCTGCCGCCGACGAGACGGAACCGCACGCCGGTGACGCGGCCCCGGCTGCGGCCAACGAGCCGCGCAGCGTCGACAGCTGGCACAACCTGCAGACCCTGATCGATACGATCAACAACACCAGCCACGAGCTTGGCCAACAGCGTTCCGCCCTGCACGAAGCCGTCGACGACCGCGAGCGCACCCGCGTCTACAAGGAGATCGACCGCCTGTCCCTCGATCTCGAATCGCTGCAAACCGCGCTCGAGATGCTTGCCACCGACGGTGTTGATCTGAGCTTGTTCGGCGTGAAGGAGGAGGCCGCCTTCAACTGGCGTTCCGAGCTCGAATCGGTATTCGAGCCGGTCCTGGTGGAGCTGCGGCGCCTGACCGAGCGCCCGCGCAAGATCGAGCGCCTGCGCAACGACCAGGCCTATTACAAAGAGCGGCTCGACGCCGCCGAAGAGGCCCTGGTCAACGTGACCCGAAATCGCGAGGACGCGCCGACGCCGGAGCTGAAACGGGCTTTCGCGACCATCGAGCAGCGCTGGCGGCAGCGTCGCGACGACCTCAATAACCGTTACAAGCTGACCAGCTACGAGCTGTCCGAGACGCTATCCCCGACTTCGGCCCCGCAGCGCGATCCCGTCGAGGCACTGAAGGCCTTGCTGACCGGGCGCATCCTCAATCTCGCTCTGGCAGTCGGCGCGGCGGTGGTGGTCTTCCTCGTCCTGCGTTTGCTTGCCGGTGTCTACGAGCGGCGCGTCATGGCGCGCGCGCGCCGCCGCGGCGTGTTCGCGGCGCGTGTCGGCAATCTGGTGTTCTACCTGCTTACCGCCGTGCTGGTGCTGTTGTCGGCGATGGCCGTATTGTACGTGCGCGGCGACTGGCTGCTGCTCGGCATACTGATCATCCTGCTCGTGGGCGCGGGCTGGGCCTTGCAGAAGTCGCTGCCAAATTACCTGATGGAGGCCAAGCTGATCCTGAACCTCGGTTCGGTGCGGGAGGGCGAGCGTCTGGTCTACGAAGGTCTGCCCTGGCGTGTGGACGCGCTCAGCTTTCACGCCACGCTGGTCAACCCGCTGCTGCAGGGCGGCAGGCTGCGCATCCCGGTGCGCCGGCTGTTGGATCATTTTTCGCGCGTTTTCGATGAGAGTGAGCCCTGGTTTCCTGCGCGCGTCGGCGATTACGTCATGCTGGACGACAATACCTTCGGCCTCGTGCTGGTGCAGTCGCCCGAGTGCGTGCAACTGCAGGTGCAGGGGGCGGTCAAGACCTATGGCGTGGCCGACTTCCTGGGAAAGAATCCGCGCGACCTGACGCTGCAGGGCTTTACGGTGGCGGTTACCTTCGGGCTCGACTATGCCCACCAGGGCGGTGTCACCGGCGATATCCACGCCAGGCTCGAACGCGCCTTCCGGGACGGCCTCGCGCACAGCCCGTCCGCGGCCCATCTGAGCTCGTTTACGCTCGAGTTCAAGGAGGCGAGCGCCTCGTCGCTCGACTTCCTCGCCATCGCCGGCTTCGCGGGCGCGGCCGCGGGGGATTACTTCGCGCTGCAACGTCTGCTGCAGCGCATCGCCGTCGATGCCTGCAACGAGCACGGCCTCGTCATCCCGTTCAATCAGCTCACGGTGCACATGGCGGACGGGTCAATGACCCAGGCCTGAGGGCCAAATCGATCCGATGTGCGGGTTTCGAAGACCTGGCTCAGTGCTATAGGCTGTCGTTCCAGGTTAAGTCAGGGCGGTACGATCCATCTCAGTGGGGACAGATTTATTTTCCTAACCCTTCAACACCCCCGATCCACTGGGAACAGACTTTTGACGTTGGGGACAGATTTATTTTCGATCCATTTTTTAGCCCCACGAATTACGGATCAAAGACTCGTTGGGCCAGCCAGGATGCGCTTCAAAAAATAAATCTGTCCCCAACGTCAAAAATTTGTGCTCCAAAAGAGGGAAAATCCATCTGTCCCCAATGATGGAATACGGTATCTGCGACGTAACCCATAACATTGAAACCTTGGGATTCCGGGTTACGGCCTCGCTTTGTTTGGAATGCTGAACTAATCAGCAGTACCTGTGTGCCACTTGCAGTTCGTTCTTATACTCAGTCCTCAGTCCTGTCTTTTCCTTGAGTCGATTTTCCTACACCCCCTCCACGATTCCCCGAATGTTTTAACAAGATATTGATATATAAATAAAACATGGCATTAATTGTGTCGCCGGATCGAGACAGGTTACGCCTCGATAATGACTGTCTATAATCCCCCGCGCCCGACGTGCCATCCATCGATGGCCGCACTTGGGCAAGGCCGTATATCCCGGATTTCATGCGCTGGAATCGTGTCGCCGGAGGGGGCGACGGGATATGGGCAGGTACTCACGAGGCCGGAGTCAACCGGAGGAGAGGTTCGCGCGTTTCATGAACAAGACCCAGGCAATCGCCGCTGCGGCATTGATGACCCTGTTGAGTTACCTGCTGTGGGCCGGTCTGAATCGGCCGCAGGAAGTCGCGGCCTGGCCCGGCCATATCCAGGGCTTCGCGTTTTCGCCGGTGCGCGCGGGTCAGAATCCGAACGCAAAGCTCTACCCGTCGCCGGAAGAGATCGATCGTGACCTCGCCATGCTTGCCGGACGGGTGGGGGCGGTGCGCACCTATTCGGTCGAAGGCAGCTTCGCCGAAATCCCCGCGCTCGCCCAGCGCCACGGCGTGGCGGTCACGCTCGGCGTGTGGCTGAGCGACGACCTCGTGCGCAACGAGGCCGAACTTGCGCGCGCGATTGACCTGGTGCATACACACAAGAACATTGCGCGCCTCATCGTCGGCAACGAGGTGCTGCTGCGCGGCGAATTGAGCGAGGCCGAACTGGCGTCCTATCTCGACCGTGCACGCAAGGCGGTGAAGATTCCGGTCAGCACGGCGGACATCTGGAGCACCTGGCTGCGTCACCCGGGACTGGCGCGGCACGTCGACTTCATCGCCGCGCACGTGTTGCCGTACTGGGAAGGGATCGAGGTCGACCGGGCGGTCGATTACGTGGTACAGCGTCACCGGCAGCTCGTCGCCGAGTTTCCGCGCCTGCCCATCGTCCTTGGCGAGGTCGGCTGGCCCAGCAAGGGCCGCACCCGTCACGGCGCGGTCGCATCGGCGGCGAATGAGGCGATCTTCCTGCGCGGATTCCTCGCCCGCGCGCAGAAAGAAGGATTTACCTACTACCTGATGGAGGCCTTCGATCAGCCGTGGAAGCGCGCGTTCGAAGGCGACGTCGGCGCCTACTGGGGCGTGTACGATGTCGAGCGTCAGCCGAAATTCCCCTTCCAGGGACCGATCGTCCCGCTTCCGCACTGGCCGCTGCTGGCCGGCATTGCCGCGGCGCTGGGCTTCGCCGCATTGCTGCTGCTATCTATCGATGGCCGCGCCCTGCGCCGCAGCGGCTTCATCTTCCTCGGCGGTGTCGCGTTCAGCGCCGCCACCGCGCTGGTGTGGATCGCCGATGTCTATGCCGACCAGTACTGGACGCCGCTCAGCGTCGGCGTCGGCGTGCTGTTCGCGCTCGCGCTGTGCGCCATCCTCGCCGTGCTGTTCGCCGAGGCGCACGAATGGGCCGAGACGCTGTGGGTGCCCGAGCGGCGGCGCGGTCTGAGGCCCGTGCCGGCCGATGCGCCGCTGCCCAAGGTGTCGATCCACGTCGCCACCTACAACGAGCCGCCCGCGATGGTCATCGAGACGCTCAACGCACTGGCGCACCTCGACTACCCGGACTACGAGGTACTGCTGATCGACAACAACACGCGCGATCCCGCGCTGTGGCAGCCGGTCGAGACGCACTGCGCGCAGCTCGGTCCGCGCTTCCGTTTCTTCCACGTCGACAGGCTGAGCGGATTCAAGGCCGGTGCGCTCAATTTCGCCCTGCGTCATACCGCGCCGGACGCCGGGATCGTCGCCGTGGTCGACAGCGATTACACCGTCGAACCCACCTGGCTGCGCGACCTGGTGCCGCAGTTCGCGCACGAGAAGACCGCCATCGTGCAGGCCCCGCAGGATTACCGCGACGCGGGTCAGAACCCGTTCAAGGCCATGTGCTATCGGGAGTATCAGGGCTTCTTCCGTATCGGCATGGTCACGCGCAACGACCGCAACGCCATCATCCAGCACGGCACCATGACGCTGATCCGCCGTTCCGCACTGGAGGCGACGGGCGCCTGGGGCGAGTGGTGCATCACCGAGGACGCCGAGCTCGGCCTGCGCCTGTTCGAGCACGGGCTCGAGGCCGTGTACACCCCGCGCAGCTACGGCAAGGGATTCACCCCGGACACGTTCATCGACTACAAGAAGCAGCGCTATCGCTGGGTGTACGGCGCGATGCAGATCCTGCGCCGCAACGCGCGCGCGCTCTTCACCGTCGGCACGGGCCAGCTCAGCGCCGGCCAGCGCTATCATTTCCTCGCCGGCTGGCTGCCCTGGCTCGCCGACGGCGTGAACTTCTTCTTCACGCTGGGCGCGCTGACCTGGGCGGCGGCGCTGCTGTACGATCCGATTCGCGTCGATCCGCCGATGGTGATCTTCGGGTTGCCGCCGCTCGCCTTGTTCGCCTTCAAGCTCGGCAAGCTGCTGCACCTGTACCGCCGCGCCATCGGCGCCGGCTGGCGTGAGACCCTGGGCGCCGCGCTCGCCGGGCTCGGTCTCTCGCACGCCATCGCCAAGGCCGTGATCCTCGGCGCCGTCACGCGCAACCAGCCTTTCATCTGTACGCCCAAGATGAAAAATGCCTCGCCGCTTTCGCGCGCGCTGCTGTCGGTCCCGGAGGAGCTCACGCTGATGTGCCTGCTGTGGGGCTTCGCCGCCGCCATCCTGTACGTCGACGTCTCGGGCAGCGTGGAGCTGAGGCTGTTCGCCGGTGTCATGCTGGTACAGTCGCTGCCCTACATCGCCGCCATCGTGATGGCCTTTATCAGCGCACTGCCGCAGGCCCGCCTGCTGCGCGCCGCTACACCCTCCATCGTCCCCGCCCCCGCCGAAGGCCGCTGACCCGAATCCCGTCCCCAACGTCAAACCACCGACGTTGGGGACAGATTTATTTTTCGAATTGTATCGGGGACGGACCTTAGTTCGATCTCATTCGGTCTGTTTCAAAGTAAATAGGGTAAATCAGGGAAAATGGGAAAAATAAATCTGTCCCCGACGTTATTAAATTGACGCTTAATTTTTTGTTCAGGCGGTTCGTGAGAGATTGAGTGTCGATTGTTTCCGCCGGCGCAGGATCTGCGTGGCGAAGAACGGCGCCCCGGCGAGCAGGTACCAGTAATACAGCACGAACCGCCATTCGAGCATGACCGCGACGGCAGTGGCGGGATCCAACCAGCGCGACATCAGCGCGCCGAAGGCGAGTTCCACCGTGCCGCTGCCGCCCGGTAGCAGGCTGAGCTGGCCGGCGGTCAGCGCGAGCATCTGTATCAGCACCAGCGTTGACCAGGCGACCTCGGCCCCGGCGCCCTTGACCAGCACGAACAGCACGCTGTAACGCAGCAGCCAGTGCGCCGCGCAGAGGGCGTACACCGCCAGCAGTCGCCGCCGCGGCAGGGCGAGGATCAGGCGGATGCCAGTCCGGAAGCGCATGAAGGCACGTGCCAGACGCACGCGGCGCGCGCGCCGGATTCGCAGTACACGCAGCAGCCGGCCGGTGAACAACAGGACGCGGCGATATTTCCACAGTGCCAGGGCAGCCAGGCCCAGTCCGCCGGCCAGCATCAGCGCGAGCAGCAGCAGTTGGTGTTGCAACTGGACCGGCGCGTAGCCCCCGAGCAGCAGCGCGGCGAGCAGCGGCAGTAGGGAAAGAAAGAACACCAGGTCGAGCAACTGGTCGACCGTGCACAGCGCCGCCGCGCGGGCGGCGGGCAGGCCGTGCCGGGTCAGCAGGTAGATCACGGTCAGCGGACCGCCGGCGCCGGCCGGCGTCGCCGCGTAGGAAAACTCGGTCGCCATCACCAGCGGAATGGCCTCGCGCCGTGTCAGGCGTGGACCGAGGCCGCCCACCAGCAGGCGCAGCCGTTCGGCGTTCGCGAGCCAGCCCAGCGCGATCATCGCGAGTCCCGCCGCGAACGGCCATGCCGGCAGTTGGGCGATGCGCGCGAAGGCCGCGGGGCCGCCGAAGCCGTACGCAACCGCCAGTCCGGCGAGGATGGAGCCGACGATCAGCAGCGCGCGCGTCTTCATGCCGCGCGCCGCAGCCACTCGATCTTGGTGAGCGCACGTCGCGCTGGCAGCAGCTCGCGGATGACGCGCAGCCAGAAGGCACGCACCTCACCGTGGCGCATGTCGACCGGATGCAGGCCGAGCCGGATCAGGTCCCGGTCCGCGCTCAGGCGCAGCCGGCGTTCGTTCCAGTAACGCGAGATGCGCCGGCGCCATGCGCTGCGCGCGGACCAGACCAGCGACGGCGCGGCGAGCGGCCGCCACTCCGGCAGCCGGATCAGTTCGGCGGGAGTGCTGGTGTACAGAAACGGAAGGCCGGCGAGGGCGGCGCGCGCCGCGCGATTCAACAGCCAGGCCGGCGCGACGAATCCGCTCACCGGCCAGCCCAGGCGCACGAACAGCGCGTGGCCGCGTTCGAGACGGTCACGCGCCGCATCCGCATCGAGCGCGGCGAATTCGCCCTCGTGGGTGTAGAGCCGGCGGCGGAACAGGTCGAGGGGATTCGGACGCAGCGGCGCATCGTCGCTGTGAAAATATCCGTGCAAGGCCACCTCGTCGCCGCGCGCAATGCGCGCCTCGATTGCGGCACGGAAGCGGGGATGGGCGCTCAGCGCGCCGCGATGATGATAGTCCGGCACCACCAGCAGCGTGAGCGGGGGCGGTCCGAGCGCATCGAGCGCGGCGATGAAGGGTTCATACAGTGGCCAGGTTTGTGGCGCGACGTCGTGCAGCACGACGGCCATCGCCTTGCCGGGCTCAAGAGGCATAGTGTGCGGGGGTCAGTGCCAGCGGCGCACTGCTGCGGATCAGGCCGGCATACCGGATGAGCATTTGGCGGAACACGCTGTCCCAGCTCCACTGTGCCTCGACGCGCATCCGGGCCAGTTGGCCGATCGCCCGCACGTCAAGCATGAACAGATACTCAGTCGCTTCGGCCAGGGAGCGAGGGCTGGCCCGGTCCGCGAGTATGCCGCTGCCCGGTGTGACCAGCTCCGCGACCGCGCCGGCGTTGATGCCAATCACCGGCAGACCGCTCGCCATGGCCTCCAGCACCACCAGGCCGAAGGTCTCCTGCGCGCCGCCATGGATGAAGGCGTCCGCGCTCGCGAGCCAGCGCGATACCGCCATGCCGTCGAAATAATACGGATAGGCCGTGACGTTGGCGGGGAGGTCATGCGTCGGCATGCCGGGACCGATCAGCAGCAGGTGGTAGCGCGGTCCCAGGTGTCTGAGGGTGTCGAGCAGCAGGGGGATGTTCTTCTCGCGCGCGCCGCGTCCGGCGAAGACCAGCAGGCGTGTCGACTCCGTCAGTCCCAGTTCGCGGCGCACACCGGGATCGCGTTTGGACGGATGAAACAGCGCGGTGTCGACACCGAGCGGCTGCACCGCCACACGGGGTATGCCGAGTGACTCCAGATAGTCCGCCATCACCCGGCTCGGCGCGAGGGTGAGATCGAAACGGGGATAAAGGCGTTTCACATAGTGGCGGGCGAGTCCGCCCCAGATGTTGCCGAAACGTGCACGGATCAGGCGCGGCAGGTCGGAGTGATAAAACCCGACCACCGGCACGCCGAGGCGCTCGCCCGCCGCCAGCGCCGCCCAGGGCAGCCGGTAGGGATCGCCGGCCTCGATCACGTCGGGGCGCAGCTGTTCCAGTCGTTCGCGCCACGGTCGGGTCCGCAACGGGAACCGGTAGCCGTTACCGAACGGGATCTGCGGTGCGGCGACTGTATGAATCCCATCCTGCCTGTCCTGCGTTGCGCCAGGTACCAGGATGCTGTGGCGTACGCCCGGCATGGCGGTGAGCAGGCGATGTTTCGCTGTCAGATACGTGCGCACACCGCCGCTCTGCGGGGCGTAGAACATGGTGACGTCCGCGATATGCATGAGAGAGCCTTCCTTTGCCCGGGGCGGGCGGCTTATTTGATCGATGTTCTGATTAATTGGATAACGCGGCGCGGGAATCGTTCAGCAGCGGAGCGGGAAGGCGCTGGTGCAAAAAATGCTGTCAGCAAGGGAACATCCGGCGGTTAGTTAAACCCCGCCAGAATATTTGCAAAACTTTACAAACCCATGACACCCCAAATCGGGGACAGATTTATTTATTCCCTACCGTCAAGCCATCGACGTTGGGGACAGATTTATTTTTCTGATTTCTCTCCGTTGATCCGAAACACAGAGCAAGAGGATGGACCGCAGCCCGTCTCCCTTCGGCGTGGAGGAAATGTGGAGGAAATTTTGAATAAATAAATCGAATAAATAAATCTGTCCCCAACGTTGGTAAATTGACGTTTTATGGTTGGGGTGGGGCGTGGTAAAAATAAATCTGTCCCCGAATGCGTTATGATGAGGCCATTGAGTCGGCATAAGGGGGATCCATGAGTCATAAAGGCAACCAGCCCGACTGGGACAAGATCGCGGAGAAGTTCGATATCTTCCTGCCGCAGATTGCGCCGGTGGGGGAGGCGCTGCTGCAGGCGCTGGCCGTGGCGCCGGGCGACAGGGTGCTCGATCTCGCCTCCGGCACCGGAGAGCCGGCGCTGACGCTGGCCCGGCGCCAGCCGCACGCCGTCATCACCGGCATCGACGCCGCCGAGGGCATGGTGCGGGTCGCGCAGAAGAAGGTCGCCGCGGAACGCCTGCCGAACATCGGTTTCCAGTCCATGCCGGCCGAGCACCTCGCCTTCGCCGACGCCAGTTTCGACAAGGTCCTGTGCCGCTTCGGCGTCATGCTGTTCGAAGACCCGCTCAGGGGTTGCCGTGAGATCCATCGCGTGCTCAAGCCCGGCGGCGCCTTCGCCTTCGCCGTCTGGAGCACACCCGAAACCATGACCACCATGAACTGGGCCGCGCGCGCGTTCAGGGACCGCGTGCCCGAGGAACACCAGCCGCCCCTCAAAAAGGTCACTTCGCTGGGTGGTCCCGGGGTGCTCGACGACTTGCTGAAAAGCGCCGGTTTTACCCACTTCAGCGTCACGTCGCACCGCTTCGATTACCAGTACGAATCCTTCGAGGCCTACTGGAGCGCCATGGAGGCCTCCGAGATCCTCCGGCAGCAGTTCAATGCCATGCCGGTCGCCGAGCAGGACGGTGTCCGCGACGAGATCGCCCGTTTCGCGCGCGATTTTCAGACCGACCACGGCCTGGTCATCCCGCACGAGTACCTGCTGGCGGCCGGGCGCAAATAATCCCGGCGGGCGATAAACTTTTCTCGTACCGCGGACAGATGCATTTTTTCATGACCGTCAAATCACCGACGTCGGGGACAGATTTATTTTCTATTTTCTAACAGCCATGTCGGGGGACAGATGTAAATCTGCCCCCGGATATTGCCAATATCGGATAAACCCAGGGAGAGAAAACCGATGACTGCAAGATTCCTGTGTACCGCGTCCGGGCTCTTTGCCGCGCTGTCATTTCTGGCCACCACAGCGGCCTTCGCCGAGGACGCGGCGTTGAAGACCGTGCTGGCCGGGGATCATCGTTCGGAGGCGAACATGGCGCGCGATCAATACCGCCATCCGCTCGAGACGCTGGAATTCTTTGGCATCCGGGATGACATGACCGTGGTCGAGATCTTTCCCGGCGGCGGCTGGTACACCGAGATCCTCGCGCCATATCTGAAGGACAAGGGCACCTATTACGCGGCCGGACTCGATCCCGAATCGAGCCAGGATTTCGCCCGCCGCGCGACGAAGGCCTTCAAGGACAAGATGGATGCCGAGCCAGACCTCTACGGCAAGGTGAAGATCACGGTGCTCGCGCCGCCCGACAAGACCGAGATCGCGCCGCCCGGGTCGGCGGACATGGTGCTGACCTTCCGCAACATCCACAACTGGATGGCCGCCGGCACCGCGGAGCAGGTCTTCGCCGCCATGTTCGCGGCGCTCAAGCCCGGCGGCGTGCTCGGCGTCGTGGAGCATCGCGGCAATCCGGAAACTGCGCAGGACCCGAAGGCCCGCTCCGGCTACGTCAACCAGGACTATGCGATCCAGCTCGCGGAAAAGGCCGGATTCAAATTCATCGGCAGCAGTGAGATCAATGCCAACCCGAAGGACACCAAAGATCACCCGAAAGGCGTCTGGACCCTGCCGCCGACCTTCGCGCTGAAGGACATGGACCGTGACAAGTATCTCGCCATCGGGGAGAGCGATCGCTTCACGCTGAAGTTCGTCAAACCATAGTGAAGGCTGTGTGGGCGTCGCGGCGGTGTTGAGATTCCGCGGGGCCGGAACGGCGGTGTCAGTGCTGATTCGCCTGTTTCAGGATGGGTACGGAAGAAAATTTCTTATCCAGGAAAAGCGTGTCTATCCCGAAAACCCTGGATAATCTGTCCGCTTCGTCAGCAAGCATCGGTTTTGCGATTAGCCAGCCCTGGATCATGCTGTAATTCAATTCGACCAGAGACCGATATTCCTCCGCGGTTTCAATGCCCTCGGCGATGCAACGTATGTTCATATGCCGGGCTATGTCGGACAAGGCCCGCAGGATTGCGCGGCAGGTCTGGTCGGTATGACGAACCACCATGGACCGGTCGATCTTGATAATGTCCACGGGCAAGCGCATCAAATAATTGAGCGAAGAATAGCCCGTGCCGAAATCATCCAGGGCGATCATGCTGCCGGCATCGCGTATCTTCTGGAGCTGGTTTATGTGGGCATCTGAGTTTTCGATAAATACCGACTCGGTGATCTCGATGATTATCGAGTTGGGATTTACATTCTCTTCTTTGAGGACTTCGATGGCGGTGGACGAGAAGTCGGATTGGTTGAGCTGAACCACGGAAACGTTGACAGATACTCTATTGATGGTGGAGCCGGCCGATGCCCACTCTTTCAGTTGCCGGCATGCCATGCGCAACACCCAGGTTCCGACATCCACGATCATTCCGGTCTGTTCCAGTAGGGGTATGAATTCATCGGGCGAGATCAATCCCATCTCCGGATGGCGCCAGCGCAGCAGCGCTTCGACCGTATGTATCTTGTCGCGCTGGCTATCATAGATTGGCTGATAGTTGAGGAAAAACTCCTTGTTGATTACGGCAGCATGCAGGTCGCCTAGCAACCGCATGTGGCGAACGGTGGTTTTACTTAACACGGTATCGTAGACGGACAAGCTGCAACCACGTATCTTCTTGGCGCGGTACATGGCGCTGTCTGCATTGCGGAGCAGTGTTTCGGAGTTATCACCATGATTTGGGTAAAGCGCAATCCCGATGCTTGCATGACAGTAGACGGAATACCCATCGACGGATATCGGCTTTGTGAGGCAGGAGAGCAGGCGCTCGCAGGTCATGATGGCGTTGGCCTGGCTGCCAATATTGGGGAGAATTACCAGGAACTCATCGCCACCGAGCCGGCCGACAGAGGGCGGTATGGCATCATCGGCGTCTGCTTCAGCTACGACGGCAACCGTATCCGAACCCCGCAGGGATTCCTTAAAGCGCCGAGCGACCTCGACCAAAAGCTGGTCTCCCGCGACATGACCCAGGGAGTCGTTAATTTCCTTGAACTTGTCCAGATCGATCATCAGCAGTGCCAGTTGCTGTGATCTGTCTCTGGAGATCTCCAGAAGCGCGGCTATATTGGCGTAAAGGTCGCGCCTGTTGGGAAGGCCGGTCAACGCGTCGTGAGCTGCGACATGGTTAAGATCGGTCGACAGTCTGCGGTAGAACTTATACCAGAAGCTTCCGGCCAGGATGATTACCAGCAGTGAAAATATCAGCAGTTGTGAAATAAGCTTTTCCCTGGGTGCCACGAGTATATTGCTGATCTGTTCCTGGGGAATCAGCCTGTGCAATGTCCAGACGGATTCGCCGTTGACCATGATATCCATGCTAAGGCCGGAGCCCATCCGGTCTGGCTGCTGCAGGTCTTGTTGGATACGCGAATTACGCCGGTCGAAAATCGCCATTCCGCTTCTGTTGTTGGTCAAAATGTAATTGCTGGGAGGGATGTTCGCGAGGCCGTTGATGGCAAGGCTGCGCTTCTCCTGGTCGGTGACGGGAATGTTCGGCCAGCCAATGAGGCGGGCTTCGATGATATTCGTCCGCACAACGGTCGATACAAGGCCCTTGAAGGTTCCATCCGTATCGCTGTAGATCGGTACCGACAGTATGAATCCGAGCCGGTTGTTCGGGTCGCCGAGGCTCTTGGATTGGTACTGCGAGTTATCGCAGGTAATCATGATCGGCGATATGTCAAACGGGATGTTGTCCGGCGCGTTTTCCGGTATCTGTGCGAATTTCCTCTGAAGTGTCTTCAGCGATTGACTTAGATAGACATACTCTTCGGATTCATCCTCGACCGGGATGTCGGATGGGTTGTCAATCAGGCCGATGCGGGTATTAAATTTGTTATTGGCATGAATCCTGTCGACAATGACATTGTCGTACATGACAAAGGGTACTTCGCCTTCCCCCGGATTGAAGCCGGCGTATGTGATATATATTTCAGAAATGGAGGCAATCGAGGCGGCGTGATTATAGAGCTGTTGAACGACATCTGCGTCGGTATCATGGAACCGGACGTTATCGATCACGTCATCGGTTGCGGAAACGCGATTCTGGGGGCTGATGTGGCGCAACGCCGGTAACAGCGAAATCGTTCTCGTCGCGATATATAATTCCTGGAACAGGGCTTCCAGCTCGCGCGTTTTGGATTGGCTCTCCGTTCTAACTTCTGCGTTCAGTTCCTTGAGGGCTATATCTCTATCGTATCTGTACTCATAAACCACGAACAAGGCCAGAGCCGCCCAGATCGCAAATGCGCCGAGCAACACCATACTTTTGGTCTTGACATTCAGCTGCTCTGTGCTGTC
Organism: Gammaproteobacteria bacterium; assembly: GCA_016716465.1. NCBI lineage: Bacteria > Pseudomonadati > Pseudomonadota > Gammaproteobacteria > Gammaproteobacteria bacterium. The sequence goes on from JADJWH010000001.1 coordinate 114,240, forward strand.
CGCGTGGGTAATATCCATGGCGCGTCCGGTTTATTGGATAATTTTCTAATGTTGACGGCATGGCAAAAACTGATCGCCCGAAATCCCGGTATTTCGCCAAGGTGATATCGGCGTGTGCCTGTGGAAGATTAATCTGGAACCCTTCAGCTCCGGCTGGAATGTGCAGGAACATGGGTGAGAATCGACCGACGCGCTCCAGGGCCCGTCAATCGGGCCGCGGAGTTGTGAAATGAAGCGATCGAGGAGACTAGGAATCGCCTGGGGCGGCTCAGGAAAGAATTAGTCTAAACAGCAGCGGGCCGGCATAGTATTTCGATCCGGCAGAAGGACCAATGGCTTGACGAATGCCTGAAGCTTCATCCGATGAGCGCTTTGTGTGATTGGCCTGATTCTAATTAGCAGCAGGACCGCTGGCGGATTTGTCGAGTGGGTCATGTCCAGTAACAGCTCGTCGCCGCAAAGCGAATTTCATCTCAGATGATGCGTCTGGCGCGGGGATGGAGCCGGACCCCGGTTCGTAGCCGGAAGTGATGCCGGGGCCCGCGTGCATGGGGCGGGCATGCGTGGCAATTCTTGCGATGCATCGCACTGCCAAATGGACTATTTCTCGGTGGTCGACATCGAATCGATGAACTTGTCCGCCTCGGCGATCGATGTGTTCATGTCGCGGATCAGCGCCGAGATGTCCTTCTCGATGTTCATCTTCTGATTGCGCAGCGAGGCGATTGCGCTGGCATTGAGGTTGTGCTTCAGGAACAGCACGCGGTCCTGAAAGGCGTTCAGCACCGGGTGGATCTTCTTCTCCGCCGCATCCATCGCCGTGATGAGTTTCTTGTAGGATGCCTGCGTGCTCTTCAACTGCTGCGCGCTGGCGCGTTTCAGGTTCGGGTCGGTGTACTTGCCCAGTTCCTCGTTCCACTCCGCGAACAGGCTGTCCGCGACGTCCCTCACGTCGTCGATGCGCGACTTCACCTCCTCGGCGCGTTCAACGCTTTCGTCGTATTCGTCCTTGAGAGTCTTGTATTGAGCCTCCAGGTCGCCGCCCTCATAGCCGGTCACCGCGATGAACTCGTCCAGTGCCGAGGCGAACTGCTCCTTCGCGTCCTGCTGCGCCTCACGCGCCTTGTCGACCCGCTTGACAAGGATGTCGCGCTTCTCGATGCCGAACTTCTCCATCGTGCCGTAATACATGGTCTGGCAGCCGGCGGTCAGTAACAGGACTGGCGCCAGCAGCAGACAGACATGAAGGTTCTTGCTATTCAGCAGCATCGCGGCGACTCCTTCCAGTGAGCGAAACGATCATCAGCATGATGCAATAACTATACTTCATAATCGGGGACAGATTTATTTTCCCGCCCATGAGTTCAAACTTTTGACGTTGGGGACAGATTTATTTTCTGCTAATGGTTGGGGACAGATTTCAAATCTGTCCCCATGTCTGGCTCGGAAAATAAATCTGTCCCCAACGTCAAAAGGCTGTCTCTCGTGCCGGGAAAATAAATCTGTCCCCAGCGTCAGGGATTTGGCTGGGTTAGTGGGGCTGGGGGGCGTCGGCGGCGCAGCGGAAGCCGAGGTCGTTGAAGCGGGAGTCGGGGGGCTGGTTGAAGCGGTAGGCGCCGCGCTGGAACAGGTGCAGGGCGTAGTGGCCCTCGCCGCCGCGGCCGGCGCCGCGCACGACGCGGAACTTCTCGCCGAAGGCCTCGCTCTGGTAGTGCGAGCCGGGGTAGGCCCGGTACCAGTCGGCGACCCACTCCGAGACATTGCCGGCCATGTCGTAGACCCCGTACGGCGAGCGGTCGGTCTCGTACGAGCCCACCGGCGCGACTCCGTCTTCCCACTCGGCCTCACCGGTGTTGCTCATGCCTTCCTTCCAGTCCGGGCCCCAGGGAAACTCCTGCCCGTCGGCGCCGCGCGCGGCCTTCTCCCACTCGGCCTCAGTGGGCAGGCGCTTGCCGGCCCAGCGGCAGTAGGCGTCGGCGTCCGCCCAGCTCACGTAGATCACCGGCTCGCGATCCTGTACCGCGATCTTCTCATGGATCGCGTCCAGCAACTGTTCCTTCGTCATCTGGCGCGTGTCGATGTCGAGCTTGAAGGTCTTCACCGCGAGCTGGCGCAGCTTGTCGACCTCGACCGCGCGCAGCTTGTCGTCCTTCAGGCTGAGGATGTAGCCGCGATCGAGCCAGTGGTCGGGCGGCGGGATATCGACCGCGGCGAAGAACGCGCGATACTCCGCGTTGGTTACCTCATGGCGGTCGATGTAGTAGGCGGGCAGCCGCACGCGATGTTCCGGGTGCTCGTCCATGTACCACGGCTTGGTGTTTCCGAATTCGCCCGCGACGCCCTCGTGCTCGGCCTTGTTGCTGCCCATGACGAATTCGCCGGCCGGCACCAGCACCATATCCGCGCGCGCCCCGGCGCGCGCAGCCTCATCGGCGCCCGCGGCACCGGCGCAGAGCAGGGCGATCATCGTCGCGCCCAGCCATATCCGTGCCACAGAGCGGCCGCCATGAATCACTGCCTGCATATCTTCTCCCTCCTCAGTGCGCGTCCTTCGCGCAGCGGAAACCGAAGCTGTTGTTCTTCGTCGTCTTCAGGAAAAACGAGCGGTTGAAACTCGGCGCCGAGATGCCGCACTTGTAGAACGAGCAGTCCCACCACGAGCCGCCCTTCAGCGTCTTGTAGTGTTCGCCGTAGTTCTCGTTCGGATGCGTGTTGCCCGGATAGGCGCGATACCACGACTCCGTCCATTCCCACACATTCCCCGTCATGTCATAGAGCCCGTAGGCGCTCACGCCTTCGGCGAAGGCGCCGACCGGGCTGGTGTCGCCCTCGCGCTGCTGCGAGTTCCAGTACAGCGGCGTGTTCGCGCGCGTCATGCCGAACCCATCGCCCCAGGGATACCGTCGCGCATCGGTCCCGCGCGCGGCCTTCTCCCATTCCTCGTCGGTCGGCAGGCGCTTGCCCGCCCACTCGCAATAGTCATGTGCGTCGTTCCAGGTCACGCCGACGACCGGGTGATCGACCTTGCCCGCCGGCCAGGTACGGTTCTCGAACTGCGGCGGCGAACGGTGCCGGGTCGCATCCATGAAGGCCTTGTACTGGCCGTTGGTCACCTCGTACATGTCGATGTCGTAGGCCGGCAGGTCGACGATATGCGCAGGGCCCTCGTCGGGCAGCCGTTCATCGGTGCCCATCGTGAACGGACCGGCGGGGATGTGCACCATCTCGTTCGGATGCGTGCCGATGCGCGTGTGCTCGTAATAGAGCGGCACCCGCATGCCCGGCAGCAGTTCGGTACTGTCGAGCGCGGGCCGCGGCTTGAGCGCCGCCGCATCGAGCGGTTTCTCCGTCGGTTCGGCATCGAGCGCCTGCGTGAACGCGGGCGCGCTATCCTCCGCCAGATCCTGCTCCGCCGAGTGACAGCTCACGCAGGCCGGACCCGCCGTCACGGTCACCGGCGGTGCGGCGTGGCAGCGACCGCACTTCGAAAGGTCCACCGCGACGGCCGCCCGCGACATGAGCACCGCGAGCGCAAGGCATAGAACCCCGCTGTATCGCCGTACACGGCGCGAGGATGTGGTTGTCATGGAGTTCCCTTACGTGTCGCACTCATTCCGCTATCGCTGCGGATTCACGGGAAGCGTGCAAAAGACTGGTCACACGTTACCAAAGTGCCCCCGCGATTGCCAGCCCGCCGGCACAGGGAGGGATTGCAGCGGTTTCCGGCCAAATATGCACAAAAAGTGTAAGAACAAATACGAAACAGCTGTCGGGGGACGGATTTGAAATCCGTCCTCATTCTCACGACGAATCTGTCGTCCCACGGCAAATCTTCGCTCTTCCCGGCGCGATCCCGCATCGTAGCCCGGATGGAGCGCAGCGGAATCCGGGGGATTCGGTCCGTTATCCCCGGATGCCGGTGCTTCGCACCTTTATCCGGGCTACGAAATAGCTGGCGTCTATTCACAGTTGTTGGGCAACTGTTGTTGGGGGACAGATTTGAAATCTGTCCCCCTCAAGCGCATCCCTGTGCCGGTCCTCATGTGTAAACAAACCTTTACACACCGCATGACGAATTTCCCAGGCGTGCCCCCGGTCCAATCCTGAAACGACCCTGGCAATCGCACCCGTTCAGCGCCGGTTCAGCTTGCGGCGGGTACAGTGACGGCGAATCCCCACAGGAGGCGGCCATGACAGCAGGCAGACGTTACGGCAGAGGTCTCGTGATCCTCGCGCTTGGCACTACGGTAGCGGCCTGCGCCTCGACGCCGGTGGCGCGCACCGTCGCCGCGCCCGCGCCACGGCCGCCGCCCACGCAAGTCTATTACTATCCACTGCACGAGCAGGGCGCCGCGCAGCAGGACCGTGACCGCTACGAATGCTATCTGTGGGCGAAAAAGCAGACCGGCTTCGATCCCAGCGCGCCGCAGCTCGCGCCGCACCAGCGTCTCGAAGTCGTGCCCGACGCGGCGCCCGGCCATGACACCGCCGTCGGCGCGGTGACCGGCGCGCTGCTCGGTTCGATGGTCGCGGGACCGCATGACGCTGGCGGAGGGGCCGTGGCCGGCGCGGTCGCGGGCGCGATGATCGGCGCCTCGTCCGACACCGCACGCGCCGAGGAGGCGCGGGGCCTGCAGTCGCGTCTCGACCACCAGACGGCCGAACGCCAGGCCGCCGTGGAACGCGAGGCGAGCGAATATCGTCGTGCCATGACGGCATGTCTCGAAGGCCGCGGCTACAGCGTGCGCTGAGCCACGCCACCCGAAAGAGGAGGGGAACCATGAAACGCAACGCAGCCACCCATGCCATCGCCGCGCTGATACTTGCCGTCCTGATCACCCCGGCCTGGGCCGACCGCTATGGCAATGGCAACGACGGGCGCGACGGCGGACGGCATAACGGTCCGCCCGCAATGAACGCGCCGCGCGATTTTCGCGGCCAGGACAACCATGACCGCCGCTACTACGAGGACCGTGGTTACCGCTACGACGAGCGCTACGGCCACAACCGCTATTACCCGCCGCGCGGCTACGTCGCACCGACCCTGCCGCGCTATTACCGCGTGATCCCGTATCGCGGCATCCGTTACTACTACAACGCCGGCATCTGGTATCGCCACGGCGGCGTCGGCTTCACCGTCATCGTGCCGCCGCTCGGCATCATCGTACCGGCCCTGCCGCCGTACTACACCACGCTCTATGTCGACTCGACGCCGTATTATTACGCCGACGGCGTCTACTACGTCTGGCGCCGCAATGCGCCGGGCTATGAAGTGGTCGCGGCCCCCGACGACAGCCGGATCGACGCGGACGCGAGCCTGCCCGAGGAACTGTACATCTATCCGAAGGAGGGGCAGGGCGAGCAACAGCAGGCCGACGACCGCTTCGAGTGCCACCAGTGGTCCGTCGACCAGACCGGCTACGACCCCAGCCAGCCCGGCGGCAACGTCCCCGCCGACGAGCACACCGACAAGCGCGAACAGTACCTGCGCGCCATGACCGCCTGCCTCGAAGGCCGCGGCTACAGCGTCAAGTAAGCTATGGCTAAGGGGACAGATTTGAAATCTGTCCCCGGGTGAACCTATGGGGACGGACTTTCAGTCCGTCCCCGTTCCCGGGGTGTAGTGCGGCCCCGCATCGTAGCCCGGATGGAGCGCAGCGAAATCCGGGAATACAGGCCCTGCATCCCCGGATGCCGGTGCTTCGCACCTTTATCCGGGCTACGAAACAGCTATTGGGGGACAGATTTGAAATCTGTCCCCATTCCCGCATCGTCCCCCTTCCCGCAGCCCCCCCTCCCATATTGACAAAGGTAACCTAAGAGTTACCATAAGGCATGTCGACACGGAAGGTCGTCGAATATCTGGGGCAGGATGGCTCCGCACCGTTCTCCGACTGGTTCATGCGGCTTGATCCCTATGTCGCCGCCAGGGTGACGACAGCGCTGTATCGCCTGGAGCAGGGCAATCTCTCGCATGTGAAACCGGTCGGGCAGTGGGTGACGGAATACCGGATCGACTTCGGGCCGGGTTACCGCGTCTACTTCGGGCAGGATGGAAGCGTATTGATCATTCTGCTCGGTGGCGGCAGCAAGAAAGGCCAGAGTGCCGACATCCGGTTAGCTCAACAACGCTGGCGCGACTACAAATCGCGCAAGAAAGAGTAAGGTCCATGCCGATCACACGGAAATTCCGCACCACGATCTGGCAGCGCGCCCAGAGCGACACACGCTTTCGCACCTCGATGCTCAAAGAGGCCGTCAACGAACTTCTCGCGGGGGATCTTGCAGCCGGCAAGGCCATGCTGCGCGACTACGTCAACGCCACACTCACCTTCGATGAACTCGCCAAGGCGACCGGAAAGCCCAGCAAGAGCCTCCAGCGCATGCTCGGACCGCGCGGCAATCCCACCGCGGAGAGCCTGTTCGCCATCCTCAAGGCGCTGCAGGACCACGAACAAATCCAGCTCGCGGTGACTTCCCGGCGTGCGGCATAAACACTTAACCGGGGGACAGATTTCAAATCTGTCCCCCTTCCTGCGGATTCCATACAACACTTGCTGGCTAATTCAAACGTCTTGGTCACAACAAGGATTCGAGTATCTATACTGGCACTCGATATGGCGCCAGGGAGTGGCGCCATGCTGTTTGACATATTACGCGTGGCGTAATAGTCTGGAGGCCGATGATTCGAACATTCCGCGACCGCGAGGTCGAGGCGCTGTTCCATGATCAGGAGGTGCCGCGGTTCCGGGCGATCGAGCGGGTCGCGCGCCGCAAGCTCCTGTATCTGAGCCAGGCAAAGCGACTCCAGGATCTTCGAGTCCCGCCGGGCAACCGGTTTGAGGTGCTGAAAGGCGATCGCAACGGGCAGTACAGCATCCGCGTCAACGACCAGTGGAGGATCTGTTTCCGCTGGGAGGATGGCGACGCATTCGATGTCGAGATCGTGGATTACCATTGAGAGAGCGAGCATGGCCACCAAGCAAAAATCCCTGGAGCCCATCCACCCCGGCGAGATCCTGCTGGAGGAATTCATGCGGCCGCTCGATATCAGCATCAACCGCCTCGCGCGCGACATCGCCGTGCCGCCAGGCCGCATCAGCGCGATCGTCAACGGCAACCGCGCCATCAGCGCCGACACCGCCCTGCGCCTCGGCCGCTACTTCAGCGTCTCGCCCGAAACATGGATGGGATTGCAGGCGGACTACGACCTGCGCCTGGCCCAGCGCACCGTCGGCGCCGAGGTGGAGCGGCGCGTGCACCCCTACGCCGCCTGATTGCCCTTTGCCCTCGCTGCCACGGGGACAGATTTGATCTGTCCCTGGGTGAACCGACGGGGACGGACTTCCAGTCCGTCCCCATGCCAGCACGCCATCCATGCAAGGGGGACAGATTTGAAATCTGTCCCCCTTCCCGCAAATCTGCACTCCTTTCCGCGCCCAATCCGTCCCACTCATCTCTACGCGGGAATTACATGTTCCTTCTCATGTACTCACGCAGGACTTCATTGATCTTGGACTGATACTTCTCGTTTTGTGTCTTGAACCAGGCCAGCACATCCGCGTCGAGGCGCAGGCTCACGGCCTTCTTGACCGGGCGATAGAAGCGGCCGCGCACGGCTTCGTCCCAGTCGCGCACCTCGGGGATGTCGTCGGTGGCGATCTTCGCGTCCGGCATACGCTTGAGGGCGTCGATCTCCGCTTTTCGCTTTGCCGGTGGCTTAGTCTTGCTCATACTGTCTCCGTTCGTGCGCGGTGGCTTTTCGCGCCGAGATGATCCGAATGACTTCCTCGCCCTCGTGTTCGAATGCCGTGTGACTCACCAGCAACAGGACACCCTCGACCCTGCCTAGGGTGTGCCAGCGCTGTTCGCTGCCGGCGATCCGATCCAGCCGGCTCAGCGCGAGCGGGTCGTCGAACACCTCCTGCGCCAGCTCAAAGCTGACGCCGTGCTTGAGCCGGTTCGCGCGGTTTTTGTTCTCATCCCATGAGAAGTGCATACGGCAATTCCGTTTGCCTGTATGCATGGAATTGTATATACAAAATTGTCTGCGTCAATTCGGGGCACACAAAGACATGGGGGACAGATTTGAAATCTGTCCCCCTGCCCGCGAATCTGCCTCCTTTCCCCCGGATGCCGGTGCGCTGCACCTCTATCCGGGCTACAATTACCCCTCGAATCCGCTGTAAAAACCCGCCCCCCTCCAGATCGCTCCGTTTTCGCGCCTCTCCAGCCTAATTTTCTGTGCAATATGCACGATAGTAGTGTATAGTGTGCCCTATGCGCAGAAGGAGCCCCTCCCCGTGAAACCCGCCACCGCCGCCACCCCCGACAAGGCGGACGTCCTCAACGAGGCGCTGGTCAATGCCGGCCGGTATCTCGGCATGAGCCAGGTCGAGCTGGGCGCCATCGTCGGCAAGGACCGCACCGCCATCAGCCGCGGCCGTGTCGATCCCGACAGCAAGGCGGGCGAACTCGCGCTGCTGTTCATCCGCTGCTACCGCGCCTTGTACACGCTGACCGGCGGCGAGCCCGAACAGATGGCGCACTGGATGCGCACCGAAAACCGCCACACCGGCGGCGTCCCGGCCGAGCAGGTCAAGACCGTGCAGGGACTGATCACCGTGCTCGAATACCTCGACGCCATCCGGGGAAAACTCTGAATGACCGACTGGAACGGCGTGCTCGCCGCCGCGCCGCCCGTCCCGCTCGCGGGCGCGCTGCAGCGCCTGGTGGAAAGCCAGGAGCAGGTCGCCACCAACCAACTAGTCGCCTCGCTCGCGCGCCAGTCCGTGCTGGAAGAAATGATCGAGGCCACCAAGCCGCCGCAGCGGCGGGGCACTGAGGCGCTGCATTACCTGCTGTCCACGCCGTTCCGCTATCCGCCGCTGAAATTCGGCTCCCGCTTTGGCCGGCGCAGCGAGCCCAGCCTGTTCTACGGCTCGCGCGAGACGCGCACGGCGCTGGCCGAGGCGGCCTATTACCGCTTCGTCTTCTGGTACGGCATGACCGTGCCGCCGCCGGGCAAGCTCGACACCCAGCACACGCTGTTCGGCGCCGACTATAAAACCGAACGCGGCCTGCAACTGCAGCACGCACCCTTCGCCGAGCACGCCGCGCAACTCACCCACGCCAGCGACTACACCGGCAGCCAGGCGCTGGGTGCCGCGATGCGCGAGGCCGGCATCGAGGCCTTCGAATACACCTCCGCCCGCGACCCCGAACACGGCATCAACGTCGCGCTGTTCACGCCCGCCGCGCTGGCCAGCCCCCGGCCGCAGTTCCAGGACGCCTGGCTGTGCGAACTCACTGCCGCCCACGTCCGCTTCAACGCCGTCCACAGCCCGGCGGGCTACGACTTCCCGGTGGAAGTGTTCCGCGTAAACGGTTCACTCCCCTGGCCGGGCTGACCGCAGCCGCTGACCGGGGACAGACTTCACCCACGTTAGGGGACAGACTTCCAGTCTGTCCCCTTTAAGAGCGCGTCAGGGGACAGATTTCAAATCTGTCCCCAACCCAGAGCCGCCCGCATCGTAGCCCGGATAAAGCGCAGCGGCATCCGGGAAATCCAGAGCCGGCATCCCCGGATGCCGGTGCTCCGCACCTCTATCCGGGCTACGAAGCACTTCTCGGGGGACAGGTCACCCCTAACCCATAGTCCTACGACCTTCGTCGTAGTATGTGGGACTCTATATATATGTGTTAGCATCCCCCTCTAACCTCATAAGAACAAACGACATATAAGAACGTGTCCACGCCGGAGCAATATGCACGCGAAACCATCGACCGCCTGCTGACGCAGGCCGGCTGGAACGTGTGTAATACAAGTGCGGCAAATATCACCGCGCATCGCGGCGTGGCGATCCGCGAGTTTCCGCTGAAGTCGGGACACGGCGAGGCGGACTATCTGCTCTACGTCGACGGCAAGGCCGCCGGTGTTATTGAGGCCAAGAAGGAAGGCGTGACGCTGACCGGCGTCGAGACGCAATCCGCCAAATACACGCAGGGACTCCCCGACGGACTGCCCGCCTGGCGCAAACCATTGCCGTTTGCGTACCAGTCCACCGGCGTCGAAACCCGCTTCACCAACGGCCTCGACCCCCAGCCGCGTTCACGCCCGGTGTTCGCCTTTCATAAACCTGATCATCTCGCCCACTTAATCGAAGAAGCAGAAGAATTCAAAAAAATCTCGAGAGAGCAGGGGGATGACGCAGCTTATTTGAGAGCAGCCGAGGCTAGACCTACTGATTACATCAGTCGTGGCGCGACATTTCTTGATCGAATGAAAATCATGCCGCCTTTGGCAGATAAGCTCTGGCCACCAAAACCCAAGGCCATTGATAATATCGAGCGCTCGTTGCGTGAGAACCGTCCTCGAGCATTGGTACAGATGGCGACAGGTTCCGGAAAAACCTTGCTCGCTATTGTGTTGGCCTACCGCCTATTAAAGTTTACTGGTGCCCGGCGCATCCTGTTTCTCGTCGACCGCGGCAACCTCGGCGACCAGACGCTGAAGGAATTCCAGCAATACGCCTCGCCCTACAACAACTTCAAGTTCACCGAGGAGTACATCGTCCAGCGCCTGCAAGGCAACACCCTGGACACTACCGCGCGCGTCTGCATCTGCACCATCCAGCGCATGTACTCCATGTTGAAGGGCAGGGAACTGCCCGAAGACCTGGAAGAGGAATCGGTCGGCCAACTCGGCGGCCTGTTCAAACAGCCCGAGCCCATCGAATACAACCCGAATATCCCGATAGAGACCTTCGACATCATCGTCACCGACGAATGCCACCGCTCCATCTACAACCTCTGGGCGCAGGTGCTGGAGTACTTCGACGCCTACCTCATCGGCCTCACCGCCACGCCCGGCAAGCAGACCTTCGGCTTCTTCAACCAGAACCTGGTGATGGAATACAACCACGAAATGGCCGTAGCCGACGGCGTTAACGTCAACTACGATGTCTACCGCATCCGCACCGCCATCACCGAACAGGGCTCCAAGGTAGAGGCCGGCTACTCGGTTCAGATCCAGGAACGCGAGACCCGCAAGAAGCGCTGGGAACAGCTCGACGACGACTTCAGCTACGATCCCAACCAGCTCGACCGCGACGTGGTCGCCCCGGACCAGATCCGCAAGATCATCCAGACCTTCCGCGACAGGTTGTTCACTGAGATCTTCCCCGGCCGCGAGTGGGTGCCCAAGACCCTCATCTTCGCCAAGGACGACGCCCACGCCGAGAACATCGTCGAGATCGTGCGCGAGGAATTCGGCAAGGGCAACGACTTCGCCCAGAAGATCACCTATCGCACCACCGGCGCGAAACCGAAAGACCTCATCAATGAATTCCGCACCAGCCCCATGCCGCGCATCGCCGTCACTGTGGACATGATCGCCACCGGCACCGACATCAAGGCGGTGGAGGTCGTCATGTTCATGCGCGCCGTCAAATCCCGCGCCTTCTTTGAGCAGATGAAAGGCCGCGGCGTGCGCGTCATCAAGCCCGACGACCTGCAAAGCGTCACCCCCGACGCCCGGGCCAAGGACCACTTCGTCATCGTCGATGCCGTCGGCGTCTGCGAGCAGGACAAGACCGACTCGCGCCCCATGGAGCAGAAGCCCACCGTCAGCTTCGAAAAGCTCATGCAGGCCGTGGCCTTCGGCAACACCGAAGACGAGGTGCTCTCCTCGCTTGCAGGAAGATTGGCCCGCATGGAACACCGCATGACCGCGGAGGACGACCGGCAGGTTCGCGCCCTCGCCGGGGGCTTGAGCATCAGGCAGCTCAGCCACCGCATCATCGCCGCCCTCGACCCGGACCGCCACATCGAACAGGCGAAGGCGGATCTGGGCATCGCTCCCGGTATGGATGCGCCCATCCCGGAACCAGCCTTGGCCGCCGCCCGGGACAAGGTCATACAGGCCGCCATCAAGCCATTCTACGACCCCAAACTGCGCGAGACCATCGACACCATCAAGAAGAAAAACGAGGTCGTCATCGACACCGTGAGCGCGGACCAGATCCTGGAGGCCGGCTTCTCGCAAGACGCGCTCGACCGCGCCCAAGGCATGGTCCAGTCCTTCGAGCAGTTCATCCGGCATCACAAGGACGAGATCACCGCCCTGCAGGTACTCTACAGCCGGCCCTACAAGCAGCGCCTGAACCTTGAAGCGGTGCAAGAGCTCGCCGACGCCATCGAAAAGCCGCCGTACCTGTGGAACGAATCTCAACTCTGGAACGCCTATGCCGCCTTGGAAAAATCCAAAGTCAAAGGCGCCAGCGGCAAACGCATCCTTACCGACCTCGTTTCGCTGGTGCGCTACGCCATCCACCAGGACAACGAACTCATCCCGTTCCCCGAGCGCGTCGATGCCAATTTCAAGGCATGGCTCGCCACCCAGATTCGTCATTCCCGCGCAAGCGGGAATCCAGAGCCTTTTTCACCTGAACAAATCCGCTGGCTCGAAATGATCCGCGACCACATCGCCGCCAACCTCGGCATCGATCCGGACGACTTCAACTACGCGCCGTTCATCCAGCAGGGCGGACTCGGCAAGGTTCATCAACTGTTCGGCGACAGGCTGAACGCCATTATTGATGACCTGAACGAGACCTTGGCCGCATGAGCCAGCATCAAAGGGGTAGCCTGCTGCCAATAGCGCGTCATTCCCGCGAAAGCGGGAATCCAGTATTTATGACGTATAGTAATGGCCCGGTGGTCGCAATTTGCGGCCGCCTCATTTTCACTAATCGGAGAATCGGAACAGGGAGACAACAGAATCATCCAGGGAGGGAAACATGGAAAGCGGCAAGGATGCCATTCCGGGTGGGCAGATCGAAGACCGGATTTATACCGTGCGCAGCAAGCGGGTCATGCTGGATGCCGATCTGGCCAGGCTGTACGGTGTCACCACCAAGCGGCTGAATGAACAGGTTCGACGCAATGCGGATCGTTTTCCCGAGGACTTTGCGTTTAAACTGACGGATCAGGAAGTTACAAACTTGAAGTCGCAAATTGCGACCTCAAGTGAGGCGTCTCGCGGACATGGCGGGCGACGTTATCAGCCGTGGGTCTTCACCGAGCACGGCGCCATAATGGCGGCCTCCGTGCTCAATACGCCCCGGGCGGTCGAGGTCAGCGTGTTCGTGGTCCGCGCCTTCGTAAAGCTGCGGGAGCTGTCCGCGACCCACAAGGAGCTTGGTCAGAAACTGGACGAACTGGAGCGCAAGGTCTCGGGGCACGACCAGGCCATCGCGGGGCTGATCAATGCCATCCGGGAGCTGATGACGCCGCCGGAGCCGAAGAAGAAACGGCCTATCGGTTTCGGTCAGTGGGATGAAAAGTGATGAACACGATAATTGAAGAATTGCCCGCCTGGGCCGGTACGGCAGGCAGGAACGAGACTTTGGTGGCATGAAGCTAAACAACAACGATCTCCAGTCATTCGAAGAACTACCACAGGGGTGGGCTGTCACCACTCTCGGAAAAATACTGCCGCTAACATATGGAAAGGCACTGAAGAAAGAGACCCGCGATGGGTCTGGCAGCGTGCCTGTGTATGGTTCGAGCGGGCGAGTTGGTGTGCACTCAAATGCGCTCACTAAAAAGCCAGCTCTTATAGTTGGCCGGAAGGGCTCAGTAGGCGAGGTATATCACTCGCCGGTTCCGTGCTGGCCGATCGACACAGTGTACTTTGCGGAAGAGTCCGAGGATGGTGACCTTAAATACTTCGAGTACCTACTAAAGGGTCTGAGACTCTCAAAGCTCGATAAATCTACGGCCGTACCAGGATTGAGCCGTGACGACTACAACGCTGTCGAAGTGGCAATCGCACCCCTCGACCAACAAAAACGCATCGTCGCGGAAATCGAAAAACAATTCTCCCGCCTCGACGAAGGCGTCGCCAACCTCAAGCGCGTCAAGGCCAACCTCAAGCGCTACAAAGCCGCCGTCCTCAAAGCCGCTGTCGAAGGCCGCCTCGTCGAAACCGAAGCCGAACTCGCCCGCCGCGAAGGCCGCAGCTACGAAACCGGCGAACAACTTCTGCAACGCATCCTCGAAACCCGCCGCAGTCAGTGGCAAGGCAAGGGCAAATACAAAGAACCCACAGCGCCCAACACCACTGATCTTCCTGGACTGCCGGAAGGATGGGTGTGGGCAACATTAAATCAGATCGGCCAAGAGGGTCGCCCAATAATCTATGGGATCATCAAGCCCGGGCCACACGATCCAAACGGTGTACCTTACGTGCGTGTAACTGAGATGAAAGATGGCTTTATCGATCTAGAAAACCTTAGACGAGTGACGCCGGCGCGAGCTGCGAAGTTTGCTAGGGCTACCTTGGCACCCGGAGACGTACTGATCTCCAAAGACGGGACCATCGGACGTGTTGCTGTCGTTCCATCTCAGCTAGCTGGTGGAAACATTACTCAGCATGTTATGCGGGCACCTATTAATGAGCTGATGTGCAGAGACTACGTGGTATGGGCAATTCGATCTGACTCTTGCCAGAAATGGTTGACTGGGGAGACGAAGGGAGTCGCTCTGCGCGGAGTTAATGTCGAAGATTTTCGTCGACTTCCCATTCCGGTTCCGCCAGTTAGTGAGCAAGAGCGAATTCTTGCCGAAGTCGGCCGTCGCCTCACCATTCTCCACGAAACAGAGGCCCAGGTGGATTCCAACTTGATGCGTGCCGAGAACACGCGGAAATCGATGCTTGGAAAGGCATTTTCCGGTGGACTCGTGACCGATCTGCAAGAAGTGACAGGACGAGTAGACGGTAGGGGGCGCGTACTGAAAACGAAAGGAGAAACACATGACTGATAAGAAACTTACGCTTGGCCAGGCCATCGATCAGATAATTGCTGCTCTGGAAGCGCTTGAGCCTGACTCCCGAATCAACGCCATTGCTGCGGCGAGTGCCCACCTAAATCTCAAGATAGCCCCGGAGACACCGGCTCACGTTGCGGCCACTCAAACGATGGTTCAGGCAGTACCTGCTGTTGGACAATCTGTACACGCGCATCGCGAAGGAAAGGTTGACATTCGTTCACTCAAGCAAGAGAAGAATCCTGATTCTGCAAAACAAATGGCATGCGTCGTTGCCTATTACCTGCAAGAGTTAGCGCCAGAGGACGAGAGAAAAAATACAATCTCAGCTCAAGACTTAGAAAAATATTTCAAGCAGGCGAACTTCAAGTTGCCAAAGGCCATGGCTCAAGTGTTAGTGGACGCAAAAAAGTCCGGGTACTTCGAGGGAGGTACGCGTGGGGAGTACAAGCTTAATGCAGTTGGCTATAACCTCGTTGCCCATGGCCTTCCGACCAAGAAGGCTTCTTAAAACTCATGGCGCAGATTCTTCAAGCCTTTATTCAGGAAGTAGACAATGCCCGAAAGGGCCTGAACAAGGTAAAAGGTCAGCAGCTCCACTCGCAAAAAGAGCGGGATGGATTGCGTTCACTCGTTGAGCGTTACTTTAATGAAGTAAGGCCCTCAGTGGTGAGCGAGCAAGAACAAAGCGATGCAATTCGGCACGTCGACACAGATATGCAAGAATTGCTCGCTCTGTGCCACAAGCGTGGTAGAGCCAAGAGTTATCAACAGTTGCTAGCTAACGCGAAATCAGGCCTCATAACCGTTGATGCCCAAGTTGTATCTTCTACTGCGCTTGCTACAAACCAGCAAAAGTTGGAGGTAGTTGATTTGCAGATACTTGGCACTCTTCAATCAATAGTGCCTTCAGCGGCGATTTCATATCAGCAGGCTATCTCCGATCTACAGGGTGCTTCCAGGTTGTCGTGGCGCGGTCCAGCAACTGATCTGCGTGAGGCGCTTAGGGAGACGCTGGATTATTTGGCGCCTGATGAAGATGTAAAGGGGATGCATGGATATAAGGCAGAGCCAAACACAAACGGGCCAACCATGAAACAAAAGGTTCGCTTCGTGATGAAGAATCGCGGTGCATCAAGGGTGGCTTCGGGTCCGGCGGAGTCAGCCATAGACGGGGTTGAGGAATCGCTCGGTACATTTGTCAGAAGCGTGTATACACGTTCGAGTGTCTCAACACATACGCCAACGGATAAGACAGAGGTCCTGCGTGTGCGCGATTTTGTACGTGTGGTGTTAGTTGAATTACTGGAAATTCATTCTGCTTGATGAACTGACAAAGTCGGTCGCCAAGGGGAGATCTAAATATGAAATCAGAAACAATCGCGGTACTTCAGCTGTATCAGGATAGACGGCAATATCGTGTACCGTTCTACCAGCGTGCATACGTATGGAATAGGGAGGATCAGTGGGAGCGCCTCTGGGCAGACATACAGGATAAGGCAGAAGGAAGAATATCCGGATCGCAACCTACCCCGCACTTCTTGGGAGCTGCCGTTCTAGAGCCACAACAGCGTCGAGGCCTGTTGGGTGTCGAGGCGTTGCATATTATTGATGGTCAACAACGCCTCACGACCCTTCAATATGTATTGGCTGCATTGGCAATTGTTCTCCGTGGCTCGGGTCCAGCTGCGTTATTGTCACTGGTCGAAGGTTGCCTAACAAATCCAAACAGCGAAACGATGGAGCAACCGGACACAGAGGTATTCAAAGTCTGGCCGACGTTTCGCGATCGATCCACATACAAGGTTGCTATGCTGGCACGCGATAAGTCAGAGCTGCGCGAAGCGTTTCCGGACAGCTTCACTCAAGTCGGTGGGCTCAGAAAGATTGGTATTGACCATCCTCCGGCACTGGAGGCTATTTGGTACTTCAATGAGCAAATGACTCAGTGGATCGATCAGGAAAATGGGGCGCACCGAGCAGAACGTATAACCGCGATAGTTGAGGCAGTACTAAAAGACCTTAATATGGTGACGATTTCCTTGGGAGAGGACGACGATGCGCAAGTTATCTTTGAGACGCTTAATGGACATGGTGCGCAGCTTCACGCAACCGACTTGATACGCAACTTCGTTTTTATGCGTGCGGATCGCGAGGGCGCGAACGCAGGCCAGCTGTATGACGCACTATGGAGCCCTTTTGAAAGCACCTTTTGGTCAGAAGAGCAGCGCCGTGGTCGGCTCAAGAGACCTCGGCTTGAGTGGTTTATACAAACTGCTTTACAGGCAGCGTTAGGAGAAGAGGTCGATGTCGGCCGACTATACGTCGGATACCGGCGCTTTGCTGTCGGTCGTACGACGCCAGTTTCTGCAAGCGATCAATTGCGCATTCTGAATGAGTACTCCGAGCACTATCGGCAGCTAGTGAGTGGTTCAGGTGATACGCCAATTGCAAGATTCGGTCGGCAGGTGGCAGCTTGGGACGCCTCGACTATGCACCCGCTTGCGCTTGCAGTGGCCATGTCTGGATGTCCTGAAAAAGAACAGGCGGCTATGTACGCGGATATTGAGTCTTACTTAGTTCGCAGAGCAGTCTGTGGATTGACGACAAAGAACTACAACAAGGTATTTATCCAACAGCTCAAGAATATCGCGAGCGAAGAGCTGAAGCCTGCTGTGTTGAGAAAAGCGCTGGCAGGATTGCAGGGAGAGGCGTCCAGATGGCCACGCGAAGATGAGTTTCGAAAATCATGGCTTGAGGCGGCAATGTATCCAGGGCGGCTTGACGCAGTACGAACGAAATCAATACTGGCATCGCTCGAACGAAAGATGCGATCTTCGAGAACAGAAGAGCCACTTATTCTTGCTATTGAGACTTTGGATGTTGATCATATTCTGCCCAGTAGTTGGTTGGAGCATTGGCCACTGGAAGATGGAACTCTTGTAACGAGGGAAGAGCTTGAGAAGTCCGCGCTGGATGTGTTTCTCGAAACAGCACCTAACAAACGGAGTTCTGCAATCCAAAGGCGCGAAAGCGCAAAAGTGCGTATCGGTAATCTCACGCTATTGCATTATGGGGTTAACAGAGGTCTCCAGAACCAAGGGATTGATCGTAAGCGAGAGGCTCTGTTTGCAGAATCAAATCTCCACCTTAATCGAAAACTTATGCGTGCCCATGAATGGAACGAGGACTCGATTGACCAAAGAGGTCGAGAACTATTCGAGTTCGCGCGTGAACTGTGGCAAGGGCCATAGCTGAACGAAAAATCGTTCAAATTTAGCTAAGAGATCAAAGAAGACGTATTGAATGAACACAACAACTATCGTCCAAAAACTCTGGAACTACTGCAACGTCCTGCGCGACGACGGCATGTCATACGGCGACTATGTCGAGCAGCTCACCTATCTGCTGTTCCTTAAGATGGCTGACGAGCGCACCAAGTCGCCGTATAACCAGAAGAGCCCGGTACCTTCGACGTACAGTTGGCCGAGCCTCATTAAGAAAGACGGCGACGAGCTGTTCGACCACTACCGCCACACGCTGGAGTCACTGGGCAACCAGAAGGGCTTGCTCGGACTGATCTTCAACAAGTCGCAGAACAAGTTCCAGGACCCGGCCAAGTTGCGGCGGCTGGTGGTCGATCTCATCGACAGGGAAGAGTGGGTGTCGATGAGCGCCGACGTGAAGGGCGATGCCTACGAAGGCCTGCTGGAGAAGAACGCCCAGGACACCAAGTCCGGCGCCGGCCAGTACTTCACCCCGCGTCCGCTGATCCAGGCCATTGTGGATGTCATGGCCCCGAAGCCCGGCGAGACCGTGTCAGATCCGGCTTGCGGCACCGGCGGCTTTCTGCTCGCGGCGCACGACTATGTGGTGAGGCACAATCCCAACCTGACCAAGCCGCAGAAGACCCGGCTCAAGGAGGAGACTTTCAAGGGCTGGGAGCTGGTGCAGGCCACGGCGCGGCTGTGCGCCATGAACATGCTGTTGCATGGCATCGGCAGCCAGGACTTCGAGCCCATCGTGGTTGCCGACGCGCTGGCCGCCGACCCCGGCGATCGCTTCGACCTGGTGCTCACCAATCCGCCCTTCGGCAAGAAGAGCAGCACCACCATCGTGGGCGAGGAAGGCAAGGTCAGCAAAGAGCGCGACATCGTCGAGCGCGGCGACTTCTGGACCACCACCTCGAACAAACAGCTCAATTTCGTTCAGCACGTCAAAACCCTGCTCAGGCAGAACGGCCGTGCCGCCGTGGTCGTGCCCGACAACGTGCTATTCGAAGGCGGCGCCGGCGAAACCATCCGCCGCAAGCTCCTGCACGAGTGCGACGTCCACACCCTGTTGCGCCTGCCCACCGGCCTGTTCTACGCCCAGGGCGTGAAGGCGAACGTGCTGTTCTTCGACAAGAAGCCCGCGTCGGAGACGCCTTGGACCAAGAAACTTTGGATCTACGACCTTCGTACAAACATGCACTTTACGCTTAAGACCAATCCACTACGACGTGAAGATCTGGACGAGTTCGTGAAGTGCTATAACCCGGAGAACCGCCATAGCCACAAGGCGACCTGGTCGGAGAAGAACCCCGACGGCCGCTGGCGTGCCTATACCTATGATGAGATTGCTGCCCGAGACAAGGTCAGTCTCGATATCTTCTGGCTCAGGGACGAAAGCCTGTCTGATTCCGACAACCTGCCGGAACCGGATGTGATCGCGCGGGAGATCGTGGAGGATCTGGAAGCGGCGCTGGAGCAGTTCAGAGAGATAGCCTCCGACATGGGAGCGCCGGATGCAGCTTAAGGTCTAATCGCAGGTTTTTAGGGTCGGAAACAATTTTTCTTTGCTAATTGCTAACTTAAGGCTTAATACCAAAGTTATATAGCCGGGAGGAGTTAAAAGGTTTATCTAGTAACTGCTAACAGATCGAGCAGGGGAAATAATAATGAAAAATTCCTTTGTTTATAAGAATGATCGTCCATGGCCGAATCCGAGGCTCAAGCATGCCGCGATTGTCGGGCATACTACCGACGCAACGGCGAAAATATGGTTCCGCACGGCCGCGCCCGGTGATTTCATTCTGTTGCTGTATCCTGCTGAGAGCGACCCTGAGCAACGTATCTTTAAGGGGTTTAAGGCTGTTCCTTACAGCCGGCTGAACACTCTCCCGTCACATGTTCAAAAGATTCCGTTCTCGGTAAAAGACTATCGGAGTGATTCCACGGTGGTGATCACCGTGGATAACTTGTCACCGCTGGTTGAATATTGCTATGCCTTGTACGGCGAGGAAAATGGCGTAGCGAGAATCCTGATCGGTCAAGATCGAGTTTACCGGTTTCGAACATTGCCTGCCGGAGCATCATCGCACTCCTTCGCATTTTATTCCTGCCATATGCCCTATCAGCATTCGATATTCGGGGGGACGAATGTCGTCAACATGGAAATGTGGAGCGTATTTAATGAAGTTCTAGACCGGCATCGCCAGCAGGACTTGCGTTTCGTCATAGGAGGGGGCGATCAGGTGTACGCTGACGGCGTACAGACGCTGGACATCTGGAAGTATCTCAATGCCGTCATGACTAAAAACAGGAACGTTTTATTGCCGAGCAAGGATGAAATGGTCAGTTGGTATCGCGATATCTATCGCGGCTACTGGGGATTTTCCGCGGTAAAGGATGCCTTTTCCAGTTATCCGACCTACATGATATGGGACGATCATGAACTCAAGGACGGTTGGGGGTCCGATATCCTGAAAGCGAAGGGTCGGGATGACCTGTATGAGATTTTTAATCGTAGCAAGGTCAGGAAGGCGAAGCTTTCCAGGGGGGACTGCCTGGAGCTTCTGGATCGTATGCGACAGGCGGCTTTTCAGGTCTATGAAGAGTACCAGCACTCCCACAATCCGGATACGCCGCCAGGACAATATGACTATGCGATCAGCAGTGGTTGTTATTCCGTGTATTTTCTCGACGGGCGTGGCCGGCGCGACGTCAATAAGGGCGCCATGCGTATATTGGGGCCGGAACAGATGCGCCGCTTCGAGGCATGGTTGCAGCAATTGGATCCGGCAATAACCAAGTATGTGTTTGTCGTCACAGCCGTTCCGGTACTGCACATGATGCCGGTCCTTGTCAATGCGGACGATAGCGTACTGGCCGATATGGCAGATCTGCAGGACGACCTTCGTGACGCCTGGGAGCATAACAAACACAACGCTGAACGCCGTGCCCTGCTGAAGGCGCTGTTCGGGGCCGCCAGGCGAGGGTTAAGAGTCTCGATCCTTAGCGGCGATGTGCATACCTCGGCCGTATTCAGAATGGTAGACAAGGATCAGGGGGCGGTAATTTATCAATTGACATCCAGTGCGATTACCTACAACAAGCCCAGGATGCTTGGTTGGATATTGGGCAATACGGTGCCGGACGAAGGTAAGTCCGAAGATGGGTATCGCTTCGAGCGGCTGGCGCTGTATACGGACAGCAACTTTTCCGTCGTGCGTATGGATCCTGTGGCGGACGAGGTGACCTTCCAGCTATACGGCAAGCAGAAGGTTGCTCACCCGGACTCGGGGAAAGGCAAGGAGGATAAACCGATTACACACTCCATTGCAAAGATAAAGCTCGATTTTTCTGTGCGGCGCTGATGTGGTCGGAGGCATGAGGAACAAACAGGTTCGCAGGAAGGGTGAGCGTATGCATCAGGATCGGTGTTATGGTTTCCGTGACCTAGTGCAGGCGCGATTGCGCCTCGCGGTGCTCGTCCCGGCCATGCTGATGACGGTTGGTTGCGTGGCCACGGCGCCAGTTAAGTCCGACAGGTTTGATGCGTATCGCGATGCGGCGGAGGCATTGTTCTCCGGCAGCAAGGCGGCGCTCTCCTTCGAGAGCGAATGGACATATCGGAACTATCTGACTTCAATTACAGAGGGCGCGGAGACAGCGAACCCTGCGGACATCATTCTCGAGTTCCCTGACGAAGCAGATGACACGTTTGACTGGAGCCTGCCGAATGCGCCGGTTTTCATGGCGGTTAACGATACCGCATTGCGCCTCGGTCGGATCAACGCGCTGTTCTCCGAGTACGTTTCCCTACTGGCCGAGCTGGCCGGTGGAGAGAAGAGGGATATGGATCGCATCCTGGCGCTGGGGCAGGCCCTCAATCGAAACTCGTCCAGTGCGGCCCAGGCCTTGGGTCTCGCGGCCGGACCGAAGGAGACGGCCTTTTTCAGCGCCGCGGCGCTGTCCGCCGCGAACGCTTATCTGAGCCATAAGCGTCGGGCCAGCCTGCGCGACGTTCTGCAGGACAACCAGCCGGTGGTGGAAGCCTTCTCGCGGCTGGGATCTGAGGCTGCTGCTCTGTCCGCTGTCGGGATCAAGACCGAATATCAGAATGACGTCGAGCGATGGATCGCTCGGATCGTCAAGGCGACGCCGTCGCAGAGAGATGATCTGATCAAGAAACAGCTGGCGCTCAATGAGCGTACCATTGCCCAGTTGGAGGCGCTGCGTCAGATTCATGATGGGTATCAGGCGCTATCGCGAAAGCATGCGGAGCTCGCCCTGAGCCTGGAGTCAGACAAGGACGTTGATCTGCATCAATTGGTCGAGGATGGGAAGCGGCTGCGTGATCTTTACAAGGGTCTACTCCCGGCGGAGGACTCTGCGAACGATACGAACGGCTAGTGGCAAGGAGGCGGATCATGGGTAATGATGACAAGGTTAATATCATTAGCGGCCTGATTACTCTGCGCGGAAAATTGCTTGGTGCTTCACTCAAAATGAAGTTGAAAGGTGAGGACACGACGGAACTGGAGAAGTCTGAACAGCTGCTGGAAGAGAAGGTTCAGGAGCTTCGGTCTGAATTACACAGGACGTGGCAGGGAAGCGCGGACGACATGCTCGGTGAGTTGGCTGCGACTAATCGCAGAATTCAGTCCCGTATCCGTGACCTCGAGCGCGATGAAAAGCGTGCTGAGAAAGCGGTAGAGATTCTTGGGCAGGTGGAAGGTCTGGTGGGGAAGATCGCATCGTTACTTGGTTAGGCCAACGCGGGAGGGATTATGGAACTTAATTCAGATCCATTAAATGAGCGCGTCTATAAGTCACGCGCGACCGTTATTAATCTGGCGCTAATTTTTATAATTGCGGCTAGTACCAAGTCAATAACAATTCTTGGTGAGAGGCTTCCGACTAGCGCTGAGTTCAGCGGCCTGTTTATTATCATCGGGCTCTGTGCAACTGGCTATGTCTTATACGAATATCATACTGTCGGGATGGATAGTATTCGATCTTGGATTGGAGGGTATGAAAAATCAGATGGGATTATTAGTAAGCATGAGATTAATAACAGGGTGAGGCATGCAAGGACTAGGTTATATCTGGTAGAGGTATTTGTAATCTTCTGTTTTTTACTGTCTATATTTCTGTATGGCGACCCTGCAAAGGAAAAAATAGTAGAGGTATTGACGGGTGATTCTGGGGCGGCAGAACCTGCTAAGCCGGGTACGGAAGGAGCCGCTAATCCTGAGGATGACAAAAGCAAAGTGGATTTGCATGTAAATATTGTAAATCGAGGCGATTTTCTCAAGAGCTATGTATTCCCTGTTTTCCTGGTTGATAAAGCAGAAATCAAAGGGGAATATAACGATTGGATTAATATATCAGTAGACCAGCTGGTTAGCATGCTTAATGCGTGTGCCGTTGGTAGTAACGTGCATGCCTACGTAGTTGGATTTTCTGATAGCAAATGTTTCGATAATAAATGCGATAAGGTCAGCGATAGATCAAACATTACATTGGCTAATAATCGAGCTGAAGAATTTTTAAAAAAGTTTCGCAAGGAGAGTCTGGCGGTGAGGGTTCGCGTTTCTGCCTGGAAGTGGGAGGATGACGATTATGAGGAGATGGTAAAACAAAATTATACAGATTCTGTGTCTGGGAATTCGTTTAGCGACGAAGCTTCGCAATTGAATAGGCGGGTGGAAGTAATTATTGATAGAGCAGGCGATTGTGCGCCCAATGAGTATAACGACTCAATAAGGAGTAGGAAGATCCCTGTTGGCACTAATAATGGGATGCTTTAGCGCCTAGTGTAGGTGATCCTCGCTCATCTTGGTTTATGCGGTATGGCGCTGTTTATGGCAGAAGGGCTGGTGGTTTACCGTGTTGATTATAATGGCGTGTGGTTCTTTTTAGGATGCGATCGTTAGTGCTGGAAACGATGGCTGCAATGGTGGCTTCGCAATCAGGTTTCTCGAAATGTTTTTTATGAAGGCGACAGTACCATTTGGCCGGGTCGGGGGTGAGCGATATTTCTGACACACACCACCCATCCTGATGATTCCTGACCCAGCAACTATCGTCGCTACCTTGCTCATCGGTTATTCGCTGTTCAGTGCGCTGGTGATCGCGCTGACGCATCTGCGCGCCGCCAATTACAGCGGGCAGGGGATGTCCCGGGCGATGGGGCTGCTGCTCCTGCTGATCTTGTCGTGTCTTCAATTACTGCACCTGGGCTATCTCCAGCAGCTGGGTGATTTCATCCACGGCCCGGTCTACCGGCTGCTGTTGTTCGCCGTGGCGCCGGCGTTTTATCTCTTCAGCCATCCCTTGCTGCGCGCGCAGCCGGCGTGGCGCGGGCGGGATTTCCTGCACGCACTGCCCGTGGTGGCGGCGCCCTTTCTTCCGTATGCATGGGCCCTGCCGCTGGCGTTTCTGATCGGGGCCGGCTATCTGGTGTGGCTGGCGCGCAGTGTCCATGCCCTGCGGGCGCAGCGCAGCCGGTTCCGGATGGAGCTGGCGGTGCTCGGGGGCGTGTTCGTGATTGCGCTGCTGGTGGTGGTCCTGGCGTTTGCGCTGCCGCTGATCGGCGAGGATATGTTTTACAGTCTTTACGCCAGCGCAATCGGCGGCGCCTTCGTGCTGGTCGGGCTGGCGCTGGGGCTGACGCCGCGCCTGTCCGTCGAGGTCGTCGATGCGGCGCGCGAGACCTATGCCGTGTCGACGCTGGCCCATGTCGATTGCGCCGCGGCTCTCGCGAGGCTGGAGGCGCTGATGACCGGGGACCGCCTGTATGAGGATGCGGAGCTGGATCTGGCCGGGCTGGCCCGCAGGGTGGGGCTCTCCGCTCACCAGCTCTCGGAACTCATCAACACCCGCCGGGGGATCAGTTTCTCGCGCTTCCTGCGCCAGTACCGGGTCGAGGCGGCGCAACGGATGCTGATCGCCGAGCCCTCGGCCTCGGTGCTGTCCGTGGGGCTCTCGGTCGGATTCACCTCGCAGTCGAATTTCTACGACGCCTTTCGGGAGATCACCGGTATGACGCCGGGGCGGTTTCGCCGGATCGGGCGCGCAAGCGCTCCGGAATGATCCTTCAGTAGCCGGAAGTTGTTCCGGTTTGATCAAACCGGAAGCCTCGGGGTTCGGGCGCGGGCATTTTGGCCCGCAGGTATCGGCCTTCGAGGACCCTGTCATGAAGATCCTGCTCACCGGCAGCGGCGGTTTCATCGGCGGCCACGTGGCGGCGGCGCTGCGCGGCGCCGGTCATGAGGTCGTGCCGGCGTCCCGCTCGACCGGCTTCGATTTCCGGCTGTTTCAGAAAGTGGACTACTGGCTGCCTCATCTGCGGGATGTCGACGCGGTGGTCAACTGTGTCGGCATCATCGCCGAGCGCGGGACACAGACCTTCGATGCACTGCATTACCGTGCACCGGTAGCGTTGTTCTATGCCTGCCTGAAGTCCTGCGTCCGGCGCGTGATCCAGATCTCGGCGCTGGGGGCCGACCCGCGGGCCGCCACGCCGTTTCTCGCCAGCAAGGGGAAGGCGGACGAGGTGCTGCGGCATCTGCCGCTGGACTGGTTCATTCTGCGCCCGTCGCTGGTGGTGGGGCCGGGTGGACGGAGCGCGGCGTTCTTCCGGCGCCTGGCGAAGCTGCCGGTGATCCCGCTGGTCGGCGGCGGCGTACAACACATCCGGCCGGTCCATGTCGATGACCTGGCCGCCGCCGTCTGTCAGTGCCTGCACGCGCTGCCCGCGCAGCGCACGATCGATGTGGTGGGGTCAGAGGTGATGTCTGTGCGCGACCGCTTGCAGGCGCTGCGCCTTGCCAGTGGTCGGTCGCCGGCGCGGATCGTGTCGATCCCGTACCCGCTGGCCATGGCGATGGGGCATCTCGTCAAGCGAGTTGTGCCGCTGTGCCATCCCGACAATCTGCGCATGCTGCGAATGGGCAGTACCGCGGATGCCGGGGCCTTTGCCGAATTGATCGGGAGGCTGCCGCGTGAGCTATCTTAGTCTGAAATCGCTCCATTTCCTCAGCATGGTGCTGCTGTTCGGCACCGGGCTCGGCAGCGCCTTCTATAAATGGATGGCGGATCGCAGCGGCGATCTGCGCCACATCGCGCGGACGAACCGGCAGGTCGTGCTGGCCGATTGGATATTCACGACGCCGACCGTGATTTTGCAGCCGGTCTCCGGGCTGGTGATGATCCACCTGGTGTCCGTGCCCGTCAGTACTCCCTGGGTGGCGGCGAGCCTGTGGCTGTTCGCCCTGGCGGGCGCGTGCTGGCTGCCGGTGGTCTGGCTGCAGATCCGCATGAAACAGATTTCAGAGCAGGCGCTGAATTCGAACGGCGAATTGCCGCCGCTGTACTGGCGTTATGCGAGGCGCTGGTTCTGGCTGGGGGTGCCGGCGTTTGCGTCGATGGTGGTGATCGTGCTGCTGATGGTGTTCAAACCGGGAGGAGGGGGCGTGTCATGAAGGAGCAGAGTCCGCTGCAACAGGCATTGGGGGTGCACTGGGACGAGCTGCCGACGCCCCTGCGGTTTCATTACCAGGCCGGGACCAACACGGATGTCGGCGCACTCACGGTGGACTATCCGCGCTGGATGCAGCCGTGCCTGGATCTGCTGCGCTGCATGGGGGTGCTGGTGAACCGGCGCGGCGAGGGCATCCGCACGGACGTGGAAAAGCAGATGGACGGCGCGGTCCAGCGCTGGACGCGCACGCTGACCCTGCCGGAGGGGAAGATCATTTATTTCAGGAGCGCATGGGTGTATGCCGGCGGCAATGAGGTCATCGAATACGTCAACGGCTTACTCGGACTACGCATGGCGGTTCACGTGAAAGACGGCCGGTTGTACTACGAGGGCCGCTCTTTCGTGCTTAAGGTGTTCGGGCGGCCGCTGCCGATCCCCGAATGGTGTCTGCTGGGGCACACCACGATTGTCGAGTCGGCCCTGGACGATGTCCGCTTTGATATGGACTTCAAATTACGTCACCCGCTGCTGGGTCAGGTGTTCCGCTATGCCGGGGTGTTCGGCGTGGACACCGGGGCGAGGGGATGAACGCGCGGTTGCGCCGGGTTCGCCAGGATCGGGGCGGTCCAGCACTCAAAATTGACGGGCGGGGCGATTGGCGGTTGTCTGGCCGGGGAAAGTGGCTAAGAATACTAGTTCCGACCCTCGATCATTCAATTTGCCATGAAGTGCATTACCTCGAGCATAGAGATTGAGACCGGCCAGGGGATTTCGTTGCATTCCCTGATGCCGGATCTGCGCACGACGGTTGCCCGCGCCGGCATCCGAAACGGCTTCGTTACCGTCACCTCGCAGCACACTACCACCGCGATTGTCATCAACGAGGACGAGGCACGCCTGCTGGAGGACGTGAAGCGGTTTCTGGCGCGGCTGATCCCGCCCGGCGAGCATTATCTGCACAACGACATCGCCCAGCGCGACTGCCCGCCGGACGAGCCGGAGAACGCGCATTCCCACCTGGCGGCGATGCTGCTGGGCAGTTCCGAGGTGGTGCCACTGGTCGACGGTGCGCTGGGGCTGGGTCAGTACCAGTCGGTGATGCTGATCGAACTGGACGGGCCGCGCCGGCGCACGGTGCGGGTGCAGGTGGTGGGGGAGTAGGCGCGGATCGGTGGGAATGACGCGATGGGTCGTGGCCATCATTATCACGTCTATGTCGTCCGCCTGTCGGATGACGTGCTGTACGAACCGAAGTTCATGCGCGCGAATCCGGAGTATGAATACGGCAAGCCCTGTGTCTACGTCGGCATGACCGGGCTCGACCCCGATGTGCGTTTCGACAAGCACAAGGCCGGTATCCAGTCGAACCGCTTCGTGCGCGAATACGGCCTGCGCCTGATGCCCGAGCTGTACGAGATGTACAATCCGATGCCCTACGAGGGCGCGCGCGAGATGGAGGTGGAACTCGCCATCGGCCTGCGCGAGGCGGGGTATGGGGTGTGGCAGGCGTAGGGTTTTGGTGGGTGGGGGACAGATTTGGTTAGGTTAGACTGGGGACAGACTTAAGTCTGTCCCCTTACTACCTGGCAAGTGGACAGGGGACAGATTTGAAATCTGTCCCCGCGGGGATGGCGGTTGAGATTCCCCGGATGCCGGTGCTCCGCACCTTTATCCGGGCTACGCGTGTGTTGTGGCGTGCGGGGAGCTGCGGGTCAGGGAAGATTTCAAATTTGTCCCCGAGGGTTGGGTTTCATCGTAGCCTGGATGGAGCGTAGCGGAATCCGGAGATGGTGGTTGGGATTTCCCGGATGCCGGTGCTCCGCACCTTTATCCGGGCTACGGGTGTGTTGTAGGCGTACGCGGCTAAGGCTATAGTCTTGGGCAGGGCATATGACGCCGATTGGAGGTTTCGCATGATCATGAAGCGGATTGCGTTTTTACTGATGCTGGTGATGGTGTGGCCGGCGCAGGCCAATCGTATGGACGATGAGCTCACCGAGGCGCGCGCGGTGTTTCTGAAAGGGGTGGACGGGGACAAGCGCGCGGTGCGGGACGCGGTCCAGCGGTTCAAGTCGCTGAGTCGGGCGCACGCGGAGGAGCCGGTGTTTCAGGCCTATCTCGGCGCGTCCATGACGCTGCAGGGGCGCGACGCGCCCAACAACATCGAGAAGGGGCGCATCACCGATGAGGGCCTGGGCGTGCTCGACCGCGCGCTGGACGCGCAGCTGGCGAAGCCGGATCCGGGCTCGGTGCACACCCTCGATACGATGCTGGTGGCGGCGAACACCTACATCCATCTGCCGGCCTTCTTCAATCGCTATGAACAGGGCAAGGACCTGTTGCAGAAGATCCTCGCGCACCCCGATTTCGAGGGCATGGCGCCGGGCTATAAGGCGGCGGTCTACGTGGCCCAGGCGCTGGTGTCCCACGGCGACGCCGACGACGCGGCCTACCGCCGCTATCTGGAGCTGACCGTCAGCACCGACCCCAAGGGCCGCGACGGCGAGTTTGCCAGCAAGCGGTTGCAGGAGTTGGGAGATGATGGGGAGTGAATTAGCGGGTTGGGGGCAGACTTACACCCTCGCTTGGGGACAGATTTCAAATCTGTCCCCATCTCACTTAAGGGGACAGACTTAAGTCTGTCCCCGGTCTTCTGACCAAATCTGTCCCCGACCAGGTTTTATTTGTACTTCCGGAACTGCCCCACCACCACCCCGAAGATTTCCAGCGCACCCTGTGGGCGGATGACAGGGTAGGCCTTGTTCTCGGGTTTCAGCACGAACTTTCCCTTTTCCTTGTCGAGGCGCTTCAGGGTGAATTCGTTGTCGACGATGGCAACGACGAGTTCGCCGACCTTGGCGTTCTGGCGCTTCTCGACGACGACGATGTCATCCGAATGGATGCCGGCGTCGATCATCGAGTCGCCGCGGACGCGGACCAGCACCGTCGTTGACGGATTCTTTACCAGGTATTCGTCGATGGTGAGATTGTTCGACCCGGTGTCCGCGGCCGGACTCGGCAGGCCGGCCGGCACGCTCTCGGCCAGCGGCCGCTCGAAGAAGCGCGCGCCGGGCCTGAGCCGCTGCCCGGGGGCGCTCTCGAGATAACCTTCCGCCTTGAGCCGCATCACCAGTCCCGCGACCGAGGCCTTAGAACTCATGCCGATCAGCTCGCCGATGGCCGCATACGAGGGCAGCACGCGGTGGCGGGCGTAGTAATCCTGCAGGCGGGCGAGATGTTGCTCATCATTGGGCATGCGGCTATGCTAGCGAACGAACGTTCGTTCGTCAAGGAGGTGGGGCATGGAGGCCGGGAAAAATGGTGGTGAGAACAGGGTATCAATCGCGGGGATTACTCAGGGGATTCTGGTGATCCGGGGACAGAGGGTGATGCTCAGCACATACCTCGCTGAGTTGTATCAGGTGGAGCCTCGCGTCCTGATTCAGGCGGTGAAACGAAATATCGCGCGGTTTCCCGAGGATTTTATGTTCCAGTTGAGCAATCAGGAACTCGCCAGCTTGAAATCACAATTTGTGACTTCAAGCTGGGGTGGGGCACGTCGAGCCGCGCCCTATGCCTTTACGGAACAGGGGGTGGCAATGCTTTCCTCGGTCCTGCGGAGCGAACGAGCCATTCGTGTCAACATCGAAATCATGCGGACCTTCGTGCGTCTCCGGCAGATGCTGATCTCGCACGCGGAGCTTGCGCGGAAGCTTGCCGCCCTGGAACGGAAATACGACGCGCAGTTCAAGATCGTCTTTGATGCGATTCGTGAGCTGATGACGCCGCCGGAGCCGAAGAGGAGGCGGCCGACTTTAGTATGGGGACAGATTTCAAATCTGTCCCCGATGGGTGGGGAATCTGTCCCCGATGGGTGAGGTATGGGGACAGACTTAAGTCTGTCCCCGCCCTACCGGTGTCTGTCCCCTATCAGAGGGCCGCGGCGGTCGCATGCGCCACCAGGCGGCGAGGGCGCTGCCGATGATGGAGTGGAAGCTGGCGGAGATGGCGGAGGGGACCGGGGCCAGGACCAGTTCGGGGAAGCTCGCGCGGGCGAGGACGGCGCCGAGGCCGGAGTTCTGCATGCCGACTTCGATGGAGACGGTACGGCTGGCGAGTTCGGACAGCTTCAGCAATCGGGCCAGCAGGTAGCCGAGGCCGAAGCCGCCGAGGTGCAGCAGGGCGACGGCGGTGAACAGCACCTGCGCGGAGTCGCGCACGGTGCCGGCATTGGACCCGATGATGCTGGCGCAGATCAGCGTGATGAAGATCACCGATACCAGCGGCGCCACCGGCAGCACGAAATTCACGACGCGCGGCGCGTAGCGATTGAGCAACACGCCGAGCGTGACCGGTACCACGACCACCTGCAGCGTGTTGACGAACAGGCTCCAGGCGCTGACCTCGACATACGCGCCGGCCAGCCACTTGGTCAGCAGCGGCGTCATCACCACGGCGGCGAAGGTCGAGCACATCGTCATCAGTACCGACAGCGCGACGTCCGCGCGCGCGATGTAGCTGACGACATTGGACGCCGTGCCGCCCGGGCAGCAGGCCACGAGGATCAGGCCGACGGCGAGTGCGGGCTCCAGCGCCAGCCCCTTCGCGATGGCCCAGCCGAGGAATGGCATGATCAGGAACTGCGCGGCGACGCCGACCACCACCTGGCGCGGCAGGCGCGCGACGCGGCGGAAGTCGTCGACGCTCAGCGTGATCCCCATGCCGATCATGATTACGGCCAGGCCCCAGACGATCATCGTCGAGTTGAACCAGGTGAACCCCGCCGGGTAGAACAGCGCGAGCCCGCTGCAGGTCACGACCCAGAGCGGGAACAGGTTGGCGAGGCGGTTGAGCAGGGCGGCCATCAATGGATATCAGCGTTTCGGGTGATGGGAATCGGGAATCGTGTCGGGCATTATATTGGGGCAGCGGCAGTGTTGTCTCGCGCGGCGCGCGCGATGACCCTGTTCCGTAACGCCGGTTGACGATGGTCCGGAGTGACCGAGGAGGTCGTGATGTCGCATCACCCGTACTATCCGATCGTCTATGTGCGCGGCTACGCGATGACCCAGGCCGAGGTCGAGGACACGGTCGCCGATCCGTACATGGGCTTCAACCTCGGCAGCACCAAGCTGCGCCAGCGCTGGACGGGCGATATCCAGCGCCATATCTTCGAGTCGCCGCTGATCCGACTGATGAAGGATTACGGGTATACCGATGCCTTCTCCGACGGCGTGGAACTGAGCGGCGATCCGCCGATTCCGTGGAAGACGATCTGGGTGTACCGCTATTACGAGCAGGTCTCGCGCGACCTCGGCGACGGAAAGCGGCCGGAGATCGAGATCTTCGCCGATGGCCTGGGCGATTTCCTGCGCGACATGCGTGAGCGCATCTGCGGCGATGATGCGCAGGCGCGGCGGGAGTTCCGCGTCTATCTGGTGGCTCATTCGATGGGCGGGCTGGTCGTGCGCTGCTGGCTGCAGAACACCCGCGCCGGCGAGCAGGACCCGGTCGCGGTCGAGAAGGTCTTCACCTACGCGACGCCGCACGGTGGCATCGATGTGCGCCTGCTCGGCAACATCCCGCGCTTCGTGCAGGTCAACAACAGCGAGAACTTCAGCGAGGCGCGCATGCGCGAGTACCTGAAGTTGCCGGCCGGCGAACCGGTGCACAGCCTGGCCGGCAAGTTCGATCCCGGCCGTTTCTTCTCGCTGGTCGGCACCAACGAGCGCGATTATGCGGCGGCCTACGGCCTGTCGCGGCTGGCGGTCGGGCCGATGAGCGACGGACTGGTGCTGATCCGGAACGCCTACGTGAAGGACGGCCCGCGCGCCTTCGTGCATCGCGCCCATTCCGGGCATTTCGGCATCGTCAATTCCGAGGAGGGGTACCAGAACCTGAGGCGGTTCTTCTTCGGCGACATGGCGGTGTACGGTGTGCTGCACGTGAAGGACTTCACGCTGCCACCGAAGATCGAGACGGCGAAGAAGAAAGGCAAAAAGGTGCGGGCGTCCTATCACGTGGAGGTGATCGTGCGCGTGCGGGACTTCCGCTGGGACCTGCACCGGCGCACGCAGGACGAGGCCTCGGCGATCTTCGCGAAATACGACGAGGTGGTGGGGGAGCAGAAGGGGTTGACGCTGTTCAGCACCTATTTGTCCGAGGCGCTGATCCACAAGAACAGCCGTTACATGGGCTTCTCGGTGGATCTGCGTGTGCTCGTGCCGGAGTATGTCGTCGGGGGCGATCACTTTTTCGACGATCACTACGACGGCGCCTACCTGTTCCGCGACAAGCTGAACCTGCTGGTGGACTGGGAAAAGGCCGGCGCGGTGCGCGTCAAATACGGCTGGGACAATGAGAACGGCGCCAACCGCGCCGGCCGCGTGGCCGCGGTGAGCGCCCGGGACGGCGGGTGGCACTGCGAGATCCCGGTCCGAAACACGGCCCGCCCCGGCATCGATGCCGTGCTGACGCTGCGGATGGCGCGCGAGGCTGGTTAGTCAGGGGACGGACTTAAGTCCGTCCCCGGTCTGGTTTAGGCTTAATGCGGGGACAGACTTAAGTCTGTCCCCTACCCGACAATGCCGGAGCAGCGGCCAAGGGGACGGATTTGAAATCCGTCCCCGTTCTAATTTTCCAGTCCGTCCCCGTGCCAGGTTTGGGGACAGATTTATAAATCTGTCCCCGATTTTAATGTCGCTGTCCCCGATTTCGCTCTCAAGGTCGCCGTAAGCCCCCGAGCTTCTGGCGCCGATTCAGATAGCCGAACGCAGGCAAACGGACTTACAATCGATGCCTGTAGATGCCGGAGCCGGGGACAGTTCGGGATCGGGGACAGATTTGCAAATCTGTCCCCTACCGTCGCTCCCGACTCAGACGGCAGAGTTGATGCAAGCGGTGTCTGGAGTCGGCATCCGAACAGGCGGTGCGACGAAGGAAGCAGAAATCCTGCGCGGCAGGATCGTGATCAACCGACGGGGAGGGAAGCAATGATGATGAAATGGCTGGTGGCCAGCCTGGCCGTGTGCGCGCTTGCCGCGTGCTCCGGTGTGCGGACGACGGGAGATTCGTACTCCGCGCACGCCGAGAACTTTAATATCCTGTTTCTGCAGATCCCCGGCGGCGATACGCAGCAGCGCGCGATGGATCTGGTGCCCGAGGGGAGCGATGTGATCACGATGACGTCGTCACCCAAGGACACGTCGTCACTGATCGGCTTCATCAACCGGCTGATCGGTATCGACATCACCTTCGTCAACGGATCGACGAAGAAGGAGTAGCATCTATTAAGACTGGGGACAGACTTCCAGTCTGTCCCCGTTTTCGCTGTCGGGGGACTGCGTTGGGGGCAAGCCAGCCTTGGGGACAGATTTATAAATCTGTCCCCATACTTCTGTAGCAAGGTTGGGGACGGACTTAAGTCCGTCCCCGTTCCAGTTGAAGCCGGGAACATCATGCCGCCGGATACCTATGTCTGCTGGAAATGCGGCGCGGCGCAGCCGGAGCTGCTGTTGCCGCTGGCGCGCCTCGCCGAATGCTCGTCCTGCCGCGCACAGCTGCATGTCTGCCGCATGTGCCGCTACTACGACCCGCGCTCCGCCCAGCAGTGCCGTGAACCGGTGGCGGACGCCGTCGCCGACAAGGAGCGCGCCAACTTCTGCGGCTATTTCCAGATCCGGCCGGACGCCTTCGCCCCGCCGTCAGGTCAGGCCGGGGAATCGCGCCGCCAGCTGGACGCCCTGTTCGGCGGCACTGGATCACCTGCATCGGAACCCCGAAACCCGGAAGACGCCGCGCGCGAGAAGCTGAACGATCTGTTCAAGAAATAATGGGGACAGTTTACGTTGGACAGGGATTGGGGACAGATTTAACTTCAGCGCAAGGGGACAGATTTGAAATCTGTCCCCGATGTAAGGGTCGATCGGGGACGGACTTAAGTCCGTCCCCTCGATAGTGTGGGGACAGATTTAAATCTGCCCCCTTCGTTTCGAGCACAACCGGAGGTTGATCAAATGAACCGCGTAACTGTCTGGACGGCCGCTTGTGGCGCATTGATGCTGGCAGGCCTGTGCCACGCAGGGGGGCTGGACGGCCAGTACGCCGCGATCGAAGAGCCCTCGGTCACGCTCACCTTGAGTGAATCACAGACGGGCGAGGTCAGCGGCTCGTTCGGAGAAGGCGTGTCCGTCATGCCGCTGTCGGCGACGCGCAACGGCGCGGGTTTCACCGGCACGGCGGGGCAGGGCACCAACAGCGTGCCGCTGACCGCGGTGATGCAGGGCGATGCGCTGATCCTCGAGATCGGCGCGGACGGCGTGGGCGACCGGTTGACGTTCCGTCGTTTGACTGATGATATGTCTGAGGGAACGGGATCCGCGTCGCAGGGCGCCATGGCGCCGGCTGAAACCGGCGGGCGCAATGTCCTGATCAACGGCAAAAGATTGAGTGACGATGAACTCGCCCGGCTCGAGGCCGCCTATCATATTGGTATCGGCGATGCCGACTACTGGTACGACGCGGTGCTCGGCGCCTGGGGCGTGCGGGGCGGGCCGACGCTCGGATTCATCGCGCCGGGGCTCGATCTCGGCGGACCCTTGCCGGCGGACGCGTCGGACGGCGAGACCCAGATCTTCGTCAACGGCCGCGAACTGCACTTGTACGACGCGCTGGCCCTGCAGCGCATCACCGGTCCGATCATGCCGGGCCGCTACTTCATCACGGCGCAGGGGCTGGCCGGATTTGAGGGCGGCGCACCGCTGTGGAACCTGGCGCAGCTCGCCGCCCGGTCGAACGACAACCCGAGCAACAGCTGGCAGTCGCGCATCCTCGGCTCCAGCGGCTTTTCCGACGGCACCACCAGCGCCGTCTTCCTCCCCAACGGCGGCATCGTCAGCACCGGCGAGTAATCCCCCAGCCGTCCCCAACGTCAAACCAATGACGTTGGGGACAGATTTATTTTTTCCGAAATAAATAAATCGGAAAAAATAAATCTGTCCCCAAATTACCCAAATTACCTAGGGCTCATTCGTCGAGCAGTTGTCGCTGGACGATGACGGCGGTGTTCCTCGGCGTGATTGGCCGCCCGTCGGCCTCGATGTGCGCGCGGGTCAGGGCGGCGCCGTAGAACAGGATCAGTGACGAGTAATACACCCATAACAGCAGTAATACCAGTGAACCGGCCGCGCCATAGGTGGAGGCAGTGGCGGAA
Source organism: Gammaproteobacteria bacterium (assembly GCA_016716465.1). Lineage (NCBI taxonomy): Bacteria > Pseudomonadati > Pseudomonadota > Gammaproteobacteria > Gammaproteobacteria bacterium. The sequence continues at coordinate 150,034 of JADJWH010000001.1, forward strand.
TGGGCCAGGTAGAGCGCGATCAGATAGCGGCCGGCGGTGAACAGCAACGCGGTGACAAAGGCGCCCGGGAGTACGTCGCGCCAGGTCAGCACGACATCGGGCAGGATCTTGAAGATCGCGGCGAACAGCAGCGTGATGACCATCAGCGAGGTGCCGGTCTCCAGCAGTGTCATGACTTCGGGGGTGACCGGCAGCCACTGGGAGGCGAACGTCGCGACGATCTGCACTGCAATGCTCAACAGCAGCGATACCAGCAGGACGAAGCCGATCGCCAGGATGATCGCCAGCGACAGCAGGCGCGTCTTGATGAACAGCCACAGACTGCTGCGCGAGGGGCGCGGTGCGACACCCCAGATCACGTTCAGGGCGTGCTGCATCTTGGCGAAGACGCTCGTGGCGCCGACGATGATTGCACCGGCGCCGAACAGCGTCGGCCAGATGCCGCTCTGGTCGATCCGCGAGTTGGCCACTGCCGTGTTGATCACCCCGGCGGCCCGGGGGCCCAGCACCTCCTGCAGTTGCGCCGTCAGTTCACCGTGGGCGGCGCGTTCCCCCAGCACGAGGCCGACGATCGTCACGACCACGATCATGATCGGCGCCATCGAGAACAGCGTATAGAAGCTCAGCGCCGCGGCATGGGAGACCGCCCGCACGGCACTCCAGTTGCGCCCGGCGGCGATCAGGATGTTCAGCCAGCGGCGCGGCGTGGGAGGCAAGGCCTCGAGAAATCGTGTCAGCATGACAGATGGCGCATGAACTCGAATGGATTCTGGTCGTTTATTGTAATTCCATCATCCCGATTAATCATGCCGATATCATCCGCCGTGAGCGGCCGGAGCGCCGTGTGCCACAGTTGCGGACGTGCTCAAACCCATTGAGAATCAGCAGGGAACGGCGTTAGGATGGTGGCAGGATGAAGACCGACACCGACAGGCTGGACAAGCTGGTGGGCGAGGCGCACAAGGCGCGGGACCGCCGTGAGCTGGGTTACCGCGAGCAGGCGCTGAAGATGTATCCGCATGTCTGCGGGCGCTGCGGGCGCGCGTTCGAAGGCAAGGGTCTGAGCGAGCTGACCGTGCACCATCGCGACCACAACCACGACAACAATCCCCCGGACGGGAGCAACTGGGAACTGCTGTGCCTGTACTGCCACGATAACGAACACCAGCGCCAGCTCGAGGCGCAACGGGGAAATACATCCACCCGTAATGCAAAGGGAACAAACGCCACCTTCAACCCCTTCGCCGATCTCCAGGCACTTCTGAAAGACAAGCCGAAATAAGCGCACCTGAGCGGAGTCAGGCTTTTCAATCCGGCCCTGATTACGCCGGCTTGTTGCTGATGTTTTGCCTTGGCGTGATAAAGAACCTGAAATCCGGGTCGCTAATTTTAGGCATGTTCGATATCGGGTATAGCCCGGAAGTATTAGTTCCGTTCATGGGATTTATTGGTCAGGGAAGATTTATGAAATCCGGCTGGGGTGGATCTGAAAATGTTCAAGCTGGGCATGATCGCTTTTGTGGGGCTGCTGTTGAGTGGCTGCGAATCACTGTTGCAGGACTCTGAGGAAAGGATCAACGCCGCGATCCCCATGGCCAGTGATATCGAAAGGTCGATGTCCGAGGCCATCGAGTATGCTGGTCCTGAACGCAGGAAAGTGATCGAGGATGAGCTCACAAAGCGTCTCAAGGTGCGTGCGCTTACATGTTCCAATGGATATACACCCTCCTGGCACACAAGTGATGAGGAGATACGCAAAGAGCTTCACGACCGTTCGTGCTTTAATGAGAAGGATATTGAACTCGCCAGATGGTTAGGATTCCTGCGTGTCAGCATGATCCTGGCTGAACAGCCGATCAGGCCTATCGCGGATTCCCATCAGAAATTTTATGTCGCCGATGAGTCTATTCAATGGGTGTATCCGGCGTCTCAGGCCGGGGTCATGCTGGTGACCTTGAATAAGGGTATCCAGATCTTCGATCTGGAGACGGGAGATACGATATTCAAGGAAATAAACGAAACCAAGATGCGAGGCGGGGAGATTTCCGCGAATGGCCGATTGTTTACTATCGGAAATAATGAACAGTTGCTAATCCGACGTAGTGATACCGGAGACATTGTTGTCTCCCTGCCAGGTGTTGGCGTCCGGAATTTCCACTGGTTCGGAGAGCGGGGTGCACTGTATCGCAGAGAAGACAATCAGCAATACGTCCTGATCGATCTGGTAACCGGCAAGGAGGCGCCGTTTGCGGGAGTGCTTGGGTCTATATTGCGGATTGTTCCCGACGGTGACAACAAGAGTTTTCTCATCAGTACAACCCAGGGCTTGTCAAGGGTGGAGGTAAAGTGGAGTGGCGAGGCGCCGTCGATGAAACTGCTTGCTGACGTAGCCCTGTCTGACCGGCTGTCCTCCGGGCTCTGGTGCCTGACTTCAGATGAAGTTACCTATATCGCCGGACGAGATTCCCTGCATATTGTCGCGACCGACTCATTCGAGAGAGAGGATATACCGCTGGCGCCATTCAACATCATGCGAATGTCTGCGACGCCGGATCCGGATAAGATCATCATCAACGGGTTTATCCGGGATGTATCTGCCAGTGATAATCAGCACTACTATTACTCGATCCAGGATCGGTCGTTTGCGCTGATCGACAAGGATGATCTGATATCGGTTCAATACCTGTATATACCTGCATTAAACAGTTTGGTCGCAATTAGCCGGAACAGAGTGGTTGTGTTTGACGACCCGCCATCAGCAGAACCGGTCGACATCAAAAGTTTCATATCTGATGCAAATATGAGAGTTAATCAAAAGAAGCTGGAAGATTTCGATCGGCAGCAGGCCTATAGTGCCACGGGGAGTCGGCCCATTGTGGTTTGGACGGAGCCCGCGAGTATTCCCGTCAAGCCGATGCTCGATATCCCTCATGATGCAAAAATCGAGGCGATCGGAGTGTATCAGGGCGGAGGGGAAGGCGCACGCCCGCGGGAACCGAGAAAGACTACAAACGTGGATGTTCGAGTGCGCCGTTCCGAGAAGCCTGTCGTGCTGGTGTTGAGCTCATATGAGCCGGTGCTGTGGCGTGTTGTTGCGGAACCGGGTGCCCGTTTGGACGCCGTGCTCGTTTCTGGGAACCATGCCTCGCAGGTAATCGGAGCGGGATCGACGCGCACCATCGTCTTGGGAACGGCCTATGCGTATGAACGTTCCAATCCCGGTTATCTTAAGCTCGATAACGAAGTATTTCGCATGACAGGCAAGCGTATTTCCTTGTTTCAGGGCAGTTACGAAGGAGCTCAATTTATTGTTGGAGGTACCGATTCGCGCTAGCCTGACTCAGGTCGCGTTTCTGAGTGGCTCGTTAACATATCGTGTTTATTGAAATTATCCGAGAAATTATTGTTGTAATCCGGAAGTTATCCGGGGCAGATTATTTTTGCGTCGGTGCGAGAAATATCTTCATGCGGCATTGAACAATATGAAAAATAAATCTGTCCCCGACGTCATTGGATTGACGTTTAAATAAATCTGTCCCCAATTTGGGGATTCAGAGAGAGTGGTAGCCGTAGTACCAGTGGTTGGTCACCGTGCCGGTGTTGGTGACGGTGTGCGGGGCATGGGCGGGGATGAAGATCTCTTCGCCGACGGCCGGGCGCAGGGTCTTTCCACCGAGGCGGATCTCGATCTCGCCGTCGATCAGCATCAGCAGTTCGTCGGTGTCATGCACGTAATCACGCCAGACCTGTCCCGGCGGATCGGTCCAGATATCGCAGCTGAAGCCACGCGCGGCCCAGTCGCGCTCAACGGTCTGTCTGTCCAGGGTGACCGGCATGATTCGCGCGTGTAAGGAGAGGGCCTTCGGAGCAATAAACAAATTGGCAATAAATAAATCTGTCCCCGACGTCATGGGATTGGCGGGGGCGGGGGGTCATGAGGCGTCTTTACGGGTGTAGTAGGCGCCGGAGGGGTAGATCAGGCGGGTGTGGTCGGGGGAGATTTCGAACTGGGCGTCGATGACGCCGGTGCGGCCTTCCAGCAGCAGGAGCAGGGTCTGGTCTTTCAGGTGGTAGGTCCCGTCGATGCGGCGCGCGTCGGAGGTGCGGATCTCGACCTTGCCGTTCGGGCGGAAGGTCAGCACGTCCTGGCTGTCGTTGCCGGGGTTGTAGGTGAGCGTCCAGGTGCCGTGCAGCCAGGTCGCCTGCGACGCATCGGTGCTGCAGGCCGCCAGGGCCGTGGCCGCCAGCAGTATGATCGCCCATCCGCGTCTGCCAGGTGTCATCGCACATCCCCGAGTTCAGGAGCCGCGATTATACCGTAAGCCGGGCACGAGAGGCAGGCAGGATTTTCCCTTGCGCGGCAACTCTGCCAGAATATCCGGACCGGGATCTGTGGTAGCCATTCTGCACGTTGCGACAGGGTGAGCCATGACGATTCGACTGACACGCGCGCTGCACGCCTGGGGCACCCCGGGCTTCAACGATGCGCTCAAGCACGAGGTCGAGCGGCTGGACTATGCCCAGCTGCCGCTGTATCGCGCGCTGTCCGTCGGCAGTCACGTGCTCGACGGGACGCTGAACGCGATGGTGATCAACACGTCCGACGCCACCGGCGTCATCCACGCCAAGGTCGGGATGTTCTACCGCTCGATCCTGACCGGCTGCGCCTGTGCCGATGACCCGACGCCCGTCAACGAGAACAACGAATACTGCGTGGTGCGTTTCGACATCGACGCGGCGACGGGGGCGGCGGAGGTGGAGTTGCTGGATGAGTAGCACCCTGCGCGGTGTCGTTTCCGGGCGGTTCCCGACGGTCGCATGAAGAAACCGAAAAAGAAGGCGGGCAAGGCCCCGTCGCGCAAGCGGCTCACGCCGCGCAAGGACAAGCGCGGCCTGCAGGCCGGCGACATCGTGCTGACGGCCGATGCGCCTGAAGTGGCGCCGCTCGCCGCCGAAGTGGCGGCCGCCGGCGGCGCCGCGATCGGGGCGTATCGCGAGCCGCTGTCGGGACGGCCGCTGCTGCTCGCGACGCTCCCCCTCAACGCGGTACAGCCGACACCGTTCCAGCGCGACCTGTCGCCGACCCACACCAAACGCCTCGCGGCCAAGATCGAAGAGTCCGCGTCGTTTCTGGATCCGATCATCGTCGTGCGCGGCCAGGACGGCCGCCTGTGGACGCCGAACGGGCGCCACCGGCTGGCGGCGGCCAAGGTGCTGGGCCTGCGCCAGATCACCGCGCTGGTCTCGCCCGACGAGGATCTCGCGTTCCGCATCCTTGCGCTCAACACCGAGAAGGCGCACAACCTGAAGGATCGCAGCCTGGAGGTCATCCGCATGGCGCGCAACCTCGCCACGCGCCGGCCGCGCGCCCGGGAATCCGACTACCAGGCCGAGTTCGAGGCGCCCGAACTGATCACGCTCGGCATCGTCTACGAGCAGCAGCCGCGCTTCGCGGGCGGCGCCTACAGTCCGTTTCTGAAGAAGCTCGATCGCTTCGGCGACCGGACGCTGCCGGCGAGCCTGCGCCAGCGTGAGGGCGTCGCCTCCCGTCTGCTGGAGATCGACGCCGAGGTGAAACGCCTCATCCAGGGCCTGCAGGCGCGCGGTTTCAAATCACCCTATCTGCGCGCCTATGTTGTCGCGCGCATCAATCCGGTGCGCTTTCTCCGCGCGAAGAAGGGCGACACCGCGCCGCCCATGACGCTTGCCGCCGGACTCACGCGCATGCTGGCCGCGGCGAAAAAATTCAGGCTCGACTCCGTGCGCCCGGGTGATCTCGCACTGGTGGCCGCGCTGTCCGGCGACTGAATCGGGGACGGTCTGCTTAATCGGCGGTTGTTCCAATTAATTAGACTGTCCCCGATTTTATTTCTGATAATTCGAACGCATCACGGCATGAGTCCTTAATCCAGCATTAAGGTATCGGGCAGCCTGTGGCGGTACACTGGACGCTGTTTCACTGCGGCAGGGAACCATAATCCCCGCCGATTCGTTTATCAGGACAGGGTCCGGCAGAATTTATGTATGAATCGATCTCCCGTATGAAGCACCGTGTCTGGCTGCTGGCCATGTTGCTTGCGCTGTGCGGACTGGTGTCTGCCTCGGAAGAGCGGGCGGCGCCGGATTTCACCCTGCCGACCGATCATGGCGAGATCGCGCTGTCGCAATTCCGCGGTCAGGTGATCTACGTGGACTTCTGGGCGTCCTGGTGCGGTCCCTGCCGGAAATCCTTTCCGTGGATGAGCGACCTGCAGGACCGCTACAAGGCGCAGGGCCTCAAGGTCATCGCCATCAATCTCGACAGCGAGCGCGCGCTGGGCGAGAAATTCCTGGCCCGTTATCCGGCGCGATTCACCGTGGCCTACAACCCGCAGGGCGATATCGCCGAGGCCTACGGCGTGACCGGGATGCCGACCTCCTATCTGGTCGACCGCGAGGGGCGCATCCATGCCGAGCATCTCGGTTTTCGCGAGAGCGAGCTTGCCGATGTCGAGACGCAGATCCGCGCGCTACTGGCGCGCAAGTAAGCGGGGCGCCGCGATGAAGGCGGCGCCGGCGATCGCACTGATCCTGGGCCTGACAGTCCTCTGCGCCGGCTGTTCCACGGTCAAGCCCTGGGAGCGCGGCCAGCTCGCCGAACGCAAGATGCAATTGACGCCGAACCCGGTCCAGAGCGCGCTGGAAGAGCACATCTACTTCAGCAAGGAGGCCGCCTTCGGCGGTCAGGGCGTCGGCGGCGGCGGCTGCGGGTGCAACTGATGTCCGGTCGCCACGAAAACATCCGTGGTGCCCTGACCCTCGCGACGTGCGGATTGCTCGCCTCCGCGTCGGGCCAGGCGGACGCGGCTTCCGCCGAGGTCTGGGATCTCGACAGCGCGGTGCTGTTCTACTCCGAGAAGGACCGCGTCGACGTCGTCGAGCCGACCTTTTCGGCGAAGAAGGATCTCGGCGACGATGCCAGCGTCACTGTGCACGGCACCGTCGATGTCATGACCGGGGCCTCGCCCAACGGCGCCACCACGACCAATACCGCGCAGACCTTCACCGGCGCGTCCGGCAGCAAGACGTATACGGTGGCGCCCAATACCTTTCCGACCGTGGACTTCTCGGATGCCCGTGTTGCGCTCGGCGTCGACTGGGAGACGCCGGACAGCCGCACCGAACGGCATATCACCGGGCTCACCGGCTCGGTGGAATCCGACTACCTGTCCCTGGGCGGCAGCTACACGCGGCAGTGGGATACCGCGGACCGGCTCCGGACCTGGAGCGCCGGTCTCGGCGCCGGTCTCGACATGGTCTCGCCGACCGGCGGGACGCCGACGGCGCTCCAGCGGCTCAGTACGGTGTCCAACAATTCGGGCGAAGGTGGCGGCGAGGATGACGAAGGCGAGGGTGAGGGCGGCGAAGGCGGCGGGGGAGATCTTCTGAACGGCGAGACCAAGCTGATCCTCGACGCGATGGTCGGCGTGACCCAGGTGCTGAGTCCGCGTTCCCTGTTGCAGCTGAACTATACGCTCAGCTATCGTGACGGGTATCTGAATGATCCGTACAAGGTCGTCAGCCTGATCGACGCCGGCGGCGCGACCACCGATTACATCTACGAGAGTCGTCCCGGCAACCGCCTGGCGAACGTCCTTTACCTGAAGTGGGTCTATCACCTGCCCGAAGACGTCTTCCGCGTCTCTTACCGCTATTTCACCGATGACTGGGGCGTGCGTTCGACCACCGTCGACATGACTTACCGGCTGGAGCTCGGGCGCGGCTATTTCGCGGCGCCGTACGGACGCCGTTACAGTCAGACCGCGGCCGACTTTTATCGTCACAGCCTGCCGGAATCCGCGGGGATCCCGTCCGAGGTCAGCGCCGACTATCGCCTGGCCGAGATGGACAGCACGACGGTGGGGCTGAAGTTCGGGCGCGCGGACGGTGAGGACAGCGAGTGGAGCCTGCTGCTGGAGCGCATGGTGCAGACCGGCAACAGCCATCCCGCCGACGCGATCGGCATTCAGAACAACTTCGACCTGTATCCGGATCTCGAGGCGGTTATCATACAGCTGAACTACTTCGCCCGTTTCTGAGTGGGGATCTCATGCGCGATGCGCCGCGGCTGACGCGCGAGGACGGTTACTGGCGCGGCCGTTTCGCGGCCATGGCCAGTGACTGTGAGCTGCTGGTCGAGACCGATAGTCAGGCGGCGGCTGAAGAGTTGCTGCGCGCGGTTGCCGATGAGGCCTGGCGCATCGAGGCCAAGTTCAGCCGCTATCGTGACGACAATCTGCTTTCCCGGATCAATTGCGCCGCGGGCGCGGCTGTCGAGGTCGATGCCGAAACGGCCGATCTGCTCGAGTACGCGGCCGTGTGTCACCGGCTCAGTGACGGCCGTTTCGATATTACTTCGGGGGTGCTGCGCCGCGCCTGGCGCTTCGACGGCAGCGACCGTCTGCCGGCGCCGGAACGCGTCGCCGAGGTGCTGCGGCACGTCGGCTGGGACAAGGTCGACTGGCGGCGGCCGTTGCTGCGGCTGCCGGCGGGGATGGAGATCGATTTCGGCGGCATCGGCAAGGAATACGCGGTGGACCGGGCGGCGGGCGTCGCGCGCGCGCAGGGCGCGCGCGGGTTCATCATCAATTTCGGCGGCGACCTGTTCGTGGACGGACCGCGCCGCGACGGCACCTTGTGGAACGTCGGCATCGAGGACCCGCGCGCGGCGGGCCCTTCCGTGCTGGCGCAACTGAAGGTCCGCCAGGGCGGCATCGCCACCAGCGGGGACGCGCGGCGCTTCCTGCAACGGGACGGTCGCCGCTATGGCCATATCCTCGATCCGCGCACGGGCTGGCCGGTGGAGGGCGCGCCGGGCGCCGTCACCGTCGCCGGCCCCACCTGCATGGAGGCCGGCATGCTCGCGACCTTCGCCATCCTGCACGGCCCCGACGCCCGCGCCTTCCTCACCGCCCAGGGCATACCCTTCCTGATCGCCCCCTGATTGGGGACAGATTTATTCAGTGGCCGCCAATCCCCTGACGTTGGGGACAGATTTATTTAATTCCGATGGCCCATGTAGCCGGACCGATGGAAATACCGGTCCTTCGCAGCCGGTCAGGGGCGAAAAAAATAAATCTGTCCCCAAATAGGCACCGCCTTCTTTGTGGCGGAAGGCGTGACGTCTCCTTCCCGGTCTGGACGAGTTGTGCTACAACAGGGCCTCATTTCATCCCTCCGGCTCGGGTCCTGGAATGGCGGGGCAGTGCTCCCGGGCAATGGCCCTGTGCCGGTCCGCTGTGCGGCGGTCGATCCCGCATTCACCGAATTTCCGACCTTCAGCCGGGGGCGAGGCCGTAGTGAGACATGCGCCGATGATGAGCACCAACCGGTTGATCCTCGCGACCGCCCTGCTGCTGTCCGTGTTTTTCAATCTGTCCTTCTTCCGCCACGCCGCGGAATTTTACCCGCCGCAGGGAAACCCGGCGTTTATCGCCAGCCTGTTTATCCTGCTCACGGCCTGGAACACGGTGTTGCTCGGGCTGGTCGCGTGGCGGCCCATCGTCAAGCCCATGCTGGTCATCGTGCTGCTGGCGTCGGCGCTGACGGCGTACTTCATGGATGCCTACGATGTCGTGATCAGCGACGAGATGATTCAGAATCTCGTGGAGACCGACGTCGACGAGTCAATGGACCTGTTCAGCGTCAGGCTGCTGATATATCTCGTGCTGCTGGGAATAGTCCCGTCGTTGCTGGTCTATCGGGTGAAGATCGACGCGCGCCCATTCCGCGCGGAATTGCTGTCACGGCTGAAGCTCATCTCCGTTGCGGTGCTCACCATCGTGGCCATGGTGCTCGCCTTCGGCAAGACCTATAGCAGCTTGATCCGCGAACACAAGACGGTGCGCTTTTACGCCAACCCGGCCTATTACCTCTATTCCGCTGGGAAATATCTCGCCGCCGCCATGCGCGGCCCGGAGGGCCCCGTCGTTCCGGTAGGCACGGACGCCGAGATCCCGGCCACCGACCAGGATCGTGAGCTGGTCGTACTGGTAGTCGGAGAATCCGCGCGCGCCGATCATTTTTCGCTCAACGGTTATGCCCGCGACACCAATCCGCTGCTGGCGCGGGAGGATGTCATCTACTTCAGCCAGGTACACTCCTGTGGCACTTCAACGGCGGTGTCGGTGCCCTGCATGTTTTCGCTCAGCGGCTATGCCGGGTCCGAGGCGGAGCACGCGCACCACGAAAACCTGCTCGATGTGCTGACGCATGCCGGCGTGAATGTGCTGTGGCGCGACAACAACTCGGATTCGAAGGGCGTGGCCCTGCGCGTACCGTACGAGAATTTCAAGACCGGCGAGAACAATCCGGTCTGCGACGTCGAATGCCGCGACGTGGGCATGCTGGCGGGATTGCAGGAGTATATCGATGGTATTCCGCAGGGCGATATCGTCATCGTGTTGCATCAGATGGGCAATCATGGGCCGGCGTATTACAAACGCTACCCCAGGGAATTCGAGCGTTTTACGCCCGTGTGCGCCACCAACGAGCTCGATCAGTGCAGCGGGGAAGAGATCGGAAACGCCTATGACAACGCGATCCTGTACACGGATTACTTCCTGTCCCGGGTGATCGGGCTGCTCAAGCAGAACACCGACCGCTTCGAGACCGCTATGATGTACGTGAGCGATCACGGCGAGTCACTGGGCGAGAAGGGTCTGTACCTGCACGGCATCCCGATGGTCATGGCGCCCGAGGCGCAGACGCATGTGCCGATGATCCTGTGGTTCGGCGATAGCTACCACGTCGACCGCGCGGCCCTGCGCGCGCACGCCGCACACGAATACACCCATGACAACCTGTTTCACACCATGCTGGGGCTGGTCGAGATCGAGTCGCAGGTCTACCGCAGGGACCTGGATCTGGTGAACCACGAGGATTAACAGCCTCCGGTCGCACGAAACAGCGTCAATCCACCGGCGTCGGGGACAGATTTATTTATTTTATTTATTTCTGATACTGCTCATGCCTGGAGGCTGGCTCTGAAGCCAGGTTGCGCCGAAGATCTGACAAGAAAAATAAATCTGTCCCCGGGCAGGGGCGCGTCATGGGCCGCGCGGGAGGCTCGATCTACACGTTTTGTCGTGCGCCGCGTCGCCGGGTGAGACCGGCAAAGAGGGCGAGGATTATCAGTCCCAACGCATGGATGGCGCCACCACCGCCGCCGCCGAGGCCGGCCCCGAATTCGATCGCACCGATCTCGAGCCCGCCGTTGCGGATGCGCGGGAAGCCCGTGCCGCGCTGGTCGGTGGCGGGCAGGGAAAGTCCGATGAAGCTTGCCGACAGATCGCCTGCTGCGATCAGCGGGCTGTCGACCCGCAGGTCATGCGTTGGCATCGGGAATGCCCCGTTGCGTCCGACATGCTGGCCGCCGTTGTCGGTGAGGGATTCGAGCAGCGGGTTGGTATTGAACAGGCTGGTGCCGGCTGACAGCTCGGTGATCGTGGCCCCGTCGGTGTCGCCGGCGGCCGCGCCGATCAGGCTGTAGCTAACGCGGATCGCGCCGGCGACCTCGGCGCCGGAACCGGCGGAGTTGCCGGCGATGACCGTGTTGACCGCGGTGATGACGGCCTCGTCCGCATCGTTGACGATGCCGCCGCCGCTCGGCGCGCTGTTGCCGGTGATCGTGACGTTAAGCATATTGAGATCGGTCGCGCCCGGGCCGGTGGGTTCGATGTACAGCGCGCCGCCTTCCACGGTGGCCGTGTTGGCGGAGAAGGTGCTGTTGACGATATCGACTGTCCCGATGATGAAGTGAAACAGTGCGCCGCCCGTTGCAGCCTGATTGGCGGAAAACGTCGTGTTGTCGATTTCTATGCTGCGGACGATCAGGTACAGGCCGCCCCCGCTGGTGGCGGTATTTCCGGACACGACGCTGTTCGACAGCGAGGCTCCGGCGCCGGAGTTTGAATCCAGATAGATCGCGCCGCCGAATCCGCCGCTGACGCTGTTCCCGGCGAAATAGCTGCCGTCGAAAGTGACCGCATCGTTGCTGTAGATCGCGCCGCCCCCCTGGGTGCTGGTATTGCCGATAAAGCTGCTGCTGACGACCTCCATGGCGGCACTGGCGGTCGCGTCGACGCGCTCCGCCGCAATCGCGCCGCCGACTTTGGTGGCGACGGTGTCTCCGGAATCCCCGCGCGTGGCGTTGTCCTCGAACAGGCAGTTGTCGACGCTCAGGTTCGCGGTTTCGGTGCCGGTGGCGCGCACCAGCACGCCGGCGCCACGGTAGGTCGTGGCGAAATTGCGGATCTCGCAGTTTTCCAGCACGACATCGGTGCCTTCGGCGGCGACGGCGCCGCCGCTGCTGGCGAGGATCTCGTTGCCATTGCCGACCAGGATGGCATTCCTGATCGTCATGCTTCCCTGAGTATCCGCCCGGATCAGGCGTCGGGTCGAGCTTGCGCCTTGCTGCAGAGTCAGGTCGCTGATCTCCAGGTCCAGGTCGCTCCGCGAACCGGAGTCGAGCAGCAGGGCGTCGAAGCCGGTCGTGACCCGGCTGTTCAGGGTCAGGCTGGTGATCCCGGGGCCGTCTATGATGAGGTCATCGGTGATATTGATCGGCGTATCGATGTTGATCGTACCGGTCACGTTGAAGGTGATCGTGTCGGGACCGGGGTTCGCGTTCGCCTCGGCGACCCGGGCGCGGAACGAACCGGGATCGCCGTCAGTGGTATTCGTGACGGCATAGGTGGCCGCGCCGGCGAGCGGCGCGGTAAGCGCGCAACAGGCCGCGATCAGTACGAGCGGGAACTTGAGCATGTGCATGGCTGACCCTTTGTTTTTTGCCACATGATACCCGTAAACCCTTTGGTACCAACACCGTAACTGGTAACAACAGCCCTGCCAACGTAGCTCCCCGGGAGGAAATCCGGGACAGATTTATTTATGATAAACGTCAATTCGCTGACGTCGGGGACAGATTTATTTATTTCTGATGCTATGCATGCTCGCAGATCGGCCATACAGCCTACCTGAGCTGCGGATTCGACATGAAATAAATAAATCTGTCCCCATTTATTGAACCGTATCGTATAGGCGGGGGGCCATGAGAGCTGCGGCAGAATTGCAGGTTGTCCCGGTCGGGCGGGGAGTCTCGGTGCGCGCTGAAATCACTCGCGTGATGGCCGTGCTGAAGACCTATGACTTCGTGCTCGAGCCGCACGCGTCCGGCACGAACATCGAGGGCGAATTGACGGATATCCTTGCGGCAGTCGCCGCCATACATCAGACGCTGCACCACGAGGGTTGCGTGCGTCTGCTCAGTTATCTCAAGATCGAGACCCGCACCGACAAGGTCCCGACCCTCGCCGGGAAGCGGCTACTGCTATAAACGGGCTTCAATAAATAAATCTGTCCCCAGATCGGGGACAGATTTATTTTTTACGGGGGATCGGGTACGCTCGGGTTGTCTCACGTCGCCACGGATGGCAAGGAGATACGCTATGCCACGGACAGGCAGGGTCCTGTTACCGCATTATCCCCATCATATTGTCCAGCGTGGGCATAATCGCCGGATCGTTTTCACCGCGCGGCGCGACTATGAGCGCTACCTTGAGACGCTGGCGGAGTTCAAGCGCGCCTTCGGCGTCAAGGTGTATGCCTGGTGCCTGATGACCAACCATGTTCATCTGCTGCTGGGTCCGGGCGAGGATGCGATGGCTATCGGCCGCTTGATGAAACGGCTCGCCGGCCGCCAGACGCGCCATTTCAATCATATCTATCAGCGCACGGGTACATTATGGGAAAGCCGCTATAAATCGAGTCCGGTCGACCGGGATGAATATCTGCTCGCCTGCGTGCGCTACATCGAGCTGAATCCGGTGCGCGCGTGCATCGTAGCGTCACCGGAGGATTATCCCTGGTCGAGTTGCCGCCATCGATTGGGCGTGGAAGCGTGTCCCTGGCTGGACGACGACCCCTGTTATCTCGCGCTGGGCGCCTCGATCCGGCAGCGTCAGGTCAATTACTGGCAGTTTCTGCGCGCCGCCATTCCGCATGATGAGTGGGGCATCATTCGCACCGCGGTACGGCGCAATCAGTTGACCGGTGCGGAGGCGTTCGTCGCCAGGGCGGAAGAGATACTCGGGCGGCGTATCGGGGCGCGCTCCCCAGGCCGGCCGCCACGATCTGAAGTGGAATAACTGCCTCGGATCCATTGTGCGTCAGGTACCTGACGTTGGGGACAGATTTATTTTTGCGTCTGGTCGTACAGGGGTTTGATCTCGAATTATTCTCCCCATCCCATCGGCGCAACCAGGGGGAAAAAATAAATCTGTCCCCAACGTCATTGGATTGGCGGTTGGGATGATGCTTCTGTCCTCGAATCAGTCGGCGCTATCGCGGAGTGCGGAGAGTTCGGTCGGGGTGAGCGGGCGGGACGCGCCCTTGGCGAGGTCGCCGAGTTCGATCGGGCCGATGCGGACGCGCACCAGGCGTAGCACCTGCGCGTCGATGGCCTCGATCATGCGCCGGATCTGGCGGTTCAGTCCCTCGTGCAGGGTGACTTCCAGCCAGCAGGTCTTGCCGCCGCTGCGCAGGATTTCCACCTGCGCCGGTCGGGTGACGAGGCCGGGTTCGATCTCGATACCCGTGCGCAGGCGTGCGAGTTCGGGCGCCGCGGGAACGCGATCGAGCTGTACGTGATAGGTCTTGGGGAGATGACGCGCCGGATCGAGGATCACGTGTGCCCAGCGGGTGTCGTTGGTGAACAGCAGCAGACCTTCGCTGGCCTTATCGAGACGGCCGACCGGCGAGAGCCGGCGATCGTCGTCGCTCAGGCATTGATAGACCGTGGGCCGGTCACGCTCGTCACGCGCGGTGGTGATCAGGCCGCGCGGTTTGTTCAGCGCGAGATAACGTCGTGGCTGCGCGGACAGTCGCCGGCCATCGAGCGCCAGGGTGTCGCGTCCCATGTCGACGCGTTGTTTCGGGTCAGGCGCGGGGCGTCCATTGACCGTGACGCGGCCCGCCTCGATCAGCACGGCCGCCTCCGTGCGCGAGGCGACGCCCAGCTTGGACAGGGCCCGTGCCAGGCTGACCCCGGAGGCGCTGCTACGAGATGGTTGTCGTGAAGTGGGTCGTGTCATGCGGCGGGCGCCGATCCGGACAATCCGGACAGGCTACGGGTATAGTAGTAGGAAAGTAATATTGGGGACAGATTTATTTTTCACCCGTTGGGACAGATTGAGATCTGTTACCGTCCCGGGACCGGAAAAATACATCTCTCCTGCGTTAACGGCTCTTCTTTTTTGCTCGCGACTATGACCGGACCATTACTCACACTGAAGGAACATACGCAGCTGACCAAGGCGGCGCGTGCCGGTGTATCCTCCGTCGAGTGTTCGCTCGACCTTGGCCGCACGATGGTCACTGTCCAGCTCGATCCAGAGGGCTGGCAGTGGGAAGGGCGGCGCTATCCTTACCTTGTGCGCTGCAAGGAACGTACGATCTATTTCTGGGATGGCGCCGGGTTCGCCCCCGTCGCCCGCTACACCGATGCCCTGATCAAACTGGTGCCGACGGAGTGGGGGCCGCCGACCTTCGAGATCGACGGCATCAAGATGCTGCCGACGGCGCAGCTCTCGCCCTACGAGGACGCCGAGCGAAAGGTGGCATGGATCGAGCCGCGTGGCAAGGTCGTCCTCGATACCTGCGGTGGGCTCGGTTATTTCGCCGCCTGCTGCGTGCGGGGTGGCGCCGAGCGGATTTATTCTTTCGAGAAAAATCCGGAGGTGCTCTGGTTGCGCAGCCTCAATCCCTGGTCGCCCGTGGCGGAGGGTGCCTTGACGCTTGAATACGGCGATATCACCGAGCGGATCATGGGCCTGGCCAGCGCCTCTTTCGACGCGATACTGCACGACCCGCCGCGCGTCGGCATCGCCGGCGAACTCTACTCGCAGGCGTTCTATGATCAGTTGGCGCGGGTGATCAGGCGCAACGGTCGGCTGTTCCACTACACCGGCTCGCCGAACAGGCTGACCTCCGGACGAGATGTGCCGCAGGAGGTCGCGAAGCGCCTGCGAAAGGCCGGTTTCAATGCAGAGCCCCACGGCGACGGCGTGCGCGCGATCAAGACCTAAACATTGGAATTAACCAGAAAGTGATATTGGGGACAGATTTATTATTTCGATTCCAGCCACGGGGCAGGACTTCAAATTTTATCCTCCTGATACAGCATCTCCAGATCGGAAATACATAAATCTGTCCCCAAATTGGACTCGAATTGGACTGGAATCGTGGAAAATAAATCTGTCCCCGGCGTCATGGGATTGGCGGTTATGGAAAATAGATCTGTCCCGGATTTTACGCGGGTGGTGGTGGGGTGGCGGGCCGGGGAGGTCGAGGCGGCGGTGTTTGCCGGGCTGTATTTTCTGTCCTGGCAGATCGCGCGGCACGGGGCGGGGTTCGCGGCGCGGCGCTCGCGCGCGGATGCGCGGCCGGACCGGGACGCCTGTCTCGCGTTGCTGGCGCAACCGGCGGACGCGGCGCTCAAGACCAATTTGATCCCGCTGTTCGAGCGCTATCAGTTCCGCGGCGTGATCGGCAATGTGCCGCTGACACTGGCGCAGTGGCTGCGCGGCGCCTGGCCGCTCGTCCTGCGCGAGGACATCCCCTCGCCGCGCGAGGTGCTGCGCCTGCAGGTGGCCGGCCGGCGCCCGGTCACGGTCATCACCGACGCGTCGCGCGTCCACCTGCCGGTGATGCACAAGGCCGATGCCTTCGCCTTTTTCATCCATGACCTCGAGCATGCCTGGAAGTTCTATGCCGCGCCGGAGCTGCACGCCGGCCAGCGCGCGTTCTTCGCGCGACTGCAGGACGCGCTGGAGCGCGGCGTGTTCGCGCCCTGCCTTGCGGAGCGGGAGTTCGCCGACCGCTTCCACTACCTGATGAGCGACATGAACACGCACCCCGAACACAGCCGGCAGTATCTGCGCGCGATCCTGGTCGAGCACCATCTGCGGCGCGAGGGCAAGACGCCGCGGCAGGCGCTGAGTCCGGCGGGGGAGCAGTCGATCGGCGCGGTGATGCGCGCACTGGTACGAGAAGGCGCGCCGGCCTAGGCCGGGCACCCGGTGCGGCCCGCGCCGCGCCGATCTGGTACAATGCCGCGCACCCATCCCCCGCGCGCGCCCGGCCCGCGGGCGGTCCGCTGACAGGAACCCCCATGACAGACCAAGCCCCCATCCGCTTTTCCGACCTGGCGCTCGCCGCCCCGATCCTCAAGGCCGTCGCCGAGGTCGGCTACGAGACACCGTCGCCGATCCAGGCGCAGACCATCCCGCCGCTGCTGGCGGGGCGTGACCTGCTCGGCGTTGCCCAGACCGGCACCGGCAAGACCGCCGCCTTCGCGCTGCCGCTGCTGAGCCGGCTCGATCTGACGCAGCGCCGGCCGCAGCTGCTGGTGCTGGCGCCGACGCGCGAACTGGCGATCCAGGTGGCGGAGGCGATGCAGACCTACGCGCGCCACCTGCCGGGTTTCCACGTGCTGCCGGTCTACGGCGGTCAGGGCATGGGGGCGCAGCTGCGCCAGCTCGACCGCGGCGTGCACGTCGTGGTCGGCACGCCCGGGCGCGTGCAGGATCACCTGCGTCGCGGCACGCTCGCGCTCAACCAGCTCAAGGCGGTGGTGCTGGACGAGGCTGACGAGATGCTGCGCATGGGCTTCATCGACGACGTCGAGGACATCCTGCGCCATGCGCCGGAGGGCCGCCAGGTCGCGCTGTTCTCCGCTACCATGCCGGAGCCGATCCGGCGTGTCGCGCAGACCCACCTGAAGGACCCCGTCGAGGTGCGCATCAAGGCGAAGACCACGACGGTGACGACGATCCGCCAGCGCTACTGGCAGGTCAGCGGCACGCACAAGCTCGACGCGCTGACGCGCATCCTCGAGGTGGAGGATTTCAATGCGCTGCTGATCTTCGTGCGCACCAAGGTCGCAACCGAGGAGCTGGCGGAGAAGCTGGAGGCGCGCGGCTATGCCTGCGCCGCGCTCAACGGCGACATGAACCAGGCGTTGCGCGAGAAGACGATCGAGCGCCTGAAGGGCGGCGCGCTCGACATCGTAGTGGCGACCGACGTCGCCGCGCGCGGCCTGGACGTCGAGCGCATCAGCCACGTCGTCAATTACGACATCCCCTACGACACCGAGGCCTACGTGCATCGCATCGGCCGCACCGGGCGCGCCGGACGCAAGGGCGAGGCGATCCTGTTCGTCGCCCCGCGCGAGCGGCGCATGCTGGCGGCGATCGAACGCGCCACCGGGCAGAAAATCGCGCCGATGCAGCTGCCGACGCGCGCCGACATCACCGGTCGCCGCATCGAGCAGTTCAAGCAGTCGATCACCGATACGCTCGAGGGGGAGGAACTGGGCTTCTTCGAGGAACTGATCGAGGCCTACCAGGGCGAGCGCAATATCGGGCTGGCCGAGATCGCCGCCGCGCTGGCCTTCCTGGCGCAGCGTGAACGCCCCTTGCTGGAAGACCTGCCGGAAGAGGCGCCGGCGAAACACGCGCCACCACCGCGCGCGCAGCCCGTCGAGCCGCGGCCGGGCAAGCCGCGTCCGGACCGCAAACCGGATGCACGCAAGCCCGAACGCGCCGCGCCGGAGCGGACGCGCGAACCGCGTCGCGAGCGGCCCGACAGCGAGCGGCCGCGTCCCATGCCCGTGTCGGCGGCGAAGCCCGAGCCGCGCAAGCGTGAGACCAAGCCCGTCGATCGGGAGCGCGCGCGCCTGTCCGACCCGACGCAGCGCGTCACGCGTCCCGACCGGGAGGCGACCCGCGCCGAGGCAGGCACGGTGCGCTACCGTCTCGAGGTCGGCCGCGCGCACGGCGCGGAGGCCAAGCACATCGTCGGCGCCATCGCCAACGAGGCCGGGCTCGACAGCAAGTATATCGGTCGCCTGACGATCAACGAGGATTACAGCACGGTGGACCTGCCCGAAGGCATGCCGAAGGACATCTACCAGCACCTGCGCAAGGTGCGTGTGCGCGGGCGTCCGTTGCAGCTCAGCCCGCTCGGCGCGGAGGCGCCGGCCGCGGCGCCGGAGGAGACGCCGCGCGACAAACTGCGCCTGAAGTCACCGGCGCCGCGCGCCGCGAAACCCCGCGGCAAGCTGAAAACGCACAAACCCTTCAAACCGAAACGCGCGAAGTAGCGCGCCGGTTCAGCCGGTCTTGAGGAAGTGGCCGGCCCAGGGCGGCACGGTGCGCCACATCACGTGCAGGGCCGGGGAAAATCCGCCCATGTGGAAGCCGTAGCGGCCGGCGAGGATGGCCAGGCTCTGTTTGGAAAACAGGCTGATGTGGCCGTTGCGCGGCGAGGCGTACCACCAGGTGATGCGCTGGTGCGGCGCGATGAAGCCGTCGGACAGCAGCGTGCTGAGGATCAACACGCCGTCCTCGGCCAGCAGGCTCGAGATATCCGCCATCAGGCGGTTCACGTCCGCGACGTGTTCGAAGATCTCGTAGGCGGTGATCAGATCGAAGCGGCCCGGGTTATCCAGTGCGCTGTCGGGATCGGCATAGGGATCATAGGCCGTGGAGTCCCAGCCGGCCTCCCGCAGCATCCGGCTCAGCACACCGCTGCCGCTGCCGTAATCCAGATGGCGGATGGAGGCGGCGACCGTCCCGAAGGTCTGGATCAGGCCCGCGGCGGCGGTGGCCGGGCGCTTTTCGACGTAGTCCGGATCCACCTCGATGTAGCGCTCGTTGTAGATCCGCTCGCGGTAATCCTCCGGGCGCCAGTCCCGGAACTGCGGTGCGTGGCAGTAGCCGCAGCTCTCGCACCGATAGTAGTAGACCGGGACCCCACAGAGCGGGAGGTGTATCCCCCACGACTCGGCGCAGGATTTGTTGAAGTCGACGACGTCGAGCGGCGCACTGGACGCGCCGCAGACCGGGCAGGGTACGGAGGTCATGGGGGTGGCTTGCCTTGTGATGTTGAGAGATGCGGGGACAGATTTGAATCTGTCCCCGTTCTGCCATGTTCGATTAACAAATCTGTCCCCGTCTTGAGCGAATCTGTCCCCGTACTATCTGTCAGGCCGCCAATTCCCGCTCCAGCGCCGGGGTGTAGCGGCCGCGGCTGGCGGTGCTGTTGCAGCGGGCGCGATGCAGGAAGATCCGGCGCGCGGCCTCGACGTTGGCGGGTTTGCCGGACCATTTCACCAACGCCGGGTGCTGCAGCGCGCGCGCATAGGAAAAGGTCAGACGCCAGGGCAGGCGCAGTTCGTGGCCGAGCACGTTCATCGCGTTCAGGTTCTGCGTCGACTGCTCGTCACCCTGTCCGCCGGACAGGAAGGCGATACCGGGCACCGCCGCGGGCACCGTGGCGCGCAGGCAACGCAAGGTCCACTCGGCGACCTGTTCCGGGCTGGATTGCCGCGCGCATTTCTTCCCGGCAATGACCATGCTGGGCTTGAGTACCATGCCCTCGAACAGGATGCCCTGGCGGTAGAGCTGTTCGAACACGGCGCGCTGAGTCTCCAGCGTGACCTCGAAGCTGCGTTCGATCGTATGGTCGCCGTCGATCAGCACCTCCGGCTCGACGATCGGCACCAGCGCGGCCTCCTGGCACAGTGCGGCGTAACGCGCGAGCGCGTGCGCGTTGGCCTCGATGCAGGCACGGCTCGGGATACCGGCACCGAGGGTGATGACCGCGCGCCATTTGCAGAAGCGCGCGCCCAGGTCGCGGTATTCGGCCAGGCGTCCGCGCAGGCCGTCGAGACCCTCGGTGACCTTTTCATTCGGATGACCGGCGAGGTCCATGGCGCCGGTATCCACCTTGATACCGGGGAGGATGCCCTGCCGCTCCGCCAGCTTGGGGAAGGGCGTGCCATCGTGCGTCTTCTGGCGCAGGGTCTCGTCGTACAGGATCGCGCCGCTGATGTAGTCGCCGAGACCCGGCGCGCCCAGCAGCAGTTCGCGATAGGTGATGCGGTTCGCCTCGGTGTTGTCGACGCCGACCGCCTGCAGGCGCTTGCCGCAGGTCGGCGTGCTCTCGTCCATCGCCAGCAGGCCCTTGCCATCGGCCACCATGGCCCGCGCGGTGGTTTCCAGCTCTTGCTTGTTCATAACGTCACCTCCATGATTGGATGTATCGTTGTCCCGGAGCCGGTGGGATCAGATCCTCGCGTCTATTATTGGCGATCTGCCGGGAGCAGGCCACCGGTTTCCCGCCGGTACCGGATGAAAGACGGAAAAGCGTGTTTACCCATGAGCTTAACGTATAGGATGGCGCCATGAACGGTCCCGAACAGAACCTGCCCGCGGAGGCGCGCACGACGGAAGGGTGGATCGCCCTGACCTATGTCATCTATGGCCTGCACGCCTTCAGCGCCTTCAGCGGACTGCTGAGTCCGGCCTTTATCGTTACTGCATTTCTGACCGGCTGGCCGTCGATCATCGCCGTGGTCATCAACTACCTCAAGCGCGGCGAGGTGCGCGGCACCTATCTCGAGTCGCACTTCCGCTGGCAGATACGCACCTTCTGGTTTGCCGCCGCGTGGGTGCTGCTCGCCGTGCTGCTGGCGCTCACCTTCATCGGGATCCCGCTGGCGATCGCGATCGCCTGGGTCGCGGGCCTGTGGGTGTTGTATCGCATCGTGCGCGGCTGGCTGCGCCTGATGGACCGCCAGCCGATGCCGGTGTGAACCCGCGCCTGATGACCGTCTACCCGGTGGGGCCGGCGTGAACGCCGAACTGCTCCCGCATGCCGCCATCGCGGCGGCGGTCGCCTGGGGCGCGGGATTGCGCCTGTATCTGGTGCTGTTCGCGCTCGGGCTGCTCCATCGCCTGGGGATACTGCAGTTGCCGGCCGCGCTCGAGATTCTCCAGCATCCGCTGGTGATGGGCTGCGCCGGCCTGTTCGCGCTGGCGGAATTCTTCGGCGACAAGCTGCCCTGGCTCGACAGCCTGTCCGACTCGGTGCACACCTTCATCCGCATCCCGGCCGGCGCCGCGCTCGCCGCCGCCTTCTTCGCCGACAGCGGCGCGGCGGCGCAGGCTATCGCGCTGCTGCTGGGCGGATCGATCGCGGCCGGCACGCATCTGGCAAAGACCGGCAGCCGGGCGCTCATCAATGCCTCCCCCGAGCCGGTGTCGAATGTGACCGCCTCGCTGGGCGAGGAGGCGCTGCTGGTGTCGGGGTGGTGGATGGCGCTGTTCCATCCCGTGGGCTTTCTGGTCCTGCTGGCCTTGTTCATGCTGGTCGTGGCATATTTTCTGCGCCGTCTGTGGCGCGCCGTGCGGCGGCGGCCGTCGCCGGAGCGGGCGTGAAACCGGGGACAGGTTTTTTTGATTCGATGCGAAGGACTATTCGACAGGGGGTGGCGATGAAGCAGGCGATCTATCGGTTGAAGGGGCTCGGCGCGGGGGTGATGCTCGCGGCGGTGCTGCTCGGTCTCGGCGGCTGCGGCATCAACAATATCCCGACCTATGACGAGCAGGTCAAGGCGACCTGGAGCGACGTGCTGAACCAGTACCAGCGGCGCGCCGACCTGGTGCCCAATCTGGTCAATACGGTGAAGGGTTTCGCGGCGCAGGAGGAGCGCGTGCTGACCGAGGTGGTGGAGGCGCGCGCGAAGGTGTCGCAGCTGCAACTGCCGCCGGACGTGCTGACCAACCCGGATGCCTTCCGGCAGTTCCAGGCCTCGCAGGACCAGCTGACCTCGGCCCTGTCGCGCCTGCTGGTCGTGGTCGAGCGTTATCCCGATCTGAAGTCGAACGAGAATTTTCTCACCCTGCAGTCGCAGCTCGAGGGCACTGAGAACCGCATCGCGGTGGCACGGCGCGATTACATCGCGGCAGTGCAGCGCTACAACACCGAGATCCGCACCTTCCCGGGCCGCATCTGGAAGGCGGTGCTGTACGGGGACGCCGAGGTGAAGGAGAACTTCACCGCCGCGCCCGGCGTCGAGCAGGCGCCCGAGGTCAAGTTCTAGCCGGCCCCGTTCGCGATGCGCGCGTGGGCGACATGGGCGATGGCCGCGGTCGCGCTGCTGGGCGCGGCCGTCTGCGCCGCCGCGCCGGCCTTCCCCGCGCTCAGCGGCCGCGTGGTGGACCAGGCGGACATCCTGCCTGCCGCCGCGCGCGCCGAGCTGGACGAGATGCTGGCCGCGCATGAACGCGCCGGCAGCAACCAGGTCGTCGTGGTCACGGTCGATTCGCTGCAGGGCTACGCCATCGAGGACTTCGGTTACCAGCTCGGCCGTTACTGGGGCATCGGCCAGGCGGCGCGCAACAACGGCGTACTGCTGCTCGTCGCGCCGAAGGAGCGCGAGGTGCGCATCGAGGTCGGCTACGGCCTGGAGGGCACGCTCACCGACGCCCTCGCACACAATATCATCCGTGGCGTGATCCTGCCGCGCTTTCGCGCCGGCGACATGCCGGGCGGCATCGTGGCTGGTGCGCGCGCCGTGCTGCAGGTCATCGACGGCGCCTATCAGCCATTGCCCGAGAAACGTGGCGACGGCCAGGACCCCGCCGGCAGTTTCATGTCGCTGTTCATCTTCCTCACCATCGCCGGCGAGATGCTCGCGCGCCTGCTGCGCGCGCGGCGCGTGTCGGCCGGCCTGCTCGGCGGCGGGGCGGTGCTGATCGGCTGGCTGGTGCTGGGGTCGCTGTTGCTCGGTCTGGTCATGGGCGTGCTGGTCGCCGTGTTTCACCTGATGCTCGGCGCCGGCGGCGGGCCGGGCAGCGGCCTGCCGGGCATCGGGCGCGGCGGTTCGTATCCGGGCGGACGTCGCGGCGGCGGCTTCGGCGGCGGATTCCGCGGGGGCGGCGGCAGCTTTGGCGGCGGCGGGGCCTCGGGGCGGTGGTAACATGGTCTTCCTGAGCGAGCGCGACCGGCGGGAGATCGCGCAGGCGATCGCTGCCGCCGAGGCGCGTACCTCCGGCGAGCTGGTCGCCGTGGTGGCGCGCGCCGCCGATCATTATCTGTATATCCCGCTGCTGTGGGCGGCGCTGGTCGCGCTGACGCTCCCGGGTCCACTGTTGCTGTTCGGCGATCTGCGCGCGGACGCGGTCTACGCGGTCCAGGTCATCGTGTTCCTGGTGCTGGCCCTGGTGTTCAATCTGACGCCGTTGAAGATGCGCCTGATCCCGCGCGCGGTGCAACAGGCGCGCGCGCACCGGCTGGCGCTGGCGCAGTTCGTCGAGCAGAACCTGCACGCGACGGCCGGCCGGTCCGGCGTGCTGATCTTCGTCAGCGTCGCGGAGCGCCACGTCGAGATCCTCGCCGATCGCGGCATCGACGCGCGCGTGCCGGCGGGGACCTGGGAGCGCGTGGTGGCGGAGTTCACCGCGCGGCTGCGGACGGGCCAGGTGGGGGAGGGTTTCGTGCAGGCTGTGAACAGCTGCGGTGAGCTGCTGGCCGGGCACTTTCCCGCGGCGCCGGGTGATCGCAACGAACTGCCGGACCGGCTGATCGAACTCTGATGACCGGAGCCGCGATCGTGTCCCTCCCGCATCCCGTGGCGCCTGAGGGTGCGCAGTGGAGCCCGGGCATGCTCCGGGCGAGGCCGGCATGATTCCGTGGGAACGACTCGACAGCGCAGCGGTGCCTGACGGCGGCACGCTGCAGCTCTACCGGCGCGGTGACGAGTATTCGATCCGCATCGGCTACAACGAGCTGATGAACAGCCGTACCCATGGTTCGGAGGACCGGCTCGCCGAGGCCGCCTGCGCGCGGCTCGCCGGCAACGCGCGCGTGCTGATCGGCGGACTCGGCATGGGCTTCACGCTGGCGGCGGCCCTGCGCATGCTCGGCGCGGACGCCGCAGTGACGGTGGCCGAACTGGTGCCGGCGGTCGTGCGCTGGAATCGCGGGCCGCTCGGCGGCTGCGCCGGGTTCCCGCTGCACGATGCGCGCGTCGGCGTGCACGAGGGCGATGTCGGCGGCCTGCTGCGCGCGGCGGACGGCGCGTATGATGCGATCCTGCTCGACGTGGACAACGGCCCTGAAGGCCTGACCCAGAAGGCGAACGACTGGTTATACGGCGCCGCTGGTCTGAACGCCGCACAGTCCGCGCTGCGTCCCGGCGGGGTGCTCGCGGTATGGTCGGCGGCGCCGGACCGCAAGTTCCATGCGCGCCTTCGGAAAACGGGATTCGAGGTGGAGGAATTGCGCGTGCGCGCGCACGGCAAGCGCGGCGCGCGTCATGTCATCTGGCTGGCGCGGAAATGAACAGGCGCGGGGACAGGGTTGGTTTAGGTATGGGGACAGACTTAAGTCTGTCCCCAGGTTGATGCGTACGGGAATGACTCCGGTACGGGCTTATTTTTGGAAGAAGATTACGGCGGAGCCGGGGAAACATTAGGTGTGGTGACAGACTTAAGTCTGTCACCAGCTGGATGGGGATGGATTTGGATTAGGTGCGGGGACAGACATAGTCTGCCCCCGGCTTGATGGGGACGGATTTGAAATCCGTCCCCTACCCGCAGCACTTCTTGTATTTCTTGCCGCTGCCGCAGGGGCAGGGGTCGTTGCGGCCGACCCTGGGGCCTTCGTTGCGCACGGTGCCGGGGGTCACCATGTGGCCGTCGGTGTAATACCAGCGTCCCTTGTGACGGCGGAATTCGCCGACCTCGTGGTGGGCGTGGGTCACGCCCTTCTGGCGGTAGGTGGCGATGAACTCGACGGTCCCTTCCTCGTCTTCGGGACCGCCGCCCGTGCTGTCGACGATCTCCAGCCCGAGCCATTCCGCCTTGTCCGCCCAGCGCCGTGTGGCTTCCGGATCGTGGTCGGTGCGCGAATCGGGGTGCAGGCTGGTCTCGAGATGATCGAGTTCCTTGCGCGCGAACGCACTGTAGCGCGAGCGCATCAGCGCCTCGGCGGTGGCCGCGGGGTGCTCGCCGCGGATTACCGGGCCGCAGCAGGCCTCATAGTCCTGGCCTGAATTGCAGGGGCACGGATTCATGGTTCTCCTTGGGTCCGGTCGAAGGGGAGCGTGCATCATATAAGAATGGGGACGGATTTCAAATCCAGCCCTGTTCCTGCACGGGGACACATCCCCCCGGGGACAGATTTTAAATCTGGCCCCGTACCCGCCCCTGTCCCGCCCTTCCCCGATCGGCCGCGGCACGGCGTGTGCTAGGATGGCCGCATGCTGAGTTTCGCGGAAGGGTTTTTCCTGGCCCTGATCATCGGGGGCGGCTGGTACTGGTACGACGCGATGCGCGCGAAGGAGCTCGCGCGCGAGGCGGGCCGACGCCGCTGCGGCGAGGTCGGCGTGACCTTTCTCGATGACACGGTGTCGCTCACGCGCCTGCGCCTGCGCCGTGACGAGGACGGCCGGATGGCGATCTGGCGCGAGTTCCAGTTCGAGTTTTCCAGCGACGGCAGCGCGCGCTACGGCGGCGAGATCGTGCTGTTCGGCGGGCGCGTCCGGCATATCGAGATGGAGCCCTACCGCGCGACACCGCCGGAGCCGCGCATCGAGGCGGAGACCGCCCGCGAGCGCGCCGAGCGCAGATGGCTGCATTAAATCAACATGGGGACAGATTTGAAATCTGTCCCCATTCCCTGCATGTCCCCATGCCCTGCGACCCGCGCCTGCGAAGCCTGAGCAGGCGTACTCGCGCTGAGAATCGAAACGACCAGTATGATCAGTGACTTATTCATGAAACCCCTCGCTGTTTCGACGGCCGGCCGGCCGACAGGCCCGTGAAAGAATCGGCGGCGCGGCGTTCCGGGCGTCGTGGAAGCGGGCGGAATCCGCTATCCTGTTCGCGGCGTCGGGAGGCCCGGAACCGATGTCGCAGCAGCGGGTGAACACCGGAATTCAACGAGGAGCGGAACGTGAAGGTGAACAAGATCGCGATGGTGGCCGCTATCGCCATGACACTGCAGGCCTGCGCCTGGGTCGAGCTGACCCCGGCGGGAGAAAAGACGCGCGTGCTGAGCGCCGCGGAGGTGACGCACTGCAAGCGGCTCGGGACGACCACCGCGAGCGTGAAGGCCGAACTGGCGGGCATCGACCGCGCCCCGGAGCGTGTGCAGCAGGAACTCGAGGCGCTGGCGCGCAACTCGGCGGCGGCGGATCTGAAGGGCGATACCATCGTCCCGATCGGCAAGCCCAAGGACGGCAAACAGGTGTTCGAAGTATATCGCTGCGTGCCCTAGGTGACAGACTTTCAGTCTGTCACCATCGAGTGGGGCGGATTGAATCCGCCCCCGCCATGTCACCAGTCTGTCCCCATCGAGTGGGGCGCGTTTAGAAGGGGACGGATTTAAATCCGTCCCCTAATTGACCGGCGGCTCCGCCCTGCAATGGTGCGTGTCGCGGTCACGGTCGGACGCGGGGAAACATCTTTGGATTGGCTGTGGCAGCCGCTAGAATGTGGCCTCAAGGGTACGGGACGGCGGGTCGGTGGAGAACAATAATATACTGCTGCAACTCCGCGGTGTTTCCAAATCGTTCGGCGGCAGGCAGGTGCTGGCGCCGACTGACCTCGAGATCCACCACGGGGAATTCATCACGCTGCTCGGACCGTCGGGCTGCGGCAAGACCACCATCCTGCGCCTGATCGGCGGCTTCGAGCAGCCCGACGCGGGCGCGATCCTGCTCGACGGCGTCGACATCGTCGGCCTGCCTCCGAACGAGCGCCCGGTCAATACGGTGTTCCAGAGTTACGCGCTGTTCCCCCACATGAACGTGTTCGACAACGTGGCCTACGGCCTGCGCGCCGAGCGGCGCCCGCGCGAGGAGATCGCGGCGCGCGTGCACGAGGCGCTCGCCGTGGTGCAGCTGCAGGAGCTGGCCACGCGCCGGCCGGACCAGCTCTCCGGCGGTCAACAGCAGCGCGTGGCGATCGCGCGCGCGGTGGTGAAGCGGCCGCGTCTGCTGCTGCTCGACGAGCCGCTCAGCGCGCTCGATTTCAAGCTGCGCAAGCAGATGCAGTACGAGCTCAAGCGCATCCAGCGCGAGCTCGGCATCACCTTTCTGTTCGTGACCCACGACCAGGAGGAGGCGCTGTCGATGTCCGATCGCGTGGTGGTGATGCGCGAGGGATCGATCGAGCAGGTCGGCACGCCGCGCGACGTCTACGAGAATCCGCGCAGCCTGTTCGTGGCGCGCTTCGTCGGCGAGATCAACGTCTTCGACGCCGAGGTGGAGGCGGCGCGCGAGGCCGACCGGCTCAGCGTGCGCATGGCGGGGCGCACGGTCGAGCTGCAGGCGCGCGGCAGGCGCTGCGACCCCGGGACGCGGCTGCACGTCCTGCTGCGTCCGGAAGATCTGCGCCTGCTGCCGCCCGACGCCGGGCGCGGCATCCCGGGCCAGGTCATCGAACGCAACTACAAGGGCATGACGCTCGACTCCGTGGTGCGGCTCGATACCGGGCAGGAGGTGCGCGCGAGCGAATTCTTCGACGAAAACGATCCCGATTTCGACTACCGGCGCGGCGAGCCGGTGCGGGTGAGCTGGGTGCCGGGCTGGGAGAAGCTGTTGCCGCATGAAGACTAGGACGCCGTTCAAGACCGCCGTGCTGGCGGTGACCTGGGGCTGGATGATCGTCTTCGTCCTGCTGCCCAATCTGCTGGTGTTCGCCAGCAGCTTCCTGCAGCGGGACGAGTTGGAATTCGTGCGGCTGCCCGTCACGCTGGAGAATTACACCCGCCTGCTCGATCCGCTCTACGGCGATGTGATGCTGCACTCGCTGTGGATGGCGGCGGTGACCACGGTCGTATGTCTGCTGCTGGGTTATCCCTTCGCCTTCGCGGTGAGCCGCTTTCCGGCGCGCCTGAAGCCGCTGCTGATCTTCCTGGTGATCGTGCCGTTCTGGACCAACTCGCTGGTGCGCACCTACGCCATGAAGCTGCTGCTCTCGACCAACGGCCTCGTCAACGACCTGCTGCTCGCGCTCGGCCTGATCGACGCGCCGCTGCGCATGCTGTACACCGAGGGCGCGGTGATCGCCGGTCTGGTGTACATTCTGCTGCCGTTCATGATCCTGCCGCTCTACGCCGTGTTCGAGCAGCTGCGCCGCGACCTGCTCGAGGCCTCCTACGATCTCGGTGCGGGCCACTGGGGGACTTTCGTGCGCGTGGTGCTCCCGCTCACGCTGCCCGGCGTCATCGCCGGCTGTCTGCTGGTGCTGCTGCCGGCGATGGGCATGTTCTTCACCGCCGACGTGCTCGGCGGGGCCAAGAACCTGCTGGTGGGCAACATCATCAAGAACCAGTTTCTCGACGCGCGCGACTGGCCGTTCGGCGCCGCGGCGAGCCTGATGCTGACCATCGTGATGGCGCTGCTGCTATTGGCCTATTACCGCAGCGTGAAACTCATCCGGCGGCGGGGGAGCGATGTGGCGCCGGCTTAGGCACGCCTATCTGTGGGTGGTCTATCTGCTGCTCTATGCGCCGATCGCGGTGCTGGTCGCGTACTCGTTCAACGCCTCCAAGAACCCCTATCGCTGGGGCGGCTTCAGCCTCGACTGGTACGCCCGCCTGCTCGACAACGAGCTGCTCCTGCGCGCGGCCGCCAATTCGCTGCTGCTCGCGGTGTGCGCCGCGACGCTGACCACGCTGGTCGGAACCCTGACCGCGATCGCGCTGCAGCGCTACCGCTTCCGCGGCAAGGCACTGTTCAACGGCATGCTGTTCGTCGTCATGATGTCGCCGGACATCGTGCTGGCGATCTCCCTGCTGACCCTGTTCATCCTGGTCGGTCTCCAGCTCGGTTTCGTGTCGCTGCTGCTCGCGCACATCACCTTTTGTTTGCCTTTCGTGGTGGTGACCGTATATTCTCGTCTCGTCGGCTTCAATCCGCAGATCCTCGAGGCCGCGCGCGATCTCGGGGCCGGGGAGTTCCACATGATTCGGACCGTGCTGCTGCCCATCATCTTCCCCGCCGTGCTCGCGGGCTGGCTGCTCGGCTTCACGCTGTCGATCGACGACGTCGTGGTGAGCACCTTCGTCACCGGTCCGACCTTCGAGATCCTCCCGCTGCGCATCTATTCCATGGTCCGGCTCGGCATCCGGCCCGAGGTGAACGCCCTTGCCACGGTGCTGCTGGTGCTGTCGCTGGCCGCGCTCGCGCTTTCGCATTTTCTATTGGCCAAACGAGAAGGAAATCCCGCATGAAATTCCGCCGTCTCCTGCTGTGCGCCGCCCTGGCGCTGGTCTCCGCGTCCGCGCTCGCCGCGGACAAGGTACTGTACCTGTACAACTGGTCGGAATACCTGCCCGAGTCGGTGATCGAGGGGTTCGAGAAGGAGACCGGGATCAAGGTGGTGTATTCCACCTTCGACAGCAACGAGGCGATGTACGCCAAGCTGCGGCTGGTCGACGCCAAGAACAGCTACGACCTGGTGGTGCCCTCGACCTACTATGTGAGCAAGATGCGCAAGGAAGGTCTGCTGGCGCCGATCGACAAGGGCAAGCTCATCGGGTTCGACAAGATCGACCCCAAGCTGCTCAACCGCTTTTTCGATCCCGGCAATGAATACAGCGTCCCCTATCTGTGGGGCAGTACCGGCATCGCGATCAACACCGATAAGGTCAAGCCCGGTTCGGTCACCAAGTGGGCCGATCTGTGGCGGCCCGAGTTCAAGGACCGCCTGCTGTTGACCAACGACATGCGCGAGGTGTTCCATGTCGGCTTGCGCGTGCTGGGATATTCGGGCAATTCCACCGACCCGAAACAGATCGAGGCCGCCTACAAGAAGCTCACCACGCTGGTGCCGAACGTGCGCGTCTATGACTCCGAGGCGCCGCGCATGCCCTATCTGGAGGGCGAGACCGACGCCGGCATGATCTGGAACGGCGAGGCGTACCAGGCCCACGGCGAGAATCCCGCCATCGAATATATCTATCCGGAAGAGGGCGCCGCGCTGTGGATGGACAGCCTGGTTATCCCGAAGAACGCGCGCAACGTCGACAGCGCCTACCGCTTCATCAACTTCGTACTGCGCCCCGAGGTGGGCAAGGCGATCAGCGAGGAGATCGGTTACGCCACGCCGAACATGGGCAGCCTGGCGCTGCTCGACGAGACGCTGCGTAACGACCGCACGGTCTATCCCAACACGATGGATCTCAAGAACACCGAGTTCCAGGTCGATGTCGGCGACGCAGTGAAAGTCTACGAGAAATACTGGGAGCTGTTGAAGGCCGGGCGGGATTGACGTCCGCCACGGACGACGGGAAGGACGCGAGGCGAAACATCCTGAGGAGACTCCTATGAAGGCGATCATGCTCGTGCTGGCCCTGGCGCTGCTGGCGGCCGCCTGTGGCAGGGAGGAGGCGGGGCCGTCCACGCCGACGCCGGCGCCGAAGGACACGGCTGGCGGGCAGCAGCCGGCGCCGGAGCCGCCCGCTGCCGCGTCAGCATCTGGACCGGGCCCGGCGCCGGAGCCCGGGGTGGCGGAACCGGCGGCCCCCGCGCCTGAGGTGATGACCACGCAACGCCCCGCCACGACCGCGCCGGCCGGCGTGCCAAGCCGGGACGAGGGTCTGGCCCTGGCGCAGAAGGGCGGTTGTCTCGCCTGCCACAAGATCGATGCGAAGCTGGTCGGTCCCGCCTGGCAGGACGTCAGCGCCAAATACAAGGGCAATCCCGACGCCATGGCCAAGCTGGTGCAGAAGGTGAAGACGGGTGGCCAGGGCAACTGGACCGAGGTGACCGGCGGCATCCCGATGCCGCCCTATTCGCCACGGGTCTCCGACGAGGACATCGAACGCCTGGTGATGTTCGTGCTGTCGCTGTGACCCCGCGGACCGCGCGCATGGGCCCATGCCGACCGATAGGACGGATCATCGCGCTGTTCGCGCTGGCGTTCGGCCTGTTCGCCTGCGCCGCCCTGGCGCCGCGGCTGGAGTCGCCGCGTGTCAGCCTGGCGGACCTCCAGCTCGAGCAGTTCGGCGTGTTCGAGCAACGCTACCGCCTCAGCCTGCGCGTGCAGAATCCCAACGACGTCGAGCTGCCGATCGCGGGCATGGAATTCCGTCTGTACCTCAATGACGAGGAATTCGCCCACGGCCTCAGCGACCAGCGCGTGACCCTGCCCGCCTTCGGGGAAGCGCTGGTCGAAGTGCAGGTGACCAGCGGCATCACCGGCATCCTCGGACAGATCCAGCGACTGGGCAGCGGCGAGTTGAAGACCTTCAGCTACCGCCTCGCCGGTCATGTGAAACCCCTGCACCGGGCGCTCAAGTATCCGTTCGAGTATCGGGGAGAGATCGATCTCGGGGGATCGGGAGCCAGGACTCAGGACTGAGTCGACTTGTCCCCGGATTCCGCTGCGCTCCATCCGGGCTACGATTCCTTTTCCGGCCGTGTCGGCGATCAGCGCGTAATCCCGGTATCACATGCAGTCTGGATAAATCATGTAGCCCGGATACAGGCGCGGAGCGCCGGCATCCGGGGGCCCGGCCATCCCCGGATGTTGCTGCCCTCCATCCGGGCCACGATTCGATCCTTCGCTTAATCCCTGGACCGGTACTTGTGCGTACCCGGATCATGGTGCGTCCGCGTGCCGTGCGGCTCGTCGCGATGGCGGTAGGTCACGCGGTAGGCTTCGGTGCGGTGTTCCACCCGCGTGCGATGCACGATGCGGCAGCGTTCCTCATGGACGGTCGCGTAGCTCACCGGTGTCCCGCCCTGCGCGGCGTCGCGCGCGATCGAGGAGCCGATCAGTGCGCCGAGCAGGGTGGCGGCGTCCCGGCCGGATCCGGCGCCGATCTGATGACCGAGCGCGCCGCCGATGATGCCGCCGACGATCATCGGCCCCACGACGTCGCGGCGCGGGTGGTCATGCGTCGGGTAACGGGTTTCCTCCAGGCGGCACTCACGCATCGGTGCGCGCACGACAATCTCCCGGATGACGGGTTCGACGCGGACGACGCGCGCGTAGCCGTCGTGCCCGCGGTGTTGCGGACGATGGCCATCTTGCCGTGCATGATCGGCGTAGGCGGTGGGCGCCAGCATCAGCGTCAGGATGGCCAGGCCGGTGGTGGGGGTCAGCGTGTTCATGTGCGTCTCCTTGCCAGTGGGTTCGATGTCATCCTGGCACGCGCATGCTGAACCGGGGCTGAACGCGCGCGGATTTTCCGGAAGCCCGCGCAAGTGTGCTAGATTATGTTTTCTTAAGCAGCGCTGATTGGGGTAAGGTCATGACGGAAAAGGCCATTCTGACGGTCAAGGACAAGCAGATCGAACTCCCGCTCGTCACGGGGTCGGAAGGCCGGCCCGCCGTCGACGTCTCCCAGTTGCTGGGCCAGACCGGCCTGACCACGTTCGATCCGGCGCTCGCCAACACCGCGGTGTGTCGCAGCGCCATCACCTACATCGACGGTGAGCAGGGCGTGCTGCGCTATCGCGGCATCCCGATCGAGCAGTTCGCGCACAGCCCGAGCTTCGTCGAGGTGGCCTGGCTGCTGATCTTCGGCCATCTGCCGAAGGCGCCCGAACTCGCCTATTTCCGCGAGCGCCTGACCGCGAACGAACTGCTGCACGAGGGACTCAAGAACCAGTTCCACTACATCCCGACGGACGCGCCGCCGATGGCGATCCTGTCCGCCATGGTCAGTAACCTGGCCTGTTTCCACAAGCAGTTTCTCGAGCTGGAGGATGCCGACAAGCTGGTGGAGGCCGCCGCGCGCCTGATCAGCAAGGTGCGCACCATCGCGGCCTTCTCCTACCGCCGCTCGCGCGGCCTGCCGTTCATCTACCCGGATCCGAACCTGCGCTATTGCGCGAACTTCCTCCACATGATGTTCTCGCTGCCGTACCGGCAGTATGTCGCGCCGCCGGAGATCGAGGAGGCGCTGAACCTGATCTTCATCCTGCACGCGGATCACGAACAGAACTGCAGCACGACGGCGGTGCGTGTGGTCGGGTCGGCGCGTGCGAACCTGTTCGCCTCCTGCGCGGCCGGCGTCTCGGCCCTGTGGGGGCCGCTACACGGCGGCGCGAACGTGGAAGTGATCGAGATGCTCGAGCGCATCCACCGCGGCGGCCTGTCGCCCGAGCAGTGCATCCGCGACGCCAAGGACAAGAACAATCCGTTCCGCCTGTACGGTTTCGGCCATCGCGTCTACCGCAATTTCGATCCGCGCGCGCGGATGCTGAAGACGCTGTGCGAGAAGGTGCTGCCGAACCTGCGCTACAAGGATCCGCTGCTCGACATCGCGCGCAAGCTGGAGGACCTCGCGCTGGCCGATCCGTATTTCATCGAGCGCAAGCTCTATCCGAACGTCGACTTCTACAGCGGCATCCTGTTGCGCGGCATGGGCATCCCGACCAATATGTTCACGGTCATCTTCGCCATCGGCCGCCTGCCGGGCTGGGTCGCGCACTGGAAGGAGCAGCACGACGACGCCAACGCCCGCATCATGCGCCCGCGTCAGATCTATACCGGCTCGCCCCAGATCGATTACATCCCCATCGACAGACGCTAGCCGCCGCAGATGCCGGTACGTCCTCCCGCCGGCATGCATCCTCGTTCTACCCCGGGCCGGGCGGCGAGGTCCTGCCCGGCATCGCCCGTCCTGGCTAGTAGCATTGAATTACTCTGCGGAACTGTTTATTGTTAGCGTGTTCTAAGTCAGTGGTATAGCGTCATTTTTTCGTCTTCGATCTTTGTGCTTGTGGGCATACGACAAAAACATGGAACCAATACGAAAGGGAAATTGCTATGCACAATCGAGTTGTCGCATTGATGATCACGCTGATCCCGGCCTGCCTGGTAGGGGCATCGGTTCTCGTGATGCCATACATCTGAGAAGGGGCTAGAACCGGTTCGCGATGCGGACCGCGGGGCGCCGTAACGACGCCCCGAGACAGGAGAGGAGAGGGGCCCCCGGTTGTCCACACAGCCGGGGGCTTTGTGTTTACGGGGGGCGCCGCCGTGAGTGAGATATAATGGCGCACACGCATCCCCCTCATCATCCGCCGCGCGGCGGGCCTGAACCCGCGCCGGCTCCCTGGAACGACATGCCATGAATGATCAGAATCTGCTGGAACAACTGCGCCTGGATCCCGGGCAGCGCGACGGCCGCGGTCGGATGAATCGCCGTTACTGGATCGCGGCCGGCGTCATCGCGCTGGCGGTGCTGGGCGGCATCGCGGCGCTGATGCTGGCCCCGCGTCCCGTGCCGGTCGAGACCGTGACGACGCAGTCGCCCGCCGCGCTCGCGGGCGGCGTCGCGGTGCTGGACGCCACCGGATACGTGACGGCGCGGCGCGAGGCGACCGTATCCTTCAAGATCACCGGCAAGCTCGCCGACGTCCTGATCGAGGAGGGCGACGCGGTGGCGCGGGATCAGATACTGGCGCGGCTCGACGATGTCGACGAGCGCACCCAGGTGGGCCTGGCGCAGGCGCGACTGCGCGCGGTCCAGGCCCAGCTCGGACAGCTCGAGGCCGAGGCCGACCAGGCCGCGCGCGACCTGCAACGCCAGCGGGAACTCAAGGCGCGCGATCTGACGCCGCAGCAGGCGCTGGAGGACGCGCGCACGCGCGTCGCCTCGCTCGATGCCCAGCTCGCCGCCCAGCGCGGCCAGGTGGAGGTCGCCCGTGCCGAGTTGCAGGTCGCACAGGTCAATCTCGACAACACCGTGGTTCACGCGCCCTTCGCCGGCGTCGTGGTCGCGGTCCCGGCCCAGCCCGGCGAAATCGTCTCGCCGATCTCCGCCGGCGGCGGTTTCACCCGCACCGGCATCGCCACCATCGTCGACATGGACTCGCTCGAGATCGAGGTCGACGTGAACGAGGCCTTCATCAACCGCGTGCGTCCCGGCCAGCCGGTCGCGGCGGCGCTGGACGCCTATCCCGACTGGCGCATCCCGGCGCGGGTGATCGCCATCATTCCGACCGCGGACCGCAGCAAGGCGACCGTGAAGGTGCGTGTCGCACTGGAGGAGAAGGACACGCGCATCGTCCCCGATATGGGCGTGCGGGTGACGTTCCTGCAGGAAGGCGGCGCCGACGCCGCGCCGTCCGGCGTGCTGGTCCCGGCCGCGGCGATCGCGCGGCGCGACGGCGCCAGCGTGGTATTCGTGCTCGACGGCGAGCGGGTGCGGCGACTGGAGATTACGCCGGGCCAGGCCTACGGCGACAGGGTGCTGGTCGCGAATGGCCTGAGCGTCGACCAGGTCCTGGTACGCGACCCGCCGGCGGCGCTCGCCGACGGCATGCGGGTCAAGGTCGGGCCGGGCGGCTGAGTCGGGCGGTTCCGGAGAGGACTCATGTCGGCATTGATCGAGATCCGCGACGTCAGCAAGTCCTACGAGCGCGGCCGCCAGCGCATCGAAGTGCTGCATCGCATCGATCTCGACGTGCCCCCGGGGGACTTCCTCGCCCTGATGGGGCCGTCCGGCTCGGGCAAGACGACGCTGCTCAACATGATCGCGGGCATCGATACGCCGAGCGCCGGGAGCATCACTGTCGCGGGCCGGCGCATCGACACCCTTTCCGCCACCGAGCTGGCGCGCTGGCGCGCGGCGCATGTGGGGTTCATCTTCCAGTTCTACAACCTGCTGCCGATGCTGACGGCGCAGAGGAACGTCGAGCTGCCGCTGCTGCTGACGCGATTGAGCGCGGCGCAGCGGCGGCACAACGCGCGCATCGCGCTCGAGCTGGTCGGCCTGGGCGATCGCGTCGGGCACCGCCCCGGCGAGCTGTCGGGCGGGCAGCAGCAGCGCGTCGCCATCGCGCGCGCCATCGTGTCGGATCCGACCCTGCTGGTGTGCGACGAGCCCACCGGCGATCTCGACCGCCACTCGGCCGAGGAAGTGCTGACCCTGCTGCAGCGCCTCAACCGCGAGTACGGCAAGACGATGATCATGGTGACCCACGATCCGCGGGCCGCGGAATACGCCCGGCGCGTGCTGCACCTCGACAAGGGATCGCTGGTCGGGGCGGACGCGTCCGCCTGAGGCGGGACCATGAAGTATCTCCACCTCATCTGGATGGGGCTGCGGCGCAAGAAGGCGCGCACCCTGCTCACGCTGTTGTCGGTGGCGATGGCCTTCGCGCTGTTCGGCCTGCTCGACGCCGTGCGCGTGGCCTTCACCGCGCCGCAGAACCTCGCCGGCATCGACCGCCTGGTGGTGACCTCGCGCTTCTCCATCATCCAGCCGCTGCCCTTCGCGCAGCTCAACCGCATACGGGCGGTGCCCGGCGTGCGCCGCATCGCCTGGGCCAACTGGTTCGGCGGGATCTACCAGGACGCGAAGAACTTCTTTCCGACCATCGCGATCAGCCCGCAGCCCTTTCTCGACATCCATTCCGAGATCGTGCTGCCGGCGGCGCAGCGGCAGGCCTTCGTCTCGACGCGCACCGGCGCGATCGTCGGCGCGGCGCTGGCGGAACGCTTCGGCTGGAAACTCGGCGACCGGATCCCGCTGCAGGCCACCATCTTTCCCACCAGGGACGGCAGCATCGTGTGGACGCTGGATCTGGTCGGCATCTTCCATGCGGCCCAGCCCGAGCTGCGCGGGATGGAGCAGCAGCTGTTCTTCAACTACGCGTACTTCGACGAGGCGCGCGAGTTCGGCCAGGGCACCGTGGGCTGGTACATCGTGCAGGTGGACGACCCGGCGCATGTCGATCGCATCGCGCTGGCCATCGACCGCCTGTTCGCGAATTCCTCCGACGAGACCAAGAGCCAGAGCGAACGCGATTTCCAGCTCTCCTTCGCGAAGCAGATCGGCGACATCGGCCTCATCGTCACCGCGATCATGGGCGCGGTGTTCTTCGCGCTGATCCTGCTCACCGGCAATACCATGGCGCAGGCGATCCGGGACCGCATCCCCGAGCTGGCCGTGCTCAAGACCCTCGGCTTCACCCGTCACCTGATCCTGTTCATCGTGCTGGCGGAGTCGATGCTGCTGCTGGCGCTTGGCGGCGCGGCGGGGCTCGTGCTCGCGCGCCTGAGCCTGCCGGTGCTGAACGCCGCCAGCGGTGGACAGTTCGACCTGCCGATGGCGGCCCAGACCTGGTGGCTGGGGCTGGCGCTGGCCCTGGCGATCGGGATCGCGGTCGGCCTGCCACCCGCGCTGCGGGCGATGCGTCTCGGCATCGTCGACGCGCTGAGCGGACGCTGAGGACGGGGCGATGGGCGCGCTGCGATCATTCCTCCTCGGCGCCGGCATCGCGCTCGCGGCGCTGTGCGCCGTGGTCGCGTGGATGTCGGCGCCGCGCGTGCTGCTCGCGCTGAGCCCGGCATTGGCGGCCTGGCTGTGGTACACGCGCCCCGGCCGCCAGGCACTGGCCATCACCGCGAGTGGCCTGTCCACCATCCCGCAGCGTCTCGGCGGCACCTCGGTGGTCGTGGTCGGTATCGGCGGCGTGGTCGCGGTGCTGGTCGCGCTGCTGTCGATGGCAGCCGGTTTCGAGGCCACGCTGAAGGAATCGGGCAGCGACGACACGGCGATCGTGCTGCGCGCGGGGTCCGAGGCCGAGGTGTCCTCCGGGCTGGAGCGCGCCGACGTGACGCTGGTCGCGCAGGCGCCGGGCGTGGCGCGCGACGCGCGGGAGGTGCCGCTCGCCTCGCCCGAGGTGGTGGTGATCGCCAACGTCCCGCTGCGCTCCTCCGGGACCGACGCGAACGTGGTGGTGCGCGGCGTGGGGCCGGGCGCGTGGCAGGTGCGCCCGCAGGTGCGGCTGATCTCCGGCCGGCGCTTCGAGCCCGGCCTGCGCGAGCTCGTGGTCGGGCAGGGCGCCCTGCGACGCTTCAGCGGCATCGAGCCCGGCGCCGAGATCCGGCTCAACAACCAGAGCTGGCGCATCGTGGGGGCGTTCGCCTCCGGCGACGCGCACGACTCGGAGCTGTGGGGTGACGCCGAAACCGTTGCCACCGCCTACCGGCGCAACGGCTTCCAGTCGGTGACGCTGCGCCTGGACGGCGCGCAGGGGCTGGAGCGCATGCGCACGGCACTGGGCGACGATCCGCGCCTGAAGGTGGACGTGGAGACCACGCGCGAGTATTACAACAAGCAGTCGGAACAGCTCACCCGGGTGATCCGCGTGCTGGGCACCGGGGTGGCCATCATCATGGCGATCGGCGCGGTGTTCGGCGCGATCAATACCATGTACGCGGCGATCGCCGCGCGCGCGCGTGAGATCGCCACGCTGCGCGCGCTCGGGTTCACCGGCGCGCCGGTGGTAGTGGCGGTGCTGCTGGAGTCGATGCTGCTCGCGCTGGCGGGCGGCGTGCTCGGCGCCGCGATCGCCTACGTCCTGTTCAACGGCTATACCGTCTCGACGCTGGGCGGCAACTTCAGCCAGGTCGTGTTCCAGTTCCAGGTGACGCCGGGGCTGTTGTTACAGGGCCTGCAGTGGGCGCTGGGCATCGGCTTCCTCGGCGGCCTGCTGCCCGCGCTGCGCGCCGCGCGCATCCCGATCACGGTGGCGCTGCGGGAATCTTAGGAAGTGGGGACAGATTTAAATCTGTCCCCACTTCCGATCGATGAGGCCGGGGACGGAATTCAATTCCGTCCCCCATCCTGCACGCAGGTAAGGGGTTCCGCCATTCCCATCTCCAATCGGATTCCGTTGCCCTTCTGACACGCAGGTGGAATTGAATTCCGTCCCCGGTTCCATCCATGGGGACAGATTTGAAATCTGTCCCCATGGGTAAGATGCTCAGCACACCGGATACTTGCCTGCGCTGAGCTCCGCGCAGAAGGTGTCCATGCCCGCGAGTGCCTGCTCGATCTTCCGCGCGACCGGCGCGCGCACGTCATCGAGTTCGACGCCATCCTCCAGCAACAGTTGCGCCGAGGCCATCCACGGCCGGTCGACCGGGTCGCCGATGCGGCTCAGCAGCAGCACGTAGGCCTCGCGGATGCCGGCGATGCTTTCCTGGATCTCGCGCGCGAGCCGGTGCGCGAGCACGTTGTAGATCTTGCCGACATGGCTGACCGGGTTCTTGCCCGCCACCGCCTCGGCGCCGAGCGGGCGGTTGAGCGCGATGAGGCCGTTGACGCGGTTGCCGCGCCCGACCTGGCCGGAGTCGGCGTCCTCCGCGGAAGTGCCGAGCAGGCTGAGATAGACGCCGCCCTGGCCCCGGCCGGGTGCGTCGAGCGCGTTGTGCCGGATCGTTATTTCCTTGAAGGCGGTAAAGCGGCGCGCGAATTCCTCCATCGCGTGTCCAATGGTCGCCTTGCGCGCGAAGTATGCCGCCTCACTGTCGATATGCGCGGCCAGCAGCGGCATGGCCACGGTCAGCTCGAGCGCAACGCCGTGGCGCAGGCCCATGACCTTGACGTCCTCGCCGGTCTCGGGAAAGCGCGCCTTGAAACCGGGCGAGTTGAGGTGATGTTCCAGTTCCAGCACCGCGCGTTCGGTCGGGCTCGGCGGCCAGTAGCCGATGGCGGCGGAGGTGTCGTTGGCGGCGCGCACGGCGCCGGGACGCGCGAAGATGTCAGTGAGCTCGGCCGAGCCGGGCGCCAGCATGACGCGGGTGTCGAGATGATGCAGCGGATCGACGTGGCGCAGATGCCGTTTCAGCCAGGCGCGCGCGGTCTCGACGGCGATCTCGGCGACGGGGATCGTTTTGCCGGCCGCGGTGAAGGTGGCGCGGTCGCCGATGGTGAGCTCCATCGGCCGCAGCACCCGTCCGCCGCCGAAGCCCTTGTCCACCTGGCCGGCGGCGAGCAGGCCCTTGTCGATATTGTGGTGCAGTACGGCGCCGAACTCGCGCAGGTATTCCCGGCACAGCGCGACAGAGATCGCCTCCATCATCGAATCGCACAGCGTATCCGGATGTCCCGTCCCCTTGCGCTCGACGACCTCGACGCCGAGGTCGGTGACGGGGCGGCCGCGGAAGGATTCGACGACGATCATCGGGAGATATCCGGCAGGAAACGTAGGCTATACCATACGGCGAACACGGCAGTGAGACAACCAGGCCATGCCACGGGGGACGGCCTTGAAATCCGTCCCCGGACGGGAAGCCGTATTTGCACAAAGTCCCGCGACCCAGTAACGTAGCGGCGGTGCCGCGGCGCGTCCGGCGCGTGGCAGCCGGATCTGATCCAAATCTATCCCTGGAGCTACCCATGCAGATTGAAAAGAACAAGGTCGTCACGTTTCATTACCGGGTCAACGAGTCGGGGCGGGAGACCCTGGAGGATTCGCATGAGGGCGATCCGCTGGTCTACCTGCACGGCTACGATTCGATGATCCCCGGGGTGGAGGAGGCCCTGGCCGGCAAACAGGCCGGCGATCACCTGGAGGTGACGGTGCCGCCGGAGAAGGGTTACGGCGCGCGCAACGACGACGCAGTGCAGCGCATCTCGAAGAGCCATGTGCTGCATGCCGCCAAGGGGACGAAATTCGAACCCGGCATGATGGTGCAGGTCAATACTCCCTACGGACCGCGCTCGGTGATCGTGCTCAAGGTCGGCCTGACCACGCTCGACGTCGACGCCAATCACCCGCTGGCCGGCCGCACGCTGCAGTTCGCGATCGACGTGGTCGACGTGCGCGATGCGACCGAGGAGGAGATCGCGCACGGGCACGCGCACGGGGTCGGCGGGCACGAACACTGAAATCAGGACTCAGGTCAAAGGACTGAGTCGGGCGCACGATCCGCGCCAGGAAGATCGGTATGCATCTCGTGACCTTCATTGAATCCGGCGCCGGGCATATCGGCGTGCTGGACCCGGGGCGCGGCGAGGTGGTGGACCTGGCGCGGGCGGCGCCGGGTTTGCCGCGTGACATGCCGGGCCTGATCGCGCTGGGTGAGGCGGGCCTGCGCGAGGTGCGGAACGCGCTTGCCTCCGGTGTCGCGCGCCTGCCGCTCGCGCGGCTGCGCCTGTGCGCGCCGCTGCGGCCGGTGCGCAATGTCTTCTGCGTGGGCAAGAACTACCGCGATCACGTCAATGAGGTGCGCGCCCAGGGCACGGCCGGCCCGGGGGCGGAGGCGGTACCCGAGGTCCCGATCTTCTTCACCAAGGCCACGTCCAGCGTGATCGGACCCGCTGAGCCGATCCCGGCCAGCCAGGATCCCACCGAGTCCGCCGACTACGAGGGCGAGCTGGCGGTGGTGATCGGGCGCGGCGGCCGCGGCATCGCGCGCGTCGCGGCGTTCGATCACGTGTACGGTTACACCATCCTCAACGACGTCACGTCACGCCGCCTGCAGAAGCGGCACCAGCAGTGGTTCCTGGGCAAGAGCCTCGATGGCTTCTGCCCGCTGGGACCGGCGCTGGTGACGCGCGATGCGATCCCGGACGCGGCCACGCTGCGCATCCTGACCCGGGTCAATGGCGAGCTGCGCCAGGAGGGCGTAGTAGCGGAAATGATCTTCGACATCCCGACCCTGGTCGCGGCGCTGTCGGCCTTCGTCACGCTGCAGCCGGGCGACATTCTCTCCACCGGGACGCCCGCCGGCGTCGGCGCCGGTTCCGCCCCGCCGCGCTTCCTGCGCCCCGGCGACCGCGTCGCCATCACCATCGAACCGATCGGGACGCTGGAGAACCCGGTGGGCTGAGCGCAATCAATCCGATCGGGGACGGATTTCAAATCCGTCCCCAAGCCAACGCATTGCACGCAGGTAAAATTCACTCTTCCCCGATTCTGGATTTGGGCCAAGGTTCTCGTAGCCCGGATAGAGGCGCATAGCGCCGGCATCCGGGAGGGACATCCCCGGATGCCGCTGCGCTTTATCCGGGCTACGAATTGCGTGGGGCAGAATGGAATTCCGTCCCCATGTTTTTATATATCGCCAACGCCTCGGCGCGGCTCGCGGCGAGGTCGACAATCGGGTGGGGGTACGTCCGGCCCAGCGTGATCCCGTGCGCGGCGAGCACGGAGGCGGGCGCGGTCCAGGGCTGGTGGAGGTAGCGCGTCTCCAGCGCGGCCAGCTCCGGCACCCAGCGTCGCACGTACTCACCCTGCGGATCGAACTTCTTCCCCTGCAACACCGGATTGAAGATGCGGAAATACGGCGCCGCGTCGACGCCACAGCCGGCGGTCCACTGCCAGCCCAGGCTGTTGTTGGCGAGGTCGGCGTCGACCAGCGTGTCCCAGAACCAGCGCGCGCCTGCACGCCAGTCCACGCGGCAGTTCTTGGTGAGCAGGGACGCCACCAGCATGCGCACGCGGTTGTGCATCCAGCCGCTGTGCCACAGCTCGCGCATGCCGGCATCGACGATCGGGATCCCGGTCTGCCCGCTTTGCCAGGCCGCGAGGCGCATCGCGTCATCGTGCCAGGGAAAGCGCTCGAAGCGCGGATCCATCGGCGCGTCGCTGGTGTGCGGGAAGTGATGCAGCACGTGACGGGCGAATTCGCGCCAGGCGAGTTCGCGCAGCCAGGTCTCGGCCCCGCGCGCATCGAGCGCGCCGGCGTCCGCGCCGCCGGCAAGCGTCCACCAGGCCTGGCGCGGACTCAGCTCGCCGAAGTGCAGGTGCGGCGACAGCCGCGAGGTGCCGGCCGAGGCGGGGACGTCGCGCGCGCGCGCATAGTCCGCCAGCGCGTCCTGCGCGAACCGGGCGAGTTGTCGTCCGGCCTGGCGCTCGCCCGGCGTCCAGTGGTTGTAGAAGCCGCGATCCCACGGGATCCGCGGCAGCAGCCCGAGCGCCTCCAGTGGCAGGCTCGGGGGCGCATCCGCGGGCAGCGGCAGCGCGTTCGGGGCAGGCAGGGGCGGTGTTGCCGCGTAACGCTCCTGCAGCCGGCGCCAGAACGGCGTGAACACCTTGAACGGAGTGCCGTCGGACTTGAGCATGTGTTCCGGCGGGAGCAGCGTCGCGCCTGCGTGCAGACGCAGTTCGACGCCCGCTGCGGCGAGCCGTTCGTTGACACGGCGGTCGCAGGCGGCGAGGGCCGGCTCGAATCGCCGCAGGGCGTGCACTGCGCCGACATTGTGCGCGGCGCACAGACGGGCGAGGATGTCGGCGCTGTCGCCGCGGGCGATGACGAGACGCGAGCCACGCTCGCGCAGGTCGGCATCGAGTGCCACGAGGCTGTGGTGCAGCCACCAGTTCGAGGCCGCGCCGGGCACCCACGGTGCCGCCGCCCGCGGGTCATGGATATACAGCGGGATCAGGGTCTCCGCCGCGCGCAGGGCCGCCATCAGCGCGGGCTGGTCGGCCAGGCGCAGGTCGTCGCGGAACCAGAGGATGGCGGTCTTCACGGGTCGGGGCGAGTTCAGATCAGCAGCATGGCGAGGCCGAGCAG
The DNA here is from genome assembly GCA_016716465.1 of Gammaproteobacteria bacterium. NCBI lineage: Bacteria > Pseudomonadati > Pseudomonadota > Gammaproteobacteria > Gammaproteobacteria bacterium. The sequence continues at coordinate 194,205 of JADJWH010000001.1, forward strand.
CGTCGCGGCGGCGCCGAGCCCGAAGATGAGCCAGTCGCCCGCCCCGCCGCCCTGTTCGAGCACGGCGGTGTCCGGCCGCCGGGGATCATAATAGAGCGTGATCCGGCCGCCCACCGGGTAGTTGCGCCGCCAGGACGCGGCCAGCTCGGGCGAGGGCAGTGCTCCGGGCGGGAGTTCCAGGAGGTGGCGATAGGTTTTCCCGTCCACTCGGTAACTGAATACAATATGCGGCAGCAGGTCGTCTTCGCCGCCGCTGGCTTCCGCGGTTTCGACGACGCCTTCCGCGGCCGGCCAGTCGCGCATGGCGCGCGCGCGGACGATCAGGCGCCAGCCCCAGCCGGCGGTGACGAGGCCGCCGACGATGAAGAGACCGATGATGAGCGCGTAGGCGTTGAACATGATGTCCTCCGGGGCGACTCTAGCACAACTGCACCGCCGATCGTTACGGGCGCGCGGACAGGACGGGATGACGGATGAAGCGGGAAGACGACGAGAACGGTAACGCGGGGCGCCCGAACAAATCGCAATTGAAACGCGAGACCGATTCCCTGCGCGCGCTGGCGCAGCGGCTCATCGCGCTTCCGGCGGCGCGACTGGGAAAGCTGCCGCTCGATGACGAGCTGCGCACGGAGTTGCTGGCGGCGCAGGGCTTCGAGCGCGGCGCGCTCGCGCGTCAGCTTCGCTACCTGACCGGACTGCTGCGCGCGGCGGACGCCGCGCAGATCACGCGCGAGCTGGACCGGGTCGATCAGCCGCGGCGCGACGAGGCGCGCGCGTTCCAGCAGGTGGAGCAGTGGCGCGATGCGCTGGTCGCGGGGGATGCCGCCGTGCTGGACGAGCTGGGCGCGCGGTTTCCGGAGATCGAACTCGACCCGCTGAGGCGGCTCGCGGCCGCCGCGCGCGAGGAGCGCGCGCTCGGCAAGCCGTCCCGCTCGGGGCGGCAACTGTTCCGGTATCTGGCCGGACTGCTCGAGGCCTCATGAATCCGGTCGAGCTGATCGGCACCCTGGCCGGCGTCCTGACGACGATCGCCTTCGTGCCGCAGGTGCTGAAGATCTGGCGTTCCGGCACGGCGGAGGATATTTCACTGCTGACCTTCTCGCTCTACAGCGCCGGCCTGCTGCTGTGGACGCTGTACGGCATCGCGCTGGGTTCGTCGCCACTGATGGCGGCGAACGGCATCACCTTTCTGCTGACACTCTCGGTGCTGTTGCTGAAGCTGCGCCATATGCGCAGGAAGCGCCGCACGCTGGCGGCGGCGGGGGAACGGGCGTTATGAATCCGGTGAGGCGTGAGGCGTGAGGTGTAAGGAGTGATGGGTGATGGGTAATGGGTGATTAAACCCGGTCATCACCCATCACCCGTTATCCATTACTATTCTTTGCTGATCTTCGCCTCTTCGACGATGACCGGGTAGGTGTAGCCGGCGCCGAAGTCGCGGTCGATGACCAGGGTGCCGGTGACCGTTACCTCGTCGCCGATCTCGGCGGTGTCCTGGCTGGTGACGGTGAGGTCGTTGCTGCCGTCCGCGCCGGTGCCGTCCTGGATGTGCAGGAAGTTCTTGTTCATGATCCCGTTGTTGACCTTGACGACCTTGCCGTGCACGGCGACCTGCTGGCCGCTGAGGGCGGTCTTCTGCTGATACACCTGCTCCACCGTCTTGCGGTCGCCGGCCGCCTGCGCCGTGGTCAGGGCGAACAGGGCGAGGGCGGTGCACAGGGTCGTGATCATTCGTTGCATGTCGGGCCTCCTGGTTGGGTACATCCTTGTATCACAGTCGGGCGCGGGCGGACAACCGCGGGGCGTCGTCCCCGTGCTATGCTGGCGGGCAGGCGCGCCGTGCGCGCCGCGACGCACAGATGAGCCATGAACTGACGGAGAAACGGCGATGACGATCTCGATGTACCAGGCCTGCGTTCCCCCGCTGACACGCGTACTGACCAACCTCACCGGTATCCTGGAGAAGGCCGCCGCGCACTGCGAGGCGAAGAAGATCGACCCCGCCGTGCTGATCGGCAGCCGGCTCTATCCCGACATGTTCCCCTTTGCGCGCCAGGTGCAGATCGCGACCGACAACGCCAAGGGCAGCGCCGCGCGCCTCGCCGGCATGGACCCGCCGCGCTATGAGGACACCGAGGCCACCTTCCCCGAACTGATCGCGCGCGTGCGCAAGACCGTGGACTTCCTCGCTACCTTCAGGCCCGAACAGATCGACGGCTCGGAAGAGCGTACCATCACGCTCACCATGCGCCACGGTACGCTGACCTTCCCCGGCCAGACCTATCTGCTCACCTACGCGCTGCCAAACGTCTATTTCCACGTCACCACCGCCTACGCGATCCTGCGCCACAACGGCGTCGAGGTCGGGAAGCAGGATTTCCTCGGGAAATTCTGAGGCGGCCCGGGCGTGCGCGCGTGAACTCGGGCGGTGTGTCCGTGTCTGTCGGGCGCCAGGAGGGGAATATGCTGAGAGGCGGTTGTCTGTGCGGGGGAATCCGCTACGAGATCATCGGCCCGGTGGGAACGGCGCTGTATTGTCATTGCTCGATGTGCCGTAAATTTCACGGCACGGCCTTCCGGGCGAGACTCTCCGTCCCCAGATCTTCGTTGCGTTTTATACAGGGAGAGGAGTTATTGACCAGCTATCGCTCCTCCGCGGATACGATCAAGAGGTTCTGCCGGGTATGCGGCTCGGCGATGGTGAATTCCTGGGACCCTGAGCCGGACAACTACGGACTGGCGATGGGGTCGCTGGACGATGATCCCGGAGTGCGTCCGCTGTGCCACATCTTCGTGGACTCGAAGGCGCCATGGTACGAAATCACGGACAACTTGCCGCAGCATCGGAAGTTTCCGGGGTCCTGAAACCGCGTATCCAGGGTCCTCTCTCCGGGCGCTCAGCGGGCGTAGCCCGGATGGAATGAAATGGATCCAGGGTATTGTGAGAATGAACAGAGGTATTCTCGTTAAGGTGATGAGTGGAAAAACGCATGATCCCCGGATTCCGCTGCGCTTCATCCGGGCTACGATGAAAAGGCTTTCAGACTCACCATGAGCGACTCCAGTTCGATCAAGCTGACCTATTTCTCCGACCTGCTGTGTATCTGGGCCTATGTGTCGCAGATACGCGTGGATGAGCTGCGGGCCAATTTCGGCGCGCGCATCGGGTTCGAATACCGCTTCATCCCGGTATTCGGCGCCGTCGCGCACCGGATCGAGACGGGCTGGGCCGCGCGCGGCGGGATGGAGGCGTACGCGGCGCATGTGCACGAGACGGCGAGCCGCTTCCCGCATGTCGAGGTGCATCCGCGCCTGTGGCTGGACGATGCCCCCGTCTCGTCGGCGAGTCCGCACCTGTTCCTGAAGGCGATTCAGCATCTGATCGGTAACGGTATCCTCCCGGCGCGCGGCGCGGGCGAGGCGCCGGGCCGGGACGTGTTCGAGGAACTGATGTGGCGCCTGCGCCTGGCCTTTTTCCGCGACGCGCGCAACATCGCGCGGCAGGACGTCCAGTTCGAACTGGCCGCCGGGCTGGGCCTGCCGCTGGCGCCGATCCGGTCGGTGCTCGAGGACGGCACCGCGATGGCGGAGCTGTGCCGCGACCTCGAACTGTGCAAGGAGCTGTCTGTCGGCGGCAGCCCGACCTACGTGCTGAACGAGGGGCGGCAGAAGCTGTACGGCAACGTCGGTTACAAGGTCATCGCGGCCAACGTGCAGGAGATGCTGCAGCGGCCGGAGGACCAGGCGAGCTGGTGTTGAGGAGGATATCAGTGTGGACGCAGGTTTCTGGCATCGAAAATGGGAAACGAATGACATCGGCTTTCACGGCAGCGAGGCCAATCCGCATCTCGTCCGGCATTTCAGTGCACTCGCGCCGGAGCCGGGCGGCCGGATATTTCTGCCCCTGTGCGGCAAGACGCTCGACATCGCCTGGCTGCGCGCCGGCGGCTATCGCGTCGCCGGGGCCGAGCTGAGCCGGATCGCCATCGAGCAGTTGTTCACGGATCTCGGGGTGGAGCCCGAAGTCATGGAGGTTGGCGCCTTGAGCCGTTACCGCGCCGAGGGCATCGACATCTTCGTCGGTGATATCTTCCAGTTGTCAGGTCAGATGCTCGGTCCGGTTGATGCGGTGTACGACCGGGCGGCGCTGGTGGCACTGCCCGCCGGGATGCGCGGACGCTACGCGGCGCACCTGGCGCAGATCACGGCCGGGGCTCCGCAGTTGCTGGTCTGTTATGAGTACGATCAGTCCCTCGCGGAGGGGCCGCCGTTTTCGGTCAGCGACGAGGAAGTGGGCCGGCACTATCGGAACATTTATGATCTGACCCGGCTCGCCAGCGTGGAGGTCGTCGGCGGACTGAAGGGGAAATGCGCGGCGCGGGAGAACGTCTGGTTGTTGAGAGGCCAGGTCAGCGGCTGATGCCGAAGGCATTGTCCAGCGCCGCGCGCAACGTCTGCTGGTCGCGCACGCTGACCAGCACGCCGCGGCGCGCGCCGTCGGGGCCGAACAGCAGCAGGGCGCTGCCGCCGATCTGCTCGTGCTCCATGAAGGCCTGGCCCGGCGCGGTGTCGATGTCGACGGCGAGGAACTCGATCTGGCCGGCGTAGTCGGCGCGGATATCGTTCATCAGGGTCATCAGGTCCAGGCTCTGGACCGCTTCCTTGTTGTGGGTGAGCACGACCACGTTGGTGCCCTGGCCGATGCGCGAGAGGTCGTCGCTGAAGCCCCTGGGCAGCATCAGGAAGGCGATCACCAGCAGGACGGCGATGATCCCGACGGTGATCAGACGGGAACTCAGGGCGGATCCGGTTTCATGGCGCTGCATGGCGCCATCATAGCCCGTCCCGCCGCGAAAAAGAACGGGGCGTGTATGGATCGGGGAGGCGCACAGGCAGTAAGATACGCCCAGCGGTTTCGACGTGATTCGGATGATCTTGCGACGGGGGAAGGTGTGGTGAGCCAGTTCGACGATGTCAGCGTGGTGAAGAAGGCGAATGTGTATTTCGACGGCCGGTGCGTCTCGCACACGGTGCTGTTCAAGGACGGCGGCCGCAAGAGCGTCGGCGTGATCCTGCCCGGCGCGCCGCTCACCTTCAATACCGGCGCGCCCGAGGTAATGGAGCTGACCGACGGCCGCTGCCGCGTGCGCCTGCCGGGCGCGTCCGACTGGCAGACCTTCGGCGCGGGTCAGTCGTTTAAGGTGGCAGGCAACAGCCGCTTCGACATCGAGGCGCTGGAGACGCTCCACTACGTGTGCCATTTCGGCTGAGCGGGTGCACTCATGAGCGGCGGCGTACGTATCGGCGGACACGCGGGCGGCGTCATCACCCTGCCGCTGCGCATGGCGAACCGCCACGGCCTGATCAGCGGCGCGACCGGCACCGGCAAGACGGTGACGCTGCAGGTCATCGCGGAGGGCTTCGCGCGCGCGGGGGTGCCGGTATTCATGGCCGACGTAAAGGGCGACCTCTCGGGGCTCGCCGCCGCCGGCGTCCCGCACGACAGGATCTCCCGCCGCGTCGCCGATCTCGGCCTGCAGGATTACACGCAGCGCGCCTACCCGACCCTGTTCTGGGATCTGTTCGGCCAGCGCGGCCATCCGGTCCGCGCCACCGTGTCCGACATGGGGCCGCTGCTGCTGGCCAGCCTGCTCGAGCTCAACGATACCCAGACCGGCGTGCTGCACGCGGTGTTCAAGGTCGCCGACGACCAGGGCCTGCTGCTGCTCGACATGAAGGACCTGCGCGCGATGCTGACCTGGGTGGCGGAGCACGCCAAGGATCTGCAGGCGGCGTACGGCAATATGAATACGGTCAGCATCGCCGCCATCCAGCGCAGCCTGCTGGTGCTGGAGCAGCAGGGGGCGGAACAGTTCTTCGGCGAGCCGCAGATCGCCCTGGCCGACCTGATGCAGGCGGATTTCAGCGGCAACGGCGTCATCTCCGTGCTCGACGCCACCGCGCTGATGACGCGCCCGCGCCTGTATGCGATGTTCCTGCTGTGGCTGCTCGCCGAACTGTTCGAGCAGTTGCCGGAGATCGGCGACCCCGACAGGCCGCGCCTGGTGTTCTTCTTCGACGAGGCGCACCTGCTGTTCGACGACGCGCCCAAGGCGCTGGTCGACAAGATCGAGCAGGTGGTGCGCCTGATCCGCTCCAAGGGCGTCGGCGTGTATTTCGTCACCCAGAGCCCGCTCGACATCCCCGAGGACGTGCTGGGTCAACTCGGCAACCGTGTGCAGCACGCGCTGCGCGCCTTCACGCCCAAGGACCAGAAGGCGGTCAAGGCCGCGGCGCAGACCTTCCGCGCCAACGAGGGGCTCGATACCGCCAGGGTCATCACCGAACTGGGGGTGGGCGAGGCGCTGGTCTCGGTGCTGGACGCCGAGGGCCGGCCCACTCCGGTGGAGCGCGCGCTGATCTGTCCGCCGGAGTCGCGTATCGGTCCGCTGACCGACGCGGAGCGCGCCGAGCGGCTGGCGCGTTCCCCGCTCAGGGGGCGTTATGACCAGGTGCTGGACCGGGTTTCCGCCTACGAGGCGCTGAAACAGCGCGCCGACGTCGAGGCGCAGCAGGCGGCGGTCGAGCGCGCGCAGCGCGAGCAGCCGGTGCTCGCGCGGGTCCCGCGCGGGCGGCAGACGCCGGTCGAGGCCATGGCGCAGAGCGCGGCGCGCGCCATCGGCAGTTCGCTCGGGCGCCAGATCGTGCGCGGCGTACTGGGTTCGCTGCTGGGCAAGCGGCGCTAGCCATCGCCGGCGAGGGGACGGACGTGAGTCGGGGGACAGGGGGACAGGTATGGGGACAGACTTAAGTCTGTCCCCAGCCTGTTATAGAATCAGCCCCGACTATCGCAAACTGAGCGAGGCCCTCATGCTCGACCAGATCAATCCGGAAACCGTCTGCCGGATCCTGACCGGCATCCGTGAGTTCCAGGCGAAGGAAGAGGTGGTGCTGCCCGAGGTGACCGGCAGCGCCAATGACGACTGGGCGCTGCAGGTCCTGGCGGACCACGGCGACGACCTCACCTATGACGAGACCCGCTCCGCCATCGATGACCTCGAGCCGGACCAGCAGGTGGCCCTGGTCGCGCTGATGTGGCTCGGTCGCGGCGACTTCCTCGAGGCGGAATGGGAGGACGCCCTGGCGACGGCGGAGGAGAGCTGGAACCCGCGCACCGCCGAATACCTGCTCGCGACCCCGCTCGCCGCCGATTATCTGGAAGAGGGGCTTTCCCTGCTGGGCTATTCCTGCGATGAGTAAGTCAGTGGGAAAATTTGGGGTCAGAGTAAAAACTCCAGTATGTATCAGTCTTGTTCAGGGATAGCAGCCGAGTTTTTACTCTGACCCCAAATTTTCAGGGTCAAAGGGAAGGGGACGGATTTGAAATCCGTCCCCATAAATTAAGTTGACGGGAGATCGATGAAGGCAAACGAAGTGAAGCGCGGCATGGTCATCCAGGTGGAGGGCCAGAACATCCTGATCCTGCAGACGACGGTACAGACGGCCTCGTCGCGCAGCGGCAATACGCTGTACAAGGTGCGCGGGCGCAACATTGTCACGCGGCAGAAGTTCGAGCGCGGCTTCAAGGGCGACGAGCCGGTCGAGGAGGTGGAGTTCGCGCGCCGGCCGGTGCAGTTCCTGTACCGCGACGCCGACGGCTGCACCTTCATGGACAGCGAGAGCTACGAGCAGTTCACGGTGCCGGAGGAGTCGATCGAGGAAGAGCTCCAGTATATCGGCGAGGGGATCGAAGGCCTGGCCGCGCTGGTGGCGGACGACAAGGTGCTCGGCATCGAGCTGCCGCCGACCATTACGCTCGCCATCACCGAGTGCGCCCCCGGCATCAAGGGCGCCTCGGCCTCCGCCCGCACCAAGCCGGCGACGTTGAGCACCGGGCTGATCGTGCAGGTGCCGGAATACCTGGGGCCGGGCGACGTGATCAAGGTCAATACCGAGACCGGCGCCTATATGTCGCGCGCCTGACATCGCCCCGGTCCCCGCGTGATTCCCGTGACCACCGCCATGCGTGATGTCCGCTGAGCGCGGCGCCGCCTCCGACGAGGCGCTGCGCCTGCTGAACGAGGTATTCGGCCACCCGGCCTTCCGCGGCGCCCAGCGCGAGATCGTCGGGCACGTGGCGGCGGGCGGCGATGCGCTGGTGCTGATGCCGACCGGCGGCGGCAAGTCGTTGTGCTATCAGTTGCCCGCCCTGTTGCGCCGCGGCACCGCGCTGGTGGTCTCCCCGCTGATCGCGCTGATGCAGGACCAGGTGGACGCGCTGCGCCAGCTTGGCGTGCGCGCCGCGCTGATCAACTCCACCCTCGACGCCGACGCGGTGGCGGCCACCGAGCGCGCGCTGCGCAAGGGCGAGATCGACCTGCTCTATTGCGCGCCCGAGCGCCTGGTGATGCCGCGCATGCTGGGCGCCCTGGAGGACGCGGAGCTCGCGCTGTTCGCCATCGATGAGGCGCATTGCGTCTCGCAGTGGGGCCACGATTTCCGCCCCGAGTACCTCCAGCTTTCGTTGCTGCACGAGCGCTTTCCGCAGGTGCCGCGCATCGCGCTCACCGCCACCGCCGATCCGCAGACACGCGCCGAGATCATCCGCCGCCTCGCCCTCGGCGAGGCGCGCGTGTTCGTCTCCAGCTTCGACCGCCCGAACATCCGCTACACCATCGTCGACAAGCAGGATGCCCGGACGCAACTGCTGCGCTTTATCCGCGCGACGCACGCCGGCGCGGCCGGCATCGTCTATTGCCTGTCGCGCCGCAAGGTGGAGGAGACCGCCGCCTGGCTGGCGGGGCAGGGCGTGCGCGCCTTGCCATACCACGCGGGCATGACCGCCGAGGCGCGCGCGGAGCACCAGGCGCGGTTCCAGCGCGAGGAGGGCGTCGTCATGGTCGCCACCATCGCCTTCGGCATGGGCATCGACAAGCCCGACGTGCGTTTCGTCGCCCACCTCGACCTGCCCAAGAGCATCGAGGGCTATTACCAGGAGACCGGTCGCGCCGGCCGCGACGGCGCCCCCGCCGACGCCTGGATGACCTATGGCCTGGGTGACGTGGTGCAGCAGCGTCGCATGATCGAGCAGTCGGAGGGCAGCGAGGAATACAAGCGCGTGTCCACGAACAAGCTGGAGGCGCTGCTCGGCCTGTGCGAGACCGCCGGCTGCCGCCGCGTGCGCCTGCTCGCCTATTTCGGCGAACAGGCCGGGCCCTGCGGCAACTGCGACACCTGCCTGGAGCCGCCCGAGACCTGGGACGCCACCGAGGCGGCGCGCAAGGCGCTGTCGTGCATGTACCGCACCGGCCAGCGTTTCGGCGCCGGCCACCTGATCGACGTGTTGCGCGGCCGCGCCACCGAGCGCGTCAGCCAGTATGGACACGACGGCCTCGCGGTGTTCGGGCTCGGCGCCGAGCTGGATGAGACCGCCTGGCGCGGCGTGTTCCGCCAGTTGGTGGCGCTGGGCTATGCGCGCCCCGATCATGAGGCCTTCGGCGCCCTGCGGCTGACCGAGGCGAGCCGTCCGGTGCTGAAGGGCGAGCAGCGCATCGAACTGCGCCGCGCCATACCGCGCAAGGCGAAGCCGGCGGCGCGCCAGCGCGCGGCATGGTCCGATGCGGCATCGCCGGCGGAGACCGCGCTGCTGGAACGCCTGAAGACCTGGCGCGCCGGGCAGGCGCGCGAGCAGTCGGTGCCGGCCTATGTGATCTTCCACGACAGCACGCTCGCCGCGCTGGCCGTCGCCCGGCCGCGCGATCTGGATGCCCTGTCCGCCATCGACGGCATCGGCGCCCGCAAGCTGGAGCGTTACGGGCCGCAGTTGCTCGAGTTGTTGGGGAGCGAAGCCGGTTAAAAAATATCCAGGACAATCATTGGGTAAACAGTGGGTTTCGCGCCGGGCGGGCGACTGTTGCCACGGCCTGTCCGGGGGCGGGCGGGCCGCCGCGGGCCCGAGGCGGTGTGATGCGCTTGGCGGCCGTAACAATGTGCTTTGCTGTCCGCCGCGGGTTTCTGTATAGTAGCCCGGTCGCAGCTTATTTCTTGTGGCAGTTCGGTGTCGCCCTCCTGTAGTACGGAAGACCCTCCGCAGACTTGCACAACAAGAACTACTGCAAACATTAAAATTTTTTGATTGAGGTATTTCCGTGACGACAGGTACTGTGAAGTGGTTCAACGATAGCAAGGGCTTCGGCTTCATCACCCCCTCCGACGGCGGCAAGGATGTCTTCGTGCATCACTCCGCGATCCAGGGCAGCGGCTTCAAGTCGCTGGCCGAAGGTCAGCAGGTGCAGTTCGAAATCACCCAGGGCCAGAAGGGCCCGGCCGCGGAGAACGTGCGTCCGCTGTAAGCGTCCGACACTGCCCACGCAGAGTTAGACCGGAACCCCGCCCTCGTGGCGGGGTTCTTATTTTGCGGAGGCGCGTCGCGTCTTTGGTTACCTCGTTTACCATTTATCCTGCGGAAATCCGATTAACTCGTCATTCCCGCGCAGGCGGGAATCCAGTCTGATCAGGATCGACAAATCCTGGATCCCCGCCTGCGCGGGGATGACGTGTATAGGGAGCGTGTCTTGCTGGCTACCGCCAACCTCACGATGCAGTTCGGGGCGAAGCCCCTGTTCGAAAATGTCTCGGTCAAGTTCGGCCACGGCAACCGTTACGGCCTGATCGGCGCGAACGGCTGCGGCAAATCGACCCTGATGAAGATCCTCGGCCGCGACCTCGAGCCGAGCGCCGGCAACGTCAGCGTCGATACCGGCGAGCGCATCGGCAAGCTGCGCCAGGACCAGTTCGCCTTCGAGCAGCACACCGTGCTGGATACCGTCATCATGGGCCATGCGCGCCTGTGGGCGGTGAAGCGCGAGCGCGACGCGATCTATGCCAAACCGGAGATGGACGAGGCCGACGGCCTGCGCGCCGCCGAGCTGGAGGTCGAATTCGCCGAGCTGGACGGTTACACCGCGGAGGCGCGCGCCGGGGAGCTGCTGCTGGGCGTCGGCATCCCGCTGGAACAGCACACCGGCCTGATGAGCGCCGTGGCGCCGGGCTGGAAGCTGCGCGTGCTGCTGGCGCAGGCGCTGTTCGCCGATCCCGAGATCCTGCTGCTCGACGAGCCGACCAACAACCTGGACATCAACACCATCCGCTGGCTGGAGAACGTGCTGATCGAGCGCAGCAGCACCATGGTCATCATCTCGCACGACCGCCACTTCCTGAATCGCGTCTGCACGCATATGGCCGATCTCGATTACGGCGAGCTGCGCGTCTATCCGGGCAACTACGACGAGTACATGACCGCCGCCACCCAGGCGCGCGAGCGCCTGCTGAGCGACAATGCGAAAAAGAAGGCGCAGATCGCCGAGCTGCAGACCTTCGTCGCCCGCTTCTCCGCCAACGCCTCCAAGGCCAAGCAGGCCACTTCGCGCGCGCGCCAGATCGAGAAGATCAAGCTGGACGAGGTCAAGCCCTCGAGCCGGGTCAATCCGTTCATCCGCTTCGACCAGGACAAGAAGATCCACCGCGTGGCGCTGGAGTTGAAGGGGCTCGCCAAGGGCTTCGACGGGCCGCCGCTGTTCACCGGGCTGGACCTGCTGGTGGAGGCCGGCGAGCGCGTCGCGGTGATCGGGCCCAACGGCAGCGGCAAGACCACGCTGCTGCGCTGCCTGCTCGGCGAGCACGCGCCGGACGCAGGCGAGATCAAGTGGTCGGAGAACGCCGTCATCGGCTACTTCGCCCAGGACCATTCGGCGGATTTCACCGCGGACCTGTCGCTGTTCGAGTGGATGAGCCAGTGGAAGCGGCCAGGCATCGACGACCAGGCGATCCGCGCCACCCTGGGCCGGCTGCTGTTCGCGGCCGACGAGATCGACAAGCCGGTGCGCGTGCTGTCGGGCGGCGAGCAGGGCCGCATGCTGTTCGGCAAGCTGATGCTGCAGCGGTCCAACGTGCTGATCATGGACGAGCCGACCAACCACCTCGACATGGAATCGATCGAGTCGCTCAATACCGCGCTCGAACACTACCCCGGCACGCTGATCTTCGTCAGCCACGACCGCGAGTTCGTCTCCTCGCTGGCGACCCGCGTCGTCGAACTGGCCACCCCGCGCGGCGTGGCCACCTTCAACGGAAACTATGAGGATTACCTGCGCAGCCAGGGCGTGGTGTGAAAGGGACAAGACTGAGTCATCCCGGATGCCGCTACGCTTTATCCGGGCGACATGCCAAGGCGGTGAGAATACGGGGACGGATTAGAAATCCGCCCCCGATCCCTACATGCTACGAGGATTACCTGAGCAGCCCGGGCATGGTGTGAAAGGGGCAGGTACAAAAGGGGACAGATTTTACAATCTGTCCCCGGTTTCAAGTCACGGCTTGCGCTGAGTGCTGGCGCCGCCCACCGTCTTTGAGTCTGACGCAACGGGGACAGACTTAAGTCTGTCCCCTCTTGGGAGCGCTTACGCCCCGTCGCGGTTTCCGCTGCGGCGGGAGCCCTGGTGCTGGGGGCGGCCCGCGCCCTGGCGGTGCGATGTCTGCGCGTGGTGGTGCCGGCCGCCGGATGGTTTGCCGTGGCCAGGGCGGCCGGGGCGCTGGCCGGGGCCGCCGCCGCGTCCCGGCTGCGAGCGTCCGCCGCCGTGCGCGCTGCGGCCGTTCACGATCGGTTCCGGCCGGATCGACGGGTCCGGCTCATAGCCGGCGATGACCTCGCGCGGGATGGCGCGCTTGATCACGCGTTCGATGTCCTGCAGCAGTTTGAGTTCATCCACGCACACCAGCGAGATCGCCGCGCCCTCGTTGCCGGCGCGACCGGTGCGGCCGATGCGATGGACATAGTCTTCCGGCACGTTCGGCAGTTCGAAGTTCACCACGTGCGGCAGCTGGTCGATGTCGAGACCGCGCGCTGCGATGTCGGTCGCCACCAGGACCCGCACCGTGCCCTGCTTGAAGTCCGCCAGCGCCCGCGTGCGCGCGCCCTGGCTCTTGTTGCCGTGGATGGCCGCGCAGCTGATGCCGTCGCTCTCGAGCTGGCGCGCGAGGCGGTCGGCGCCGTGCTTGGTGCGGGTGAACACCAGCACCTGGCGCCAGTTGCGCGAACCGATCAGGAAGGACAGCAGCTCGCGCTTGCGCACCCGGTCGACGGGATGGATGGTCTGGGTCACGGTCTCGGCCGCGGTGTTGCGGCGCGCCACTTCGATCAGGGCGGGGTCGTGCAACAGCGAATCCGCCAGCTTCTTGATCTCGTCCGGGAAGGTGGCCGAGAACAGCAGGTTCTGGCGCTGTTTCGGCAGCAGGGCCAGGATGCGGCGGATGTCGTGGATGAACCCCATGTCGAGCATGCGGTCCGCCTCGTCCAGCACCAGGAACTCGATGCGGGACAGGTCCACGTTTTTCTGCGCGACGTGGTCGAGCAGGCGCCCCGGCGTGGCGATCAGGATGTCGACGCCGCGGCGCAGCGCGGCGATCTGCGGGTTGATGCCGACGCCGCCGAAGATCACGGCGGACTTCAGCGGCAGGTGGCGGCCGTAGGCGGCGACGCTCTCGCCGACCTGCGCCGCGAGTTCCCGCGTCGGGGTCAGGATCAGAGCCCGCACCTGGCGCCGTCCGGCCCCCGGCGCGCGCGCGCTCATCAGGTGGAGCAGGGGCAGCGTGAAGCCGGCGGTCTTGCCGGTGCCGGTCTGGGCGCCGGCGAGAATGTCGCGCCCGGCGAGGATCACGGGGATGGCCTGGCGCTGGATCGGTGTGGGCTCGGTATAGCCCTGTTCGGTGACGGCGCGCAACACTGCGGCCGACAGGCCGAGGGTATCGAATGACATGGATTCTCCTGCTGGAATGGCCCCCGGACGCACGGGTCCGGATCGGGTCGGGTGCGATTTGCGGCGGGTGGTGGGGTTCGCAATCGGCGTTACTGGAGGCGCGAACCTTGCCGCGCGGCACGGACGCCATTATACGGAATTTTGGCGCCGGGCGCGGATTTTTTTCCATTCGCAGCGGACGCGGGGACGCCGCGACGGGGAAATCGGGGCCGCGGCGGGGTGTCGGGCGCTGCCTGTCGGGGTATCATGGACGGGTTTTTTCAGGCCATGCAGGGCCGCAACGGGAGGGGTATGAACGGGAAGACCAAGACGGAGAACATGGCGCTGTTCTGCGATTTCGAGAACGTCGCGCTCGGCGTGCAGGACGCCCGCTACGCCGCCTTCGACATCCAGAAGGTGCTGGAGCGCCTGCTGCTGAAGGGCAGCATCGTGGTGAAGAAGGCGTACTGCGACTGGGAACGCTACAAGGAATTCAAGAAGTCGATGCACGAGGCGGCCTTCGAGTTGATCGAGATCCCGCATGTGCGGCAGTCCGGCAAGAACTCCGCCGACATCCGCATGGTGGTGGACGCGCTCGACCTCTGCTACACCAAGGAACACGTCGATACCTTCGTGATCATCAGCGGCGACTCCGATTTCTCACCGCTGGTGAGCAAGTTGCGCGAGAACAACAAGGTGGTGATCGGCGTCGGTGTGAAGAAGTCCACCTCCGACCTGCTGATCTCCAACTGCGACGAGTTCATCTTCTACGACGACCTGGTGCGCGGGGCCGAGAAGCAGGCCAGGGCGCGCCGCCGCAGCGCGCAGCCCAAGGCGAAGAAGACCGAGGAAGGCGTGCAGGAAGACAAGAAGCAGGCGGCGCTGGACCTGGTGCTGGAGACCGTCGCCGACCTGTTCGCGGAGCGCGGCGAGGAGGACAAGGTGTGGGGCTCGATGGTCAAGCAGGCGCTGAAGCGGCGCAAGCCCGGCTTCAATGAGACCTATCACGGCTTCGGCACCTTCGGCAAGCTGCTGGAGGAGGCGCAGGCGCGCAAGCTGCTCGAGCTCGAGCACGACGAGAAGTCGGGCGGCTATATCATCCGCAGCTACGCGCACGACTGAATTTGAATGGGGACGGACTTAAGTCCGTCCCCGTATCATTTCATTGGGGGAATGGGGACAGATTTCAAATCTGTCCCCAAGCCATCGAGAGCCTGTCCCCGGGCAGCTCCGGGTAAGTCCAGGTTTAGTTGATCAGCCCTTCCGCCTTCATGGTCTCGCGCACGGACGGACGCGCGGCGATGCGGGTCATGTAGTCCTTGAGCGCCGGCCACTGGGCCAGGTCGACACCGTGCAGATTGCACCAGTTGAGCAACGTGAACAGGTAGATGTCCGCCACGGTGAAGCGGTCGTCCATCAGGTACTGGCGGCCATTGATATGGCCGGCGAGGAATTCCAGCCGGCGCATCAGCAGGCGCAGATTGTAATCCTTGATTTCCTGCGGGGCCTTCGGGTTGAAGAACGGGCTGAAGGGCTTGTGCACCTCGGTGGCGAGGAAGTTAAGCCATTCCATCAGGCGGTAGCGTTCCAGGGTGCCGGCCTTCGGCGCCAGGCCGGACGCCGGCATGTGGTCGGCGATGTACTGGAGCATGACGCTGCACTCGGTGAGGATCGAGCCGTCATCGAGACGCAGCGCGGGCACGTAACCCTTGGGGTTGATGCGCAGGAAGTCCTCGCCGGAGGCGGTCTGGTGCCGGGCGAGATCCACCTTCTCCTGGTCGAAGACATAGCCCGCCTCGCGCAGGGCGATGTGCGGGGCCATCGAGCAGGCGCCCGGTTTGAAATACAGCTTCATGACAATGCTCCTTGGTGCCGTGGGTCGTGGTGCGCATGCTTCCGGGGCGTCTCCGGAGGGTGCTATTCTGGCCAAGCGCGACAGCGGGGTCAATCGGAGCGGCGGCGGAGTTCCCGTTACCCGCGCGGTGTG
The DNA here is from genome assembly GCA_016716465.1 of Gammaproteobacteria bacterium. NCBI lineage: Bacteria > Pseudomonadati > Pseudomonadota > Gammaproteobacteria > Gammaproteobacteria bacterium. Next base: position 209,985 of record JADJWH010000001.1, read on the forward strand.
GCGTTACGAAGTGCGAGGGAGGAACGGGATGGAATCATCGGCCTATGCGGCCCTGGGCGGTGAAGACGGCGTGCGCCGTCTGGTCGACCGCTTCTACGAATTGATGGACCAGCTGCCGCAGGCGCGCGCGATACGCGCCCTGCATCCGGGGGACCTGCAATCCTCGCGCGACAAGCTGTTCAAGTTTCTTTCCGGCTGGCTGGGAGGGCCGCCGCTGTACATCGAGCAATACGGCCATCCGCGTCTGCGCGCGCGCCATCTGCCGTTCCCGATCGGGGAAGAGGAGCGTGACGCCTGGCTGCTGTGCATGGCGCAGGCCCTGGCCGAGGCGGGGATCGATGCCACCCTCAGCGATCACCTGTTCCGTGCCCTGAGCCAGCTCGCCGATCACATGCGCAATCAGTAGCCGCGCGGTCACGCGCCGGGCGCCTCCGGTCCGCGGGGGGTGTTCCATGGTGGTGCATCCCCCGTGCCGGGAGCGTCCAGGCGGGGTGCGCGGTTCGCCATCCGTCCCGCCACAGTTTTTTTCCCAACCTTCCGATACAGAAACACGATTCGTCGGAATGCGCGCTTCTTCTGTGGACCCGATCTTCCAGCACACTCCCTCTCCCCGGCCCCGCCGCCCCGGCCTGCTTGCCGTCTGGGCGCTGATCGCGCTCGCCTTGGCCGGGGGTTGTGCGCGGAACGATCCGGCCGCCACCCTGCGGCTCGGGATGAACGTCTGGCCCGGCTATGAACCGCTGTTCCTGGCGCGCAAGCTGGGCTACTGGCCGGATGAGCGGATACGCCTGGTCGAATACCCGTCCGCGACCGAGGTGCTGCGCGCGTTCCGGAACCGCTCGATCGAGGCCGCCTCGCTCACCCTCGACGAGGTCATGCGGCTGCGCGAGGATGGCATACCGGTGCAGGTCGTGCTGGTGCACGACATCTCCGACGGCGCGGACGTCGTGCTCGCCCGGCCCGGCATCCGCGACATGGCCGGACTCCGGGGGCATCGTGTCGGCGTCGAAAGCAGCGCGCTCGGCGCCTTCATGCTGACGCGCGCGCTGGAACTGGGCGGCCTTCGTCTCGACGATATCGAGGTCCGCTCGGTCGACGTCAACAGTCACGAAAAGGCCTATCTGGGCGGGGACGTCGATGCGGTCGTCACCTTTGAGCCGGTGCGCACGCGGTTGCTCAACGCCGGCGCGCACGAGATCTTCACCAGCCGGGAACTGCCCGATGAGATTGTCGACGTGCTGGTCGTGCACGAGGATTTCATCAAGCGTCATCCCGCGCAGGTTCAGCTGCTGATCGACGGCTGGTTCCGCGCGCTGGGGATGCTGGATCAGGACCGGAACGGCGCGGCGCATGTCTTCGCGGAGCGCTTGAAGACGACGCCGGAGGAAGTGCTGGCATCGTTGCAGGGCCTGCGTCTTCCGTCGCGAGCACAGAACGTCGCCCTGCTGGACGGGGATGCGGCGACACTCCAGGGGACGGCGCAGCATCTGGGGCGGGTGATGACCGCCGCCGGGCTGTTGCGTGCGCCGCCGGAGACGCGTGGGCTGTTCAACGCCGGTTTCGTGCGGGGCGAGGTCCGATGAAGCGCTTGTTGAACATCCGCCTGCTGGTTCCGCTGCTGACGGTGGTCTTCATCAGCCTCTCTCTCGGGTTGGCCTATCTGACCAGCCGGACGCTCGCCCATGATCGCATCGTGGAGTCCGGCCTGGACAAGGTGCGCGACCGTATGACCCTGGTGCAGGGTGTCGCCGAGCAGTATCTCGTGCCCGGCTTGTACGAGGAACTCGCGACGTTCCTCGCCAATTTCAGCTCGGAGCAGGACCTCAAGGCGCTGCTGGTAACCGACGCCGACGGCATCGTCGTCGCCTCCAACCGCGTCAGCGATATCGGCCGCCACTGGATGCAGAGCGACCTGCGGCTCGACCCGCAGCGGGCGGGCAGCGCGGCCATGCGCGAGGCGGCGCAGGTGGAGTATCAGGCCGGGAGCGAGGTCATCGACGGTTACAACCGGGTGTGCGGCCCGGGGGTGGCGCACACGCTGCATGTCGATCGCTGCGGGTTCGTGTTCTACCGTCTCAATCTGCGCCACCACCTGGACCAGTCCAATCGCCAGTTGCTGGGCCAGAGCATCCTGATCGGTTTGCAGGCGCTGGTCGGGGGCGGTGTCCTGGTGCTGGTGCTGACCCTGCTGGTGACGCAGCCGGCCTTGCGCATCGGCGCCGCGGTGGCGGCCTTTTCCCGCGGCGACCGCGGCGTGCGCCTGCCGGTGCGGGGCTACGGCGAGATGGTGCAGCTCAAACGCCAGATCAACCGGATGTTCGACCGCATCACGCGCGGCGAACGCACGATACTGGAAAAGGAACAGCGCCTCCGTTCCGTGTTCGAGAGCGTGAGCGACGCGATCCTGGCCACCGACGCCGACGGCGCCATCGAAACGGTGAACCCCGCCACCGGCCGCCTGTTCGGCTATGGGCCCGCGGAGATGATCGGGCGGCATGTCTCGCTGCTGGTGCCGGCGCCGGAGGATGGCCAGGATTATTTCGTCTCCGGCAGCGGCGGGTTCGACGGCTCCAGCCAGGAAGTGATCGCGCGGCACAAGGACGGGATGCCGTTTCCGGTCCGGCTCTCGATCAGCGAGTTCAGCGCCGGCGGTGCGCGCTGCCTGACCGTCATGATCCAGGATATCTCGGAGCGCAAACAGCTCGAGGCCGCCCTGCGGCGGACCAACGAGGAACTGCGGGCCGCGAATGAAATGCTCAATGAGAGCGCGCTCACCGACCCCCTGACCGGCCTGTTCAACCGCCGCTATCTGGATCGCATCCTCGACGAGGAGATGCGGCGCGCCTGCCGCAGCCGGCAGCCGCTGTCGGTGCTGGTGTGCGATGTGGACCACTTCAAGCTCTATAACGACCACTTCGGTCACAGCCAGGGTGACGACTGCCTGCGCGACGTCGCGCGGGAACTCCAGGATTGCTTCCAGCGCGGCGGCGACCGGGTGGCGCGCTACGGCGGAGAGGAGTTCGTCGTGGTGATGGCCGGCGTCGATGCGGCCGAGGCCGCGACCCTGGCCGAGACGATGCGGCGCCAGTTGTGGGAGAAGTCCCTGCCGCATCCCCTTTCGCCGACCACGGGACGGGTGACCCTCAGCATCGGCGTGGTGACCTATCGCGCGGTCGACGAGGAGTTCTTCTGCCCGACCGCGGTCACCCTGTTCGAGTGCGCCGATCAGGCGCTCTACCAGGCCAAGCGCAGCGGCCGCAACCGCGTCATCATCGCCCCGGGCGAACTGCTTACCGAGTGGACCCTGCGCCGCCGCGTGTCTTCCTGACGGCGCGTTCCCAGGCGGTTTCGCCGGCGCCGGGACCGGCGGGCGGCCCGTCCGGCGCGCTGATCTTCCAGCAGTGATGGATCCTGGGGTCGCGCGCGAAATCCTTGGGTAAGGTGGCGCGCGAGAGGTCCTCCGCCTGCAGGCCGAGCGCGGCCAGCCCGTCCCGGTCCAGCTTGAACCGGCGCAGGTTGGTGGAGAAGACCAGCAGCCCGCCGGGATTCAGCAGATCGACGGCGCTGCGGATCAGCGCGACATGATCGCGCTGCACGTCCAGCGTTCCTTCCATGCGCTTGGAGGTGGAGAAGCTCGGCGGATCGAGGAAGATCAGATCGAAGCGCCGTTTCCCCGCCGTCCGCGTCAGCCACTCCAGGCAGTCCGCCTGGATGAATTCATGCGCGGCGCCGGTGAAGCCGTTCAGCATCATGTTCCGGCGCGCCCAGTCCAGATAGGTGTTCGACATGTCCACCGTCACGGTCGAGGCGGCGCCGCCGGCCGCGGCATAGACGCTGGCGGCGCCGGTGTAGGCGAACAGGTTGAGGAAGGCGCGGCCGGGCGCGAGCTGCCGCAGCAGCGTGCGCGTGGGGCGATGGTCGAGGAACAGCCCGGTGTCCAGGTAATCCTCGAAGTTGACCAGGAAGCGCAGGCCGCCTTCGCGGATCTCGTGGAAGGCGCGCTTCTCCGCCAGCTTCTCGTATTGCGCCGCACCCTTTTGCCGCTGCCGTACCTTGAAGTACAGCTGTTCCCGCGGGATCTCCAGCACCTCCAGGATCACGCCGAGCGCCTCGCGCAGGCGCAACCGCGCCCGGCGCTCGTCCACCGTGGCCGGTGCGCGGTATTCCTGGGCGTGGACCCAGAGCTTCTCGCCCTGATAGACGTCGACCGCAAGCGCGTACTCCGGCAGGTCCGCGTCGTACAGGCGATAGGCGTGGATGTCCTCGCGCCTGAGCCAGGAACGCAGATGGCGCAGGTTCTTGAGCAGGCGGTTGGCGAACATCTGCGCCCCCTCGCCGCGCTCGGCCGCCGGCAGCGGACGCGGTCCTGATTCCGGCCCGGCGTTCTCGGCGTGGAACCATTCGGGCGTGAGTTCGTAATGCATCAGGCGGCATTCGATCGCGCCGTTGTAGAGCGTGTGCATGCGTCGCACGCGCAGGCCGAAGCCGCGGCACAGTTCGGGATCGGCGGTGAGCACGGCGGCGCGCCAGCCTTGGAAGCGCTCCTTCATGACGCGACCGAGCAGGGCATACAGGGCGGGCAGCGCTTCGGCGTCGCCGATGCGCTGGCCGTAGGGCGGATTGGTCGCCAGCAGACCGTTCGCGCCCGTGGCGGGGGGTGTGCAGTCCGCCAGCGCGTGTTTCCCGATGTGGACGTGTCCGTCGAGGCCGGCCCGTTCGACGTTGGCGTGGGCATCGCGCACCGCGCGTACATCGAGATCGCTGCCGTGAATCGGTGGCAGCTGCGGGAGGCCGCGCGCTCGGCGCCCGGCCGCCTCGTCCAGCAACTCGCGCCAGATCCCGGCGTCATGCTGCCGCCAGGCCTGGAAACCCCAGTAGTCGCGCCGCGACCCGGGTGCGATGTCCGCCGCGATCAGGGCGGCCTCGATCACCAGCGTGCCGGAGCCGCACAGCGGATCCACGAAGGCGCCGCCCGCGCGCGCGATGTCGCCCCAGCCCGCGCGCAACAGGATCGCGGCGGCCAGGTTCTCCTTCAGCGGCGCCGCCGCCCCGGCCGTGCGGTATCCGCGCCGGTGCAGCGATTCCCCGCTGAGATCCAGGCTCACCACCGCCTCGTCGCGCCGCAGGTAGACGTTGATCTGCAGATCCGGGCGCTCGGTCCGCACCGACGGGCGCTCGCCGGTGCGCGCCCGGAACTGGTCGGCGATGGCGTCCTTCACCTTCAGCGCGGCGTAATGGCTGTGGCTGATGGCCGCCTGGGCGGTCATGATGTCGATTGCGAAGGTTTGGCCGAGGTCGAAGTGCTCGTGCCAGGGAATGCCCTGCACGCCCTCGTACAGGGCCTCGGGCGTCGGTGCCGGGAAGCGCGCCAGCGGCAGCAGGATGCGGTTGGCCAGGCGCGACCACAGGCAGGCGCGGTAGGCGTCGGCGAGGGTGCCGCTGAAACTCGCCCCGCCGCGACCTTCGACGGCCGAGCCGATCCCGAGCCCGCGCAGTTCCTCGGCCAGCAAGGCCTCGAGGTTTTTCGGTGCGGAGGCGAAAAATTGCGGATCGTTCACGGGCGCGGACCGGGGAGAAGTCGGGGACACATGGTACATCAAGGTTCCGCGCGATTGTAATTGGTCACAGTCGGCCGGGGCGGGGCATTGGGGCGTGGCGGGACCTGGGCTATAGTCCGGGAGAACGGGGGGGTAGGCGGGAGGTATGATCGATCAGGGCGGTGCGCCCCCGATTGGCAAACCGAGTTCTGCGACAGCCTGAAGGCCTTGTGCTGACCGCAGACTGCGGCAACTCGCGTGCCGGGACGGCGGCGGGAAGGTATATTAGTCACGGGCAGCGAGGGTGGCGCTTTTCTATTCCATCCTTGGTGCATCGCAGTTCCGGTAATTTGAATATTCTGGCAAGGAGGAAACAGTCATGACCAAGAACGTGGGTGGAATCGACCGGGCCGTGCGCCTGATCGCCGGTCTCGCTATTGCAGGTGCCGGTCTGGTGTACCAGAGCTGGTGGGGAGCGATTGGAGCGGTGCTGATCGCCACCGCGATCTTGGGCTGGTGTCCTCCCTATTCGATGCTCGGGATCAACACCTGCAAGAAACCGAGCGCCTGATCCGCCGCGCCGTTCCCGATCCCCGGCCCGCGGAGCACATCCCCGGGCCGGGAACCGGTGATCAGCGCGCGCGGCGCCGCGCCCAGAGACGCCGGCACCGCCGCGGACTCTTCCTCGTTCAGCTCCGTCATCCCGAATTGCCGCAGCCGTTTCTGCAGGATCGCCACCCACTGCGTCGGTACCAGCGCGGCGGGTGTCGGCAGTGCTGTCTTTCCATACAAGTCCCGCAGGCAGGCAGCCGTTTATGTCGAGGATAAATTCATATAAAACATGGCAATGCGACAAATTGTTGCGGTAGGCTGCGGGCGTGGCGGCGAGTCGCCCGCGCACCCGAGGAGTGTATGGGAGGACGCTGCGGAAGGGTGATGTTCCGTGGCGCGGGCCGATGCCCCCGATTGAAGCGCGTTTGCGCCTGCGTATAATAGGCGCGCGCTGTCCAGGTACATTTGGGCAGTGGTTCTTATCTCGGGTATTTCCCAGCATTTCCAATCAAGGAGTACATATGAAACGGATGGCTGTCGCAGCGGCGACCGCTGTGGTTGTCATTGGTCTTTTGTCGGGGTGTGGTGCAAAGGAACGCGAACAGTTGCGTAACCAGGTGGCAACCCTGGAACAGCAGCTCTCTCAGGCCAACAGCACTCTCGCGGCGCGGGAGAGCGAGGTGGCGCAGTTGCAGTCGCAGGTGCAGTCGATTCAGGCCGAGCGTGACGAGGCCGCGAGTCAGGTGGAACGGTTGAAGGGTGAACTTAATTCCGCCAAGAGTGAGTTGACGAAGCTGAAGGCCAAGGCAAAGACCGCCGTTAAGCCCGCCACGAAGAAGTCCAAGTAAGGGCGTGGCATTGTAGGGCAGTAGCGCGGCCGGATCCGGGGATGCCCGGGTCCGGCCGTTTTTTTCGGTGATTTCCTCGCGCCCTCAACGGGCGACGAGGAGGAACGGGTCGGCGTGGATGTCCGTCAGCGCGGCGCCCGCGAGATAGCTCTTCATCTTTGTCTGCTTCACCATCTCGGGATGACCGCACAGGAAGATCCGCCAGCCCTTCAGTTCCGGATGCCGGGTCAGGGCGGCTTCGTGCGCGAACTGCGGCGGCAGGCCTCTTCCCCGGGCGTTGCGTCAGGACAGGGCACATAGTTGAAATTGTCGTGTGCGCGCTCGAGCGCGCGCAGTTCCTCGCCCAGGTACAGACCGTCCGGGTCCTGGCTGCCGTGATACAGCCAGATCGTGCCGCGATGTCCATGATAGAGGGCGTCACGCAGGACGCCGTACAGCGGCGCCAGCCCGCTTCCCGTACCGATCAGCAGCAGGGGCTGGTCGGGATTTCCCGCCTGGTAGTAACACTCGCCGCGTGGCGTGCTGAGCACGATGTCGTCGCCGGCCTGGAGTTCGTCATGGATCCAGCTGCTCATGCGACCCTGGTCGACGCGCGCCACGTGCAATTCGATGAAATCGTCGGTGTGGGGAAGGCTGGCGATGGAGTAGGAGCGCGTCAGGCCGTCGCCGCGCGACAGATTGAGGAACTGGCCGGCGCGGTACTCGATGGCATCGCCGGGTTCGAGCCTGACCTGGGCGATCCTGCGCGAGAGTTTCGCTACCGAGATGACGCGCGCGGGCACGCGGATGAGCTCCGGACCGCTCAGCGTCGCCGCGAAATCCTGTTCGGGCCTGCAGACGCAGGCGAGGAAATAGCCCTGTTGTCTGAGCCTGTCCTTTAGGCCCGTTTTGCGCCGCGGCGGGCGGGGCGTCTGACAGCGCGCATCAGGCAGGACTGGCACACGCCGCTCTTGCAGGAGTGCGGCACGGCCACGCCGTGCCGCAACAGACAGTCGAGGACGGTTTCTTCGGGATTGCGTTGATAGGTTTGCTGTTCGAAGATCAGAGTCGGCATCGGTGCGGTGACTATAGTTTGTCCAAGAAAAACAGCGACGCCCGCCTACCTGTCCCTGGCAGGCGGCGTTTGCGCGGATCGGTCAGTGACCGCGGCCGAGCACATCATCGCGCACGCTGTTGGCGAGCGCGGCCACCTGGGCAATCAATTCATCCTTGACGCCGAGTTCCTTCAGCGTGGAGCCCAGGTTCTCGATGACCGCATCGACATGGCTGTCGTTCAGGCCCATCTTGATCAGGTGCTTGTGGCCCTCGTACATGTCCTTGCCGGTGTACTTGTTGGGACCGCCGAAGACCATGGTCAGGAAGGCCTTCTGCTTGCCGGCCTGCCGGTCCATGTCGACGCCTTCGAAAAAGCGGCTGACGCGATCGTCGGACAGCATCTTGCGATAGAAGATGTCCACCGCCGCATTGACCGCCGGTTCTCCGCCGAGTTGATCGTAGAGTGATTGAGCCATTTTTTTCTCCTCCCTTGGGTATGTCGGTTGTTGTGAAACAGAAATGGCCGCAGGATTTCCGTGCCGGCCTTAAAAATGTATATTGGATACATTTATAAGCGGGCGCGGGCGTGGAGTCAACAAATAATTTCTATATTTCAATGAGTTATACCCTAGCAAATCGCTCGGGTATAGTGCTTCTATGAGGCCAGGATGAGGAGGGTATCGCAATCATGAAACTGTACGGCACGCTGACATCACCCTATGTGCGCAAGGTGCGCGCCTTCCTGAACGAGAAGGGCATCGCGCATGAATTCGTCATCGAGGCCCCCACGGATGCCGCCGGCAACGTGCCGCGGCTGAATCCGCTCGGCAAGGTGCCGGTACTGTTGCGCGACGACGGCGAGGCCTTGTTCGACTCGCCGGTGATCATCGACTACCTGGACGGACTGCGGGGCGCGCCGCTGATACCGCCGATCGGCGAGGAACGTTTCCGCGCGCAACGGTGGCACGCGCTCGGGCAGGGTGTTCTGGATGCGGTGGTAACGCGACTGATGGAGACGCGGCGGACGCCGGAACTGCAGGATCCGGCCGTGCTCGTGAAGCAGGAAGGCAAGGTCGCGGGCGCGCTGAGGTTTGCCGAGGCGCACGTCACCGACGGCACGCCGCTGGTTGGCGCGCGCTTCAGTATCGCCGATATCGCGCTTGCCGTAGCGCTCGAGTACATCGACATGCGTTACGCGCACGACTGGCGCCGGCAGTATCCTGCTCTCGCGCGCTGGCTTGGCGCCATGACCGATCGCCCTTGTCTGAAGGAGACGCGCGCGCCAACATAGAGAACCCGCCGTAGCGGTTCAGGGGAGGAGAGAATGGGCAGGGATCCGCTGTATCTGCGCGTCTGCGAACTGCTGCGCGAGGAATGTCGCCTTTTCGCCGCGTCTTCGCCTGACGGCCGCCTGCTGAATCTGCCCGGGATTGTCGCAGCCATCGTTCCCGCCACGCCGGATCGTTCCGCCTTCAACTGGGTGGCCCCCGAGTATCCCGACGCCCTGGCTACCCATTATCAGGAACTGGAGCACGCCTATGCGGCGGCGGGTGTGCGGGCATGGACCGTCTGGCTGGACGAGAACGAGGCCGGCGCAGCCGGGTTCCTCGCCGCGCGGGGACATCGGATCGACTCGAGACCTGTCGCGATGGCGGCCTATCTGAACGACCTGGATCTCGCGGAGGCCGGCGATCTCGATTGGTCGGAGACGAGCGATCCCGGCGTGATCGGCCGGATCAACGATCGCGCCTTTGGTTTTCCGCCGCCGGCATTCGAGGCGGTGCTGAACAGATGGCCATCGGGCGACTGGCGGGGATATGTCGCGCGACTGGCCGGAGAACCGGTTGGCGCAGTACTTGCCCACGCGATAGCGGGCGGCGATTGCGGGGTGTCCGGGGTGGCCACGGTGCCGGAGGCGCGCGGACGCGGGGCGGTGGGTACCTCGCTGCTGCAGGCCAGTCCGCTCGGCACGGCCGTGTATGCCGGGCTTGGTTATCGCGCGCTGGGAACCCTGCACATGTGGGAGCGGCGCACGCCTCCGGCCGGCACCGGCGCGGAGGCGTGACGCCCGGGCGGAACCGCCGGTTCGCCTCAGCGCCGCCAGTGAATGCGCAGTAATCCGTCTTTTTCGGATGCGCGGATATCGAGCGAGCCCTGGTAGGCGTGGTGCACCGCATCGCCCGCGCCGCGCGTGATGTGCTGGCTGGTGAAGGTGATGACGTGGCGGCCGCCGTCGTCGCGCGCCTCCATGATGCGCTCGAGCGGATGCTCGGCCTTTTCCTTCGTCTCGATGTGGCGGATCAGGTGCGTGATCTCGTCGCGGTGGGCGGCGAAGAACTCACCCTCCAGCACCAGCTCGCCCGCCGGCACGCGGTCATGGATGCGCTGGCAGGCCGGGCAGCGATGCGCGTGCGCCTTGCCGGGCGCCTCGCCCCATTGCCAGCGTCCCTTGTGGAACACCGCGCCGCAGTCCGGGCAGGCCGCCGGTTCCGGCGGTTTGCCGCGCGCGACATAGGGATCCTGCACGTGCTCCTCGTACATCCGGTCGCGCCGGGGCTGATGGGCGGGATCGTTGTGCTTGTGGGGTCCGGTCATGAATGTTTTCCTCGCAATGGGTTTTAGTATGCGCGTAGCGTAGCAAAACACCGGTAGTTGACGGAATTGGAAGGATATTACGCCCCGGGACGTCGGCGGGTCCAGTCGCCCGGGCGGCGGCTGACTTGGGCGGGGCGCGCCTCCGGCGGTTCACGTCCTCGCGCTGGCTTGCGCCATGTCCCCATCCAGACCATGATGATCCGTCGGAGGACGGAAGGACGCATGCAGACGGGCAAGACGGTTTCACTGGTGCTGGGCGGCGGCGGGGCGCGCGGCCTCGCCCATATCGGCGTGATCGAGTGGCTGACGGAAAACGGCTTCGAGATCCGCTCTATCGCGGGTTCGTCGATGGGCGCGCTGGTCGGCGGCATCTACGCCGCCGGCAAGCTCGACGCCTACAGGCACTGGGTGACGGCGCTCGACAAGGGCGACGTGCTCCGCCTGCTCGATCCGAACCTGGGATTCTCGGGCCTGTTCAAGGGCGCGCGCATCATCGACACCCTGCGCGAGCTGCTCGGGGAGCGCGACATCGAGGACCTGCCGATCTCGTTTACCGCGGTCGCCACCGACGTGGAGGAACAGAAGGAGGTGTGGCTGAGCCGTGGACCCCTGTTCGACGCCATCCGCGCCTCCATCGCCGTGCCGCTGGTGTTCACGCCCCACCGGGTCAACGGACGCCGCCTGCTCGACGGCAGCCTGGTCAATCCGCTGCCGATCGCCCCGACCCTGCGCGATGCGACCGACCTCACCATCGCGGTGAATCTGAGCGGACCGCCGGAGAACGCCACGCCGGCGCCCGCGGCCGCGGCCGCGGAGCCCGCGACGGGCGCGGGCGACAGCTATCGCGCGCGCATCCAGGCCTTCATCGACGAACTGCAGGAGCGGTTCCTGCCGGAGGAGGGCGAGCCGGACTGGAGTTATTTCGACATCATCACCCTGTCGATGGAGACCATGCAGAACACCATCACTCGCCTCAAGCTCGCGGCCTACACGCCGGATGTCATTGTTACCATCCCGCGCGATTCGGCGCGCCTGTTCGAATTCTACCGCGCGCGGGAACTGATCGCGCTGGGGCGGGAGAAGGCGGCGGAGGGGCTCGGGAGTTCTTCCGGCCGGAAGAGAAGACGGCATGAATAAGATGGGCGTGCCGGTGTTGGCAGTCTTGCTGGCATCGCCCGCCGCCCTGGCGTCGGATTTTTCACCACTGATGTGGTTGCTCCTCGTTCCCTACGTGATCGCCGCCCTGGCGGTCTGGGCGGTGACCTGGTTCACGACGGCGAAGATCCGGGCGGCATGGATCCGCATCCCCGTCCGCGTGTTCGGAATCTCCCTGGTGTTCACGCCCACGTACACCGCCGGCGGCAACGGCCAGATGCTGTCGGTGGCGCTGTACGACATCATTTTTTCAGGTTTCGGGGCCGATCCGGCCTATGCCAGGCAGGCGCTGGTCAATGCGACGATCGCGTCAGTGATCATCACCGTCTCCGCGCTGCTGTACCAGCGTGGATTCCGCGGACAGCAACGACAAAAGTAAGGCTGGACCCATGTCCGGTATGCAGCGCGTGAGGGTCGCATGACGATGAGTCATGCCGGCTATATCCTGTATATCTGCATGGTGATAGCGCTCTATGGGTCTCCACTGATCGCACTCGCACTGTTCCGTGGCTGGAGAAGGAAAAGATTCCTGAAGACCCTGGTCGCGATAATCGTATTGATCCCCGTCGCGGCTACGGTCGCCTACCTGTTTGTCCGTTATGCGTGAGTTTGCCTGTCCTTCGAGGCATTCGCGGCGGCGATCCGATCAGAGGCGCGTCTCATGTGGCTGATCGACAAAATCGCCGAGGCGCGCATCGCGGAGGCGGTGGAACGGGGTGAATTCGCTAACCTGCCCGGTGCCGGCCGGCCGCTCGATCTCGATGATGATACCTTGGTGCCGGAGGAACTGCGCGCCGGCTATCGCCTGCTCAGGAATGCCGGCTATCTGCCGCCCGAGCTGCAGCTGCGGCGCGAGATCCATGACGTGCGCGCGCTGCTGCGCATGGCCCAGGAGCCGCAGGAGTCAGGTCGCCTGGCGCGCCGGCTCAATCATCTGCTCGCCTGCCTTGCCGCCGCCCGCGGCGGTGATACCGATCTGCGGGTGGAATCCGGCTACTATCAGCAGATGCTGCGGCATATGGACGAGCGGCGCTGAACGGGGCGGATATATAGCCCCCGCGGAATGATCGCATCCTTCCTTTGTGGATAATCAAAATGCGCGGCGATTCACCGCGGATTCTCGGGTATAATGGCCGCTCACCCTGAGTCCGCGTTCCGGGCGGCGGCGTCATCCCCGGGCAGCCATGATGCAGACCGCACGTCCGCTTTCCTCCTATCGCAAGTACTGGGCCGCGCGCTTCGGCGTCGCGCCGATGTTGCCGATGTCGCGCGCCGAGATGGAGGCGCTCGGCTGGGACTCCTGCGATGTGATCCTGGTCACCGGCGACGCCTATGTCGATCACCCCAGCTTCGGCATGGCGGTGATCGGGCGCGCGCTGGAGGCGCAGGGTTTCCGCGTCGGCATCATCGCGCAACCGGACTGGCACAGCGCCGAGGCCTTCGCCGCGCTGGGGCGACCGAACCTGTTCTTCGGTGTCACCGGCGGCAACATGGATTCGATGGTCAACCGCTATACCTCGGACCGGCGCATCCGCAGCAACGACGCCTACACGCCCGGCGGCGCGGCGGGGAAGCGGCCGGACCGCGCGGTCATCGTCTACGCGCAGCGTTGCCGCGAGGCCTTCAACGACGTGCCGATCCTCATCGGCGGCATCGAGGCCAGCCTGCGCCGCATCGCCCACTATGACTACTGGTCGGACCAGGTGCGCCGCTCGGTGCTGCTCGACGCCAAGGCCGACCTGCTGGTGTACGGCAACGCCGAGCGCCAGGTGGTCGAGATCGCTCACCGCCTCGCCGCGCGCGAGCCGGTGTCCGCGCTGACCGATATCCGCGGCACCGCCTTCGTGCGCAAGGAAGCGCCGGCCGGCTGGTACGAACTCGATTCCTCCCATCTCGACACGCCGGGCGCGGTAGAGGCGCATCCCGATCCCTACGCGATGAAGGCCCCGGCCGGTTCCGGAGGTTCCGCCTGCGCCGAACAGACGACGACCGCGGACGGCGCCAAGATCGTGCGCTTCGAGCGCCAGATCCCGCGCGCCGACCGTGCGCGCACCGTGATTCGCCTGCCGGATTTCGAGGCGGTGAAGGACGATGCCGTGCTGTACGCGCATGCCTCGCGCGTGATGCACCTGGAGACCAACCCGGGCAACGCGCGCGCGCTGATCCAGCGCCACGGCGCGCGCGAGGTGTGGATCAACCCGCCGCCGATCCCGCTGAGCATGCCGGAACTGGACAGCGTGTTCGACCTGCCCTATGCGCGCCGGCCGCACCCGGCCTACGGCGCGGAGAACATCCCGGCCTGGGAGATGATCCGCTTCTCGGTCAACATCATGCGCGGCTGTTTCGGCGGCTGCACCTTCTGCTCCATCACCGAGCATGAGGGCCGCATCATCCAGAACCGCTCCGAGGGTTCGATCCTGCGCGAGATCGAGGCCATCCGCGACTCCGTACCCGGTTTCACCGGGGTGATCTCGGATCTCGGCGGCCCGACCGCGAACATGTACCGCATCGCCTGCAAGGATCCTGAAATCGAGTCGGCATGCCGGCGACCGTCGTGCGTGTATCCGGACATCTGTTCCAATCTGAATACCGACCACTCGGCGCTGATCCAGCTCTATCGCAAGGCGCGCGCGCTGCCTGGCGTCAAAAAGGTGCTGGTCGCCTCCGGTCTGCGCTACGACCTCGCGGTGAAGTCGCCGGCTTATGTGAAGGAGCTCGTGACGCACCATGTGGGCGGCTATCTGAAGATCGCGCCCGAGCACACCGAGCAGGGCCCGCTGTCGAAGATGATGAAGCCGGGCATGGGCGCCTACGACCGATTCAAGGCCCTGTTCGACAAGTATTCGAAGGAGGCGGGCAAGGAGCAGTACCTGATCCCGTACTTCATCGCCGCGCATCCCGGCACCACGGACGAGGACATGCTGCAGCTCGCACTGTGGCTGAAGCACAACGGTTTCCGCGCCGACCAGGTGCAGACCTTCCTGCCGTCGCCGATGGCGACCGCGACCGCGATGTATCACAGCGGCAAGAACCCGCTGCGCAAGGTGACGCGCAAGAGCGAGTCGGTCCCGATACCGCGCGGGCTGAAACAGCGCCGCCTGCACAAGGCCTTCCTGCGCTATCACGATCCCGACAACTGGCCGCTGCTGCGCGAGGCCCTGAAGCGCATGGGCCGGGCCGATCTGATCGGCAACGGCAAGCGCCATCTCGTGCCGGCCTGGCAGCCGGCCGGCACCGGTGAGGGCGGGGAAGGGCGGCGCACGCCGGCGACCGCGAAAAAGGGGACGTTTCTGACCCAGCACACCGGCCTGCCGCCGCAGCCGCGCGCAGCGCGGGGGCGGCGCGGTTCGTCAACGCGTGCGACGCGAACCGAGGCCGGGACGGGCGGGCGCCGCAACCGCGGACGCACCGGACGTGGCTGAACTGCATCCGCAATTGCAGGCCGACTCGGTCGAGATCGGCCGCTTCCCCTTGTGCCGCCTGCTGTTGAGCAAGGATGCGAATTACCCGTGGTGCATCCTGGTGCCGGATCGTGCGGAAATCACCGAGATCTGCCAGCTCGCGGCCGAGGACCAGATGCAGCTGATGCGGGAATCGGTGGCGCTGTCGAAGGCGCTGATGCAGGTCTTTCGACCCGACAAACTCAACATCGCCGCGCTCGGTAACGTGGTGCCGCAGCTCCACGTCCACCATATCGTGCGCTACCGCCACGATCCCGCCTGGCCGGCGCCGGTGTGGGGCCGGATACCCGCGGCGGAGTATCGGGCCGGCAGGCTCGATGAAGTCGCAGCGAAATTGCGCTCTGTGCTCGGCACGGAGTCCGGGTTCACGCCGGAGGAATAGTTCCTCGGAAAAATGAAGGGACAAATTTCACAAACTGTCCCCAGGTCTGTAGTAAACACAACGTTGGTGCAGGTCTTGCGATCTTTGCTTGCTTGGGTAGTGTACCTATGAATTTATGACGCGCCCAAGGAGAGATTCGAACTTCCGACCGCCTGGTTCGTAGGGCCGACAACTAAATAATAATATTCAGAAAGTTAACTGCCCCCCATCGCTTCACGCTCGCCAGAGCACGCCAACGTCCGCTGAGTCTTTGTTGGACGATGCGTACTATCAGTAAAGCTGCTACGTTATAAAGAATAACTTTCTATCTCTATTGACCATTACTCGTCTAAAGAAAGGAGAGAGTCTTGATTGGGGCCCTCTTTGGTGTCGCGGTGGGTGTACTTACGATAGTCTTTGCCGTGATGATACGCGGACAACGTTGGCTGTACTCGTTAGGCCTACTCACTCTCCCAAGCTTGTATGCATTCTTTGCTCTACGCGTCGGTGATCCGGCGGTGGGATTCACAGAAATGATCTATGGTGTTCCGTTTATCGTAGTTGGGTTAGTCTTCGCATTGATAAGCGTCCGTTATTCGGCAATAGTGGTCGGCGCATGCTGGAAATTTCACGGGCTGTATGACTTGACGCATAGTCAATTTTTAACAAACATTGGCGTTCCTGGTTGGTATCCCGTTTTCTGTTTCTCGGTTGATGTTGTTATCGGCGCATATCTATTATGGCTGTCGCGTAGAATCCCCAATGCAAATCTTCGCCAAGCATAAGCGCCCTTTTACCATACTCAGCAATCGGCTGGAGTATTCAGGTTCTTGAAGACGACACAAGACTGGGGGAAAAAGTTACGTTTGTAGGTATTGGCAGTATCGGGTAGTGTCACCTTTGACTTAGTGGCGCGCTTTGGAGGATGAATCTGGGCACTGGGAGTTGCAGTTGCAACTTACATGACGACTCCATTCGGCCACCACCCGCTATCTGTTTAACGCTCGATTCCGTTATGGGCTAGTACCTAACGACTGTTTTGCGACACATCTTGGTGGTAGACCTCCTTCACAAGGAAGAAAACACAGATGGCCTGGTGGGCAGTAGCATGGACTATCGGGCACAACCTCGCAGGCTGGATTAGATTCGCAGGCCTTCAACGTACGATTGAATTCATCATATGTTGTAGTCAGAATCATTGGGCACGCTTCACTCGCCCCAGTTTTGTTTTCACCTGTTAGGATTTGCAAAAAAGATTGCGAACAGCCCGCCACAAAAAATGAACATAACGCGAGGATGACTGGAATTGCTACATTCATCGAGATTATTAGAATCAAGTGCCCAGATCCATCCTCTCAGATGCTTACAAGTCTTGTAAATAATCAAATAGTTATAGATGTGGCGCGCCCTGAAGGATTCGAACCGCCGACCGCTTGGTTCGTGGTGTGGCTGTTTTGAATATGACGCCGGATTCAGAATCCGGGGACGGATTGTGAAATCCGTCCCCTCTTGCAGCGGTCAGTAGCGACCGCGGACCTTGGAGACGTAGTTGACGAGTTCCTGGCTTTCCTGGTTCATGCGCATCAGGTTGGCGTGGGTGATGCGGAACAGCGCGCGCATGACGCCGTAGACGATGTGCGGGTGCTTGTCGAGCAGGGATTCGAAGGCATCGGGCTTCATGCTGTAGACGATGGCGGGGCCGACCGCGCGCAGGGTGGCCTTGCGCGGCGTACGATCAACGAAGGCGCGGGTGCCGGCGACCTCGCCGACCTTCATGGTGTAGACCACGATCTCCTGCCCCAGCACGTTGCCCGTCACGGCGAGCCGGCCGTCGATCAGGATGAACAGGGTGTTGTCCGCCTGGCCTTCGGCGACGAGGCGCTCGCCGTCCTGCAGCTGGCGGGCCTGCATGATCCCGGCCAGGATCTGGCACTCCTGATCGCTGAGATCCTCTCCGACCGCCGAGGCGCGGAGTCGCTTGGCATCAACCTTTTCGCTCATATGGATCGTTTCCCCTCAAAGACAGAGTCAGGTAGTGGGGATTTTAATCCATGTGGGACGGCAATACTAATGATGTCCTCGGGGACAGATTTATAAATCTGTCCCCATTAAGGCCGTCCCCATTAAAGGCCTCAGCGGCCGAAGACGGCGCCGATGCCGATATGGAACTGCGGATCGTTGCGCTGGCTGTCCTTCGGCCACAGGCGCAGGCCGTCGGGACGGATGACGGGATAGACGTAGCTCGCGTCGCCGATCTGCCCCTCGCGGGTCCCGGTCAGGGAGCCGCCGACGGTCAACAGGCGCCCGGGGGCGTAATCCAGGGTTTCCAGATAGCGCTCGTCGGTCACGAGGAAGCGCCCGCCCGGCGTGCGGTCGGTGTCGGGCTGCTGGGAGGAATCGAGCGGATAGGCCAGCACCTCGATCTGGGTACCGTTCTGGGTGTTCACGCTGTTGACGATCACACCGCCCCAGAGGAAGGCCGCGTCGGTGTAGAACTCCGGGTTCTCGGTGACCTCGGCCGGATTCGTCTTGGCATCGTAGCGGGCCGTGTCGAAGCGCTGGGTGGTGGCGCAGGCCGCCAGTCCGAGCAGCGTGGCCGCCAGCATGGGCAGGGTCAGGGGATGCATGCGGTATTTTCTCCTGTTATTTCGCCGGAGGATGGTGATAGTAACGCGGGGGATAGTAATACGGGTACCACCGGTACCAGGGATCATAGTACCAGTAGGGGGGATAATCCCGCGGATCGTGTTCCAGGCGCTGTGGCCACAACAGGTAATCGTTCACCCGCACGCGCGGGAAGGTGTAATCGTAGTCGCCGATCTTGCGCGTGATTTCGTCCTCGATCACGCCCGAGACGGTGATCTCGCGCCCCTCGGCGTAGAGCGCCGGGTCGAGAAAGCCATCGATGACGGCGATGAAGCGGCCGGCGCTGCGGTCGGTCAGGCGCGGCTGGCCGGAGCGGTCGAGCTCGCGCGCGACGATCTCGACCCAGGTCTCGCTCGCCTGATTGTCCAGCGTCGCGATCGTGCCGCCCCAGCGCACATGCGTGCCGATGAAGCGCTGGGTGTCCGAGCGCACCTCGGCGACCATGGGATTGCCGGGCGGCTCCTCCTTGATGGCCTTCGGGACGTTGGTGGCGCATCCCGCGAGCAGGATCGCGCACAGCAGGCCGGCGAATGTCGATGCGTGTTTCATGATTTCTGAGACCTCCCGGCCGGGGCAAAGTTGCGCGGCATCGCGGGCCTGCCGTCCATTATAAGGAAAGATGCCGGTTGCGAGGATCCCGCCGCGCGGGTCCGGTTTGCAGGCCGGGGCGGGGCTGTCATAATCCGACGGATCAAGAGTTTGGAGCAGGGTTTCCGACGTGACGCGCATCCATCTGATGGCCCTCAGGCATTCCGCCTTCTATAGCCCGTTCCTGCTGACGATGGCGGGCGGGCACCTGCGCGCGGAGGGGCTGGAGCCGACGTATGCCCCGGCGACCCCCGGGCGGACCGTCGCGGAGGCCCTTGCCGACGGCGGCTGTCAGGTGGCGCAGTCGGCGGTGGCGACCAGCTTTGCCGCACTCGAGCGCGGCGAGCGCGTCGATGTCGTGCACTTCGCGCAGATCAACGAACGCGACGGATTCTTCCTCGCCGCGCGCCGTCCCGAGCCGGACTTCACCTGGGAGCGCCTGCGTCACCGCACGGTGCTGGTGGACCACTTCTTCCAGCCGCTCGCGATGCTCCGCTACGGACTGCGGCGGATGGGTGTCGACTTCGGTGCGCTGGAGGTCATCGACGCGGGCGATGTGGATTCGATCGAGCGCGCGTTCCGGAACGGCAGCGGGGACTATGTCCACCTGCAGGGGCCGGTGCCGCAGCAGCTCGAACACGAGGGCGTCGCCAGCGTGGTCGCCGCGGTCGGCGACGCCGTGGGTCCGGTCGCCTTCAGCAGCCTGTGCGCGAACCGCGCCTGGCTCGGCACCGACATGGCGCGCGCCTTCATGCGCGCCTACCGCCGCGCGCGCGAACAGGCCATCGCGGCGCCGGCCGGCGAGATCGCCGCGCTGCTGCGCGCGGCGGGCTTCTTTCCCGCCATCGATCCGGCCGTACTCGCGAGTACGGTGGCGGCCTATCAGCGTCTGGGCTGCTGGACCCCCGATCCGGCGATCTCGCCCGAATCCTATGAACGCCTGCTCGATGTGTTTCTCTACAGCGGATTGATCTCGCGGCGGCATCCGTATGAAGCCGCGGTGGTGGCGCTGCCGTGAACCGGGACAGCGCAATGTCGCACACCGCGCCGGATGCGGTCGTGCCGATCGACGCGGTGCGACGTGCGCTTGTCGTGGAAGCGACTGATAGGTGGATCGCGCGTGCCGGCGCGTACTACGGAGATCGCTTCGAGTCGGTGCCGGTGCTGTTCGATCTGAAGGGACGCGCCTCAGGCATGTACCGCGTCCAGCGGGGCATACGCGTCATCCGCTACAACCCCTGGCTGTTTGCGCGCTATCCGGAGGACAGCCTGGCGGTGACCGTGCCGCACGAAGTCGCGCACTACATCGTCGATTGCCTGTACGGCCTGCACCGCGTGCGCCCGCACGGACCCGAATGGCGTGCGGTGATGAACGCCTTCGGCGTGAACACCAGCGCCACGACGCGATACGACCTGGATGGCATCCCCATGCGCAGGCAACGCCGTTACACCTACCGCTGCGACTGTCTGGTTCATCAGTTGTCGACGCGACGCCACAATCTGATCCTGCGCGGCGTGGCCAGCTATCATTGCCGCCGTTGCGGCGGCCACCTCAGCCGGTTCAGCGACGCGGGATGACGGATCTCTGCTATCGATCGCTGGTGGCGGGTCGAGTGCGCGGGAAAATAGAGGGCGAAAAAAAGACGGGCAAGCACGGCTTGCCCGGAATGGCTACATCATGCCTTGAAGAAGACCCGAACCGTGTGGAGCGGAGGGTGAATCCACGGCACATCGGATATCGCCAAGCGAGAGGGGGGATAGAGACATCCTTCACGGCTCGGGTCGCAACGGATTCTGCGCGCGGCCCGGGCCGATGTAAATGCGGCATATTGTCGCAGAGGCCGCCGATCTCGCCCCATAGTTGGGGCCATATTTGGCATATTTGGGGTCAGAGTAAAAACTTTTGATATTTGGGGTCAGAGTAAAAACTTTCTCCAGTCTAGGTGTCATTCGACCCGGCGGTAGAGTAGTTTTTACTCTGACCCCAAATATCAAGGGTCGTATACAACTTTTAGCATCCCGCAGGAGTTCCGGTTAGACTGATCGAAATCAGCCATTATCAAGGATGAGCAATGGCCAGACTAACGCGGATTTGCCTGCCCGGGTTACCGTTGCACATCATTCAGCGCGGTAATAATCGTCAGAGATGCTTTGCTTCAGAAGCTGATTACGCTGCCTACGCCCACTGGCTTGAGGAATACTCGCGGAAATGCGTGGTAGCTATCCACGCCTGGGTATTCATGACTAATCACGTTCATCTGCTGGTCACGCCCGGAACCGAACACGGCGTATCTGATCTGATGCAGATGCTTGGTCGGCGTTATGTCAGATACTTTAACCACGTCAATCTAAGGACAGGCACTCTCTGGGAAGGGCGATTCAAATCGTGCGTTGTGGACGCGGACGAGTACTTGCTGATTTGCCAGCGGTATATCGAGTCAAATCCGGTGCGGGCTGGCATGGTCTCGGCGCCGGAGGACTATGCATGGTCGAGTTACCGCGCGCATGGCTTCGGTTGCCCGACACGACTCTGGTCTCCGCATCAACTCTACCAAGATCTTGGGAAAACGCCGCGCGAACGTATGGCGGCATATCGGGCGATGTTTGCTGGACACCTCGGTGATGACAGGCTTCATGACATCCGTCAGGCGACCAATCAGGGGATGGTCCTGGGCACCAATCGATTCAAGAAAACGGTTGAAGATCTGGCAGGGCGACGCGTCAGCTTGTTGAAACGGGGACCCAGGCGCCGGGATAGTGAACGGAGTTTTTACTCTGACCCCAATTTGTCGAGCGCTTCCCAGCGGTCGTAGGCCGACTGCAGCTCGCTGCCCAATTCGGCAAGACGCGCGAGCGCGGCGGTGATGGCGGGCTTGTCCTGCTGATAGAACTCGGGGCGGCCGGCGTCGCCTTCCAGTTTCCGCTGCTCGGCCTCCAGCGCCTCGATGCGCCGGGGCAGGGATTCGAGCTCGCGTTTTTCCGCAAAGCCGAGTTTGCGCCGCACGGGTTGCGCCGGCCTGGGTGCGGGCGCCGGCGCGGCGGCCGGTTTGGCCTCCGCGCGCGGTTCTGGCGGCGGGCGGCGCTGGCGCAGCCAGTCGTCGTAGCCGCCGACGTATTCGCTGACGCGGCCGTCGCCCTCGAAGATGATCGTGCTGGTGACGAGATTGTCGAGGAAGCTGCGGTCGTGGCTGACGATCAGCAGGGTGCCGTCGTAATCGGACAGCAGATCTTCCAGCAATTCGAGCGTGTCGACGTCGAGGTCGTTGGTCGGCTCGTCCAGCACCAGCATGTTGGCGGGACGCGTGAACAGACGCGCGAGCAGCAGGCGGTTGCGTTCGCCGCCGGACAGGATGCGCACCGGCGAATCGATGCGCTCGGGCGGGAACAGGAAGTCCCTCAGATAGCCGACCACATGGCGCGGGCGGCCACGCACCTCGACGAAATCGCTGCCCGCGCTGATGTTCTCGCGCACGGTCTTGTCCGGGTCGAGCAGCTCCCGCTGCTGGTCGAAATAGGCGATCTGCAGCCGGTTGCCCTGGATCACCTCGCCGCTGTCGGGTTGCAGTTCGCCCAGGATCAGCTTCAGCAGGGTGCTCTTGCCGCTGCCGTTCGGGCCCATGATGCCGATGCGGTCGCCGCGCACGATGCTGGTGGAGAAATCGCGGATGATGCAGCGCCCGGCGTAGCTGAAGCCGACGTGGCGCAGGTCGACCACGCGGCGGCCGGACGATTCACCGGTGTCCACCGCCAGGCTGGCCTTGCCGACGACCTCGATCCGGCGCGCGCGGTCGCGGCGCATCTGTTCCAGCAGGCGCACGCGGCCCTCGTTGCGCGTGCGCCGGGCCTTGATGCCCTGGCGGATCCACACCTCGTGCTCGGCGAGCTTCTTGTCGAAGCGGGCGTTGGCCTGTTCCTCGGCCGCGAGCATCTCGTCCTTGCGGCGAAGATAGTTGGCGTAATCGCCCGGAAACGAGCTGAGCTGGCCGCGGTCGAGTTCGATGATGCGGGTGGCGAGGCGGCGCAGGAAGCTGCGGTCGTGGGTGATGAAGACCAGTCCGCCGTTGAAGGACAGCAGGTAATCCTCCAGCCAGCCGATCGCGGCGATGTCCATGTGGTTGGTCGGTTCATCGAGCAGCAGCAGGTCGGGCGCGCTGACCAGCGCCTGCGCCAGCATCACGCGGCGGCGCACCCCGCCGGAGCAGGCGCTGACCGCCTGGTCCGGCGGCAGATCGAGGCGGCTCAGCACGGTCTCGATCTGCCGGGCGATATTCCAGCCGTCGCGCGCCTCGATGCGCTGCTGCAGCGCGGCCAGGCCGGAGAGCGCGCCCGGCGCGGCGGTGTCGAGCTGTCGCGTCGCGCGATGGTAGTCGGCGAGCAGGCGGCCGAGCTCGCCCAGGCCCGCGCCGACGGTGTCATAGATGCTCGCGTCGATGTCGAGCGGGACTTCCTGCTCCAGATGCGAGACGCGCAGGGTGTCGCGCCGCCAGATCTCGCCATCGTCCGGCTGGGCCTGGCCGCTGAGCACGCGGAACAGGGTGGACTTTCCCGTCCCGTTGCGGCCGATCAGGCACACCCGCTCGCCGGCGGCGATCTCGAGGTTGACGTGATCGAGCAGGGGATGATGGCCGTAGGCGAGCGAGACTCCCCGGAGCGTGACGAGTTTCATGGGTGATGCGCCGCCCGCGCGCCGGGCGGCGTGCGGGGAGGGGTTACGCCTGCTTGTCGCCGCCCGCGGGGGCGTTCTTTCCGGCCGCCAGGCGTTCGACGATTTTCAGGCGCTCCTCATCGGAGAGCTTGTACCAGGTATTGGATTCCTTCTCCGTCATCCCGCACGCGGTGCAGATGCCATCCTCCATGATGCACACACTGATGCAGGGTGATTTGACTGCGCTTGCCATGGGATCTCACCTTGGTTGTGTTGTCGGGCAGGGTTCGAAATCGAGCCCGCGCATTATCGCATATTTCCCGCGCCGGGTGGGTCGCCCGCTCACAGCGCATGCGCGAACGGTACCGCGACGAACCACAGGATGTAACTCAGTGCGGCGGCCATCAGGCCGTTGATGCGCGTTGGGCCGCGGTACCCGCGCCGGTAGCGCCACAGCAGGACGATCAACAGCGCGGCGTGGGGCAGCACGCCCCATCCGATCCCGGAATAGAGGTCGCCGCCCACGCCCAGCCAGCGCCACCCCAGGGCGAAGATCGCCGCGCCGGCGGTCGCCGCCATGGCGAAGGCGAGCGCGCGCCCGACCCCGAGTTCGGCCGCCAGGGTGCGTTTCCCGGCCGCGGCATCGGCCTCCAGGTCCGGGATCGCCGACAGCGTGATCGCCGGCAGTATGGACCAGAACAGCGGCAGGCTGAGCATCCACGGCAGCGGGTCCGCGGCGTGTCCGCCCAGCAGCAGCCAGCCGCACACCACCGCGAGGAAGCTGTGCGTGAGCGCGACCACCACTTCGCCCAGGCCGCGCCAGCAGAAGCGGAACGGCGGGGACGTGTAGCCCAGGCAGAGGATCAGGCCGCTGGCGCACAGGGCGCCCAGCGTCAGCGCCGGCACCTTGCCCAGGGTGTACAACAGCGCGCCGCTGGCGGCGAAGCCGGCGAGCGCGAGCGCCAGGCCGCGGCGCAGCTCGGCGAACCCAAGCGTTCCGTCGACGAGCACGCGGGAGCCGCCGTTGAACGGACTGAAGTTGCGATTGCGGCGGTCGCTGTCGAAGTCGACGTATTCATTGATCAGCACGGCGGCGAATTCGAGCAGGAACACGGCGAGATATCCCAGCCAGTAGACCGGTTGTCCGAACACGCTGCCGCCGTGCGCCGCGCTCGCGCCCAGGGTATAGGCCAGCCAGGTCATGGGATAGAACTGCAGACGCATTGCCCGAATCCAGCCCAGGGTCTTCGCGCGCGCACGCTCGCCGCGGTCCGGGACGCCGTGCGTGAGCCGGCGCCCGGCGGCGCGCGCGAGCTCGATCCAGTGTCCCCGCTGCGGGACCGTGGAGTTGAACACGGTGCCGAAGCGCAACACCCGCACCGGCGTGATGCCGCAGAACTGCAGGGTGGCGCGCTTGAGCGCATTGGTGCCCGGCTGACCGTAGATGAAGCGGTAGACCCAGCCCGGCGTATCCATGGTCGTGATGATCTGGGCCGAGCGGCCCGTCAGCAACCTGTCCCAGGTGCCGTCGTCGTACAGGTGGAAGGCGAAACCGGGGGTGAAGATGCGATCGATGAAGCCCTTGAGCAGGGCCGGCATCATGCCCCACCAGTTCGGAAAGATGAACACCAGGTGGTCCGCCCACACGACCAGGGCGCGGGCCTGCGCCAGGTCGGGTTCGTCGGTCTGCGCGTCCCCGGGGCGGGTGGGGTAGTTGGTGTCGAACGCCAGGTCGCCGAGGCGCAGGATCCGGACGTCCTGGCCGGACTGGCGCGCGCCGCCCGCATAGGCCTCAGCCAGCGCGCCGCACAAGCTGGCATGATTGGGGTGACCGAGAATGACCAGGACCTTCATGCCGTCTCCGCGCGAGGTCAGGCGATTCCATCCGGCCTGTCCGTGAGCCGGGGGACGAGGCGGTGCTGGAAAAATATTTCCAGATTCTGCACGAGCTTAGCCGGTATTTCAAATCCCGCGTGTGCGCCAGGGGTGTCGCGGGATCCGGGACGGAAACGGCGAATTGTGACGTAAGTGTGACAGCGGCGGGGAGGACGCGGCCCGCAGGAAGCGCGTGCACTACGGTTGTAATTAAACTGTCATACGCGTGCTTTATAAAGGGCCCTGTTCGTTAACAACGCCGCCCGGGCAGGGCGTGGTTGGAGGAGCGGCCGGCGAGGCGAGAGAAGCCTGACCCGCCGTGCCGGTCCGGGTGATCAACCTGGTCAAATGCATACCCTAATTAGAGGAAGATGAAATGGTGAGAAAATCGATTGCAATGGCGACAGTCACCGCGGCCCTGCTGGCCGGCGCCGCGTCCGTACAGGCCGCCGCGCGTGACTATATCAGCATCGTCGGTTCCTCCACGGTCTATCCCTTCTCGACCGTGGTGGCGGAACAGTACGGCAAAGCGACCAAGTTCAAGACCCCCAAGATCGAATCCACTGGCACGGGCGGCGGCATGAAGCTGTTCTGCGCCGGCGTCGGCGTCGAGCATCCGGATATCACCAACGCCTCGCGCGCGATCAAGAAGAGCGAGTACGACACCTGCCAGCAGAACGGCGTGAAGGACATCGTTGAGATCAAGATCGGCTATGACGGCATCGCCATCGCGAACTCCAAGAAGGCGACTCAGCTGCAGCTGTCGCTGCGCGACATCTTCCTGGCGCTGGCCAAGGAGGTCCCGGATCCGAAGGGCGGTGACCGCGTGGTGCCGAATCCCTACAAGACCTGGAAGGATGTCAACCCGGCCCTGCCCGCCAATAAGATCGAAGTCCTGGGCCCGCCCCCGACCTCGGGGACGCGCGATGCCTTCGCCGAGCTGGCGCTGGAAGGCGGCTGCTCCACCTTCGGCTGGATCAAGGATCTCAAGAAAAAGGACGAGGACCAGTTCAAGCGCATCTGCATGACTGTGCGCGAGGACGGGGCGTATATCGAGGCCGGCGAGAACGACAACCTGATCGTGCAGAAGCTGGAGAGTAATCCCAACGCCGTGGGCGTCTTCGGATACAGCTTCCTGGATCAGAACCGGGATTATGTCCAGGGCTCGATCGTGGACGGCGTCGCCGCCGAATATGAAGCGATCGCTGAAGGGAAATACCCGATTTCACGGCCTCTGTTCTTCTACGTGAAGAAGGCCCATATCGGGGTGATTCCGGGCATCGCGGAATTCCTCAAGGAGTTCAGCAGCGAGAAGGCCTGGGGCCCCGAGGGTTACCTGTCCGACCGCGGCCTGATCTCCATGCCGGACGCCGAGCGTGCCAAGTACCGCGATGCGGCGGTGAAATTGATCCCGATGTCGATGTAAGATGCATACTTCGGCGGCTGGCATGGGCCAGCCGCCGAATTTCTGTCACACGCCGTTTAAGAAGACAAACGACACAGAACGGTCTAGGCCATGCAAACCTCCATGCTGATCATGGTCCTGCTGATCCTCAGCTCGATCGCCTTTTACGTGGGGCGGCGGCGCGCCCTCGCGGTCGCCCAGGGCCGGATCCGCAAACTGCATTCCCTGCCGTCCTATTACGGGTATTACGTCGCCCTGTGGTGCGGGCTTCCCGCCCTGCTGGTGGCGGGCATCTGGTTCTCCGCCGAGGATGCGTTTATTACCCGCGCGCTGGTCGACAGCCTCCCGCAGGAGGTGCGCAGCCTCGACGAGGGGCACATCAATCTCGTCCTGAACGACATCCGTAACCTGGCCCATGGCAACGTCACCTCGCGCGAGGCCGACGCGGCCATGCTGGCGGCGGCCGACCACTACCGCGAACTGCGCGCCACCAGCCACGCCGCGCTTACCGTCGTTGCGCTCGCGCTGGTCATCGTCGCCGGTTCGTTCAGCCTGGCGCGCATCCGGCCGGAGCACCGCGCCCGCAACGCCGTCGAACGCATCGTCATGGCCTTGCTCATCGCCTGTTCGAGCGTCGCGATCCTCACCACGGTCGGTATCGTGCTGTCGGTGTTGTTCGAGTCGCTGCGTTTCTTCCAGTCGGTTTCCATCTTCGAATTCCTGTTCAGCCCGCACTGGAGCCCGCAGACCGCGCTCCGCGCCGACCAGGTCGGTTCATCCGGGGCGTTCGGCGCCGTGCCGCTGTTCACCGGCACGCTGCTGATCTCGTTCATCGCCATGGCGGTGGCGGTGCCGATCGGGCTGCTTTCCGCGATCTACCTTTCGGAATACGCCGGCCGCCGGCTGCGCGCCAATGTGAAACCCCTGCTCGAGATACTGGCCGGCGTACCGACCGTCGTGTACGGGTTCTTCGCCGCCCTGGTCGTGGCCCCGATGATCCGCGACGCGGGCCTGAGCCTGGGCCTGGACGTGGCCTCGGAAAGCGCGCTCGCGGCCGGTCTGGTCATGGGCATCATGATCATCCCGTTCGTTTCCTCCCTGTCCGACGATGTCATCAACGCGGTGCCGCAGTCGCTGCGCGATGGCGCCTACGGCCTGGGCGCGACCCGGTCGGAGACGGTGCGCAAGGTGATCCTGCCGGCGGCGCTGCCCGGCATCGTCGGCGGCATCCTGCTGGCGGTGTCACGGGCCATCGGCGAGACCATGATCGTGGTCATGGCCGCCGGTCTGTCGGCGAACCTGACCGCCAATCCCCTGGAGTCCGTCACCACGGTGACGGTGCAGATCGTGACCCTGCTTACCGGGGACCAGGAGTTCGACAGCGCCAAAACCCTGGCCGCCTTCGCGCTTGGACTGGTGCTGTTCGTAGCGACCCTGCTGCTCAACATCTTCGCCCTGCATATCGTGCGCAAATACCGGGAGCAATATGAATAGCCAGAAACCGCGGCGGGACGGCGCCGGGACCGACGGGATGGATTCCCGGCGGACCATCGAGATCGTGCGCGCCGGGCTGAAGCGGCGCCAGGCGGCGGAAAAGCGCTTCCGGCTGTACGGAGTGGCGGCAATCGTGCTCGGGCTGGTGTTTCTGTCGGTGCTGTTCGTCAGCATCGTCGGCAACGGCTACACCGCATTCGCGCAGACCTACATCAAGCTGCCGGTGAATTTCGATTCCGCCGTGATCGATCCCGAAGGGACGCACGATCCCGAGGTGCTGGGCGGCGCCGATTACGCCGGTCTGGTCAAGACCTCGCTGCGCGAGATGTTTCCCGCCGTGACCGAGCGCGGCGAACGCCGCGCGCTCTACAGCATCATCAGCAACGGCGCCGGCTTCGAGCTGCGCGACATGGTGCTGGGCGATCCCGGGCTGATCGGGACGCGGCAGGAGGTCTGGCTGGTGGCCGACGACGAGATCGACATGCTGATCAAAGGGCACGTCGACCGCTCGCTTCCCGAACTCGACCGGCGCATCAAGGACGACCAGATCGCCTGGGTCGACCAGCTCGCCGCGGAAGGCCGCGTGGAGAAGCGCTTCAATACCAATTTCTTCCTCGCGGGCGATTCGCGCGATCCGGAGCTGGCCGGCATCCGCGGGGCGCTCGTCGGCTCTTTCTATACCCTGCTTCTGACCCTGCTGCTGTCCTTCCCGATCGGGGTGGCCGCGGCGGTGTACCTGGAGGAATTCGCCCCGCGCAACAGACTCACCGATCTGATCGAGGTCAATATCAACAACCTCGCGGCCGTGCCTTCCATCGTGTTCGGCCTGCTCGGTCTGGCGGTATTCATCAATTTCTTCGGCCTGCCGCGCTCGGCGCCGGTGGTCGGCGCCCTCGTGCTCACGCTGATGACGCTCCCGACCATCATCATCGCCAGTCGCGCCGCGCTGAAGTCGGTGCCACCCTCGATCCGGGAGGCGGCGCTGGGCGTGGGCGCCTCGCCGATGCAGGCCATGTTCTATCACGTGCTGCCGCTCGCCATGCCCGGCATGCTGACCGGCACCATCATCGGCATGGCGCAGGCGCTGGGCGAGACCGCGCCGCTGCTGATGATCGGCATGGTGGCCTTCATCGTGACCATCCCGGGCGGCATATTCGATCCCGCCACGGTACTTCCGGTACAGATCTTTCTCTGGGCCGACAGCCCCGAGCGAGGCTTCGTCGAGCGCACCTCGGCGGCCATCATGGTGCTGCTCGCGTTTCTGATTGTGATGAACGCTATCGCCGTCGTCCTGCGCAAGCGGTTCGAGCGCAGATGGTGATCATGTTTACCTGCAAGGGGGCTGGGCTATGTCATCTGTGGATACGGTCGAGGAAGCGGTACAATTGGAGCGGGTCAACGTAAGAAAAGCGGCGAAGGGCATGGATTCACTGACTACGAAGCGGGAACAGCGGGAGACCGTCGGCGAAGTGCGGGTGGAGGATCCGCGCGTCCGCTGCAACGACATCAACGTCTACTACGGCGAGAAGCATGCCGTCATGGGCGTCAATCTCGACATCGGCCGCAATGAGGTGATCGCGATGATCGGCCCCTCGGGGTGCGGGAAGTCGACCTTCCTGCGTTGCCTCAACCGCATGAACGACACCATCGTGGGCTGCCGCGTCACCGGCCAGATCTTCATGGACGAACAGGACATCAATGCCACCGGGATCGACGTCGTGCCGCTGCGGGCGACGGTCGGCATGGTGTTCCAGAAGCCGAATCCGTTTCCGAAGTCGATCTGGGAAAACGTGGCCTTCGGGCCGCGTATCCACGGGCTCGCGCAGAACAAGGCCGAACTCGAGGAGATGGTGGTCACCAGCCTGCAGCGCGCCGGTCTGTGGGAGGAGGTGAAGGACCGGCTCGAACAGCCCGGCACGGGCCTGTCCGGCGGTCAGCAGCAGCGCCTCTGCATCGCGCGCACCATCGCGGTCAATCCCGAGGTGATCCTGATGGACGAGCCCTGTTCGGCGCTCGACCCGATCGCGACCGCGGTGATCGAGGACCTGATCGACGAGTTGCGCGAACTCTATTCCATCGTCATCGTCACCCACTCGATGCAGCAGGCCGCGCGCGTTTCGCAGCGCACCGCCTATTTCCATCTGGGCAACCTGATCGAGGTGGGCGAGACCACGCAGATCTTCACCAACCCGGTGCACAAGCTCACTGAGGATTACATCACGGGCCGTTTCGGCTGATGGCCGTCGCCGCGCGGATGATCGACCGGTAATGGAACGGAGGCACGTCATGGTGCAATCGCTGGAAGGACATTCGGTGCGCCGTTTCGACGGCGAACTCAACAGCCTCCACACCCAGGTGCTGGAGATCGCCGGCCTGGTGATGGACCAGGCGCGACTGGCCCTGCGCGCGCTGCACGACCGCGACCTCGAGGCCGCGCGCAAGGTCATGCGGCGTGAACGCGACGTCGACACGCTGGAGGTCAAGGTCGACGAACAGATCGTGGCGATGCTGGCGCGGCGCGCGCCGCTCGCGCTCGACCTGCGCATCATCATCTCGTTTTCCAAGATGGTGACCCACCTGGAGCGCATCGGTGACGAGGCGATGCGCATCGCCGACCTGTGCCTCCGCCTGTACCAGACCGGGGTGAAGCTCGACGACAACACGCTGCTGTCCGATGCCTACGCCATGGGGCGGGGCGCGGAACAGTTGCTGTCCGATGCGCTCGGCCTGATCGACACCCTGGACGCCGAACACGCCGATGCAATACTGGCGGACCAGGGCCGCCTGCAGCGCGAGTTCGAGACCGGCCTGCGCCGGCTGGCCAGCCTGGCGCAGGGCGACACCCGCACGGTCGCGCAGGCGATCGACGCCGTGCTCGTCATGAAGGCGCTCGAGCGCATCGGTGACCACGCGCGCAACCTGGCCGAGTACGTCGTTTACATCGTGCGCGGCACCGACGTGCGGCACCAGCAGAACCTCTAGGCCGTCCCGACCCCGCGTCGGGCCCGCTTCAGCGCTCGAAGCTGTAGATCAGGTCGGCGCCCGCGCCCGAGCGCGTCCCGCTTTCGGTTTCCAGGGTCCACTTTTCGCTCAGCTTGTACCTAACCTGGAAGGCCGCGGTGTTTTCCACCAGTCCCTGGATGTAGCGCACGTACAGCCGCGGCGACAGCGATTTTCCCAGCACCAGCGCGGTGTCGGTGGAGGTCTCGCCGGCCTCGATGCTGACCTCGCTCAGATCGAACAGGCCGCCGAGGCGGGTCGCGAGCGCCTCGCCGCCGACCAGTGCGAGCGAGGTCGCCGCCTGGTACAGCGCGCGTCCCTCCGTTGTTGAGGCCTGGTCGAGCGGGCGACCGAGGACGAGATACGACAGCACGTCGCCGTCGTCCATCGCGGGATCGGAGAACAGGCGCACCAGCGGCTGTTCCGCCGTTCCCGTCACGCGCACGCCGACCTTGATGTCATCGCCGCGCTGGCGCGCGGCAATGATGTCGAGCCCCGGATTGTCGATCGGACCGCCGGCATACAGCGCGCGTCCCTGTTCGATGTTCAGGTTCTGGCCGTAGGCGCGGTAGCGGCCCTCGACGAAGTGGATCTCGCCCTGGCCGTTGATGTCGTTCGGCGCGTTCATCAGCACGTGCAGGCGTCCGGCCAGGCGGCCCTCCAGGCCCTTGCCCGAGACCTTCACGTCATCGCCGAGGATGACGAGGAGTTCGCCATGCACGCGCGGGCCCGCTGACGTCCCGGAATCCTCCCGGCCGACGATGACCACGTCGTCGGAGACCTGTGTCGCGGGTTCCGTCATGAAAGGTTCGATGCGCGCCGCGGGAATGGTGAGCGTCCCGCTGAAGGCGAGGTCGCCGGGCGTTGCGCGCAGCGTGAGGGCGGGCGAGGCGGTGACCTCCGCCGACGGCAGCCGCACGATCTCGACGTGTTCGCCATTCAAGGTGAGCATGCCGTCCCATGAAGCGCGGTCATGCACCGTGCCGTTGCCCTCGATCCGGAGTTTTCCCTCGCCCGAGGTCAGCGCGCCATCGAGCTGCCAGCGGTTCTGCGCCGCCTGCAGGCGCAGATTCAGATCGCGCAGCCTGAGGCCGAGACGGGCGACGGCGAGCGTCGCGAGTTCGGCATCGATCTCTCCATCGATGCGCGGATCCTCGAGGGTGCCCGACAGCGTGATGCCCGCCTGCACATGGCCCTGGCCCGGCAGCAGGTCGGGCATCAGCAGCGTGATCGGACTCAGGTCGTTCAGGGCGAGCTCGACGCGGCCGGTAAAGGGTTGCGCCGGCGAGAACGGCGTTTCGGCGATGTACCACTCCGGCACGCGCGCGGTCGCCTCGACATGGGTGCCGTCGGTCACGTCGATGCGCAGCCGGGCGCCCAGGTCGTCGCCTTCACGGCCGATGTCGAGCGCCGCCGTCCGATAGGCCAGGGTATGCTGCGGCTCACCGGGTGCTTCATCCGGCAGGGAATACCTCAGTGTGCCGCCGGAGATCCCGGCGTGCGCCTCCAGCGTGCGCACGCGTCCCTCGGCATAGTCCAGTTGCAGCTTCCCTGTGGCACTGCCGCCCAGTTGCGCGCCGGCGGAGGGCAGCAGCGGGGAGAGCTCCGCGAGATCCAGGTCGCGCCAGTTCAGTTCGCCCTGCAGCCGGTCTCCGGCGGGGACGCCCGAGCCCGACAGGCAGAGCCGCGCCGCATCCCGGCGCCAGCACCAGTCCTGCATGGCAAAGGACTCCGGCGAGAGCGTCAGGTCGGTCGCGGTCTCCTGGGTGTAGGTCCCCAGTCTGCCGAGGGTGACGCGCCCGTCGTGCAGACGCGCCTGCCAGCCTTCTTCCCGCAACGTTCCGTCCAGGATCTGTTCGATCCGGTAGCCGGCGCGTTCCGCCGTCAGGCGCAGGGTGTGATCACGCGTGCCGCCGTCGGCATCGAGCGTGATACGGCCGCCGGACCATTCACGCGCGCCTGCGCCGGTGGCCCGCGCACGCAGATTCCAGCGTCCGGCGGGCGCCAGGTCGATGTCGGCATCGATCTGCAGGTCGTCCGCGCGTACGCCGCGGTAGGACAGCCGCTGACCGGTGAGGGCGATGCGTGTGCGCAGCGCGTCGGGCGGGCCGCTGAGGCTTCCCTCCGTGCTCAGGGCGCCGTCGAGGTCGGGATGGAGCGCGGCCAGGGTCGGCGCGCGCAGCTTCCATTCCAGTTGCCATTGCGACCCGAGACGGGCATTGGCGTCGAGCGTCGCGTCGCCGGAGCGCAGGCGCAGATCGTCGACGAACAGTTCACCCCCGCGTACGGTCAGGCGGCCGTTCAGCGCGAGCGGGTAGCCACGCAGCGTGCCATTAATGCTGTCGATATCGAGTCCGACCGTCAATCCGCCGGCGGCGCTTTCACCGCGTACCTGTGCCTCGACATCGAGTCGGCCGTCGAAGCCCGCCCGATAGGCGGCCGGATTGACGTCCTTGCCCGTGAGCGCGGCATCCCAGCCCAATGCGGGTGACCACGCCAGTGCGCCGTGTCCGGTCCAGGCGCCGTCCAGCCAGGCACCGGAGAGATCCGTGACGTTGACGCCGGCGCGGTCCCCGCGGCCGGCGAGCATGATGTCGAGCGCCGGCACCTGCGGCGGGACCAGCGCGCCGTTCAGGGTGAAGGCGTAGTCATCCGGTGTGCCGGCGGCGTGCAGCGTGCCGCGTGGACTGGAGACGAGGGTACGATCACCCGCCGGCGGCCAGGCGAGGTTGCGCCAGCGCGCATCGAGGGTGAAATCACCCGGCGCGCCGTCCGCGAGGCGGAGTGCCGCGTTGCCGTCCAGTTCCGCCGTACCCTCGAGCGCTGTGATGCGGAAGCGGGGGAATTCCCACCGCTCACCCTGTCGCGCCAGTTCCAGGTTGAGCGCCCAGTTCCCGTATCGGGCATCGCGCCAGGTGAATTCGCCGTCGGCCTTGAGCGTTTCCGCGTCGCCCTCCGCCTGTACGGTGAGCCCGTCGATCCGGCCGGGCGGCGCCCGTGGCTGCAATGCGGATGGCGTGAACGGTTCGGCGGTCGCGCGCACCTGCCAGTGCGGGGCGGCGCCTTCGCCGAGACCGGTGTCGATGCGCGCGGAGGCGCCGAGGTCGAGCGGTTCTGTCAGGTGGAGTTCGGCGTTGATCTGGCGCCAGGTCCCCCCGAGCGTGGCGTCGCCCGCCACGGTAAGGTCCTGGATGGCGGCCTCTCCCTGCGCGGACAGGCGCAGGGGCGCGCGCGTATTGAGCGGCAGTTCCCCGTCGAGTTGCAGATGCAGTTGCGGTGCCGCGATGCGCAGACCGGACAGGCGCACACCGGGACCCTCGGCATGGAGGACGGTCTCCAGGCTGTCGATGGCGATCGCTTCCCGCTCCGGCAGCGACAGCGTCACGCGACCGCTGGTGAGCCGTTTGATTTCGACCGGCACGGGTACCCGGATGTCGAATGCGCCGCGCGGGTCCGTGGTGTCGGGGCCGGGTTTGACCGTGGCTTCGATCGTCCCGAATTCGAGCGCGTCGATGACGAGGCGGCCGTCGAACAGGCGCCCGGGCCTCCAGCGCAAGGTGATGCGATCGATGTGCAGGCGGATGGCGGCGTTTTCATAGCGCAGTCCCGTCAGCGTCAGGGGACCGGCGAGCCGGCCGTCGAACGCGTCCACCGTCAACTGGCCCGGCGTCAGCCGCTGGATCTGATCGAAGGTCCAGCGCAGTCCGGACCCGGTATACAGCAGCACGATCGCCCCCGTCGCCAGCACGGCGATCAGCGCGAGCGTAATGATCGCCGGCAGCACGCGCCTCACAGGTCCGGTCCCACGGTCAGGTGGAGGCGCCACGGATTGCCCGCCTTGTCGAGCGCCTGGGCGAGATCGACGCGGATGGCGCCGATCGGCGAGCGCCAGCGCAGACCGAAGCCGGCGCCGCGCTCGACGTTGAAGTCGCCGATGTCGAAGGCGTTGCCGGCGTCCAGAAAGACAGCGAGACCGAAATTGCCGCGGATTTCCTGCTCCACCTCGACGCTGCCGACCAGCAGGTGCTTGCCGCCGATGACCTCGCCTTCCGCGTTGGTCGGTC
The DNA here is from genome assembly GCA_016716465.1 of Gammaproteobacteria bacterium. NCBI lineage: Bacteria > Pseudomonadati > Pseudomonadota > Gammaproteobacteria > Gammaproteobacteria bacterium. The sequence goes on from JADJWH010000001.1 coordinate 245,246, forward strand.
CGAGCGAATTGTAGGCGTAGCCGCGGATGCTCTGGTCGCCGCCCGCGAGGAAGCGCTGCGAGGCGGGCAGGTCGGTGAATTCCGGCGTGAGCGTCCCGCCGGCCGTGCCGCGCAGGAGCAGGCGCGAGTGCTCGCGGAGGGCATGGATGTATTTGGCGTCGCTGCGTGTCTGCAGGAACGAGGTGTCGGAGAACAGCTCATCGTAGGCGCCGCGGAATTCGATGCTGAACAGCCAGCCTTCGCGCGCCTGGATGCGGTCCGCGGTGCTCGCGCGTTCCCAGCTGACGCGCGGGATGAGCAGGGTGGAATCGTCCTCGTTTCCGAGGCGGTAACGCTCGAGCTCGTAACTGAGGCCGACGCCGCGCAGCCAGTGCCCCTTCTGCTCGGTCAGGTCGACGCCGGTCGATGTCGTGAAGCGCTGCACCGTGTCGGTGTTTTCCTCGATCCAGGAGACATGGTAGGCGAGGGAGTCTGTCGCCGGCCGCTGCAGCGGTATCCGGTAACGCGCGGTCGCGCTGGCGTCGATTTCCGACCGGCGCAGGACGAAGTCATAACGATGACCGGAGGAGTTCGCGCGACGCTTCTCGTAGCCGAGCATGCCGCGTGCCCCGGTGTCGGTGGCGTAGCCGATACCGGCGGAGTAGCGCGCGGGCTTGCGCGCAGTCAGTTCGATGCGGATCGGGATGCGGTGTTCCGCCGCCTGATCGGTCAGGCTGACGACCTCGGCGTCCTCGAAATAGTCGCTGTTGGCGAGAGCGCGGCGCAGCTCGAGCAGCTTGGCGGCATCGTACGGGTCTCCGCTGTCGAAGGGCAGGTAGCCGCGCAGCAGGGACTCGTCGAAGTCCTGCTGCACGAAGCTGATGTCGCCGAAGACATAGCGCGGTCCTGTTTCGTAATTTACGACGATCGAGGCGCGATAGTGTTCGAGATCAATGAGAATGCGGTGTTCTAGCAGCTTTCCCTCGATAAAGCCGCGCTCGCGCGCGAGCCTCAGCAGTTCCTGCTTGGCGTCTTCATACTCCTTGTGCAGCGGGATATTGTTTTCGCGCAGCGGATAGTTGTCGCGCCAGCGTTGCAGCTCCGGATCGGAGGCGCCCGCGCCAGAGAGGGTGATGGTGACCTCGTCCAGCCGGATGGGCTCGCCCGGATCGATCGCGTAGCGCGCGTGCCAGCCCTGTTCGGTTCGGGTCAGGCTGCTGTCGACGCGGGCGCGGTAATAGCCGAACGGCTCCAGCGCCTGCCGGATCTCGCCATCGGCGCGCTGGTGCAGGCGCCGGATCAGGGCGTCGCCGAGCAGCGGGTGCTCGCGCTGCTGATACAGTTCGAGGTTGGCGCGCACGTTTTCGAGCGGATCGCCGGCCACGCCGGTGATCTCGATCTCGAGCCGTGGCGTTTCGGCCGCCATGGCGGCGGTGGACAACAGTAGCAATATGCCGAGGATGAGATGGCGGCGGCCTGACATGGCGTGCAAACGTCGGAGTAGTGGCGGTTCAGCGGGCCTTCCTGTTCGCAAAATAGGCGTGCAGGAACCAGCCGGCCGTGATGCCGATGCCGAGCAGCAGGAACATCATGAGGGAGCGCGACATCGCCAGCGTCCAGAACAGGAAACGGAGCTCGGTCACGGCGGTGTTCTGGACGATGAAGACGACGACGATAAGGATCAGGGCCAGGCTGACGGCGAGTTTGGCGTTCATGACGTTCCCTCGTGGAGGCGATAGGGTCTATTCTATCCCCTGGGGCCGCTTTTCTGAATCGCCATCCGCGGACTTTTCCTGTGCTGTGGCGTCGGGCTGGGCGAGGCTGAAGATGGTCCAGCCGGCAGAGGGTTTCACCTCGTCGTCGGTGGTGAACAGATGGATGTTTTCGCGCGCATCCAGCGCGAACAGCGGCAGGAAGTTCCCGCCGTACTGTTCATGCAGGGCGGTGTACCCGAATTTCTCCGTCAGCGGCGTGCGCCGGATCACCGCGCCGCCGGCGATGAGGGCGGACAGCCTGGTGTAGTCCATGTCGGTACTGAACAGGGTTCGGCTGAATCTGCCCACGGTGTGTTTTCCCTCGGCGCCGCTCTTGGCGCCGGAGGCATACGGCGCCAATCCGAAGATATGCGCGGGGCCGAATTCCGGTCGGTAGCGCAAGGCCGCCAGGGCGTTGATCTCGTCGCGCGAGGACAAGGCGAGCAGACCCCCGATGCCGACCAGGTCGAGGTGGCGATCGGCGTATTCCGATACCGGGTTGCCGTAGAAGGTTTCCAGGTTGTCCATACGGGCGGCGCGGATGTTGTTCCAGTTCGTGCCGATCAGCAGCACGCGCAGACCCGCTTCCTTCAGGCCCTGTGCAATGGCACGGGCGACCTGATTCACGCCCACGATGAGATAGCCGCGCGGTTCCGGTTCCGCCACCCCGAGCAGGCGCGCGAGGGGGCGTGCCGTCGCGCTCTGCAGGACGACGGTGCCGATGATCACCAGGAAAGTGAGCGGCACCAGCAGGGCCGCCTGGGCGCTGCCGTGTTGCTCCAGGCGGAGGGCGAACAGGGCGGATACCGCGGCCGCGACAATACCGCGCGGCGCGATCCACGCCAGCAGCGCCCGCGCGCGCCAGTCGAGCGTGGAACCCCAGGTGGAAATCAGCACCTTGAGCGGGCGGGCGACGAACTGCATGACCAGGAAGACCCAGATGGCCGACCAGCCGAGTTGTTCGAACTGGGAAAATTCGATGCGGGCGGCGAGGAGGATGAAGAGCACGGAGATCAGCAGCAGGCTCAGCGTCTCCTTGAAGTCCAGGATCTCGTCGACCGGGACGTTCTTCATGTTGGCGAGCCAGATGCCCATTACGGTGACCGTGAGCAGGCCGGATTCCTCCGCCAGCAGATTGGATATCGCGTACAGACCGAGCAGGATGGCGAGCGTGGCGATGTTGTGCAGGTATTCCGGCAGCAGCCGCCGACGCAGGATGACCCCGAGGAAATATCCCCCGGCCGCCCCCAGGGCCAGCCCGGTGGCCACGGTCTTCCCGAACACGAACAGGGTGTTCCCGATCGCGGTACCGCCGCTGCCGGAGATGATGAATTCGAATACCAGCACGGCGAGCAGGGCGCCGATCGGATCAATGAGGATACCTTCCCAGCGCAGGATATTGGCGATGTCGGCCTTGGGGCGCACGGTACGCAGCATCGGTACGATCACGGTGGGCCCGGTGACGACCATGATCGCGCCGAACAGGAAGGCCATCGGCCAGGAGAACCCGACCACCGTGTGGGCGGCGACGGCGGTCACGCCCCAGGTCACCAGCACGCCCACCGTGACCATGCGGCGCACGACGTTCTCGGTGCCACGGATCTCCTCGAACCTGAGCGTCAGACTGCCCTCGAACAGGATGACGGCAACCGCGAGGCTGACGAAGGGGAACAGCAGGTCGCCGAACAGGGCAGCCGGATCGATCCAGTGCAGCAGCGGACCCGCCGCCATGCCGGCGAGCAGCAGGAACAGGATGGCCGGCAGCCTGAGCCACCATGCCAGCGTCTGACACAGCAGCGCGAGCACGCCGATGCCCGCGATCAGAAGCATGGTATGTTCGCTCATGGGCTGTTCCCCGTCGGAGTTGGGCCGGGCTTCGTCAGTGTGTCAAGAAATCCCACCGCGTTGCAATCGGGTTGCGCGCGAAGATACCGTTTGAATGAATCCCGGAACTCGGCTAAGGTTTCCCCATCCCGGAAGACGCCGATGGTCGGGCGTGGTCCCGGCCTTGAGGCTTTTCAACTGCAGGGATGTGCTCGACGATGACCGTGTGGCTTCAATTCGCGCTCTGTCTGGTCCTGATCGCGGTCGCCGGACATCGCCTGTCCCTGTACGGGGACATGATCGGAGAAAAGCTGAACCTGTCCCGGTCCTGGGTCGGCGTGGTGATGGTGGCCTCGGTCACCTCGCTGCCCGAGCTGGTGACCGGCCTGAGCGCGGTCACCGTCGCCGGCGTGCCGGACATCGCCGCCGGCGATGTGCTCGGCTCCTGCGTCTTCAACCTGCTGCTGATCGTCATCCTGGACTTCCTGCATCGGGAGGAGTCGGTCTATACCCGCGCGCGCGTCGGTCACGTGCTCTCGGCCGGCTTCGGCGTCATCCTGATCGGGTTCGCGGGTATCAACCTGCTGCTGGCGCACAATGGCATCGAGCCCGCCCTCGGGCATGTCGGACTGTACACGCCGGCCATCCTGCTGATCTACGCCCTCGCCATGCGCACCGTCTTCCGTTACGAGCAGATCCAGGATCTGCCGGTGGTCGACGAGAAGGACAGGCGGTACCGGAATACCACGCTCCGGCATGCGGTGGCCGGCTACACGCTGGCCTCGGTCGTGGTGGTGGCGGCCGGCGTCTGGCTGCCGTTCGTGGGCAAGGCCATCGCGGAGACGATGGGCTGGGGGGAGAGCTTCGTCGGCACACTGTTCATCGCCGCCGTCACCTCGCTGCCCGAGGCGGCGGTCTCCATCGCCGCCGTGCGCCTCGGCGCGCTGGACATGGCCATGGGCAACCTGTTCGGCAGCAATCTGTTCAACATGGCCATCCTGGCCGTCGACGACATCGCCTTCCTGCCGGGTCCGCTGCTGTCGGGAGTCTCCCCGGTGCACGCGGTCTCGGCCCTGTCCGCCATGATGATGAGCGGCATCGCGATCGTCGGCCTGTTCTACCGGCCGCGGCGGCGCGTCTTCCGGACGGTGGGCTGGGCCAGCCTGTTCCTGCTGGCGGTCTATCTGGTCAACAGCTACGCGCTCTATCTCTATGGAAGCTGAAGCGGGGGATGACGTACGCCCGGCGGGTTCCGGGGCGATGGCTTGGCACGCGCTGACGGCGGAGGAGGCCCTGCGGCGGCAGGCCGTCGCCGCGGAACGGGGGCTCGGCGCGGAGGATCTGGCCCGGCGTCGCGCCGAGTGCGGGCCGAACGCGCTGCCGGAGGCGGAGCGGCGTTCGGTGATCCGGCTGGTACTGCGCCAGTTCCAGAGCCCGCTGATCTACATCCTGTTCATCGCCGCGCTGCTGGCCATGTTCCTGGGCAAGCAGGGCGACGCGGTGGTGATCCTGATCGTGGTGGCGGTCAACGCCCTGATCGGGAGCCTCCAGGAAGGGCGCGCGGAGCGTTCGATGGCGGCGCTGCACCGCCTGTCCACGCTGCGCGCGCGCGTGCTGCGCGACGGCGCGGAGCGACTGATCGAGGCGCGCGATCTGGTGCCGGGCGATGTGCTGCTGCTCGCCGCGGGCGATGCCGTCGGGGCGGACGCGCGCCTGGTCGAGGCCGCCGCGCTGGAGATCGGCGAGGCGGCCCTGACCGGCGAATCGCTGCCGGTGGCCAAGCAGGCGGGCGCGCTGCCGGAGGACACCCTGCTCGCCGACCGCGTCAACATGGTCTATTCCGGCACCCACGTCACCGCCGGCCGTGCGCGCGCGGTGGTGGTGGCCACGGGACCCGCGACCGAGGTGGGCAAGATCGCGCGCCTGACCGCGACGGCCGAGGAGCCCAAGACGCCGCTGGAGCTGCGCATCGCTCAGTTCGGCCGTTATCTGGTCGCCGCCGCGCTGGGCATGTTCGTGCTGGTGCTGGGCCTGGGGCTCGCACGCGGGCTGTCCTTCATCGATATCTTCATGGTGGCGATCAGCCAGATGGTCTCCATGGTGCCGGAGGGCCTGCCGGTGGCGATGACCATCGCGCTGGCCGTCGGCATGCAGCGCATGGCCGCGCGCGGCGCCATCGTGCGCCGGCTGGCGGCGGTGGAGACGCTGGGGTCCACCTCGGTGATCTGCAGCGACAAGACCGGGACGCTGACGCGCAACGAGATGACCGTGACCGCGCTGTGGTTGCCCGGCGAGCGGAATATCACGGTCGACGGCGTCGGCTATCAGCCCGAAGGCCTGCTGCGGGAGGACGGGCGCGCCATGCGCGCGGAGGATCCCGCGGTGACGGCCCTGCTCGAGGCCGTGGTCCTGTGCAACGATGCCCGCCTGGTGCCGCCGGACAGCGAGGATTCCCGCTGGCGTCCGCTCGGCGATCCCACCGAGGTGGCGCTGCTGACCCTGGCGCTGAAGGGCGCGGTCGATCCGGAGGCGCTGAACCGCGACTGGCCGCGCTGGGGCGAGTTGCCCTTCGATTCCGGCGTCAAGATGATGGCCACCGGACACGGTCACGTGGCAGGCCATCGCCGGGTGCTCATCAAGGGGGCGCCGGAGGCGGTGCTGGAGTTGTGCGGGCTGGGTCGGCAAGGGACGGGCGCCATGCCCCTGAACGCCGAAGACCGGGCGCAGGCGCTTGCGGCGGCCGAGGCGATGGCTGGCCGGGCCTTGCGTGTGCTGGCCGTGGCTGATGTGGCTGATTCCGGGCTGGATGACGGCGGCGGCTTCGCGCAGTTCCGCGGACGCGCCGTCCTGCTGGGCCTGGTGGGACAGATGGATCCGCCGCGCGAGGAGGTGAAGTCGGCGGTCGCGGAATGCCAGGCGGCCGGCATCCGTCCGGTGATGGTGACCGGCGACCACAAGGCCACCGGGCTTGCCATCGCCCGCCTGCTCGGCATCGCGCGCGCGGGTGACCATGCCGTCGACGGCCGCGAACTGGAGCGCATGCCCGAGCCGGAGCTGCGCGACGGGCTGGAGCGCATCGCGGTGTTCGCCCGCGTGCACCCGGCGCAGAAGCTGCGCATCATCGAGGCCTTCCAGGCGCGAGGCAACGTGGTGGCCATGACCGGCGACGGCGTGAACGACGCGCCCGCGCTGGCGCGCGCCGACGTCGGCGTCGCGATGGGCCTCACCGGCACCGACGTCGCCAAGGGCGCCGCCAAGATCATCATCACCGACGACAACTTCGCCACCATCGTCAAGGCGGTGGAGGAGGGGCGTCTCGTCTATCGCAACCTGAAGAAGGTCATCCTCTATCTGTTCGCCACCTCGATGGCCGAGATCGCGGTGCTGATGTGCGCCCTGCTGCTGGGCTACCCGCTGCCGCTCGCGGCGGTGCAGATCCTGTGGATCAATATCGTCACCGAGGGCACCGTGACGGTGAACCTGATCATGGAGCCGCCGGAGGGCGACGAGATGCGGCGGCGGCCGATGTCGCTCGCCGAGCCGCTGCTCGGCCGCCGGCTGTTGCGGCGGGTGGCGCTGATGACGCCCGCGATGGCGCTGTCGACCTTCGGCTTTTTCGTCTGGCGCCTGTCGACCGGTGCCCCGTTCGAACTGGTGCAGACCGAGACCTTTACCGTGCTGGCCATGTGCCAGTGGTTCAACGTGCTCAACTGCGAGTCCGAGACCCGCTCGACGCTGCGTCTCGGCGTGCTGCGCAACCGCTGGCTGATGGGCGGCCTCGCCCTGGGTATCCTGTTGCAGTTCGCGGTGATTTACGCCCCGCCGCTGAACGAGTCGTTCCACACCGTGCCGATCCCGCCGGCCGATCTGCTGCTCATCGCGGCCTGCGCCAGCCTGGTGCTGTGGCTGGAGGAGATCCGCAAGCTGATCGCCCGCCGCCGGGCGGATGCCTGACGCCGCGGCGGGAGAATCCGTCAGCCCCCGCGTTGGACGCCGCGACGTTTGGCGTTATAGTGACGGACGTATGCGCCGGCGGACAGCGGCGTCGCGCCGGCGAATCCCAGGGAGGATACCCCATGACCGTCGGGAGGATTTGCAACCGGGATGTCGTCGTGACGCGGGCGGAGGATTCCATCCACTCCCTCGCGCAGCTGATGCGGGAATATCATGTCGGCGACGTGGTGGTGGTCGAGGATCGCGACGGGGTGCGGACGCCGGTCGGGATCGTGACCGACCGTGACGTGGTGACGGAAGTCATCGCCGCCGGCGTGGCGCCCGACGCGCTCAGCGTCGGCGATATCATGAGCTTCGAGCTCATCACCGCGTACGAGGAAGACAGCCTGTGGGACACCCTGCAGCGCATGCGCGTGAACGCGGTGCGTCGCGTGCCGGTGATCGACGAACAGGGCGCCCTGGTCGGGATTCTCACGCTGGACGACCTGCTCGAACTGCTGTCCGGCGAGCTGGTGGATCTGGCCCGGGTGGCCAACCGCCAGCGCGATCTCAGGCCGCACCCGGCGTGACGCGCCGGACCTCAGAACGTATAGCCGATTCCCAGCGATATCACCGGCCAGTACTTGAAGTCCTTGAGATCGTCGTTGAGGCTGGCCTGCTCCTGCGCCAGGTCGTCGGGCGACACTCCCGGGGCGGACAGCGTCGCCTTCGGCGAGCCGTGTATCATCACGCCGAGATCGAGGCTCATGCCGAATCCATTCCTTGAGGAAGGCACGCCGCCCCAGCCAAGCCCGACATAGGTGGACGACTTGTCGAAGCTGATGTCGCTGGTCGCGGTGGTGTTGTAGGTCCCGTCACCGATATCGAGAGCGCCGGAAGCCTTGCCGGAGAGTTTGTTGTCGTTGCTGACGACGCCGCCGGTGAGGCGGAAGCCGCCACCGAACACGTACCAGTCGATCAGGATCGGCAGGGTGTCGAAGTCCATGCCATAGCTGTAATCGATGCCGGCATCCTCTTTGTCGAAGTCATAGCTGCCGGTGTTGATCCCCGTATGCAGGCCGAGATAGTCGTTGAAGCGATAACCGATCTCCACACCATAACCGAGAGTTCCAATCTTTGCGTCCACTCCGAAGCCGTCGGCATGAGACGTGGAGGCCAGGACCATCGCGGCGGCCGCGCCCGCCAGCATCAATCGTGTTTTCATCCGAATCGATCTCCTGTTGAAATAGAGGTGGACAACCCTGGACCTCCCTGGCCTGAACCTTGGGAGGCTGGCAACAACCCTTGCATCGTTATCGGCAGCTCATACGGTTATGGGAGCAATTACAGGGTTTTCCGCCGCTGTGGATGACTGGGAGCGCGGATCGGGCTGGGCCCGACGCGATTGCCATATAAGCGCAGCAGTATTCAGGGGTGCTTTCGCGAATACACGAACGACAGGTCTTGCGCGCTGATTCGGCAATCGTTATACCGCGAAACCCGGCGCGGGATTTTACCGCAAATTCGCCACCCAGTTCCGTTCTCAGGGTGCAGGATTGCGCGCGGCGGCCGTTGTAGACGAGGCGGCGCCCGGCTCAGAGTTGAGTCCGAGGTCCCGCCACCAGACACGGCGCGCACATATGAGCCTGAAAACATTTGTATTCTGCGATCTGTGCAACCCCCTGTGCATCCATCAGGTGGATCGCCGCGAACAGGGGCGGGAAGGCGGCGCGGCGGCCGGACGGCGCTTTACCGACAATTACAGCTGGGTCGAGGGCGAGCCGGATGAGATCGCGGACTCCGGCTGGATCGTGACGTCGAACAACAAGCACATCTGTCCGCGCTGCTACGCCCGCCACAAGGACGCGGTCTTCTCCCTCTCGTGCAGGGGCTGAGTGCCCGGCCTCAGGCCTGCGGCGCCCGGCATTCCTGCGTCTTGACCACCCGGCCGTCGGCCTCGACGGTCTCGATGCGCACCGTGAACCCCCACAGACGAACCAGGTGCTTCAGCACCTCGTCCGCCGTGTCCGCGTCGAGCGGGCGGCGGCGGTGCTGCAGGTGGCGCAGCGTCAGTGAGCGGTCGCCTTCGCGGTTCACGTTGTAGACCTGGATGTTCGGTTCGCGGTCGCCGATGTTGTACTGGGCGGCCAGGGTCTGCCGCACGTGGCGGTAGCCGTCGTCATTGTGGATCGCGGTGATCTCGAGCCGGCGGCGGCGGTCGTCGTCCAGTACCGTGAACAGCTTCATTTCGCGCATCAGCTTCGGTGACAGGTATTGCGCGATGAAGCTCTCGTCCTTGAAGTTGCGCATGGCGAAATCCAGGGTCTTCAGCCACTCCGAGCCGGCGATGCCGGGGAACCAGCGGCGGTCCTCGTCGGTGGGCGCCTCGCACATGCGGCGGATGTCGCTCATCATGGCGAAACCCAGCGCGTAGGGATTGATGCCGCCGAAATGCGTGCTGTTGTAGGGCGGCTGATAGATCACGTTGGTGTGCGTCTGGAGGATTTCCAGCATGAAACCCTCGTTCACCAGTCCCTCGTCGTAGAGCCGGTTCAGCAGGGTGTAGTGCCAGAACGTGGCCCAGCCCTCGTTCATGACCTGGGTCTGGCGCTGCGGGTAGAAGTACTGCGCGATCTTGCGCACGATGCGCACCAGCTCGCGCTGCCACGGCTGCAGCAGCGGCGCGTTCTTCTCGATGAAATACAGCAGGTTTTCCTGCGGTTCGGCCGGATACAGCCGCTGGGCGGGCCCGTCCTCGCGGCCGCCCTTCTTCGGGATGGTGCGCCACAGGTCGTTGACCTGCGACTGCAGGTAGTCCTCGCGCTCGCGCTGGCGCTGCAGTTCCTCCCGCGCCGACAGCGGCGAGGGCCGCTTGTAGCGGTCGACGCCGTAGTTCATCAGGGCGTGGCAGGAATCCAGGATCAGCTCCACCGCTTCCTCGCCATGGCGCTGCTCGCACTCGGAGACGTAGTTGCGCGCGAACAGCAGGTAATCGATGATCGCGTCCGCGCTGGTCCAGGTGCGGAACAGGTAGTTGCCCTTGAAGAAGGAATTGTGGCCGTAGCTGGCGTGGGCGATCACCAGCGCCTGCATCGCCATCGTGTTCTCTTCCATCAGGTAGGCGATGCAGGGGTTGGAGTTGATGACGATCTCGTAGGCCAGCCCCATGTAGCCGCGGCGGTAGCGCTGTTCCACGCTGAGGAACTGCTTGCCGTAGGACCAATGGTGGTAGCCGACCGGCATGCCGACCGAGGAGTAGGCGTCCATCATCTGCTCGGCGCTGATGACCTCGATCTGATTGGGGTAGGTGTCGAGCCCGAACTGGCCCGCGATGCGGCCGATCTCCTGCGTATAGCGGTCGATCAGGTCGAAGGTCCATTCGGACCCCTCGGACAGATACCGGCTCATGCGGCCGCCTTCTTCTTGAACAGCTTGCGGAAGACCGGGTAGATGTCGGGCAGGCCGTCGATGCGCTGCATGGCGAAGTTCGCGCAGCGCGTCTTGACGTGCAGGTACTCGCGCCACAGGCTCTGGTGCTCGTCCGGCTTGATCTCGATGTAGGCGAAATACTGCAGCAGCGGCATGATCTTCTCGACCAGCAGGTTGCGGCAGAGCGGGGAGTCGTCGTTCCAGTTGTCGCCGTCGGAGGCCTGCGCGGCGTAGATGTTCCACAGCGCGGTCGGATAGCGCTCGGCGATGACCTTGTGCATCAGCTCCAGCGCGCTCGACACCACCGTGCCGCCGGTCTCGCGCGAGTGGAAGAATTCCTCCTCGTCGACCTCCTTGGCGGTGGTGTGGTGGCGGATGAAGACCACCTTGATGCGCTCGTAGGTGCGCGTCAGGAACAGGTAGAGCAGGATGAAGAAGCGCTTGGCGATGTCCTTGCGCTCCTCGTCCATCGAGCCGGAGACGTCCATCAGGCAGAACATCACCGCCTGGGTGGTCGGCCGCGGCAGGCGGATGCGGTTGTTGTAGCGCAGGTCGAAGGTGTCGATGAACGGGATGACGTTGATCCGCGCGCTGACGCGGCGGATCTCCTCCTCCAGTTCGGCGATGCGCGCCGGGGCGGCGCCGCCCTCCGCCCGCAGCCGTTCCAGTTCCTGCTCCAGTTCCTGCAGCCGCCGCTCCTGCGGCGCGCGCAGCGCGATGCGGCGCGACAGCGCGCCTTTCAGCGAGCGGATGACGTTGATGTTGGCCGGGATGCCGGTGCGTGAATAGCCGGCGCGGACCTTCTTGAACTCGACCTGGGTGGCGAGCTGGGTCTTGACCAGATCGGGCAGGGCGAGATCGTCGAAGAAGAATTCGAGGAACTCCTCGCGCGACAGGTTGAAGGCGAAGTCGTCGACGCCTTCGCCGCTGTTGCTGGCCTGGCTGCCGGCGCCGCCGCCCTCCTGCGGGCGCTTGATCTTGTCGCCGGCGACATACTCGGTGTTGCCGGGATAGACGGCCTCGCGTTCGCCGCCGGAGCCGTGGCGGAAGGTCGGCTCGCTGATGTCGCGCGCCGGGATGTTGATCTTCTCGCCCGAGTCGATGTCGGTGATGCTGCGCTCGGTGATCGCATCGGCCACGGCCTCGCGGATCTGCTGGCGAAAACGCCGGATGAACCTGCGCCGGTTGACCGCGCTCTTGTTCTTTCCGTTCAGCCTCCTGTCAATAACCCGGTTCACTCGCCCTCACAGTCAGCTCGACTTGCGCACGCGCAGGTACCATTCGGTCAACAGGCGCACCTGCTTCTCGGTGTAGCCCTTGTTCATCATGCGCTGGACGAAATTCTGGTGCTTGGTCATGTCCTCCTCGGAGGACTTCGGGTTGAACGAGATGACCGGGAGCAGATCCTCGGTGTTGGAGAACATCTTCTTCTCGATCACCTCGCGCAGCTTCTCGTAGCTGGTCCACGGCGGATTCTTGCCGTTGTTCTGCGCGCGGGCGCGCAGCACGAAGTTGACGATCTCGTTGCGGAAGTCCTTCGGATTGCTGATGCCGGCGGGCTTCTCGATCTTCTCCAGTTCCTCGTTCAGCGCCGCGCGGTCGAAGTTCTCGCCGGTGTCGGCGTCGTGGTAATCCTCGTCCTGGATCCAGTAGTCGGCGTACACCACGTAGCGGTCGAAGATGTTCTGGCCGTATTCCGAATACGACTCAAGATAGGCGGTCTGGATCTCCTTGCCGATGAAGTCGACGTACTGCGGCGCCAGGAAGCCCTTGATGTAGGACAGGTACTTCTCCTCGATCTCGGGGGCGTACTGCTCCTGCTCGATCTGCTGTTCGAGGACGTAGAGCAGGTGCACCGGATTGGCCGCCACCTCGCTGTGGTCATAGTTGAACACCTTCGAGAGGATCTTGAAGGCGAAACGGGTGGACAGGCCGGCCATGCCCTCGTCGACGCCGGCGAAGTCGCGGTACTCCTGGTAGGACTTGGCCTTGGGGTCGATGTCCTTGAGGTTCTCGCCGTCGTAGACGCGCATCTTGGAGAAGATGCTGGAATTCTCCGGCTCCTTCAGGCGTGACAGCACGGCGAACTGCGCCATCATGTCCAGGGTGTCGGGCGCGCACGGCGCGTCGCTGAGCGAGCTGTGCTTGATCAGCTTCTCGTAGATCTTGACCTCCTCGGAGGTGCGCAGGCAGTAGGGCACCTTGACGATGTAGATGCGGTCGAGGAAGGCCTCGTTGTTGCGGTTGTTCTTGAAGCTCAGCCACTCGGACTCGTTGGAGTGCGCGAGGATGATGCCGTCGAACGGGATCGCGCCCATGCCCTCGGTGCCGTTGAAGTTGCCTTCCTGGGTGGCGGTGAGCAGCGGGTGCAGCACCTTGATCGGCGCCTTGAACATCTCGACGAACTCGAGCAGTCCCTGGTTGGCGAGGCACAGCCCGCCGGAATAGGAATAGGCGTCGGGGTCGTCCTGCGAGTACTGCTCCAGCTTGCGGATGTCGACCTTGCCGACCAGCGAGGAGATGTCCTGGTTGTTCTCGTCGCCGGGCTCGGTCTTGGCGATGCCGATCTGGTTCAGGATCGACGGCCGCATCTTGACGACGCGGAACTTGCTGATGTCGCCGTTGAACTCGCGCAGGCGCTTCACCGCCCACGGCGACATGATGCTGTTGAGGTAACGCCGGCTGATGCCGTAGTCGTCCTCGAGGATCGGGCCGTCCTCATCGCGCGAGAACAGACCGAGCGGGGATTCGTTCACCGGCGAGCCCTTGATGGCGTAGAACGGCTGCTTCTCCATCAGCGACTTCAGCTTCTCGGCGAGCGAGGACTTGCCGCCGCCGACCGGGCCGAGCAGGTAGAGGATCTGCTTGCGCTCTTCGAGGCCCTGCGCCGCGTGCTTGAAGAAGGAGACGATCTTCTCGATGGTCTCCTCCATCCCGTAGAAATCCTTGAACGCGGGATAGATCTTGATGATCTTGTTGGAGAAGATGCGGCTGAGCTGCGGATCCTTCTTGGTGTCCACCAGCCGCGGTTCCCCGATCGCCATCAGCATGCGCTCGGCGGCGCTGGCGTAGGCGGAGGGGTCGGACTTGCACAGCTCGAGGTACTCCTGAAGGCTGTACTCCTCTTCCCTGGAATCTTCGAAACGGGACTGGTAGTGGTTGAAGATAGTCATAGCAATGCCCTCTCTGAAACTGTACTTCGCTGCTTCTAGAATGGAGCACCCGTAACGATTGCCTCACCTTGAATTCAATGTCTTATTCTATCGCACCGTGTAAGGGTTGATCCTGCCGTCTGTTCATCATCTCCCGCAAACAGGAGAATGCAACGCCTATGCCATATCCTCCGGGCGCGACGTATTACCGCCTGCATCCCCCGATCCGCCGGGACCGGCCGCGCGCATTCACTGTCCGGAGGGGATTTTCTACACGATACACGCTTGCGCGCGGCATTTCTGCTCCAGTATGGAACATCCCGAGTCGCCCGCCGGTGAATTCGCACAGAGGATAAAGAGCCGAGTGCCGGAATATCAGCGCCTGCAAGCGCCTGTCGCGACTGATCTCCTGACATTTCATTAGACCGGATGTCCCGCTTTAGGTTCCTGTCGCGCGCCGGCGATCCAAACAGGTGCGCGTCCGGCATCGCGTCGCGCTCGCGGGCGCTTCTCCGGCGCAGCTCATCGCTATGGGTGATTTACAGCGCGGCGCGGTCTGCGTAGAGTCAGGCCCGGGGGTGGCCGCTGGATCAGGGATGCATGGGTATGTCCATGAAATTCAGCGGGAAATGTGAACCGCTTCGCATCGGGCCGGGCCGTTGCGAGTTTCCGCCGCCGCGGAAAATTCCTTAATACACTGCGGCGGTCAGCCGATACAGGGAATCATGCGGCAAACCGTTCCACTTCATGATAATTGTGTGAGATGATCCCCGTGCACAGCCCGGTCTCTATGGATGAGAAGACTTCGATGACAGGAACAGTCAAAAACCTGATATCGCTGTCCAAGCGCGCCTATTTTCTGCTGGAGCGGCGCCGGTATCGCGAGGCGGAGAAGGCGTTTCTCGAGGCCTACGAGATGGACAACGGCAACGCCTACGTGCTGGTGGGGCTGGGCGACGTCTGCCGCAAGCTGAAAAAATTCGAAGACGCGATCGGCTATTACCAGCAGATCCTCGAGATCGATCCCAACAACGTCTTCGCCCTCCGCGGCATGGGCAACGCCTACCGCGGCCTGCAGTCCCCCGAGCAGGCCATCCTGTTCTGGGAGCGCTACCTCAAGTGCAATCCCAACGATTCCCACGTCATGGTGCGGCTGGCCGACTCGCTGCGCAAGCTGGACAAGACGGAGCGGGCGAAGGAGCTGTACCTCATCGCGCTGAAGAACGGCGGCAACGACAAGTTCTCCTTGCTCGGACTCGGCAATCTGTATTACAAGGCCGGCGACGACGATCAGGCGCTGATCTACCTGGAGAAGTTCCTCAAATTCGACTCCGGCAACGTGGCCGTGCTGACGATGATCGGCAACATCTACCAGCGCCGCAAGGAGTTCCATCGCGCCGCCGGCTTTTTCGAGCGCGCGCTCGAATCGGACCCGGAGAACGCCTTCGCCCTGTACGGACTCGGCAACTGCAAGCGCGGCCTGTCCCAGCTCGAGGAGGCCATCGCGCTGTGGCAGCGCGTGCTGCGCCAGGAGCCACACAACCAGAACCTCTACACCCGCGTGGGCGACGCCCTGTTGACGCTCGGGGATGTCGACCAGTCGCGATTCTATTACCAGAAGGCGCTCGACATCGGTTACGACCAGTACGCGCTGCTCGGTCTGGCCAATCTGCATCTGTGCCAGAAGCATTACGACGACGCCCTGCGCAGCTGCGAGCAGATCCTGCGCCATGACGAGGGCAACCAGCGCGTGCTGAAGATGCTGGTCAAGATCTACGAGGGCCGCGGCGATCACGCCCGGGCCGAGCAGGTCCGCGCCCGCATGACCCACTGAGTCCTCCGCGAGTACTCACACCCCTTTCCCCGCGCCGTGACGGCGCACCACCCGGGAGTGCGCCCGGGCATGGCATCAATATTGCCTGACGATAGCCGCACCGTGGGCCGAGACGGCCCGACGGAGTGGGGCGATATTGCATGGGCGATCTGGCAAAATCCAAAAAAAAGCCTGATTGGGGAGCGCTTTCTCCGCTCAGCGCCGGCAATGCCGTCTATCTGGAGCTGTTGTACCAGCGCTATCTGGAAGATCCCGCCGCACTGGAGCCCGACTGGCGTCAGTATTTCGACGCTTTCGCGCACACCAATGGCGGACCGGAGGTCGCGCCGTACCCCGCCGCCGTTCGCGGTCCCGCCCGCGATGAAACCCGCCCCCGGACCGAGACGCCGCTGTCGGCGTCACCACAGGATTACGTCTACGCCAACAAGCAGTCCCGCGTCTACGCGCTGCTCGACGCCTATCGCCAGCATGGCCACCTCGCAGCCGCCTGCGATCCGCTCGGGCTGCGCGAGATCCCGCCGGTTCCCGAACTCGACCATGCGCACCACGGCCTGGGCGACGCCGATCTCGGCGCCGCGTTCGCCTGCCAGGGTCTCGGCGGGCGCGAGCGGGCGACCCTGGCCGAGATCATCGAGATGGCGCGCACGGTCTACTGCGGCCCGCTCGCGAGCGAGTATGCCCACGTGGCCGACACCCGCGAGATGCACTGGATACGCGCGCGCCTGGAGGGCGCGGACTACCGCCGGGACTGTCCGGCGGCGACGCGCCGGCATCTGCTGCAGCGCCTCACCGCCGCCGAGGCGCTGGAACGCTATCTGCACAACAGGTACGTCGGACAGAAGCGCTTCTCGCTGGAAGGCGCGGAGGCCCTGATCCCGCTCCTCGACGAACTGATCCAGCGCGGCGGCGCGGCGGGCCTGCAGGAGATCGCCATCGGGATGGCGCACCGCGGCCGCCTCAATGTGCTGGTCAACATCATGGGCAAGGCGCCCGCCGACCTGTTCCTGGAGTTTGAGGGCAAGACCGCGCACAACGGCGTCGGTTCCGGCGACGTCAAATACCACATGGGTTTCTCGTCCAATATGGACACGCCGGGCGGACCGGTGCACGTCGCGCTGGCCTTCAATCCCTCGCACCTGGAGATCGTCTGCCCGGTGGTGGAGGGCTCGGTACGCGCGCGCCAGGAGCGACGCCGCGACCGGGACGGTTCGCAGGTGGCCTGCGTGCTGATCCACGGCGACGCCGCCTTCTCCGGGCAGGGCGTGCTGATGGAGACCTTCAACATGTCGCAGTCACGCGGCTACTCCACCAAGGGCACGCTCCACATCGTCATCAACAACCAGATCGGTTTCACCACCAGCAACCAGAAGGACGCGCGCTCGACGCTGTACTGCACCGACGTCGCCAAGATGGTCAACGCGCCCATCCTTCACGTCAACGGCGACGACCCGGAGGCCGTGCTCGCCGCCGCGCGCCTCGCGCTCGACTACCGCATGGAATTCCGCAAGGACATCGTCATCGACCTGGTGTGCTACCGGCGCCACGGCCACAGCGAGGCGGACGAGCCCGCCGTGACCCAGCCCCTGATGTACCAGCGCATCCGCGCCCATCCCACCACGCGCGAGCGCTACGCGCAACGGCTGATCGATGTGGCGGTGCTCGACCCGGCCGCGGACGGCGCCATGATCGAGGCGTATCGCGCCGCGCTCGACGCCGGCGCCTGCGTGGTGCCGTATCTGAGCCGGGACACGGACATCGTCGTCCACGGCAGCATCGACTGGGAGCCCTTCGTGCGCGGCGACTGCGCCGTGGACGTGGACACCCGCGTCACGCTGGAGACGATCCGCGACCTCAGCGCACGGCTCGGTCACCTGCCCACCGGTTTCGAGCTGCATCCCGGCGTGGCGAAGATCTTCGACAACCGGCGCAAGATGGCCGCCGGGGCCCTGCCGATCGACTGGGGCGGCGCCGAGATCCTGGCCTACGCGACGCTGGTCGAGGCCGGCTTCGGCGTGCGCCTGTCCGGCCAGGACAGCGGGCGCGGCACCTTCTTCCACCGTCACGCGGTGGTGTACTGCCAGAAGGACGATTCCGCCTATATCCCGCTGCGCAACCTGTCGGACACGCAGGGCAACTTCCTGGTCACCAATTCCCTGCTGTCGGAGGAGGCGGTGCTCGCCTTCGAGTACGGCTATTCCACCACCGACCCGAAGACGCTGGTGATCTGGGAGGCGCAGTTCGGCGACTTCGCCAACAACGCGCAGGTGGTGATTGACCAGTTCATCGTCGCCGGCGAACAGAAATGGAACCGCCTGAGCGGCCTGGTCATGTTCCTGCCGCACGGCTATGAGGGGCAGGGCCCGGAACACTCCTCGGCGCGGCTCGAGCGTTACCTGCAGCTGTGCGCCGAACACAACATCCAGGTCTGCGTGCCGACCACGCCGGCGCAGATGTTCCACCTGCTGCGCCGCCAGATGCTGCTCGACTGCCGCAAGCCGCTGGTCGTCATGACGCCGAAGAGCCTGCTGCGCCACAAGCTCGCGGTCAGCGCGCTCGAGGACCTGACGCAGGCCGGCTTCCAGCGCGTCATCGACGACGTGGACACGCCCGATCCGGCCGGGGTGCGGCGGATCGTGCTGTGCAGCGGCAAGGTCTATTACGACCTGTTGGAGAAGAAGCGCGGCGACAGCCGCGCCGACGTCGCGCTGGTGCGCGTCGAGCAGCTCTATCCGTTTCCGCAGGGCGAACTGGCGGCGGTGATCGCGCGCTACGACCGGGCGCGCGACTGTGTGTGGTGCCAGGAGGAACCGATGAACCAGGGCGCGTGGTACGCGATCGAACACCACCTGCGCGAGGCCAGGGGCGAGTTGCCGCTGCTCTACGCCGGCCGCCCGGCCTCGGCCGCGCCGGCGGTCGGCTATCCCTTGCTCCACATCAAGCAATTGTGCGCGCTGGTGGACGCGGCCTTCGGGTCGCCGGCTGGCGGGGACGTGATTCCGCTGCATAAGGACATCGCATGAATACCGAGATCAAGGTACCGGGCTTTCCCGAATCCATCACCGACGGCACCGTCGCCGCCTGGCACAAGAAGCCGGGCGAACGGGTGAGGCGCGACGAGTCGCTGGTGGACATCGAGACCGACAAGGTGATGTTCGAAGTGCCGGCGCCGCAGGACGGTATCCTCGGCGAGATCCTGCAGCCGGAGGGCGCGACCGTGCGGGTGGGCCAGGCGCTGGGACATATCGTGCCGGCCACGGAGGCGCCGGCAGCCGCGGCGCCCGCGCGCGTCAACGGCGAGGAGCGGCCCGTGACCCCGATCGTCATGCCGGCCGCGCGCCGGATGATCGAGGAGCATGGCCTGGCGGCGGAGGCCATTCAGGGCAGCGGCAAGGGCGGCCGGGTGCTGAAGGAAGATGTGCAGCGCGCGCTCGAAGCACGCTCAGTCGCGCCGGTCTCGCGCACGACAGAAGCCGATGCGCAGCCGGAGCCTGTCGCGCAAGCCATCGCGCTTGCCGCCGGGAACCCTGACGGGCGTCCCGAACAGCGTGTGCCGATGACCCGTCTGCGCGCGCGCATCGCCGAGCGCCTGATCGAGGCGCAGCAGACGGCGGCGATCCTCAGCACCTTCAACGAGGTCAACATGCGGCCGGTGATGGACCTCCGTCAGCGTTACCGCGAGCGTTTCGAGAAGGAGCATGGGGTCAAGCTCGGCTTCATGTCGTTCTTCATCAAGGCCGTGGTCGAGGGCCTGAAGAAGTTTCCAATAATCAATGCCGCGATCGACGGCCGGGACATCGTCCACCACGGCTATTACGACATCGGTGTCGCCGTGTCCTCGCCGCGCGGGTTGGTGGTGCCGATCATCCGCGACGCCGACCGCATCGGCATGGCCGAGATCGAGCGCCGCATCGCCGCCTATGCCGACAAGGCGAAACCGGCACGCTGGCGCTGGAGGAGATCAGCGGCGGCACCTTCACCATCACCAACGGCGGCGTATTCGGCTCGCTGCTGTCCACGCCGATCATCAACCCGCCGCAGAGCGCGATCCTCGGCATGCACAAGATCCAGGACCGCGCGGTGGTCGAGGAGGGCGCCGTCGTCGCGCGCCCGATGATGTACCTCGCCCTGTCCTACGACCACCGCCTGATCGACGGCCGCGACGCCGTGCAGTTCCTCGTCGCCGTCAAGGAGTCGCTGGAAGACCCGGCGCGGATGCTGCTGGAGATCTGATCGAGCGGGAATGGGGACGGATTTGAAATCCGTCCCCTTTGTGGGCAGGCGGGGACAGATTTGAAATCTGTCCCCTTTACCTAAATCCGTCCCCTGTTTGGGTTGAACGGGGACAGATTTATAAATCTGTCCCCTTACTTCGCCCCATGCAACGGAGAAATATGAACGACCGTTATGACGTCATCGTGATCGGGGCCGGGCCGGCGGGGTATGTGGCGGCGATCCGCGCCGCGCAGCTCGGGCTGTCGGTGGCCTGCGTCGACGACTGGACCGATGCGGCGGGCGGGCATTCGCTTGGCGGCACCTGCCTCAATGCCGGCTGCATCCCGTCCAAGGTGCTGCTGGAGGCATCCGAACTCTACGACAAGGCACGCCATGAATTCGCCGAGTACGGTGTCAGCGTGGACGGCGTCGGGCTCGATCTCGCGGCCATGATGGCGCGCAAGGACCGCGTCGTGTCCGAGCTGACGCGCGGCATCGCCGGCCTGTTCGAGGCCAACGGCGTCCAACGCATCACCGGGCGCGGCCGGCTCTTGTCCGGCCGCCGTGTGGAAATCACTTCAGATCAATCGCAGGCGCCGCAAATCCTCGAGGCCGGGCACGTCATCCTCGCGACGGGTTCATCGCCCGTGCGGCTCGCCGTCGCGCCGCTGCATGAAGATCTCATCGTCGATTCCACCGGCGCGCTCGCCTTCGACGCCGTGCCGAGGCGCCTGGGCATCATCGGCGCCGGCGTCATCGGGCTGGAACTCGGCGCGGTCTGGAAGCGCCTCGGCGCCGAGGTCGTGCTGCTGGAGGCGCAAGCGGAATTCCTGTCGATGTGCGACCGCCAGGTCGCGCAGGAGGCGCTGCGCCAGTATCGCAAACAGGGCCTCGACATCCGCCTCGGCGCGCGCGTCACCGGTTGTACGGTGGAAGGCGGCCGGGTCGGGATCGCCTATCAGGACGACGCGGGCGAGCACTCTGAAACGGTGGACCGCCTGATCGTCGCCGTCGGCCGCCGGCCCAACAGCGACGGCCTGTGCGCGCCCGATGCCGAGCCGGTGATCGACAGCGGCGGTTTCATCCACGTCGACGCGCACTGCCGCACCAGCCTGCCGGGCGTCTACGCCATCGGCGACCTGGTGCGCGGGCCGATGCTGGCGCACAAGGGTTCGGAGGAGGGCGTCATGGTCGCCGAGCGGATCGCCGGTCACACGGCGCGCGTTAATTACGACGCCATCCCGTCCGTCATCTACACCCGCCCCGAGATCGCCTGGGCCGGCATGACCGAGCAGGCGCTGAAGGCGGTCGACCGGCCCTATCGCAGCGGCGCGTTCCCCTTCGCCGCCAACGGCCGCGCCCGCGCGCTGGGCGAGACCGGCGGTTTCATCAAGATACTGGCCGACGCGGAGACCGACCGCGTGCTCGGCGTCCACATGATCGGCGCGCACTGCTCCGAGCTGATCGCCGGCGCCGTGCTCGCGCTCGAATTCGGCGCCAGCAGCGAAGACCTCGCCGCCACCATGTTCGCCCACCCGACCCTGTCCGAGGCCCTGCACGAGGCCGCGCTCGACGCCGGCGGCCGGGCCATCCACCGGGCGTCCAATAAACATAAGAAGGGGACAGATTTCAAGTCTGTCCCCGACCCCATCTACCAAAGGGGGCGGACTTAAGTCCGTCCCCATCCACGTCAATAGGGGACGGATTCGGAGAGCCGGGGACAGATTTATAAATCTGTCCCCATGCATGGATTCCCACTGCAAGAGGGGACGGATTTTCCAATCCGTCCCCGCGTTCGAAACCGCTACGGCATCTAAATGTAGCCTGGATGCAGGCGCGCAGCGCCGGAATCCGGGGGGCGCGGTCCGATTCCGTTCCCGGATGCCGCTTCGCTTTATCCGGGCTACATGGGACATAAGGGGACGGACTTCAAGTCCGTCCCCTTAGGTATTCATGCATCTGCGCCCCGCCGATTTTTTATGCTATCGTACGGCCTTTATGATCAGGCTCCGGATCGCATGAATCTCCACGAATTTCAGGCCAAGGCCCTGCTGACCGAGTACGGCGTCGCCGTGCCGGCGCATCGCGTCGTCACGAATGCGGACGAGACCACCGCCGCGCTCGATGCGCTGGGCGGGGAGGACTGGGTCGTCAAGGCGCAGGTGCATGCCGGCGGACGCGGCAAGGCGGGCGGCGTCAAGCGCGTGCTGGGGCGTACCGCGGCGCTGAGCGCGGTCCGTGCGCTGCTCGGCACGCGCCTCGTCACCTACCAGACCGGCGCCGACGGCCAGCCGGTCAACGAGATCCTGATCGAGAAGCCCTCGAACATCGCGCGCGAGCTGTACCTCGGCATGGTCATCGACCGCGCGCAGCGCAAGGCGGTGCTGATGGCCTCGACCGAGGGCGGCGTCGACATCGAGACCGTCGCGGCGAAATCCCCGGACAAGATCCTGCGCGCGGCCATCCACCCGCTGGTCGGCCTGCAGCCCTACCAGTGCCGCGAACTCGCCTTCGGGCTCGGGCTCACCGGCGAACAGATGAAGCAGTTCCAGGCGATCGCGATGGGCCTCGCGCGGATGTTCCGCGAGCGCGACCTCTCGCTGCTCGAGATCAACCCGCTCGCCGTCACTGACACCGGCGACCTGCTGTGCCTCGACGCCAAGATCAACGTCGACGACAACGCGCTCTACCGCCAGAAGCCGCTCGCCGCGCAGCGCGACCTGCGTCAGGAGGACGCGCGCGAGGTGCGCGCCAAGCAGTGGGACCTGAGCTACATCGCGCTCGACGGCGCGATCGGCTGCATGGTCAACGGCGCCGGGCTCGCGATGGCGACCATGGACCTGGTGCAGCTCCACGGCGGCCGGCCGGCGAACTTCCTCGACGTCGGCGGCACTGCCACCAAGGAGCGCGTGGCTGAGGCGTTCAAGATCATCCTTGACGATAAAAACGTGAAGGGCGTGCTGGTCAATATCTTCGGCGGCATCGTCCGCTGCGACATCATCGCCGATGGCGTGGTTGGCGCGGTGGCGGAGGTCGGCATCAAGGTGCCGGTCGTCGTGCGCCTCGAAGGCACCAACGCCGAACTCGGGCGCGACATCCTGCGCAGGAGCGGGCTGACCATTATCGCCGCCGAGGGCCTCGACGACGCGGCGCAGAAGATCGTCGCGGCGGTGAAGAAGGGCGGATCATGAGCGTACTGGTCGACAAGAACACGCGCGTCATCTGCCAGGGCTTCACCGGCAAGCAGGGCACCTTCCACACCGAGCAGGCGCTGGCCTACGGCACGCGCATGGTCGGCGGTGTCACGCCCGGCAAGGGCGGGCAGACGCATCTCGGCCTGCCGGTGTTCGACACCGTGCGCGACGCGGTGAAGGCCACGCAGGCCGACGCCAGCGTCATCTACGTGCCGGCGCCGTTCGGGCTCGATGCCATCCTCGAGGCGGTCGACGCTGGCATCCAACTGATCGTCTGCATCACCGAGGGCATTCCGACCTTCGACATGCTGGAGGCCGTGCGCTGCGTGCGCGAGGCCGGCGCGCGCCTGATCGGGCCGAACTGCCCCGGCATCATCACCCCCGGCGCGTGCAAGATCGGCATCATGCCCGGCCACATCCACCTGCCCGGCCGCGTCGGCATCGTGTCGCGCTCCGGCACCCTCACCTACGAAGCGGTCAAGCAGACCACCGAACTCGGGCTCGGCCAGAGCACCTGCATCGGCATCGGCGGCGACCCCATCCCCGGCATGAACTTCATCGACTGCCTGCAACTGTTCGAGCAGGACCCGCAGACCGAGGCCATCCTGATGGTCGGCGAGATCGGCGGCAGCGCCGAGGAAGAGGCCGCCGACTACATCAAAAGTCACGTTACCAAACCGGTCGCCGCCTACATCGCCGGCGTCACCGCCCCCAAGGGCAAGCGCATGGGCCACGCCGGCGCCATCATCAGCGGCGGCAAGGGCACGGCGGCGGAGAAGTACGCCGCGCTGGAAGCGGCGGGCGTCGTGACGACGCGCTCGCCGGCGGAACTGGGGAAGACGGTGGCGGGGTTGCTTGGGAAATAACGGTGCTGTTTATTAGCAGCCTTGGCCGTTCTGGCTAATCCATTCTGGTAGCGTCATTCCCGCGCAGGCGGGAATCCAGCCCGTAGCCCGGATGCAGCGCAGCGGAATCCGGGGATTCATTCTTATATCCCCGGATGACGGCGCTTCGCGCCGTCATCCGGGCTACATGCCCGGACCATCGGTAGCGCACACCCCTTTCTCGCAGTATCCTTTTCACGTGCATTACGGGAATGGGGAGGCCAAGTTCTGGCTCGAACCTGCTGTCGAGCTGGTCAAGAATTTCGGATTGTCCCGCGTGCAGTTGTGGGAGATTGAACAGATAATCGGGGCGCATCGCGATGAGTTCAGGTCCGCGTGGAAAGCTTACTTCGGCAGTTGAGGTCACGCATGTCTCCAGCCATGGCATCTGGCTGCTGGCGCATGGTAAAGAGCTGTTCATGTCTTATGACGACTTCCCATGGTTTCGGGATGCTCCAGTGGGGAAGGTCTTAAATGTACAGGAGCCGTCGCCCAACCATTTCTACTGGCCGGATCTCGACGTCGATCTTACGCCGGAGATCATCCAAGATCCGGAGCGGTTTCCTCTGAAATCAAAATGATCAGGTGTAGGTTGGGTAATAGGGATTATGTCTCCCTCACTAGGGGAGGGAGACATAATCGTGGTCTGTCCCCTAATGCACTTCATCAATATCAACGATTTCGTCTAATTGACTGTTATTCACCACGGCATTACTAGCAGGGAATGCAATGAGAATAGAAAAGATTACTTCGAAGAATGTTCCACCTGTCAAAGTGTTCGAAGTTGAAGCGCTTTCCGACTTGGTTGTTATCGCTGGGCCAAATGGGGTTGGCAAGACCCGCTTAATCAGTGCGATCCTGAACTACTTTCGCACATTCAGCCAACCGCAAACTTCCTTTGAAGTCGTCGCGACATGTAAGGAGGAATTGGATTCTTGGGGCAAAAGTCGACTAGTCACTACGATTGCTTCAGATGCCCAAAAGCTTCGTCAGACGCTCGAAAAGAATCAAAGGCGGAGAAACTTAAAGAGTTCAGTTATTTACTACGAGAGCGATAGAAGTATTCAAAATGTACAGCCGTTAAAATTCCAATGGGAATTTGCTGATCCATGGGAGGAGAGTATAGGTAAAGATATCTCGTTCAACCCGCTTAAGAGTCGGTGGCAAGATACTATTCACGCGATATTTAAAAAAATTCAGAGCCAAAAGAATGCCATCGCTGCTAGAGCAATTCAACTCAAGGGCGAGGGGCATACGTCAATGAACTTGGAGTTCACGGACCCCCTTGACCCTTTCCGCACCGCATTCGAAAAGCTGCTTGGCCCTAAGAGACTGATCGGAGCTGAAGTTCAGAAGCAGCAGCTTATCTACTCTGATGGGGCGCGCACAGACGACATAACATCCCTGAGTAGCGGAGAGCGAGAGGTTTTGAACATAATTTTTGATTTTCTCTTGAGGAAGCCAGCAGATTGCGTTGTTTTCTTCGATGAGCCTGAGCTTCACCTTCATCCAGAGCTTCTTCATAAGCTAATAACTACCCTGCGTTCCGTAGGAACAAACAATCAATTCTTTCTGATTTCACATTCACCTTCTGTCATCTCAGCTTCACTGGAAGACTCGGTTGTGTTCTTGACCCCGCCCAAGGTTGATGAATCCAATCAAGCGGTCGTCGTGAAGCCGGATGACTTGACCTCAAATGCGCTTCATAAGCTAGGTCAGTCGATCGGGATCGTGGCTTTGGGCCATAAAATTGCGCTAGTGGAAGGTAATGATGCAAGCTTAGATAAGCAGACTTATGGTCAGATTCTAGAGAATAGATATACCAATATAGTTCTACAGCCGGTCGGCGGAAAGGATCAACTGATATCCTTCGATGCTATCCTTGATAACATTTTAAGGCGCACGATTTGGGGGGTTGATTTCTACATGCTAGCTGATCGGGACGCGGCGCCAATCAACGTTACAGAGCAAGAGATGCGCCAAAGATCAGGTGACAAGTTTCGCGTCCTTCAGCGATATCACCTAGAGAACTACTTTCTTAATGCAAAGGTCTTGGCGGCTTGTTTCGAGGATCAGGAGCCCGCGGGCTCTTGGTTGCGTGATGAGACTGCGATTGAGGCTAGGCTGTCAGAGATTGCAGTCACGTATCTCAGTTATGCCACCTCCCTGATTGTTTCGAAACATGTACGGCTGTCCGTAGGCAATGTCAGTCTCATGCCAAAGGGCTGTGTCAACAAATCTTCTGAAGAGCTTTCGCTCATGTTCAAGGCTATCCAAGCCTGCGAGCGTCAACGGATAAACGGAGCTATGGATGATCAAGCCACAGAGACGTTAGTGCGAACTACCTATAATGAACTTGAGGCATCATTGCGAGACGGTACGTGGAAGGAAAAAATTCCAGGTAAACCCGTGCTCAGCAGTTTCGCGGGTGCGGCAAGCATACCGATTGGACGGCTCAAGGCGCTGTATATTGCGAAAAACTCCGCTGCAGGGCATGGGGTTTTTAATGAAATCGAAGATATTTTTAAGTCGTGGTCGGAAGCTTAGTCGTGCAGATATTTATGGTCAGAGTAGAAACTGGCTAGAGCGCGTCTCGTGGAGAAACGGGGTTAGTACCCTTTTATAATTCAAACTTCCTCGCCTAAGCCTGATTTCTCCGGCGCTTTACCTTGATTTTTCCGCCATACTCCAGGAGGCACGCCTACCAATCGCTTAAACGCCCGCGTAAACGCCGCCTCGGATTCGTAACCCACCTCCAGCGCGATCGAGACGATCGGCGCCCGGCTGTTCCGCAATAGATTCGACGCCACCTGCATGCGCCACTGCGTGAGATATTGCATCGGCGGCTGCCCGATCACCTGGACGAAGCGTTCGAAGAATGCCGAGCGGGACAGGGCGGCCTCGGCGGCGAGTTCCTCCACCGTCCAGGCGCGGGCGGGCTGGCCGTGGATCAGCGCCAGCGCGCGTCCCACGCTGCGGTCGCGCAGGCCCGCGAGCCAGCCGGTGCTCTGTTCGGGCAATGTCTCCACGTAACGCCGGATCGCGTCGGCGAACATCATCTCGCTGATGCGCTCCAGCACGGCCTGGCCACCCGGGCGCTGGTCGCGCGAGGCGTTGACCGCCTGCTGCATGACCTGGCTGATCCAGGCGCCGTCGCCGGCCGCGGGCAGGTGCAGCATGCGTGGCAGCGTCGCGATCAACGGGTTGAAGGGCCGCAGGTCGCAGCCAAGGAAGCCGCAGGCAATCTGGCTCGGCAGCTCCGGTGCGGCGGCTTGGTGCGTGAACTCGTTCGGTGTGTGGAACACGACGGGAATCGGCTTCGGCTCGTTGCGAGTCGAGTGGACCCAGGAGGCGGTCATGCGCACCGGCCGGATCCCGGGTGCGCTCGAGATCACGTGCGCGTCGCCCTGCGGGAACATGACGATGTCGCCGGTCTCGAGACGGATCGGCGGCTCACCGACGATCGCCGCCCAGCCGCTGCCCCGCGTGATGACGTGATATTCCATCACATGCTCGGCGCCGGGGATGACGGCCTCCGCGATCTCCTTCGCGGCCGGCGCTTCGGCCGCCCAGTCGTTCCCGAAGCTCAGGTCATAAAACACCGCGCCGCGCAGGCGCACGGAACGCAGTACATCGGACAGCGTGTCGGTGGCCATGGTCTGGGTTCCCGGACTGTGGGGCAAGTGCGGCGGACGCTCGATCAAGGCAGTCGGGAAATCCGGACGCGAGGTCAAATTTGAACGACGCCCGGGCAAGTGTCAAGCGCACGCCCATCCGATACTCCCTTCGTCGAAGTATCCGGACAAACCCTGACAATGGAGGAGTTAATGATATGAACACCGTAGCGGTATCCAAGGTGGAACAACCCATGGCACGTGATCTCGCGAAGATCAAGCAGCGCCAGCAGACGACCTGGTCCAGCGGCGACTTCGCCGTCATCGGCGTCACCCTGCAGATCGTCGGCGAGTCACTGGCCGAGGCCGCCGGGGTGAATGCCGGCGAGCGTGTGCTCGACGTCGCGGCCGGCAACGGCAATGCGACCCTCGCCGCCGCGCGCCGCTTTGCGCGGGTTACCTCCACGGATTATGTGGACGATCTGCTTGAGAAGGGGCGGATCCGTGCACTGGCCGAGGGACTGGAGGTGAATTATCTGCCGGCCGACGCCGAAGACCTGCCGTTCGCCAACGACAGTTTCGATGTGGCGCTCTCCACCTTCGGCGCCATGTTCACGCCGGACCATGCGCGGCCCGCGCGCGAGATGCTGCGCGTGGTGCGCGGCGGCGGACGCATCGGGCTGGCGAACTGGACGCCGGAGGGATTCATCGGCCAGTTGTTCAAGGTGGTGGGGGCATACATCCCGCCGCCGGCCGGGCTGAAGTCGCCCGCACTGTGGGGGACCGAGCCGCACATCGTCGAGCTGTTCGGCAAGGACGCCGTGGACATCCGCACGACGCGCCGGAATTTCAATTTCCGTTACCGCTCGGCGGCGCACTGGATCCAGGTGTTCCGCGATTTCTACGGGCCGCTGCACATGGCGTTCAAGGCGCTCGATGCGGCCGGACAACAGGCGCTGGAGAAGGACATCACGGCCCTGCTCGACCGGTGGAACATCGCGGGACCGGATTTTCTGGTGGTCCCGGGCGAGTACCTCGAGGTCGTCATCGTGAAGAAGTGATAACCAACGGAATTGAGCGAGCCTAAGACAGGGCTCATCGATGAAACAATTCTGAGGAAACTCTATGGTTGTCATGCCCGCGAAGGCGGGCATCCAGGTCTTTGAGTTACTGGATTCCCGCCTTCGCGGGAATGACGGATAAATCGGGGCTTCTGTGAATAATCAGGAGGACACCATGAATACAGAAAACGTTTACAAAGGGAGCTGTTTCTGCGGCGCCGTCCAGTTCACCGTCAGCGGGGAACCGGCGGCGATGGGGTACTGCCACTGCGAGTCGTGCCGGCGCTGGTCGGCGGGGCCGGTCAATGCCTTCACCTTGTGGAAGCCGGAGGCGGTGCGCGTCACGAAGGGCGCGGATCTCATCGGCACCTACAACAAGACGACGCGCAGTTACCGGAAGTGGTGCAAGTCCTGCGGCGGTCATCTGTTCACCGACCATCCGCACTGGAGTCTGATCGACGTTTACGCGGCGGTGATCCCGGAGTTTCCGTACGACGCCGGCGTGCACGTCAATTATCAGGAAACGAAGCTTCACATCCACGACGGACTGCCGAAGCTGCTGGACCTGCCGAAGGAGATGGGCGGTTCCGGGATCAGCCTGGTCGAATGATGCGGTGACGGGGCGGGGGGATGACCGCAACATCCCTCCGTCCCGGCCCGAATTATTCAGCATCGGTCACGGCGCCGCGGAAAAGGCGATCAGCAGCATCAGCAGTATGACCAGCACTGAGGCGACGCCGATCAGCGTGCGCCTGGTATAGAACCAGGCCTTCTGCTCGACGCGTTTCAGTTTGTCGTGGAATTCCGTCATGCGTGTCTCGCCTGTTTGCTGGTGCGGATGAGCATCGGCGTGCGCGACATCGGCCGCATTGAAATTTATCAATCGCCCGGCGTGGTCGCGGCCGGCGGAACGAAATACGGGGCGGCCTGCCTAAGGAGGTACGGGTTCGTCCGGTGTTTTGCCGGATGTCGGCCCGAGAGTCGCAGGGAGGATGACGCCATGCTTGAACTGATACCGGATTTACCCGCCCGAGTCGTGGGCATGCATGCCTCGGGGGTCGTGACGGCGAAGGATTACGAGACGGTGCTCGTTCCGGCCATCGAGGCGCGGCTTTCCGCCTTCGGCCGGATCCGCGTGTTGTACCACTTGGGTCCGGAGTTCACCGGCTATTCCGCGGGCGCGCTCTGGGACGACCTGAAAGTGGGTGCGGCGCACCTGAAGGCCTGGGAAAAGATCGCCGTGGTCACCGATGCCGAGTGGGTGGCCGGCGCCGTGCGGCTGTTCCGGTTTGCGGTGCCGTGTCCGGTGCGTCTGTTTCCGAACGCCGGGTTCGCCGAAGCGCTGCGCTGGATCGAGGCCG
This sequence comes from Gammaproteobacteria bacterium, assembly GCA_016716465.1. NCBI lineage: Bacteria > Pseudomonadati > Pseudomonadota > Gammaproteobacteria > Gammaproteobacteria bacterium. The sequence goes on from JADJWH010000001.1 coordinate 275,477, forward strand.
ACTGACCACGCCGCCGGCGATCAGGCGAGGTCGGGGTATCGGATCCAGCTCGCGGCCCGGGCGACGCGGAAGAGCCGGGCGATGCTGCGCAGGGCGCCGGCGGCGGCGATGACCGCGAGTGCGTTCAGGACGATGAACGGCACGCTCATCGGGTACTGCCAGCCGATGGCCAGCGACATCAGGCCGATGAAGCCGAACAGGCCGGTGAGCAGCACCTGGTTGGTCGGATCGATCTGGCTCATTTTCTCGCGGGTCAGGTTGTGGACGGCCATCGCCCGCAATACCTCGTTCGCGGTGTTTCCGGCCACCAGCACCATATCGTCATTCGACAGGTTTCCGCTCAGGTCGGAAGGCAGGTGGACCGTCATGCTGCCGACGCGACACTCGGAGGCACCGCGTTGATCGGGCCCGGTCAGCTTTTCGATGCGTCCGCGCCAGATTGCCATTTGCATGCGTTCTCTCCCTGTTTGCGGGTTGGTGAGTCGGATGTGGTGGATCGCGCCGCCGGGTTCTGACAATCGCCGGGAGGGGCATCGCGCTGACCCGGGGAAGTATACCGGCGCCCCGCACCCCGATCCATCGGGAAGCGCGTTAGGGTATTGATCGCGAAGTTGCAGGCGAGTTCTGCGTACCAAATTTTTCCGCAATTGAACGCGCACGGACTCCGGCATTGTCCGGCGGGACCGGACGCGTGTGATCGGCGAGGAGCCGGGCGGGGGTTAGTGTACCGTCGTGGCCGGCGGACCTTCGGCGGATGCCGGCGCCTTCCAGAAGGACCAGTACCGGTCCGAACGGTTCGGAAGCTCGGCCAGCATACGCTCGATGCGATCGTCGGGAATGGCGCTCGCTGGTTCGGTGATCCCGGAGTAGCCCAGTCCCAGCCGGCCGCCCGTCACCTGGAAGCCGAGGAATTCGAGCAGCGTCGGCAGCAGGTCGAAGTGAACGATCGTGTCGCGGTTCATGCGGATCGGTGTGTCGGCGATGAACAGATTGAATATGTCGCGGCTCCCGGCCTGCGTCAGTCGTTCATACAGCGGATTGCGCATGGCCAGGTGGTCGCCGAGAATCACCACGCGGGTGTCCCGCAGATAGCCGTTGTCCCGGATGAATTGCACGAACTCCGCGACCTGGTCCGCCGTGCAGCGCACGATGCCGGCGTAATCCCCGGCGCCGCGCGCGCGACATTCCCGCGAGAGCAGCCCGTCGGGTCCGTGGGTGTCGAGCGTCAATACCGTCAGGTTGAACGGCCGGCCGGAGTCGTGCAGTTCCCTGACCCTGGCGCGGGCCTCGGCCAGGACCTGATGATCGAGGTAGCCCCAGCCGTTCGCGTCGTCGAGATGCAATCCCGCCTGGCCCAGCTCATCCAGGCCCCAGGCCTGATCATAGTGATGACCGAGGAAGAAGGTGCCCTTGCCGGCGAACCGGAGCGAGGCGCCGCCGATGAAGACATTGGTGTATCCCTGTTCCTTCAGAATGTCGCCTAGGCAGACGGCGCCGGGGAGGAAGGATCTGAGGCTCGGTCCCACGCGACGATTGAAGGCGTGGTTGTCCGGCGCATCTTCGTCCTTGTTGCGGTCTCCGCCCAGGATGTCCTTCAGCGGTATGCCGCACTGGGTTCCGACGATGCCCGCCATGGTCCAGCCGGTGCCCGGCATCTGGCGGTAATGCGCGAAGCTCGTGCCGCCGAGTCCATGCAGACTCTTCAGCAGATCGTCCCCGAAGAGGGTGCTGTCGGCATAGGTTTCCTCCAGGCTTTCCACGTAGACGAGCACTAGGTTCCTGGGTCGTTCCGCCTGGACCGGGACGCTCCCCGGATCGAGATAATGCTTTCCCAGATAATCGTCGTCGGAATAGCGCGCACGCAGGTAGGAGAACGCCGAGATGCTGTACAACAGGAAGGTGCTGCCCGCCAGGATGAGCAGGGGCGCGCGGCGCGCGGCAAGAAACCGGATGAACCGCATGGCGGGGTGGGGCGGCGCATCCTCCGGCGCAGGCGACTGGCGTGCGCCGGCACGCCTGGCGCGACGGGAGAGCCTGATGTCGAGCGCGAGGGCGAGCAAGGCCAGCACCAGCGGAAGCAGCAGCACATTCCTGATCGCGCTGATGACGAGCGAGTGATCGACCTTGAGGAGCATCTCGCCGCCGAAGTTCAGGTGAAAGAAGATCTGGTCGACGGTCAGGGGGCCGAACTTCATCTCGACCCATTGCACCGCCCTCAGGCAGAAGAATACGAACAGGTAGACCGCAAAATGATAGGCGTAGTGGAATTTATGTCTGGTCATCTTGGCGGCGGGGGCGTACCTGTCCGGTGTGGCGGCGCATGTGGCCTGGGATGCGCGTTAGTGTAACAAGTGATCTCCCCTGCGCGAATAGTCGGAGATCGATGGAAAGGGCGGCGGCGCATCTGGGGCGGTTCCCTCACGCCCGGAAACATGTTCAGCCGCCCGGCGCATCGCGAATCATCCGGCCCAGCGCCGCCAGCGCGGTCTCGACCCGCGTGTCCCACGCGCAGGCGCATGAGATGCGGATACAGTTCCGGTACTTCTGCGTCGCCGAGAAGATCGGGCCCGGCGCGATGCTGATCTTCTCCGCCAGCGCGCGGCGGGCGAGTGCGAAGCTGTCCATGTCCTTGGGCAGCTCGATCCAGATCACGAAGCCGCCTTCCGGCTGGGTGATCTTCGTGCCGTCCGGGAAGTGGCGCGTCACGGCGTCCACCATGCGGGTGACGGCGCGCGCGTAGTCGCCGCGCACCTGACGCAGGTAGCGCTCGTAGCCGCCGCTCTCCAGCAGGTCGGCGATGGCGAGCTGCGGCACGGTCGCAGTCGCGAGGTTGTTCACGTACTTGAGGTATTCGACGCGCTCCAGATGCTTCCCCGGCGCGATCCAGCCGATGCGCAGGCCGGAGGAGAGCGTCTTGGAGAAGGAGGCGCAGTACAGCACGTCGGCGCCGGGGAGGGCGCGGCAGATCGACGGTCGGCGCTGCGCGAAGCCGAGATCGCCGTAGACGTCGTCCTCGATCAGCGGGATGTCGCGCGCCTTGAGCAGCGCCGTGAGACGCCGCTTGTGCTCGTCCGGCATGCAGTAGCCGAGCGGGTTGCTGTAGTTCGGGACCGCGACGCAGGCCTTGACCGGCCAGCGCTCGAGCGCGAGTTCCAGCGCCTCCAGCGACATGCCCGTGCGCGGATGCGTCGGAATCTCCAATGCCTCCAGCCCGAGGGAGTCGAGCGCCTGCAGCATGCCGTAGAAGGTCGGCGATTCGATGGCCACCACGTCGCCCGGTTTCGTCACCGCACGTAGGGCGAGTATCAGCGCCTCCTGGCAGCCGTTGGTGATCACCACCTCGTCCGGATCGACCGGGCAGCCGATCTCGGCCATGCGGCGCGCGATCTGCCGGCGCAGCTCCGGCGCGCCGGGCGGGAATTCATAGGCCATGGTGCGCAGGCGCTGGCGCGCGGCACGGGTGAGCGCGCGCTCGATGGCGCGCGTGGGCAGGTAGGCGGGATCGGGCACGGCGGCGCCGAGCTGGATGATGCCGGGGTCGTTCGTGGCCTTGACCAGCCGCAGCACCAGTTCCTGCCCGGTGACGGGGCTCGGGCGCACGCGCGGGGCCGAGGTACCGGGCTCCGCGGCGCGGGGATGCGGGCGGGCGCGCACATAGAAGCCGGAGCGCTGCCGCGCCTCGATGTAGCCGTCGTCCTCCAGCCGGCGGTAGGCCGCGACGGCGGTGGCGATGCTGACGCCGCGCTGCGTGCTGACGACACGTACCCCGGGCATGCGGTCGCCGGGCCGGTACAGGCCCTGTTCGATCCGTTCGACGATCTCGCGCGCCAGCGCGCTATATAAAGTGTCCACGACCCCCTCCGGTACAGAAGCGCGCCCCGACGTGCGGTACAGATGATGATGTTTTATATCTGTACCGGTTCAATATGTAATTTCTGGATCTGTACTGTCCCCCGGTCGCCGGATAAAGTCAAGCCACGGTTTCCACTTCCACGACGAGCGGGGGATGTGATGTCGAATCAGGCGGTGTGCTGGCTGAACGGGCGGATCGTGCCGGCGGCGGAGGCCACGGTGTCGGTGTTCGATCACGGACTGCTGTACGGCGACGGGGTGTTCGAGGGCATCCGCTATTACCGGCGTGTCGCCTTCCGGCTGGACGAACACCTGGAGCGCCTCGCCCTGTCCGCGCGCGCGATCGCGCTGGAGCTGCCATACACACAGTCAGAACTGGCCGACGCGGTACGCGCGACCATCGCCGCGAGCGGATGTGACGACGGCTACCTGCGGGTGGTGATCACGCGGGGCGCCGGATCGATGGGCCTCGACCCGCGCGGCTGCGCGGAACCGACGCTGTTCATCATCGCGCTGCAACTGCGGCTGACGGAGGACTCGAAGCGGCGCGACGGCGTGCGCGCGATCATCGCCGCGACGCGGCGCCTGCCGCCGGACGGGCTCGATCCGCGCATCAAGAGTCTCAACTATCTCAACCATGTGCTCGCGCGCATCGAGGCGAGCCGAGCCGGCGCCGACGAGGCGATCCTGCTCAATGCGGCCGGCCGGGTGGCGGAGGGTACGGCGGACAATGTGTTCGTGGTGCGCAGGGGGCGCATCCTCACGCCGCCGGCGGTGGAGGGCGCACTCGAGGGCGTGACGCGCGGCGTCGTGCTGGAGCTGGCGCGCGCGGCCGGGATCGAGGCCATGGAGTCTCCGCTCGCGCCCTACGATTTGTACACGGCGGACGAATGCTTCCTGACCGGCACGGCGCTGGAACTGGTCCCGGTGGCGGAAATCGACGGCCGCCGCATGTCGGTCTGTCCCGGCCCGGTCTATCGCCGGCTGGAACGGAATTTCCGCGCGCTGGTGCAGGGGGAGATGGGATGAACGCGCGGGCGCCGGAGCAGGATGGGAAGTATCGACGGGATCATGCTGAATTATTCGACAGGAGGGGAGAGGACATGGGCGCAATCGATGTGTTCCGCCTGCAGGCGGATTACAACCGCTGGATCAACGGGCGGCTCTACGCGGTGTGCGCGGGTATCGACGACATCGAGCGCAGACGCGATCTCGGCGCCTTCTTCCGCTCGCTCCACGGCACCTTGAACCATATCCTGCTGGCGGATTGCGTGTGGCTGGGGCGCCTGAAGGGACGGCCGTTTCCGGTCATCTCGCTTGGCCAGGAGCTGTACGCCGATTTCGCCGAACTGCGCGCACAGCGCGCCGAGACCGATGCCCTGCTCGCCGACCACGTGCATGGCCTCGCGCCGGAGGAATTATCCGGTATGGTGCGCTACACCAGCATCAGCAGCGGGCGGTCGAGCGCCCTGCCGCGCGGGGTCGTGCTGGCGCATCTGTTCAATCACCAGACGCATCACAGGGGGCAGGCGACCGCCCTGATCAGTCGGCTGGGTCACGATTTCGGCGTGATGGACATGATCCGGATGCCGGGGATCGAACCGGCGGCGGCATGAGCGCCGCCGCGACGTACTACCAGCGCGCCAGAATTCCCACGGTTTCACCGTCGGTATAGGGGGCGTACACGACACCGTTGTTGCGGCGCTTTTCGTGCTGCGCCTCGACGAAATCGGCGGTGTAGATGCCGAGCAGCGCGCCGGCCACGACGTCCGATACCCAATGCTTGTTGTCCTTGGTCCGCGCGAAGGCGGTCGACGTGGCCAATCCGTAGAACAGCGTCTTGGTTGCCAGGGAGGGATGGTCGAGTGAATTGAGGAAGGACCGTGAGATCGCGAAGGCGAAACTGGTGTGTCCGGAGGGAAACGATTTGCCGTCCTGGAACCAGCCGGCCTCGTCGATGGCCCCGTTGGGGCGGTCGCGATGGAACGCCAGCTTCAGCGCGGTGGTGGAGATCGCCGCGTACGAGCCGGCCTGAAACATGTTGTAGGCGGCGTTGAGGTACTCGCTGTCGTTGTTGAAGTAACCATACCCGTAGACACCCAGCATGAATGGGCCCGCCAGCGTCAAGGTGCCCCAGTTGTTGCCGATGCTCGTCAGGCGGTTATAATAGGTCGGGTGATCTTCGGAGATCATCTCCTGCTTCCAGTTGTCATCGACGGTCTCGGAGATGATCACGAGGCCGCCGGCGATCGCCCCGAGTTCCAGCCAGTCCTGTTTGTCCCAGCGCAGAGGAGCGCTCAGATATTCGCCAAGATCGCTCATGTAGTAGGAGGACTCGCCGGGGGGCGTCTCCGCCTGGGCCGCCGCAGGCAGGAATAACAGGCAAAGGGCGCAGGATACCAGTGATTTTTTCATTGTCGAATCATTGCGGGGCGTGCGGTGAGCCGGAAGCAGGGTTGTTCAGAATTGCGCCGGGATATGTGCGTCTGTCAGGCGGGTCGATGACGGTGATGATCTGTAGGCTACCGGAACAGGCTTAATTTATACTTATGGGCCGTACACTGCCAGTACGGAACGGGGGCCTGAACATAAGGCTGCCATAAGCATACGACCATATACTGTTTCTCGTGAATAATCACGCATGGGGGGATTTCATGGGCTGGCGCAATACCGGGGACCGTTACGGATCGATGATCATAGCGCTGCACTGGCTGATGCTGGTGCAGCTTGTCGCGGTGTACGCGTGCATCGAATTGCACGAGTTCTTCCCCAAGGGTAGCGATCCCCGTGAGGCGTTGAAGGCCTGGCATTTCATGCTGGGGCTGTCCGTGCTCGCGCTGGTGTCATTGCGCCTGGCGGCACGCCTGGGGAGCGGCCCCGCCCCGCGTATCGAACCGGCACCGCCGCGCTGGCAGCAGCGCATCGCCGGTATCCTGCATATCGCGCTTTATGTCCTGATGATCGGCATGCCCATCGTGGGTTGGCTCGTGCTCAGTGCGAAGGGTAACCCCATTCCGTTTTTCGGGCTGGAATTGCCGCCATTGCTGGGTAAGGACAAGGAATTGGCGAAGGCGATCATGGAAGTTCACGAGGCGGGGGCCAATGCGGGCTATTTCCTGGTTGGCCTGCACGCGGCGGCGGGGCTGTATCACCACTATTTCGCGCGCGACAACACCCTCGTGCGCATGCTGCCGCGCCACGGCGGCCCGCGCCGCCCGGCGGAAACCCGCGAACCGGCGGTCTAGAAATCCCGGCTCAGGATGATGCCGCCCCAGACCAGGTTCCGGTGCCCCTGGCCGTGTTTGATCTCCGGGGTCTGAAACCGGATCGTGTAGCTGAGCCGGTGGGCTTCACTCAGTTGCCAGGTCGCGCCGAACCAGGCCTCCCCGATCACCGGTTCGATGTCGTCGCTGTCGATCGTGTGGACGCTGTCGCGGAATTGTCCCTGCAGAAAGGCGTTGTAGGCGCGCAGCCGGACCTTGCTCCCGAACCAGAAATAGAATTCACGCGTCCCGCTCCGGAATGCGGTGCCGATGACCGGGGCCGGCTGGGAGACATATTCGACCCGGTCCGGCGTGAAGCTCCACCATGGCGTGTTGATCCGGCCCCAGCGTATCGACAATGAGGCGGCGACCTCGGTCTGGTAGCCCAGGCTCAGGTCGCGTCCCCACTTCAACTCGTATTCGTAGCGGCCCTGCTGGAAGTTGGACCAGAGCAGGGATTGCCGGGTCCAGGCGACCCGTACGGTGGGTTCGCCGCCGTCCGAGATCTGGTGTTCCCAGCCTTCCGGCACTTCGGTGAGATCCAGTCTCGTATGTATGCCGCGCTGCAGCGCACCGGCCCAGCTCAGTCCCAGCATCCCCACCGTCACCGTCGTGGTGTCGACCGGCTCGAGCGGGTGACTCACGCGTGTGCGGCTGTTCGCGATGAAGGCCAGGCTCGCGTAGGGGCGATCATCGAGGATGGGTTCCGGATTGTTCAGGTCGTCCGGCGTGAACGCCAGCAGGCCGATCTGCTGACTGTGGAGATTGAACGCGGCGCCGTCCTGCCGGAACAGCACCGGCTCGACCCAGCCCACCAGGGGATCCAGGGACCAGGCCCATTCCGCCGTGCGCCGACCCGCGAAGGTGAAGGCGAGTCCGCCGGTATAGTCGTAGTCGTTCTCGGTCGGTAACAGCACGTCGTTGTCGATGGCGAACGTCCAGCCGCCATTGCGCTTCTCCCTGCCGTCTTCATCGAGCGGCAGGCCTCTCGGCTGGCCGTTCTCCAATACCGGGCCGTTACCCTGCGCGTGGAGCGGCGGACCGCCCGGGAGCAGGGCGAAGAGAATTACGACAGGGCAGGTGAAACGACGTGCGTGTCCGCACGCATCATGAATTCTGTGTGACCGGACGACAAGGCCAGCGGGCCCGGCAACCGCATGAACATCCATTCGGATCTCCGAACGATCCGCGATCAACCCCCGATCAACCCCTGGTGCGGATTGTCGGCGGTATTGCGCTGTGCGAGATACTTTAGGGCGGGCCCCTGGGAACGTCAATGTAACGGGTGGAGGGAGAAGAGACACTAGCCGACGCGGATATCCTTCACCTTTCCATGCTCGTCGTGCTCTATCACCACATGTTTGGCGTAACGGGCCAGGTCGAGTTGTTCCGGCCTGAGGGCGTAGAAGGATCCGGTCTCCTCGGCGGTGACGGTGGGTGAGGCGCGACGCTTTTCCCGGCCGCGGAAGCGTATCTGGTTATACCAGGCCCAGAGTGCCAGGGTGGCGCCCATGATCAGGATGATGATGGAGTAGACCCCGAGCAATTCGAGCAGGGTATCGAGGCCGCTGTGCACGATCATGGCCCGGTAGAAGCGCTCGGCGCCGAACAGCCAGGCGAGCAGGCTGATGATCGGGATCCAGAGGTAGAACCAGAGGATCCAGAACAGGAGCGTGATGGCGGCGAAGGCATAGCGCTGCCGGGGTGTCTGCAGTTCCGGATTCTCGATGATCAGCGGGCGTTTGTTCATGGACGCAATCCCCGGTCCGGGCTGACCCAGGTGGCGCGCGTGCCGCGGCGCTTCCTGATCGCGCGCGGGGCGGCCACCACGGCAGTGAGGACGTTGAGCAGCCAGTAGACCACGGGATACCAGATCATCCAGTAGTAGACCCTGCCGATGCCGCGCTCGAAGCGGGAGTCGATCAGCAGCGCGACGGCGAACTGCAGCATGCAGGTGACTCCCAGCACCACGCCGCTCCAGGCCGGCAGCAGGGTCTGCACCTGCAGGAACGGAGGCAGATCGATGAACAGGCCGAGTATGAAGAGCAGGATCGTGGCGACCATCAGGTAGGCCCATACCACGCTGGTCAGATATTCGAGATAGACCATCCACATGCGGCGCTTGCGCCAGTGCCTGGCGTCCGGCAGGTATTTGAGGAACACCTCCATCCCGCCTTGCGCCCAGCGCAGGCGCTGGCGCCACAGGCCGCGCAGCGTTTCGGGCATCAGGATCCAGCACAGGGCATTGGGTTCGAAGCGAATGTCCCAGTGATTGAGCTGCAGGTTCCAGCTGATGTCGATGTCCTCGGTGATCATGTCGAGGTTCCAGTAACCGATGTTGTGCAGTGCGCTCTTGCGGAAGGCCGAGACGACGCCGGAGACGGTGAACACCCGGCCGTAGATCCTCTGGGCGCGCTTGATCATGCCGATGATGGCGGAGAATTCGCCGACCTGGATCTTGCCGAGCAGGGTCGAGCGCGTGCGCACGCGGGGATTGCCGGTGACGGCGCCGACGCGCGGTCCCTTGATGAAATGCTGCATGATCCAGGGGGTGGCGTGGGGGTCGAGCAGCGCATCGCCGTCGATGCAGATCAGGAATTCGTGATTCGAGGCCATGGCGCCCATGCGCAGGGCCATGGCCTTGCCCTGGTTGCTCGCCAGGTGGATGACGCGCAGGCGCTGGTGCTGTTCCGCCAGGCGGTCGAGGATCTCGCCGGTGTCGTCCTGGCTGCCGTCGTCGATGGCGATGATCTCGAACTCCGGATACTGCTGCTTGGCCAGGTACTCGATGGTCTCCTCGACGTTCTCCCCTTCGTTGTGGCACGGCACCAGGAAGGTGACTCCGGGATAGTTTTCGAGCCTGGGCGGCTGGTCGATGCGCCGTCCGGCGACGAGTTCCCAGTGGGCGAAATAATAGAGCGCGCCGACCATCCACAGATAGGCCATGAAGAGCGGATAGTAGAACTCGAAGTCGAGTATCCCGCCGACCAGATGTGTCAGGAACTCTTCCATGCCTTACTCCGGATAAGGGTAGGTGCTGAGCGACATCGCGGGGCGGATGCCGGCGATGTCGGGGCGGCCGGCGATGAAATCGTCGGGATAGTAGCCGAGGTGACGCACGCCGAGGCGCCGCAGCAGGTCCATCTGGGCGCGCAGGTCGGCGGCATCGACCGGTGAGCGGTCGCGCCAGTCGACGCTCTGGAGTTCGAACACGGTCTTGTTCAACCCATCCGGTTCACGCGAGACCTGAGCGACCAGTTTCTTGAGCCAGGTGCGCGGATGAGACTGCGCCTCCAGGTAGGGCATGGCCAGGATCGCCGTGTAGTCGTAATGCTCGAGCGCGAGCGGCAGCGATTGCGCGAAGCGTGACTCCGCCGCGGGATCCAGCGCGACCGGCGCGTACAGATTACGGGCGGTCTTGATCTGCGGCTGGAACTCGCGCACGCGCGCGGCCAGCATGTCGGTGAAGTTGATCAGCGATTCCGTCTTGCGCCGGGTCCATTCCTGCATCAGCTCGGGCGAGGCATGGATCTCGGCGAGCGTGGCCGGCAGCCCCCACTGTTGCGTGTAGACCTCGAGGGCGGCGTCGGAGGCGTCCTCGTCTTCCGCCAGCGTGGCGTCGTCGTGGAAGAGCAGGCCGTCGATGGAGGCGTGCCTGGCGAGGTCTTCGTAGATGTCGCCGATGAAGTCGCGCGCCTCCGCGCTGAAGGGCGACAGGCGCGGATAGCGCTGGCTCTGCGCGTCGTTTGTCGAATCGCGCTGCACCCTCTGCTCTTGCAGCGGACTGCCGGCTTCCGGCACATAGGCGAGGACGGGCAGCCAGGCGTACACCTTGACGCCGGCGCGCGTCGCGAGCTGCCAGGCGACGCGGTTGAACAGGTCGGCGCGCACCGGGAGGTGGCGGTTGGGGAAATACAGCGCGTCGGCGGCGCCGTCGCCGTCGGGATCGGCGAAGGCCTGCAGATAGACCGTGTTGATTCCGAGCGCCTTGATGCGGTCGAGCAGGCGGTCGAGGTTACGCTCCTGCTGGGCCGGATCGGGATCGAAGACATAATCGAGGTCGACCTGAACGGTGCGGATCGGCCGCGCGCGCCTGGACTCGTTGAGCGTGTCGATCAGGGATTCCAGCGTCGCGCCGTGCGGCAGCAGCGCGCGATGGATCACGCCGCCCTCCAGGACGGAATTGTAGCCGTGGTCGCCGAGGTCGAAGCTCAGGGGCATGCCGAGCTGGCTCGCGAGCGCGGTCAGAGGCTCATTGTAACGTCCGAAGGGCCAGACCATGGCGCGCGGCCGGTGTCCGGTGCGCTGCTCGATGAGGCGCACGCTCTGTTGCAGGTCGGCCCCGATCCGGTTGATGTAGGTCTTGTCGTCTTCATAGGACTTGCGGTCCGGGTCGTAGGCCCGGGTGACGGCGGCGGGCTGCAGGTTGCCCTGCGGATTGCCCACGATGCCGTGGTGCAGGTCGTAACTGTGCGATGCGATCTCCACCAGGCCGGAGTCGGCCATTTCCTTGAGCTGATCCCAGGTGGCGAATCCCTCGCGCGGCAGGGAGAGCGCGCCGTATTCCACCCGACTGCCGGCCGGCTGCTCGATCCACGAGACCATCGGTGCGATTACCGCGGGATAGCCGAACAGCCTGAGCAATGGGAAGACGCGGGTGTAGGTGCTGGCGTAGCCGTCGTCGAAGGTCAGCAGCACCGCATTGGCGGGCAGCGGCCTGCGGTGTTCGCGCGCGGCGACGATGTCGTCCAGGCTGACGGGATGGTAATCGTGCTCGCCGAGCCAGGCGAACTGGGCGATGAGGTCGGACGTGGCGATGGTCATCGCGTCTCCCAGGCGATCACGCGCCGGGTCGTCCTGCACGTCGTGGTAGCTCAGTACGATGTAACGGTCCGCCTCCTGCGCAGCGGGCAGCGCTGCCGGCAGGAGCAGGGCCAGGGCGGTGATGATTCGGGTCAGGGCTCTCATGTCAGAAGCGCCAGTCCAGGTTGAGGTAGAGCGTGGTCTGGTATTCCGGGATGCCGTCGTAGACGCGACGCGCGCGGATCAGTCCATAGGCGAGATCAAACCGGTCGAGCGGGCTCCAGCGCTGCTCGTACTGCGCCGCCCAGACGCCATCCGAACCGAAGTCTTCCTGGTGGTAATTGCCGGCGCTGAGCGCCAGACGATGACGGAAGGAATACTCGTAGCGCCGGTACAGCAGCCACTCGTTGTTCAGGGTGACGTCGACCGAGACGTCGCTCGCCGGGTTGAAGTAGGGCGCGCCCTCGCGCGTGTTGCGCGAGGTGTATATGCCGAGCAGGCCGTCCATGCGATAGTGCGGGCGCGTCATCAGGCGCTGGGCCAGGCGCGCGTTCGCGGCGGTACGCAGGTTGTCATCGCTGAAATCGATGCGTTGCAGGCCGACGTGCGCGCTGCGCCGTTCATGCGCGCGCCAGTCCGCGCCGAGGTCGGCCGACCAGCCGTCGATGTCCTCGTTGAGCCGGCCGCGCAGCGGTATTTCGTCGCTCCAGCTGTCGGCGCCCGCGGTGAATGACCAGGTATCGGTCGGGCTCCAGCGCCCGTTCACCGCGAGGCCGGCGTTGACGCTGTCGCCGGCGTCGCGGTCCAGTTCCGCCGTCGCCGCGATCTCGCGCGCGCTGTACTCGACGCCCGCGCCGATGCGGCGGTAGCTTGCGTCGCCTTCGGGAAACTCGGCCTGTTCGAAGTGATGATGCAGAAAGGGACGGTAGTGATAGCCGATCGGTGCGCCGTAGAGCCAGCCGTCGAAGCCGAGGTCATCGCTGCCTTCCTGCGCGCCCGAGCTCCTGGTGCGCGCGGCCTCCAGGCGCAGCTCGCGCATATTGCGCAATTCCCAGGCCCGCGCCAGCGACGCGGTCGCACTGCTGTCCGGCGCGGTGGCGCGCAGATCGTTCAGCGCGGCCTCGGCGGCGGGGTAGTCGCCGAGGTCGAGCAGGGCGTGTCCGCGGCCGGCACGCGCGTCGGGCAGATTTTCGGGCTTTCCGTTCAGCGCGATCTCATATTCTCCGAGCGCGGCGCGCGGCCAGCCACGCCAGCGCTGTACCGTGGCCAGCGCTGTGTGCAGCTCCGCGTTGAGCGGCGCCTGATCCGCCAGCGGGGCCAGCCGCCGCTCGGCCTCGGGCAGGTCATCGGCGAAGGCGCGCGCATAGGCGGCCGCGATATCGGCGCGCAGTTTGGCGGAATTGGGGCGGCGATCCGGCGCCGTGCCCAGCCAGACCGGCTCACTGGCGGCGATCTCGTCGATCAGCGGCAGCGCGTGCGCGAAGTCCTCGCTATCAACATAGGCATAAAACAGGGACAGGCGCGTGGTGAAGTCGCCGGGCTCGCGCTCGAGCGCGCGCAGGAACAGGTCGCGGGCCTGTTCCGGCTGGCGCAGTGCGAGGTAGGTGTCGCCCGCGGTCGTGAGCACATAGGTCGGGATCTCGGGATCGTCGGCGATGTGCTGCTCGTAGAGTTCGATGGCCTCGCGATCACGGCGGCGCTCGTGCAGCGACACGAGCAGGTCATGGCGCACCTGGCGCGCATGAGGCGTCTCGCCCTGGCCACCGGCCTCGAGGAATTCCAGTTCCCGCCGCAGGTCGAGGATCGCCTTGAAGGATTCGCGTTGCGGCGTGGTCTCCGCCGTCGCGGGCAGGCGGCTCCAGCGGATGGTGTAGGCCTGCCTGTCGCGCTCGATCGCGTCGCGCTCATCGGGGCTGAGCAGTCCCGGCGATTCGTCCGCCAGCGCGGCGGCCAGGTGCGGCGCGCCGATCCGGTACGCGGTCAGGATCCTGCCGCGACGCGCCTCGCGGTTCGCGGGGTCGATCTCCAGCATGCGGTCGTAGGTACTCAGGGCCTGAAAGGGCAGGCCCTGGGCCTGCTGGACGTAGGCGAGCGCGCCGACCACGTCGGGATCGCGCGGACGTGCGGCGACGATCGGGTCCAGTGTCTGGCGCGCCTGCTCACCGTCGCCGTCGTCCGCGAGGCTGAGCGCGAGGCCGATGCGGGCAGCGGTGTCCCTGGGGTCGCGTTCGACGGCGGTGCGGTAGATCCGGATCGCGAGCGGGTATTCCCGCTCATTGCGCGCCGACCTGCCCAGCGCCTCCAGCACGTAGGGGGGCGCGTCCTTGAGGTCGAGGTTCGCGGCGTGATCCAGCGCCTCGCGATCGCGTTCGGCCCAGCCGAGCACGGCGATGTAATCGTAGAGATACCGGCGGTTGTCCGGGTAGCGTTCCACCAGCGTCCCGAGCGTCTCCAGCGCCTGCGCGTGGTTGCCCGCGCGGGCGGAGCGCAGGGCCTGTTGATATTCCTGTTCGGGCGCGGGTGCGGCCGCGGCCGCGGATGCGGGCGGGTGCCAGGCGGTCGCGACAAGCCCGAGCGCGAGCGCGATGATCAGTTCCGGAGAACGGCGCAGGCGAACGTGTCGCACAAGGACGGGATTGTTGTTCAGACTTCTCATGGTTATCTTTTGTTTCACGATCGCGCGAGCCTCGACCACCGCGCGTGGATCAATCGGTCCGGGTGCGTTGCGTCATCCCGGTCCGGGTTCGGGGCGGCGGTGTTCCGCGCCGATTCCCCCGCCGTCGTGGCGCTCCTCTTCGATGAACGGCGGGGCCGCGAGTTCCCGATTGATGTAGGCGTACAGCCGGTTCAGCGCCTGATGCAGCAGGGTTTCTTCCGCCTGGATACGTTCCGCAGAGCGCCGGTATTCGAGCAGGATTGTATCTCGTTCCGGCGTGTCCGGGGGCGGAGTTTCCGTCCCCGCCCGGGGCTGGCCGAAGCGTCGTTCGATCAGGGCCTCGAGCCCGGCGGTCAGCGCACGCAGCTCGGCCTCGGTGGTGGCGCCCTCTCCGAGCAGGCCCGGCAGATGATCGATGGCGATGGGCAGTTTGTGAAACCGTGCGTGATAGGCGTGCAGAAGGTCGCCCAATTCACGCGTGATCTCCTCCTCGGGGACGGCGCGATCCTGCACCCGCTCGCCCGCCTGGATCCAGACCCGGGAAGGGGCGTCTTCCCAGCCCGGGGCGGGATGGGCGGGGACGGATGGTTCCACCGCGGAGGACGCGGGGTTCACGGCCAGTTCGCTCCAGTACGCACTGAAGCTGTGTGGCGGTGAATTCCCGGCGAACTGTTTGCTCAATACCGTGGCCAGCGTGGTGAAACACCGGCTGGCCACGGCCTCCGGATGCTGCAGCAGTACCGGGCGCTGGGCGCTCACGGAGGTCCGGATCGCCTTGTCTTCAGTGATATAGCCGAGGTATTGAACCTTCATGTTGAGGTATTTTTTGACGGCCGCCTCGAAGCGCTTGAAGACCTCCATGCTGTTGGCGTAGTTGATCGCCATGTTGACCAGCACGTAGGCCGGATGCTCGTAACTCCGTCGCTTGAGCACGCGGAGCAGGGCGAAGGCGTCCGTGAGCGAGGTTGGTTCGGTCGAGATCACCACGATGGCGTACTGCGCCGACTGGATGAAGGATAATACCGATTCGCCGATGCCGGCGGCGGTGTCGATGAGGATGTAGTCGAAACGGTCTTCCAGCGATTCGAGGGCGGCGATCAGGCGGCCGCGCTGTTCCTGGTCCAGGTTCGCGCATTCGGCGATGCCGGAGGCGGCGGGGATGATCATCACGCCCTCCGGTCCCTCGACCAGTATTTCGTCCACCGTGCGTTCCCCCGCGAGCAGGTGCTCGACGGTGTATTCCACGCTGAGGCCCATGACGACATTGATGTTGGCCAGGCTGGTGTCGGCGTCGAAGATACAGACCCGGTTGCCGTTCTTGGCCAGGGCGATGGCGAGGTTGCTGGTGACGTTGGTCTTGCCGACCCCGCCCTTGCCGCTCGTGATGGCAATGACCTTGGGGTACTGTGTGTCGGCCGGTTGACGCGGGGAGGAACGCGCGGGTCCGGACGGCTTGATGGGAAAGATGTTCATGGTCCGGATGCGATCTCTCGTGACTGAGTCCGTTTGCCTCTGTGCCTGGATGAGACCCTGACCGTCGGTTCCGGCATATCGATCCCCGAAACCCGATCCGCCATGTTCAGAAGTTATCTTTAGTGGTCAATCTTGAGCGTTGAAATTGTATCACTTTTTTGAGAAGGATGGGGAGGGTCGTGAGATCCGGCGCCAGTCGGTGCGGTGTCCGCACCGACTGGCGGGGCAGGGCTAGATCACTCTGTCGTTGCCGCCATCCAGCGGCACTTGTGCGCCGGTCGTCTTGGCGAACAGCGGACCGCACATCGCGATGGCCATCTCGGCCACGTCGCGGGACTGAATCTCGGTTCTCAGGATGTTTTTTCTCTTGTAATTTTCGACAGTTAAGCCGTAATTCTTAGCTCTGGCTTGAAGTACCTCGTTGGTCCAGATCGCGGTGTCGAAAACGGCGTCCGGGTGGATGGAATTGACCCGTATGCCATCCTCGCCCCATTCCAGCGCGGCTACCCGGGCGAGCTGGGTGAGCGCGGCCTTGGACGAGGAGTAGGCGGCGACCCCGGGGCCCGGGGCGGCGACGTTCTTGGAGCCGATGATGACGACCCGGCCCCCGCGCGGGGACAGTTTCAGCAGGGGATGTGCCTCGCGCATCAGATTGAGGTTGGCATCCAGATTGATGTCGAAGACGCGGCGCCATTCGCGGCTGTCGAGCACATCCAGGCGGCGGCTGGCGGGGAAGATCCCGGCGTTCAGGACCAGCATGTCCAGTCCGCCGAAGCGGCGGACCCCGGCCTCGAGGGCGGCGGCGAGTTCGCTCTCCTTGGTCACGTCGCAGGTCACGCCGAGATAGGCGGGGTGGCGGGCGAGGGTCTCGACGCCGGCGTCGATGTCGATACCGATGACCGCCGCGCCCTGCTTGAGGAATTGCTCGGCACAGGCCTTGCCGATGCCGGAGGCCGCGCCGGTGATCAGCGCCACCTCGCCGGCGAAGGGCGGCGGGGCGCCGGCCGATTTGAGCTTGGCCTGCTCCAGATCCCAGTATTCGACGTCGAAGATGTCCCGGGCCGGCAGCGCCTGGTAGCCGCCCAGCGCCTGTGCGCGCAGCAGGATCTCGATCGTATGGCCGTAGATGTCCGCGACGATGCCCGCGTCTTTCGCGCTGCGCCCGAGCGCGCAGACGCCGAATTCGGGATCGATGATGACGCGCGGCGCCGGATCGAGCATGGTCTTCTTGTCGCGCGCGTGCGGGGCATGTTCCTCGAAGTAGGCCTTGTAGGCGGCGACATAGGACTCGACGTCGCGTCCGAGCAGCGGGATGCGCTTGGTGCGTATGACGTGATCCGGGGTTGCCGGCCCCTGCTGGGTCAGTGTCGCGAGATCGGGGCGCCGGGCGAAGTCCAGGCTGCGTTCATCGCGCTGGGTGGCGAGCAGCAGCGGGAAGCCGGCGGCGCGCGCGGCATCGCGACGCAGGGTGGCGATCGCCAGACGCAAGGCCGGTTCCGGTGCGGTGGCGCGCGGCGCGGGGGCGGGCAGCTCCCAGGCGCCCTGCTTTTTCAGGTAGTTCTCCGCCCGGGCGACGAGTTCAATCATTCGTTCATAGGATTCCCGGGCCGTCGCGCCGAATGAGAATATCCCATGGTTCATCAGAACCATGCCTATGGTTTTTGATGTTGACTCTTTGGAAAAGCGTTCCCCGCACAGCCGGGCGAGGTCGAAGCCTGGCATCACGTAGGGGATGACCACGACATCGTCGCCGAACACCTCGGCGATGCGTTCCCGCCCCGCGGCCGTATTGGTAATGGCAATGATGGCGTCGGCGTGCGTATGGTCCACAAACCTGTGCGGGATCACCGCGTGCAGGATTGCCTCGACCGAGGGCGTGGGTGCGCTCGCCCGGGTCATGTGCGTCCGCAGTTCGTTGACCATCTGCATGTCGCTCAGCGCCGGCAGGCGGGCCAGGGCGATCAGGTGTCCCAGCTTGACGGCCGGGAAGCCCGCCTCTTCGATGGTTTCGAGGTCCCAGCCGCTGCCCTTGACGTAAAGGATCTCCTCCTCGATACCGAGTAGATTGCGGACCGTTTCCTTGACCGAGGTGTTTCCCCCGCCGTGCAGGACCAGCGAGGGGTCCTGTCCCAGCAGGCGTGAGGTGTAGACGCGCAGGGCGAGGGGGCTCGTGAATTGCGCCGCCGCCTGGTCATTCCAACGGTTGAGCATGTGCTGCGAACCTTTTGATTGTAATTGATTGTTTATTTGTGAGACGGGGCTTGTGCCGCCCGGCTCGGGATGTCCGCGTCGGCCTGATGCTCCGCGGAATGGAAATTCTACAATAGTTTTCCTGTCGGCGGTCCGTGGGGATCGTTGTTCCTTGCGTCAGGGTCCAGCCCTTGCCCGGGTCGTATCACCTTATTCACAGTCCTGCGGAGACGGGCGAATATGCACGGGATTTGAGGCCGTTGTTGTCGTCCCGGCAAGAGATGGGACCGGGTTTATTTTATAACTGTATGTTATTTAATGGTAATTACCATCGGGATCGTGTGAACAAAATATGAACAAATTAATAAAATCCCATGACAAAAGCGGTGCTCATCGATTTATTAAAAAGTTATCCACAACTTTATGCACCGATTTTGTGGATAAGAGATTTTTATCAGGTGCATCAGTCAAGTTAGCTTAAGAATTCGTGAAGAACATGAAATTCTCACGCGGGCGGGCGAACACATGGCATGCGGTAAAGTGCAAGGCAAAAAAGATCACTGGCGCCCCGGAGCCGATTTGAACGGCTGACCTTCCCCTTAGGAGGGGGATGCTCTATCCAGCTGAGCTACCGGGGCTTATTCGTGAAATCGGTAGATAAAATTGTACGGAAACGCCGAATACCTGCCGGGCTTCAACGACGAGGCGGTAATATTGGTGGGCGATTATAACAGCAAGCGACCGGACGTGGTCCAACGATGGGGGATGCGCGCGGGTACGGTCGGTTGTCGACCGTACCCGATGTGTCGAAAAGCGATGCCGGGTGGTGCGTGTTTCAGTGTTCTTCGTACTCGTCCAGGAAATCGAAGTCGGCGATGTTCTGCTTCAGGCGCTGCCGCTCCATATGGCGCTCGATCGATTTGCGTACATTCTCGGTGCGCAGCGGGGCGTCCTTGCGTTCTTCCACGTCCAGGATTTCTTCCAGGTTGGTTTCTTCCAGAAAATTCTTGTCATTCTTATTCAGACAGACATAATTATTCGAAGATTTACTCCCCATGATTCCCCCTTGCATATGGATGTTTGTTGTTCGAGTTCATTTGTATGGCAATGGGACTTCATGGCCGATCCTAAGTCAGGGGTTCGGTGAGTTCTGTGAGCCGGTTCACAGATATGGAAAGATGGGGCGGGCAGGTGAGCGGTGGAGCGGATCCTTGGGCAGGGAACGTGTCGGATGACCTTCAGGGTACGGTGAGGGATTAGGGTGAGGTTCCTGCGAAGACGTCGCGACGCTTATGCCTGGACCGGCATCCTGGTCCTGGTAATGCAGATGCTCTCGTCCGCCACGCTGGCCGCGGGACATCCCACGCATGCCGGCGCGAATGCGGGCAGCCCGCCGGCGGCGGATGTCCGGTCGCATGACCACTGCGCGGCCGGCGCCGACGCCGGCCCGGCCAGCCAGGATGCGGCCACGCCCGGGCACTGCCCGCATTGCGCCGACCGGGCCTGCTGCCTGCTCGGCTGCGTACCCGTGATTCTCGAGTTCTCAGTCTCTCCTCCATCGCGCGCTGCGGTGGTGGACTCACCTCCGCTTGCCATGTTGACCCCGGCTTGCTGTGCCGAATCCCTGTATCGCCCACCCATAAAGCTCTAGTCCAGCACCTCGGTCCGCGCGCGCCTCGCTGACGTGCGCGCGTCTCGCGTTGTTCGTTCGGGCACGGCGAACCCCGCCGCGCCCCCGCTGGATAAGGAGATATGCAATGTCCATCAAGCGCTCGCCTGCGCACAGGCAGGTATCAAAATCACGCCGGCGTTTCGTGCTGGGTACGCTTTCCGCCGGTGCGCTGGCCGTCGCCGGCCGTGCCCTGGCCGACGGTGGCGGTTTCCGCCCCGGCGAGGTCCTGAGCGGCAATGTTTTCGATCTTGAGGTCGGATATCGGTCGGTGAATTTCACCGGCCGCGAGGGCAGGGCGACCGTGGTCAACGGCGCCTTGCCCGCCCCCGTGCTGCGCTGGAAGGAGGGTGACCGGGTGCGCCTGCGGGTCACCAATCGTCTCGCCGTCGATACCTCCATCCATTGGCACGGCATCGTGCTGCCGGAAGGGATGGACGGTGTCCCGGGATTGAGTTTCCCGGGCATCAGGCCGGGCGAGGCCTTCGAATACAGCTTTCAGGTTCGTCAGAGCGGCACCTACTGGTACCACAGCCATTCCCATTTTCAGGAACAGACCGGCGTCTATGGCCCCATCGTGATCGAGCCCCTCCGGCCCGAACCCTATGCCTACGATCGCGATTACGTGGTGATGCTGTCGGACTGGTCGGACGAGACGCCGGAAGCGATCTTCGCCCGCCTGAAGAAGCACAGCGAATTCTATAATCGGAACCCGCGCACGGCGGGCGACCTGTGGCGCGAGGTGCGGGACAAGGGCGTCTCTGCGGCGTGGCGCGACCGCGCGATGTGGAACGAGATGCGCATGAGCGACCGCGATCTCTCCGACGTGACCGGCGCGACCTACACCTTCCTGATGAACGGCAGGACACCCGCCGAGGGCTGGACGGGTCTGTTCCGGCCCGGTGAAAAACTGCGCCTGCGTTTCATCAACGGCTCCGCGATGACCTTCTTCGACGTGCGCATCCCCGGGCTGAAGATGACGGTCATCGCCGCCGACGGCCAGCACGTGGAGTCCGTGACCGTGGATGAGTTTCGCATCGGCGTGGCCGAGACCTACGATGTGCTGGTCGAACCGGAGGGCGATGTCGCCTATACGGTCTTCGCCCAGGCGATCGACCGCTCCGGCTATGCGCGCGGCCTGATCACCCCCGATCCGGCGCTGGGCGCCGAGGTCCCGGCGCTCGATCCCCCGCCACGGCTGACGCATGCGGACATGGGCATGGCGCATGACATGGGGCATGACGCTGATGCGGCGCAGGCCATGGATCATGGCGCGCACGCGATGTCCCACGACGAAATGAACATGGACATGGAGATGGACATGGAGGGGATGGCGGGCATGGATCACGCGATGCACGAATCCCCGGATGCCATGCCGGCCGCGCCGGAGATGGGGTCGGGCAAGGCCGGCCAGGGCAGCAGTCGCCCGCTGCGCCATCCGCGCAGTGAACGGGGTCCCCAGGTGGATATGCAGGCCGCCGCTCCGCGTTATCGGCTGGAGGATCCCGGGCCGGGCTTGCGTGATAACGGCCGGCGGGTGCTGACCTATGCGGACCTGCGCAACCTGAGCGAGACCCCGGACCCGCGCGAGCCCGGACGCGAGATCGAACTGCACCTGACCGGCAACATGAGCCGCTACATGTGGTCGATCGACGGCATCCCCTTCGCCGCGGCGGAGCCGCTGCGCTTCACCTATGGCGAGCGGCTGCGCATCACCCTGGTGAACGACACGATGATGAATCATCCGATCCATCTGCACGGCATGTGGAGCGATCTCGAGACCGGTGACGGCGACTATATCCCGCGCAAGCACACGGTCATCGTGCAGCCCGGATCGAAGCTGAGCTATCTGGTGACCGCCGACGCGCGCGGTCGCTGGGCGTATCACTGCCATCTGCTCTACCACATGATGGGCATGTTCCGTGAAGTCCAGGTCGGATAGGGGGATGCCATGAAGAGACTGGAAATGATGATCTGTGTCGTGCTCGCTTCCCTGTGGACCCTGCCCGCCGGCGCCGAACCGCATGCGCATATGGAAGACGATCCCGTGCTGGGCAAGTTCATGATCGATGCGCTCGAGGTGCGCGAGGTCGAGGGCGACAATCCGGTGAAATGGGACATCGAGGCCTGGCTGGGGAAGGATCTGCAGAAGCTGTGGCTCAAGAGCGAGGGCAGGCGCAGCGACGGCACGACGGACGCCGCGGAGCTGCAACTGCTCTACTCGCGCGCCGTCTCGCCCTACTGGGACGTGCAGGCCGGCTGGCGCGGGGACCTCGAGCCGCGACCGCGCCGCGACTGGCTGGCGATCGGGCTGCGGGGCACCACGCCGTATTTCCTCGAACTCGATGCCGCGCTGTTCGCCGGCGAGTCGGGACGGACCGCGTTGCGCGTGAAGGCGGAGTACGAATTCCGGCTCAGCCGCCGGCTGATACTGGGTCCGGCCCTGGAGGTGGACGCCTACGGCAAGGATGACCCCGCGCTCGGCACTGGCTCGGGACTGTCGACGGCGCGGCTCGGGTTACGGCTGTATTACCAGGTGACGCCGCAGGTCCTGCCGTATCTTGGGATCGAGGGCCGGAGACGATTCGGGGAGACCGAGGAGTTCGCCCGTGCCGGCGACCGGAACCCCGACGATGCCTGGCTGCTCGCGGGCCTGCGCGCCTGGTTCTGAGCGGCGGGTGTAGCGCGCCTAATCCGGCCTTCCGTCTCCGGAGTCGGGCTGCAGCGTCTCCAGCAGCGCGATCTGCAGGCGGGAATGGAACCGGATCAGCTTGCGTCCCAGCACGATGCCGAGCAGCGTGACGGCGGAACCCGTCAGGACCAGCAGTTCCAGCGGGGGCAGGATGCTCGAACTCAGCGCGCCGATCAGCAGCAGGAACATCATCATCGAGAGCAGGGGGATGAGTTCGGAGAGTATCTCGCGCACCTTGGTGGTGTGGCGGCCGGCGAATGACTGCCGCACACCGGTCTCCGCCAGCAGCATGCTGAGCGCCTTCAGCTTGCGATAGGCCGCCACCAGGAACGGCAGCGACAGGATCAGCGCCCCGGCCCACAGCACGGCGCGCTGATAGCGTTCGCTCAGTTCAGAGGTGCCCAGCCATCCGGACAGCGGTTCGGCGAAGTAGGCCATGCCGAGAAAGGCGGCCGCGATCAGCGTGACGTTGATCGCCACGTGCGCGAGGATGCGCCATACCATCGCCGCGAGCACGGCGCGGTCGCCGCGCGGCTGCAGGCTCTGCAGCCATTCGGTATACAGGACGAGGGTGTTGCGGAACGCGCCCGGCATGCGGTCGGCGAGCTGGTCCGCCAGCGGATCGGAGGCGCGGATGAGGTATGGCGTCAGCAGGGTGGTGATGGCCGAGACGGTGACCGCGATCGGATACAGGAAGTCGCTCGTGACGCCCAGGCTGACGCCGAGAGCCGCGATGATGAAGGAGAATTCCCCGATCTGCGCCAGCCCCATGCCGACGCGCAGCGAGGTCCGGCCGTCGTTGCCGGCGACGAAGGCGCCCATGCTGCAGGTGAGGATCTTGCCGATCACGACCGCCAGCGTGATGGCCGCGATCGGCAGGGCATGTTCGATCAGCACCGCGGGATCGAACAGCAGCCCCACGGCGACGAAGAATATCGCGCTGAACATGTCGCGTAGCGGCTCGATCAGGCGCTCGATACGCTTCAGCTCGCGCGCCTCGGCGATGATCGCGCCGATCATGAAGGCGCCGAGCGCGACGCTGTAATCGAGCTGGATCACCAGCAGGCAGAAGCCGAAGCACAGGCCGAGCACGGTCACCAGCAGCATCTCGTCGCTGTCGAAGCGCGCCACATAGGTCAGCAGGCGCGGCACCAGCAGCAGGCCGATCACCACCGAGACCACCATGAATACCGTCAGGCGCGTCAGCGTGCCCGCCACCTGGGCCACGTCCATGGAGCCGGATACCGCCAGGCTCGACAACAGCGCGATGATGGCGATGGCGAGGATATCCTCCACGATCAGGATGCCGAGGATCAGGTGCGCGAAGCGTTCATGTTTCAGCTTCAGCTCGTCGAGGGCCTTGACGATGATCGTGGTCGAGGAGATCGCGAGCATTGCCCCGAGGAACAGGGCGTCCATGGTCTGCCAGCCGAAGAAGCGTCCGATCTCGTAGCCAATCCAGATCATCAGGACGATCTCGCTGATCGCCGCCGCCAGCGCGGTGATGCCCACCTGGCGCAGGCGGCGCAGACTGAATTCCAGGCCGAGCGAGAACATCAGGAAGATCATGCCCAGCTCGGCGAGCATGTTGATGGTGTCCTTCTCGGTGATGAGCGGGAACGGCGGCGTATGGGGACCGATGATCACGCCCGCGAGGATGTAGCCGAGGACCACGGGCTGCTTGAGCCGATGGAAAAGCACGGTGATCACGCCGGCGATCAGCATGATGACCGCGAGATCCTGGATGAAATGCATGGCATGCACGATCGATCGACTCCCCGGCGTCGGACTTGTCCCTGTGGTGCCGCGCTCGCGCGGCCGGTCCATTATGACAGCATCGTGGAGCCCTCGTACTGTTTCATCCGCCGTGGATGCGCGCCGCGCTGGAAATGCGTAGGGCGGCTGGGCCATACTTGCGTCATGCGAAAGCGTTCCTCCAGGCGGGATCCGGACCGCTCGCGAAGTTGTGTAAGTGTTGACCGATGCGCGGATATGTGATGACGGTCCCCAACAGAAACGATCCCTGTCCCTGCGGCAGCGGCAAGAAATACAAGAAATGCTGTCTCGGCGCCGAACGCGACGCCATGACCCCGGCCGCGCGCGGCGTGGACCGTCTGGTCACGGATGCGGCCGATCTCCGGCGTCGTGGCCGGCTGGCGGAGGCGGAGGCGGCGTGCCGCGAGGCGCTGAAGATCGATCCCGGACGGGCCGAGGTCTTGCATCTTCTCGGTCAGCTCGCCGCCGAGGCCGGACAACCCCGTCTGGCGGTCGGCTGGTTCGAGCGCGCCGTCGCCGGGGACGATCGCAACGCCGACTACCATAACGACCTGGGGCTGGCGTATGCGGCGCTCGATCGACACGATCGGGCCGCGGCGAGTTACGAGCGGGCCCTGGCCTTGCGTCCCGATCTGTTCGGTGCCCAGGTGAATCTCGCCTGTGCCTACTCCGCGCTGGGCGGGCAGGAGGCCGCGGCGGAGGGTTTCCGCAGGGCGCTGAAGCTGAGGCCGGATTCGGAGGTCGCGCATTTTAATTTGGGCAATACCTGTTACACCCTCGGCAGGTTCGACGATGCCGTGGCGAGTTACCGCGCGGCGCTGGCGCTCAAGCCCGACTATTACCAGGCCTGTGTCAATCTGGCCAACGTTTATATCGATCAGGGCAGACCCGAGGAGGCCGTGGCCTGTTGCAGGCAGGCGATCGCGCTCAATCCGGACAGCGCGGTCGCGCATTACAATCTCGGTCTCGCCCGTTTCAACCAGGGCAAGCTGGACGACGCCGAGGCGGGTTACCTGCGGGCGCTGGCGCTGAAGCCGGACTATGTCAACGCGCGGGTGAATCTGGCCCTGCTCTACATCAACATGGGGCGGCTGGCCGAGGCCATGGCCTGTTACCGCAGGGCGCTGGAGATCCAGCCGGATTCCGCGCTGGCGCGTGGCACGCTGTTGTTCACCATGCTGTTCCAGCCCCGGTATTCTCCCGCGGACATCTTCGAGGAACACCGGCGCTTCGCCGAATACTGCGAAAGGCCGCTCAGGCCGTTCTGGCGCGGGCACGGAAATTCGCGCGAGCCCGGCCGCCGCCTGAAGGTGGGGTACGTATCATCGGACTTCCGCAATCATTCCGTGGCCTATTTCATCGAGCCGATTCTCAGCCAGCACGACAAGACGCAGGTCGAGGTGTTCTGCTATTACAGCCATGCGAAATACGACCAGGTGACGCAGCGCATCGCCGTGAGCGCGGATCACTGGATACCCTGCAAGGCCATGACCGATGAGCAGCTCGCGGAGCGCGTGCGCGCGGACGGCATCGATATCCTGGTGGACCTCGGCGGGCACACCATGCATAACCGCCTGCTGGCGTTCGCCCGCAAGCCGGCCCCGGTACAGGTGACTTACCTGGGATATCCCGCGACTACGGGGCTGAGCGCGATGGATTACCGCCTGACCACGGTGGAGGTCGATCCACCCGGACAGGAGTCGTGGCACAGCGAGAAGCTCTATCGCCTTCCGCGCAGCCTGTGGTGCTACCGTCCGCCCGAAGACCGCCCGGAGATCGCCGCGTCCGCGCCCTCGGCACGGACGGGTGTGATCACCTTCGGGTCATTGAACGCCTTCGCGAAGATATCCGATGCGACGCTCGCGCTCTGGAGCGCGGTGCTGCGCGCGATCCCCGCTTCGCGTCTGCTGATGACCAGCGTGCCGGAGGGCTCGGTGCGCCGCTCGCTGCTGGAAAAATTCGCCGGGCACGGCATCGATGCGCAGCGCCTGAGCGTGTGGAACCGGGTTCCCGCGCAGCAATATGTGGAAATGCTCGGACAGATCGACATCGCCCTCGACCCGTTCCCCTACAATGGCACGACCACCACCTGCGAAACCCTGTGGATGGGCATACCCATGGTCACGCTGGCCGGCAACAGTTCGGTGTCGCGTTCGGGTTGCGCCCTGCTGAAATCCGTCGGCCTCGAAGAACTGATTGCGCCGGATGAAGACGCCTACGTCGGGATCGCGGCCGCGTTGTCCGCCGATCCCGCGCGGCTGGCCGCCTTGAGATCCGGACTGAGGGCGCGGATGATCACCTCGCCTCTCAGGGACGAGGCAGGCCTGACCCGCGAGCTGGAGGCCGCCTATCGGGCCATGTGGTATACTTGGTGCGCTTCTAATTCCGATACCGCCGCTGATGCATGAAGGTCCCGTAGTCTCCACGACAAGGAGGCGGTGCGCGGACGCTTCGCGCGCAGGGCAGGATATCCGGCTCATCGTGGCGCGGGTTCGGGATCACAAACCTATAATATAAAGCGTATCCCGCCATGACGATCATCCGCCCGGACAAATTCGCGACCCATGAAATCGTCGGCCAGGTGAAAATCTGCTGTCCGGTCGGTGACGGCCTGATGACTCCCTATATCCTGAACGAGCAGCAGGACTGGTTCGAGGACGAGATCAAGTTTCTGCGCGAGATCGCCCGTCCGGAGACCCGCTTCATCGACATCGGCGCGAACTACGGTCTGTATTCGCTCTCCATCGCCAGTATCTGCCGCGACGGACACGTCTGGTCCTACGAGCCGGGTGGCGAGACGGCCGGCTATCTGAACGAGTCGATCGGCGCCAACCGGTTCCGTCACGTCACCCTGGTCAACAAGGCGCTCTCCAACAAGGCCGGCGCCGGTCGCCTGCGTACCGGCGACAATTCCGAGCTCAATGCGCTGACCGACGCCGACGATGCGGGTCGCGGCGAGACGGTGGAGCTCACCACGCTTGATGCCGAGTGCGCGCTCTACGACTGGCGCGAGATCGATCTCGTGAAGATCGATGCCGAAGGCCACGAACTCCAGGTGCTGGAAGGAGGCCTCCGGTTTTTCACCACGGCCTCGCCCCTGGTCATGTTAGAGATCAAGGCTGGCGCGAACATCGATCTGGTTCCGGTCAATTATCTGATCGCGCAGGGCTACCGGTCGTATCGGGTGATCCCCGGGCTGCAGGCGCTGGCCCCGCTGGATGTCAGCGCACCGATGGACGGCTTCCAGCTCAATACCTTCTGCTGCAAACCGGATCGCGCCGCGGCGCTGCTGTCGCTGAACAGGTTGGTGACCGATCCGGGATCCGCCGCCCTTTCCATCCCTGCGACGAGCCTGTGGGCGGAATTCCTGCGCGCGTACCCGTTCGGAGCGGCCCACGCCGGGGAATGGCAGGGTAGGACCGCGACCCGTCCCGAGGACGGCTGGCAGGAATACGAAAGGGCCCTGAATCTCTATGCCATCGCGCGCGCGCCGGAGCGAGACATCACCACCCGGTACGATGCGCTGCACGCGAGTTATCGCGCGCTGGAAGCGTTGTTGCAGCAGCGCGCGACCCTGCCGCGCGTACTGAGTTTCGCCCGGGTCGCCATCGACTTCGGTGCGCGGGTCAATGCCGTGCAGGCACTGGCTTTCTTTCTCCGGTCGGTGGAGGGGCATATCGGGCAGCTGATCACGGGCGAACCCTATCTGTCGCCTTCCGCTGAATTCGAACGCATCACTCCCGGACTGGTGCCGCAGAACTGGGCCATCGCCGCTGCGCTGGATGCCTATGAGAAGTTCCGGAGTTACTCCAGCTATTTCATCGAGCCCAACCAGACGCTGCAGATCGTGCAAGAGATCAGCCGCCTCGGATATTCCACTCCGGGCATGCAGAGAAGGGCGGACCTGGCCGGCCGCAGAATAAGCGCCGGCGCCTGATCCCGCGCCTTGTCCTTCTTGCCGGCGTACGACGAGCGGGATGATGAGCGAGCAGACATTGCAGGACGCCTTGATGCATCACAAGGCGGGTCGCCTGCCGGAGGCGCAATCCCTCTATCAGGACATCCTGCGCACACAGCCGGATCATCCCCAGGTCTTGTACCTGCTGGGTGCGCTGCACTGTCAGGCGGGAAGGTTCGAAGCCGCGATCGATCCGCTCGAACGTGCGGTGATGCTCAGGGGCGACGAACCGAGGCTGCATCACGACCTGGGTCGGGCGTACGGCGGCGCAGGCAGGCTCAATGAGGCCGCCGCGGAGTTCGGCCGCGCGCTGGAGCTGAAGCCGGATTACGCCGATGCGCAGCAGAGCCTGGGCCTGGTCCGGCTCGATCAGGACCGGCTGGAGGAATCCGCCGCCTGTTTTCGCGCGGCGATCGCGCTCAAGCCCGACCTGGTGCTGGCGCATTACAACCTGGGCCTGGTCCTGATTCGCCAGGACCGGCTGGACGAGGCGGCGGCCTGTTACCGGCAGGCGCTGTCGTACAAGCCCGACTTCGCCCAGGCGCATCACAATCTCGGGCTGGCGCTCAGCCGGCAGGACCGGCTCGGCGAGGCGATGGAGCACTACCGTCGCGCCCTCGCGCTCGATCCCGGTCTCGTCGCCGCCCGATACAACCTCGCCCTGGCGCAGAATAACCTCGGCCGTCTCGGCGAAGCGGAGCAGTCCTATCAGGAGGTACTGGCGCAGGCGCCCGACCACATCGAGGCGAGACTCGATCTGAGCCTGCTCTGCGGCGACCTGGGCCGGGTGGACGAGGCCGTGGTGCTCGCGCGCCAGGCGGTCGCGCTCGCTCCGGATCAGGCCAAGGCGCATCTGAATCTGGCCAATGCCCTGCTGCGCCAGGGACGTCTGGAAGAGGCCGTCGCGTGCTGCCGCCGTGCGGTGGAACGGGACCCCGATCTCGCCGACGCGCGCAGCGCCCTGCTGATGGTCATGCAGTACCTGGGGACCGCGACGGCCGCCGAGCTGTCCATGGAGTCCCGGCGCTTCGGCGCGCATTTCGAGCAGCCGCTCCGTGCCGAGTGGCGACCACATGCGAACGACCGCGATCCGCGGCGCAGGCTCAAACTGGGTTACGTGTCGGCCGATTTCTGTTTCCATTCGGTGGCGTATTTCTTCGAGGGGATACTGGCGGCCCACGACCGTGCCAGTTTCGCGATCACCTGCTACTACAACCATAACCAGCACGATGCGATGAGCGAGCGGTTGCGCGCCATGGCGGACGGCTGGGTCTGTTGCCGCGGGATGACGGATGCGCAGCTGGCGGAGCGTATCCGCCGCGACGGGATCGATATCCTGGTCGATCTGTCGGGACACACCCGGGGCAACCGCCTGCTCGCGTTCGCGCGCCGGCCGGCGCCGGTGCAGGTGACGTATCTGGGCTATCCGGGCTCGACCGGACTGGAGTCGATGGATTACCGCCTGTGCACGGAGGACACCGATCCGCCGGGGGCGGAGGCCTGGCACAGCGAGCGGCTGCTGCGCCTGCCGCGCGGCCTGTGGTGTTATCGCGCGCCGGCGGGGCTCGCGGAGGAGGATGTTGCGCCCGTGCCGCGTGGCGGCGGAATCACCTTCGGTTCGATGAACATGATCGCGAAGATCTCGCCACGCACGCTGTCGCTGTGGGCGAGACTCCTGTTGCAGATCCCCTCATCGCGACTGGTAATGACGAGCGTGCCGGAGGGGGAGACGCGTGCGCGGCTGCGGGAGGTGTTCGCGGCGGAGGGGATCGTACCGGAGCGGGTGGAGCTGTACGGGAAACTGCCGTACGCGGAATATCGCGCATTGCTGGCGCGGGTGGACATCGCGCTGGATCCGTATCCGTACAACGGGACGACGACGACCTGCGACACGCTGTGGCGCGGGATCCCGGTGGTGAGCCTGAGGGGCGAGACCTCGGCGTCGCGCTCGGGGTACGCGCTGCTGAAGGCGGTGGGCCTGGAGGATCTGGCGGCGGAGGATGAAGCCTCCTACGTGCGCATCGCCGTCGCGCTGGCGCAAGACGCGGCACGGCGCGCGGACCTGAGGTCGGGGTTGCGCGCGCGGATGGAGGCGTCGGCGCTGCGCGACGAGGCGGGCTTCACGCGCGAACTCGAGGCCGCCTACCGCGCCATGTGGCGGCAGTGGTGCGGGCAATGACGCCTGCCGAGATGTTCGCGCAGGCCATTCACCTGCAGCAGGCGGGGCGCCTCGACGAGGCGCGCGAACTGTGCGAACGGATGCTCGCGCGGGATGCGCGCGATACGCGCGCCATGCATCTGCTCGCGACACTGGCGCGCCAGGCCGGGCGCCAGGATGTCGCGCTGGAGTGGCTGACGCGCGCGCGCCGTATCGACGCCGCCGATATGTCGATCGCCTGCGACCTCGCACTGTGCTGCTGCATGCTGGGACGCTTCGACGAGGCCGCGGGGCATTTCGAGGCGGTCCTCGCCGCGCAACCGGGGCATGTCGAGGCCTGGTTCAATCTCGGCAACGTCCAGCTTACCCGCGGCCGTCTGGAGGACGCCGTGGGCTGTTTCCGCCAGGCGCTGGCCTTGCGGCCGGAGCTGGCGGCAGCCTATCAGAACCTGGGGCTCGCCCTGTTCCGTCTGGGGCGCCTGCACGAGGCCGCGGACTGCTACCACCGCCTGCTCGCGGTCGCGCCCGGTTCCGCGGACGCCCATCTCGGTCTGGGCCTGGTCCGCGGCGCGGAGGGAAACTTCGCGCAGGCCGCGGCGGATTTCGAGCGCGCCCGCGCGCTGAATCCGGGCAATCCACTCGCGCACTATCATCTCGGGCTGACGTATTTCAACCTCGGCCGGATGGAGGAAGCGCTCGCCGCCTTCGAACAGGCCATCGCCCTGCGGCCGGATTACCTCGAGGCCCATATCAATCGCGCCAATGTCCTGATCCGGATCGGCCGCCTCGATGAAGCGGCGACGGCCTGCACGCAGGCCCTGGGCCGCAGGCCCGATGCGGCCGAGGCGCATCTCACGCTCGCGCTGGCGCGGCTGGGCCAGGGCCAGCTGGAGGCGGCCGCGGCCGCGTGCCGGCAGGCGATCGCGCTCCGCCCGGAGTATGCCGAGGCCCACAGCAATCTCGGCCATGTCTGCATCGAACTGCGCCGGCTCGACGAGGCTGTCGCGAGCTGCGCGCGCGCGGTCGCGCTCCGGCCGGACATGGCCGGCGCGCACTACAATCTGGGGCTGGCGTATTTCGGCCTCGGACGGCTCGACGAGGCCGTGACGAGCTACCAGCGCGCGCTGAGCTGCCGACCGGAGTATCCCGAGGCCCTGGTGAACCTCGGTCTCGCCTGGGTCCAGCTGGGGCGCGGATCGGAGGCGCTCGCCAGTCTGGCGCGCGCGCTCGCCCTGGACCCGGATTCCCCCAAGGCGCACAGCGCGCGACTGCTGACGCAGTGTTACCTGTCGTCGACCACGCCCTCCGAGTCGCGTGCGGCGCAACGCTTCTTCGTCGAGCGCTGCGAAGCGCCGCTCAGACCACAGTGGCGCCGGCATGACAATCCGCGCGATCCGGCGCGGCGCCTGAGGATCGGCTATGTCTCGCCCGACTTCTGCCGCCACTCGATCGCCTATTTCATGCTGCCGGTGCTGGCGCGGCACGACAAGGCGCAGGTCGAGGTCCATGTCTATTACACGCGCCGGGGGCAGGATGATGTGACCGCGCTGATACGGCCGTACGCCGATCATTGGACGGATTGCGCCGCATGGACGGACGCGGCGCTGGCGGAACGGGTACGCGCGGATCGGATCGATATTCTGGTGGATCTGTCCGGACATACCGAGGGCAACCGCCTGCTCGCGTTCGCGCGCCGGCCGGCGCCGGTGCAGGTGACGTATCTGGGCTATCCGGGCTCGACCGGACTGGAGTCGATGGATTACCGCCTGTGCACGGAGGACACCGATCCGCCGGGGGCGGAGGCCTGGCACAGCGAGCGGCTGCAGCGCCTGCCGCGCGGCCTGTGGTGTTATCGTCCGCTGCTCGATCCCGATGCGCCTGGCAGCGCCGGTCGCGAGCGCGACGACGGGCTCGTGTTCGGTTCGATGAACGCCTTCGCCAAGATTTCCCCGGCGATGCTGCGCCTGTGGTGCGCGATACTGCGCGCGCTGCCGCTGTCACGGCTGGTAATGACGAGCGTGCCGGAGGGGGAGACGCGTGCGCGGCTGCGGGAGGTGTTCGCGGCGGAGGGGATCGTACCGGAGCGGGTGGAGCTGTACGGGAAACTGCCGTACGCGGAATATCGCGCGCTGCTGGCGCGGGTGGACATCGCGCTGGATCCGTATCCGTACAACGGGACGACGACGACCTGCGACACGCTGTGGCGGGGGATCCCGGTGGTGAGCCTGAGGGGCGAGACCTCGGCGTCGCGCTCGGGGTATGCGCTGCTGAAGGCGGTGGGCCTGGAGGATCTGGCGGCGGAGGATGAGGAATCCTACGTGCGCATCGCCGTCGCGCTGGCGCAAGACGCGGCACGGCGCGCGGCGCTGAGGTCGGGGCTGCGCGCGCGGATGGAGGCTTCGGCGCTGCGCGACGAGGCGGGCTTCACGCGCGAACTCGAGGCCGCCTACCGCGCCATGTGGCGGCAGTGGTGCGACGGAGGCGGCGGTAACCCGCGCTGATTTGGCGCGGAGGGATGTTTCAGCGAGTTCCGGTTCCTCGGACGGTCGCGACAACGAGCGTGTCAGCGGATTTCATCCGCCAGCGGGAAGGACAGCCGTTCCTTCATCCACTCGATGAAGGCCTGCACCCGGTGCGAGAGCTGGTGCCGGTTCGGATGTATCGCGTACACCGGCATCGGTTCGGCGCGGGCCTGGGGCATCACCTCGACCAGTTCGCCCCGTGCGATGTGGTCGAGCAGGCCGTAGGCCGGCGCCTGTATCAGTCCCAGTCCGGCCAGTCCGCAGGCGACATAGGTCTCGGCATTGTTCACCGTGATGCGGCTGCGCAGCGTGCGGCTGCGGTATTCACCGTTATCGGAATATTTCCACGGCAGGATGGTCCCGCTGCCGGATGAGGCGTAATTCACGACCCAATGATCGTTCAGGTCTGTCGGTGCAAGGGGGACGCCATAGCGTTGCAGGTAGGATGGGCTGGCACAGCTGAGCAGCGGGAAGTGTCCGATCAGATGGCTGGTCATGCCGCTCGAGTAAAGGTTGCCGACACGGATCACACAGTCGACGCCTTCCTGCAGGATGTCGACCGGGCGGTCGGTGGCGCCGAGCTCCAGTTCGATCTCGGGGTGGCGCGCGAGGAAATCCGGCAGTGCGGGCACGATGATGATGCGCGCGACGCGTGTTGGTACGTCGATCTTGAGCCGGCCTCGCACGCGCGCCGGCACATCGCGAAACAGGTTTTCAATATCGTCGAGTTCGGCCAGGAAGCCGCGGCAGCGTTCCACCAGGGCCGAGCCGTCGCGGGTGAGCTGAACGATGCGCGTCGTCCGGTGCAGCAGGCGTGTACCGAGCGTGGACTCGAGTCGTTGCACGGCACTCGAGACGGTCGCGCGCGGCAGGTTCAGTTGATTGGCGGCCTGGGTGAAGCTGCCCGTCTCGGCGACGCGCAGGAAGACGTGCATCGTATCGATTCTGTCCATGACCCGTCCCGGCAGATTGTTCAGAAATCCTGACCAGTCTATTCAGATATTGCCTATTTATCCAGGAAACAATGATCAATAGACTCTTTCCAATACTCGCTGGCCCGGTACCCAGGCAGGAGAAAGGAAGGAGCGGCCGGGGCAGGATCAGAGCGACTCACCATGAGAGATATAGCCCCGGGAAATCTCCGTTAACCTGCTGAATCACTGGTGTTTCCGTTGTCTTTCTGAGTAAGACCCGTTGCAGTTCATATCAAGCCCAAGGGGATCGTATGCACACGGCGCTGATAACGCTGGGAGGCTTTGTCCTGCTCGGTATTATGCTGCTCGCCTGCCGTTTGCTGGACGCCTCCGGACAGGAGCTGGCGTCGGCGATCGTGGCGAAGATGTTCATCCCGCTCTGGCTGGGGTGCGCCTTGTTGAATCTCTGGTTCTGTACCTCCGTCGCGGGCCAATCGACGGTTGGGGAGCTGCGGAATTTCCTGCTGATCTTCATCCTGCCCGCCATGACGGCCGCCGTCTGCGTCCGACGGATGAAATCCTAGTGGCTTGGGAATCCTCACGCGCTGTCTCGATCGGCCTCCGCGCGATGACGCCGGACGGCGCGCACGGTGACCGGCCAGGCGTGGGCCGTGCATGCCGATGCCCGCTGATATCCGGGGCGGTCAGGAGGTGAGTCAGATGAAAGGAGTCGCAGAGGGCATGCGTTATCCGACGATCTATCTGTCCCACGGCGCCGGGCCGTGGCCGTTCATGGAGATCCCGGCGGCCTTCGGGCCGCGCGCGGAATGGGAAGGCCTGGCCGGATATCTGCGCGACATCGGTCGCACGATCCTGCCCCGGCCCAGGGCGGTACTGGTGATAACGGCCCACTGGGTGGCGACACGCCCGACAGTCAGCTCGGCGGCGCAGCCTGCGATGCTGTACGACTACAGCGGATTTCCCCCCGAGACCTATCATCTGAGTTACCCGGCCCCGGGTGCGCCCGTGCTGGCGGCGCGCGTGCGTGCCCTGCTCAATGGCGCCGGCATCGAGTGCGACGAGGACGCGCGGCGCGGTTATGACCATGGCACCTTCGTGCCGTTGATGCTGATCTACCCCGAGGCCGACGTCCCGATCGTGCAGCTCTCGCTGCGCCGCGGGCTCGATCCGCGCGCCCATCTCGACATCGGTCGCGCCCTGCGACCGCTGCGCGAAGAGGGAGTGCTGATCATCGGCAGCGGCATGAGCTATCACAATATGCGCGCATTCTTCTCGCCTCGCAGTGAACATGTCGAGGCCGGCGAGCGCTTCGATGCCTGGTTGACCGCGGCGGTGGAACGCGCGGAACCGGAGGAACGCGCACGGGAACTCGAACAATGGGAACAGGCGCCGGGCGGACTGGCCTCGCATCAGCCGACCTTCGAGCACTTGACGCCTCTGTTCGTCACGGCGGGCGCCGCCGGCGAGGACCGCGGCCGCCGCGTCTATTCGGGCCGGCTCATCGGCATGCCGGTCTCGGGCTACCAGTTCGGGTGAGGGAGTCCGGCTGCGGCCGGGGGGCGCGATTCAGCCGCCCAGGGCCTGCCGCAGCGGCGTCAGGTATCGCTCATAGTTGCGCCAGCGTCCGACCGAGGTCTTGTACACCGGCTTGTTGACCTGGTTGTAGCTGGCGGATTCCGATACTCGCCCGTTTTCGTAATAGCGCAGGCAGGCCTCGTTCCAGTCCAGGCCGCAAAAGTCCGTCATGCGCCGGGAGACGCCTTCCTGGTCGTCGACCAGCGCCTCGTAGTCCACGTCCAGGAAGGGGATGCCCAACTGACGCCAGTGATTCATCAGCCTCTCGTAATTGCGGTAATGCACGCCGAGTCGGCCGAGGTCGCGGGTGTAGTGGTGGGTCCCCGAGAAATTCTGAAAGTAGCACGACAGGCAGGTGTCGAGCGGGTCGCGGCGGGTGTGGATGATCCGCGCGTGCGGGAACAGCAGGCTGATCAGGCCGAGGTAGAGAAAATTGTGCGGCATCTTGGAGGTGAAGAAGCGGGCGCCGTCGGCGTGCTCCGTGATGAGGTCGAGGTAGCGTCGGGACAGGAGGCGCAGGGCGGCCGGGTCGGGTGTGAAGACGCCTCTCCCGTACCCCAGTTCGGCCGCGATCATGGCGGTGAAGTTCAGTTCTCCCGCGCCGAAGACGTCGGGGTGACTCGCGAGGATCTGCTCCACCAGGCTCGTGCCCGAGCGCGGCATCCCGACGATGAAGATCGGCGTGAGCTCGGCGCGTTCCGCCCTGGGCAGGGCGGGAAAATCGGCTGCGCTGATGCTGGCGATGATGGCGTCGGCCGGATCCTGGCCCGGATCCGCTACCGGTCCCGGTCCGGCGGGGGTGTTCGCGGAACGGTAATGCGCGAAGGCCTCGTCATAACGTCCCGCCCGGTCATGGAGTTCGCCCAGCAGATAGTGGATCTGTTCGCGCGTGCGGAAATTCAGCCCCGCCAGTCCCAGTGCCTGCTCCAGGCGCTCGATGATCCCCGCGTCGAGACCGAGCCGGGACGCGATCTTCGCGTACAGGATCAGGATGTCGGGGTTCTGGTCGGCGTGCGGCAGCAGGGGCTGCAGCCGCGCCAGCGCCTCCTCCGGTCGACCTAACCGTTCCAGCACCTCGGCCTCGCCGAGCAGGGCGGCGGGATGTCCGGGGACCAGTTGGAGAACCTTCCGGAAATACTGCAGTGATTCCTTGAGACTGCCGACGTCGCGGCAGATCTGGCCCAGGCTGATCAGGATTCCCGCATTGTCGGGCGCGACGGACAGGGCCTGCATGCCGATCTGATAGGCCGCCGTCATCTGTCCCGTCAGATGCAGCGAGGTGATGAGTCCGCTGAGCGCCGGGAGCCTGGACGGCGCCTGATCGACGACCTCGCGGAAGCATTCGATGGCCTCCGCGAGACGGCCGGTCGCGAAATGGATGCGACCGAGGGATTCGCGCGCGTCCAGCAGATCGGATTGCAGCCCCAGCGACTTCAGCAGACAGGATTCCGCCTCCGCGTACTGCTGCAGCAGCTCATACACCTGGCCCAGATTGAGCCATGCCGCGGCCAGTGCCGGTTCGAGTTCGACGGCCAGGCGCAGCTGGGTCTCGGCCGACACGAGGTCGCCCTGTCTGGCATGAATGATGCCGAGCATGAAGTGCGCCTTGCCGTCGCGCGGGTCGGCCGCGATCACCTCGGCATAGAGCGCGCGCGCGGTGGCGAGATCGTTCTGCTGCAGGAAGGCGAGCGCCGCGTTCCTTTTCGCCTGTTGCGGATCGAGTGGGTCGGCCATGATGAAGGTGATCGGATTTGTGTATATGTTCGATGATAAGCGGTGGGAGATCGATCATGCACCCGCCATTCCGGCGCCTCTTTGTCCCCGTACCTTGACAGGGAGTAGACGGAGGTATGGCGATTTCGTTTGAGTTTACCAAGATGCCAGGCCATGGGCCACTGACAAGGTTAGCGGAACGATTTTTCATGGGGTTTGATCGCCAACAGACGGTTTTCGAACGCCGTCCGTTTGAGACGCAAGCCGGGACTGTATTTGCCGTTACGCGGGGTGAGCGCCAGATATTCCTGGAGAACCAGATCGCTGCGCCTGGATTTATAGGATTTGAGGTATGGGGCGATTTGTTCGAGGAGCGTCAGCGCCTGTCGATTGTAGACCGCATATGTAAAGCCCGGGGCATGATGGGAGTACCGGACGTGTTTCCCGGTGATTTTGCCTACACCGGTGATATCGAGGACATATTGGAGAAGCGGACGTTCCGTGCTGCTGATGGATACAGCTAATTGCCGGTTTTCTCCCCGGTGTTTGCGGGTTAGAGTTATCGTTCCCTCTCCATCGATCAGTCCTGCGATATAGGAGGCGTCGATAAGCGACAAAGGGTTTACGGTGCGGTAGTGCGTCATCCGTGCCGGTCCGGATCCCGGAAAGATCATTCAACCGTTACCCCCGACATCCCGTCGGGGGTTGAAATGGTGGAGGCGGCGGGACAGTTGGTTCCGGTGCTTTCGAACCGGCCTGGACTATACCTTCATCCTGTTTATTCCCAGGATGCGGGGCGTGTTATCCGCGGAGTGGATCCCGCGAATCCTAGTGCCGGCTCCGTCCTTTTTGAACTCAGCCGGTCTATGAGTCTCTACAGGGCAGGCCTGAGGTTGGCCCTCTTCCTACCCCTCGGTGTTGCCATGCCATCCTGCGACGGCGCAGGGTCCACCGATGTGAGCCCCGTTTTCACTCTACCCTCGCGGGTAGAGGCGACCATTGTGTTAATCGAACCCGCGTCCGCAAGTCCTCCGCCCTCGGCTCTACATGCGTAGCCGCGTCTTTGATTTAACCGGCCGCTACCCGACGGGCAGGGAAGACGGACGGCGAGCCCCTAAGGGTTTAGCGCATCAGCCCGGGGCGAGCCTCAACGCGATCTTGTGAGCGATGACCCCTGATTCGTCCCGAAGGACTACGGACGCACAAGCACGTATCCGGTCAGAGGCTGGCTGACTTAAGCAGCCAGAGCGTAGTTGTCGTCGTTGGCAACTATGTTGTTTGCAGCTGGATTTACGAGGTCATCTGCGCCTCGGCATGCACCTCAGGTTTTGCAACCCACGTCGAAGCCAGGTCGCCCCCTGGGGACTATTATAGTGGCGGGGGATGAGGATACAAGGGCGAGGTTGAAAAACCGTGCAGGAAAACGGGGACAGATTTGAAATCTGTCCCCTTACTCTAAAAGATTTATTTGATCTTCATGATTCTCTGTTTTTCCCGTTGCCAGTCGCGTTCCTTCTCGACGGCGCGCTTGTCGAATTCCTTCTTGCCCTTGGCGAGTCCGACCTTGAGCTTGGCGCGGCCGCGGCTCCAGTACAGGGTCAGCGGGGCCAGGGTGTAGCCCTTGCGTTCGACCGCGCCGATCAGCTTGTCGAGCTCGCGCCGGTGCAGCAGCAGCTTGCGCGTGCGCGTCGCGTCGGGATGGATGTGGGTAGAGGCGGTCGGCAGCGGCGAGATGTGGGCGCCGAACAGCCAGGCCTCGCCGTCCTTGATCAGCACGTAGCTTTCCTGCAGCTGGACCCGGCCGGCGCGCAGGCTCTTGACTTCCCATCCCTCGAGCGCGAGCCCGGCCTCGTACTGCTCCTCGATGAAATAGTCGTGGCGGGCGCGGCGGTTCTCCGCGATGGTGCTCGAAGTCTTGGTGTCCTTGGTCTTCTTGCCTGCGTTCATGCGGGTAGCCGTGGCGCACGAGCGTGGATCCGCGGGGCTCGCGCGGGCGGAATGTCGTACGGAAGCGCTGATTATACACACAAGCCCGCGCCCGGTTGAGCGATTTTCCCGCGACGCGGAACGCCATGGCCGGACGGCTTGCCGTGCCGGACAGCCACGCATATCATGGTGCGCTGCGGCGGCGATCGCGGTCTGATGGACGAGCGGCGCCGGAGTCGAATCAGTGGTTGGAAGCGGTGTCGGGATGTGGGGCAATACGAAGTCGTGTGACGGTCCGGCGCCGGTGGCGCGACAGGCGGTGCTCCGCCCGGCTCGGCGGAGGCGCCGATGCCGGTGATCAACCGCAGCGCCCTCGTGCCGTACAGCGCCGCCGAAATGTATGCCCTGGTGGACGACATCGAGACCTATCCGCAGTTTCTGCCGTGGTGCCGCAGCGCGCAGGAATGGTCGCGCGGCGAGGACGAGGTGAAGGCCTCGATCGAGCTGCATCGCGGCGGCATCCACAAGACCTTCACCACACTGAACCGGCTGCAGAAGGACAAGATGATCGAGATGCGCCTGGTGGAGGGACCGTTTCATCATCTGGAGGGGTTCTGGCGCTTCGAGGCCCTGAGCCCTGCGGCGAGCCGGGTGTCGCTGGATCTGGAGTACGAATTCTCCAGTCACCTGCTGCGCCTGGCCATCGGTCCGGTGTTCAGCCAGATCGCCAATACCCTGGTGGACGCCTTTTGCGAGCGGGCGGCGGAATTGTATGGAAAGCGCTGACAAGATCGACGTCGAGGTGAGTTATGCGCGTCCCGACGTGCAGGTGATCATCCCGGTCAAGGCGGACGCGAGCGCCACCGTGGAGGAAGTGATCAGGCTCTCCGGCGTGCTGGAGCAGTTTCCCGACATCGACCTCGCGGTCAACAAGGTTGGCGTGTTCGGCAAGCTGTCCAAGCTGGGCGCCCAGTTGCAGGCGGGCGATCGTGTGGAGATCTACCGGGCGCTGATCGCCGATCCGAAAGAATCCCGGCGCCAGCGCGCCGCGGAAGCGAAGGATACCCCCAGGCCGGAATCCTGACGACCCGCGTTCACTCGCTCGCGACGTCCTGCTCGTCTTCCACGCGCGTAAGCGCATCGCCGTCGAAATACACGGTCACGTGCCGGTGCTCGATCTTTTCCTTTCCGACATTGAGGACATACACATAGTCCCAGCGATCCGGGTGAAACGGGTCCATGATCGATGCGGTACCCATCACGAACTGGACCTGCTGGCGGTTCATGCCGGGTTTGAGTTGAGCGACCATCTCTGGTGTAATGACGTTTCCCTGCTGAATCTCGACCCGGTGCATGGCGCAGGAGGCCGTGATGAGGATGATGCAGCCGAGGGCAAGGAGGCGTGATCGTGGCATTGGTGCGTCCATACTGCGGTTGTCGAAGGCGCTTCATTATATATAATTAGCCGTCCGTACGCAGCGGAACAGCCGGAGAATCCCCATGGCGACCAAGCAGAATCCCAGCGACAGCAACCTCGAGGGCGTGGACCTCAAGAAGGCCGGCCTCAAGATCACCCATCCGCGCGTCAAGATCCTGCACATCATGGAGAGCAGCGAGAAGCGTCACCTTGGGGCGGAGGATGTCTACAAGGCACTGCTCGATACCGGCGAGGACGTCGGCCTGGCCACCGTCTACCGCGTGCTGACCCAGTTCGAGAGCGCGGGCCTGGTGACGCGCCACAACTTCGAGGAAGGCCACTCGGTCTACGAGCTGAACCAGGGCTCGCACCACGACCATATCCTGTGCGTGAAGTGCGGCCGGGTGGACGAATTCATGGATGACACGATCGAGGAGCGTCAGCGCGCGATCGCCAAGAAGGCCGGTTACGAGATGACCGACCATTACCTGAACATCTTCGGCGTCTGCGCCGACTGTCGCAAGAAGAAAAAGTAGGGCGCGTGCCGGCCCCGTTGCGGGCGCGGCGCGGGCGACTCAGGCGAACTCTTCCGATCGCCTGATCATTTCCTCGGCGTGGGCCCGGGTCTGGGCGCTGATCTCCACGCCGCCCAGCATCCGCGCGATCTCTTCCTGGCGCTCTTCCGGCGCGAGCGGCCGGATTGTCGACTGGGTCTGCTTGCCGGTGCTGCGCTTGCTGACCTGCAGGTGGTGATGGCCGAGGGCGGCGACCTGCGCCAGATGTGTGATGCACAACACCTGCCGGCATTCGCCCAGCCGGCGCAGGCCCTGGCCGACGATCTCGGCGACGCGGCCGCCGATGCCGACATCCACCTCGTCGAAGATCACGCTGGGCACGTCGACCTGTTCCGCGGTGACCACCTGGATGGCGAGCCCGATGCGCGACATCTCGCCGCCCGAGGCGACCTTGGCGAGCGGGCGCGGCGGCTGGTGCGGATTGGTGCTGACCAGGAACTCGATACGGTCCAGTCCGGAGGGCGATGGCGTGTCGTCCGCGCGCGCCTGCAGTTCGATCGTAAACACGCCGTCCGGCATGCCGAGCCGGCGCATCTCCTGCACGACCTTCTTTTCCAGCGTCCGGGCCGCCTTCGCGCGCGCGGCGCCGAGTTTTGCCGCGACGGCGCGATAGCGGGTTTCGCACGCCGCGATTTCCCGCGCGATCTCCTCGCGCCGCTGCCAGGCGCCCGCGAGACCTTCGATCTGCGCGTCGAGGCGCCGGCGCAGTTCCGGCAGCTCACGCGCGGGCACGCGGTGCTTGCGCGCGGCGGCGTGGATGGCGGCCAGGCGTCGTTCCACGTCTTCCAGGCGCTGCGGATCCAGCTCGAGCCGGTCCACGTAGGCGCGCAGTTCGCCGGCGGCCTCTTCGAGCTGGATCGCCGCGCCGTCGAGCAGGTCGACCACCGGCTGCAGGCGCGCATCGGTCGCGCTCTGCTGGCGCAGATCATTCAGCGCGCGTGCCAGGCGGACGCGTAGCGCATCCTCGTCCTCGTCCAGTGCGGCGAGTCCGGCCTGGCAGGTTTCGATGAGCACGCCGGCATTGGCGAGTCGCTTGTGCTCCGCGTCCAGCCGCTCGAGTTCCTGGAGCGAGACGTCGAGCTCCTCGAGTTCCTGGAGCTGGAAGCGCAGGAATTCGATCTGGCTGTCGCCCTCGGCGCCGGGCGCGTGCAATTCCTCCAGTTCGCGCGTCAGCCGCCGCCATGCGCGGTATTCCTCTTCCACGGCGGACAGCAGGGCGGGCTGCGCGGCATAGCCGTCGAGCAGGGCGAGCTGATGTTCGCGTTTGAGCAGGGAGTGATGCTCGTGCTGTCCGTGCACGTCCACCAGCAGGGCGCCC
The DNA here is from genome assembly GCA_016716465.1 of Gammaproteobacteria bacterium. Lineage (NCBI taxonomy): Bacteria > Pseudomonadati > Pseudomonadota > Gammaproteobacteria > Gammaproteobacteria bacterium. The sequence continues at coordinate 317,948 of JADJWH010000001.1, forward strand.
AGCTCGCGCAGGGTCTGGATCGGGACGGGGCTGCCGTTGATCCAGGCCTTGGAGCGCCCGTCCGCCGTGATCGTGCGCCGCAGGATGCATTCGGCCCCGTCGCCGGTCTCCAGTTCCTGTTCCCGCAGCCAGGCGCTCGCCGCCGCATTGTCGGCGACCGTCAGGGTGGCGGTCACCTCGGCGCGCTCCGCCCCGTGGCGGATGACGCCCGCGTCCGCGCGGTCGCCGAGGGTCAGCCCGAGCGCCTCGATGAGGATGGATTTGCCGGCGCCGGTCTCGCCGGTGAGCACGGTGAAACCCGCTGCGAGCGCGAGTTCGAGTTCATCGACGAGGGCGTAATTGCGGATGTGCAGATGCGTCAGCATGGGGGCTTCAGCGGTTTTTCGGGTTTTCCGCCCAGTTCAGTTTCGCGCGCAACAGTTCGTAGTGATCATGCCGGGGCAGATGCACCAGGCGCACCGGGGCCTGTTTGCGAATGTGCAGCCGGTCGCCGGCGGTGAGATCGAAGGAGACCTGGCCGTCGCAGGTGACCTGGGCGTGGTCGCGGTTGCCGTTGCCGACGATGACGTCGATTTCGCTGGCGCCGTCGACGACGATCGGCCGGTGGCTCATGGTATGGGGGCACACCGGCACGATGACGATGGCGTCCAGCGCGGGGTCGAGTATCGGGCCCCCGGCGGACAGCGCGTAGGCGGTGGAGCCGGTCGGTGTCGAGACGATCACGCCATCGGAGCGCAGCTTGTTGAGATAGCGGCCGTTGATGCAGGTCTCCAGTTCGATCATGCGGGCGACATTGCGCTTGTGCACCACGACCTCGTTGAAGGCGCTGCCGGAGCCGATCTCGGTCTCTGCGCGGATGACGGAGCAGGCGAGCAGGAAGCGCTCCTCCATGCGGTAATCGCCACGCAGGATCTGGTCCATCGATTCGAGCATCTGCCCGGGCGAGATATCGGTGAGGAAGCCCAGGTGGCCGAGGTTGATGCCGACCAGCGGCACGGCGTGCGCCGCGAGCGAGCGCGCGGCATTGAGCAGGGTGCCGTCGCCCCCGACGATCACCGCGAGGTCGCAGCGCCGGCCGATCTCGTCCCGGCTGGCGGTCCGGAGACCGATGTCCGGCAACAGCCGCGCGGTATCCGCGTCCAGCAGCACGGTGACGCCCTTGGCGCCGAGGTGGGCGGCGAGGGCGCGGATCGTGTCGGCGACGCTCGCGTCGCTGAATTTGCCGATGATGCCGATGTGCTTGAAAGTCACCGTTCAGGATCCATCATGTATTAAAGATGCTGGAAAGGTATCATGCGGCCTGTCGTTCACCAAGCGGCTTTCTTGACACGCCGGAAGCGAGTTGCTAACTTCCCCGTGACCTCCGCGGCGGCATGCCGGTATCTAGGTTAACCTGATGATATCAAAACGGTATTCTGGTGAGTGCCCATGAGCAAGGAACTCAATGATCGAACCCGCCACCTGCTGAAGGTGCTGATCGAGATCTATATCCGCGACGGCCAGCCGGTCGGTTCGCGGACCCTGTGCCAGGAGTCCGGGCTCGACCTCAGTCCGGCCACGATCCGGAACGCGATGGCGGAGCTCGAAGCGCTGGGTCTGGTGGCTTCGCCGCATACCTCGGCCGGCCGTATCCCGACGGACAAGGGCTATCGCCTGTTCGTCGATTCGCTGTTGGCGCTGGAGCCGGGCGACAGCGGCGAGATCCAGCGCCTGAAGGCCCTCTTCGAACAGGGCGCCACGCTGCAGGGGCTGGCGCTTTCGGTCTCCGGTCTGCTGTCGGGAATGACCAGCATGGCCGGGCTGGTGATGGTGCCGCGGAGCGAGCGCCTGGTCCTGCGCCATATCGAATTCATCGCCCTGTCGGAACAGCGCGTGCTCGCGATCCTGATGCTCAACGAACAGGAGGCGCACAACGTGGTCATCCACACCGGTCGCGCCTTTTCCGGCGCCGAGCTGGAACAGGCCACCAATTACCTGAACACAGTGTTCGCCGGGAGGGATCTCGCGGACATCCGCCGCCATCTGTTCAATGAATTGAACGATGCGCGTGTGCGCATGGACCGCACCCTGGACACCGCCATCCTGCTCGCCGGGCAGGTGCTGGAGCGCAGCGGAAACCGCGAGGACGTCATCGTCTCCGGCCAGACCAATTTAATGGAATTCAACGAGCTGTCCGACTTGGACCGTCTGCGCGTGCTGTTCGAGGCGTTCAGCGAGAAGCGGAAGATCCTGCATCTGCTCGATCGCTGCCTGTATACCCAGGGCGTGCGCGTGTTCATCGGCAAGGAATCCGGCTGCAACGAGCTCGATGACTGCAGCGTGGTGACCTCGACCTACGCGGTCGAGGGCCGGGTGGTCGGTGTGCTCGGGGTCATCGGCCCCACGCGCATGTCCTACAAGCGGGTGATCCCGTTGGTGCAGTCGACGGCGAATCTGCTTACCGCGGCCTTGAATCAGTACCACTAGGCCCCTACATTCAGCCACAATAGCGCCGGTCCGGCACGCCCGCGGCCGGTCCAGTCGTTTTCAAGAACCAGCCTGGGAGGTGTGATGGCGACAGAGAAGGAGCCGGCCATGGCGGCGGATGAGCGGGAACAGGAGTCGGGTACAGCCGGCGCCGGGACGGACGCGGCGCAGGGCGGGGCCGACGAGCTGTTGTTGAGCCTGCAGGATGCCCAGTCCAAGGCGGACGACTACTGGAACCAGCTGCTGCGGGTGCGGGCCGAAATGGCCAATGTCCAGCGTCGCGCCGAGCGTGAGCTCGAGAACGCCCACAAGTACGGACTCGAGAAATTCGCCGCCGAATTGCTGCCGGTCATCGACGGCCTCGAGATGGGGCTGGGCGTCGCCGCCGGGGACAAGGTCGACCCGGCCAAGCTGCGCGAGGGCATGGAACTGACCCTGAAGATCCTGACCGCCGCCGTCAACAAGTTCGGCCTGCGCGCGGTTGATCCGGTGGGCGAGAAGTTCAATCCCGAGCTGCACCAGGCGATGAGCGTGCAGCCCGCGCCCGGCGCCGAGCCCAACACCGTGCTCGCCGTCTACCAGAAGGGATACCTGCTCAACGACCGCCTGATCCGCCCCGCCATGGTGGTGGTGTCGGCGGCCGGCGGCGGCAAGCCGGATACGGCGGTGGAGAAGAAAATCGACGAAATGGCTTGAAAGCGGGACCCGTGCCCCAATATACCTCACAACTTGAGGTGTTTAGCGGCGGGTGACGCCGGCAGATCAACAGAAAATGGAGACATCCCGCGATGAGCAAGATCATAGGAATTGACCTGGGCACGACGAACTCCTGCGTCGCCGTCATCGAAGGCGGCAAGCCCCGGGTAATCGAGAACTCCGAGGGCAGCCGGACCACGCCCTCCATCGTCGCCTTTTCCGATGACGGCGAAGTGCTGGTCGGCCAGGCCGCCAAGCGGCAGTCGGTCACCAATCCCAGGAACACCCTCTATGCCATCAAGCGGCTGATCGGGCGCCGCTTCGGCGAGGACGTGGTGCAGCGCGACATCGATCTGGTGCCGTACAAGATCGTCAAGGCCGACAACGGCGACGCCTGGGTCGACGTCAATGGCAAGAAGATGGCGCCGCCGGAGGTTTCCGCGCGCGTGCTGATGAAGATGAAGAAGACCGCCGAGGACTATCTCGGCGAAGAGGTGAAGGAGGCGGTGATCACCGTCCCGGCCTATTTCAACGATTCCCAGCGCCAGGCCACCAAGGACGCCGGCCGCATCGCCGGGCTGGAGGTCAAGCGCATCATCAACGAGCCGACGGCGGCGGCGCTGGCCTTCGGCCTCGACAAGAAGCGCGGCGAGGCCAAGATCGCGGTGTATGACCTCGGCGGCGGCACCTTCGACATCTCCATCATCGAGATCGCGGACGTGGAAGGCGAGCACCAGTTCGAGGTGCTGTCCACCAACGGCGATACCTTCCTCGGCGGCGAAGATTTCGACATGCGCCTGATCGATTACCTGGCCGACGAGTTCAAGAAGGACCAGGGCATCAACCTGCGCGGCGATCCGCTCGCGATGCAGCGCCTGAAGGAGGCGGCGGAGAAGGCGAAGATCGAGCTGTCCAGCAGCCAGCAGACGGACGTCAATCTGCCCTACATCACGGCGGACGCGACCGGTCCCAAGCACCTCAACATCAAGGTGACGCGCGCCAAGCTGGAGTCCCTGGTGGAGGAACTGATCACCCGCACCATGGAGCCGTGCAAGATCGCGCTGAAGGACGCCGGACTGAAGGCCTCCGACATCGACGACGTGATCCTGGTCGGCGGCCAGACGCGCATGCCCAAGGTGCAGGAAGTCGTGAAGGACTTCTTCGGCAAGGAGCCGCGCCGCGACGTCAACCCGGACGAGGCGGTGGCCATCGGCGCCGCGGTCCAGGCCGGCGTGCTCGGCGGCGAGGTCAAGGACGTGCTGCTGCTCGACGTGACGCCCCTGAGCCTCGGTATCGAGACCATGGGTGGCATCATGACCAAGCTGATCGAAAAGAACACCACCATCCCGACCAAGGCCTCGCAGGTGTTCTCCACCGCGGAGGACAACCAGGCCGCGGTGACGGTGCACGTGCTGCAGGGCGAGCGCGAGGTGGCGGCGGCGAACAAGTCGCTCGGCCGCTTCGACCTGAGCGATATCCCGCTCGCGCCGCGCGGCATGCCCCAGATCGAGGTCGCCTTCGACATCGACGCCAACGGCATCCTCAATGTGTCCGCCAAGGACAAGGCCACGGGCAAGCAGCAGTCGATCGTGATCAAGGCCTCGAGCGGCCTGTCCGAGGACGAGATCAAGCGCATGGTCACCGACGCCGAGGCGCACGCGGACGAGGATCGCCGTTTCCACGAGCTGGTCGACGCGCGCAACAAGGCCGACAACATGGTCCATGCGGTCAAGAAGACGCTCACCGATCTCGGCGACAAGGTCGCGGCCGACGAGAAGGGCGCGATCGAGAAGGCGATCGACGAGTTGCAGGCGGCGATGAAGGGCGATGACCTGGCGGCGATCGAGGCGAAGACCAATGCCCTGACGCAGGCCTCGGCCAAGATCGCGGAGCGCGCCTATGCCCAGACCCAGCAGGAAGCGGGCGCCGGGCAGGCCGCCGGTTCCGCCGCCTCCGACGGCGCGCAGGACAACGTCGTGGACGCCGAGTTCGAGGAGGTCAAGGAGGATCAGCGCAAGTAATTTCCGGCGGGAGTCAGGTCGGACGCGTCGCATTCGCGGCGCGTCTGGTCTATCATAACCGCCGTTCCGGCGCCGGAGGCGGCGGACACGAAGCGCGGGGCGATGCGTCTCGCGCTTTTGCGTATTGAGGAGCCGCGTCATGCGGCAACCCGGATGTGAAGCGGCAGCGGAATCAGCAGAAGAACGATGGCGAAGCAGGACTACTACGAATTGCTTGGCGTGGCGCGCAACGCCAGTGAGGCCGAACTCAAGAAGGCGTACCGTCGCCTGGCGATGAAGTATCATCCCGACCGCAATCCCGACGACAAGGACGCGGAAGAGAAATTCAAGGAGGCCAAGGAGGCCTACGACGTACTGTCCGACGAGCGCAAGCGCGCCGCCTACGACCAGTTCGGCCACGCCGGCGTCGATGCCGCCGCGGGCGGCGGGGGACACGGCGGTTTCCGCGGCGCGAATTTCAGCGATATCTTCGACGACGTCTTCGGCGACATCTTCGGCACCCGCGCCGGGCGCGGCGGCGCGCAGCGCGGCGCCGATCTGCGCTACGATCTCGAGTTAAGCCTGGAAGAGGCGGTGCGCGGCACCACGGTCAAGGTGCGCGTCCCGACCCACGTGACATGCAAGACCTGCGACGGCAGCGGCGCCAAGAAAGGCACCACGCCGGTCACCTGCACGACCTGCGGCGGCCAGGGCCAGGTGCGCATGCAGCAGGGCTTTTTCTCCATCCAGCAGACCTGTCCGCGCTGCCGCGGGGCGGGCAAGATCATCAGTGAACCCTGCACCGCCTGCCACGGCCATGGCCGCGTCAAGGAGACCAAGACCCTGTCGGTGAAGATCCCGCCCGGCGTCGACACCGACGACCGCATCCGGCTCAGCGGCGAGGGCGAGGCCGGCGAGCAGGGCGGCCCGGCGGGCGATCTCTATGTGCTGATCCACGTCAAGCCGCACCCGATCTTCGTGCGTGAGGGCACCGACCTGCACTGCGAAATGCCGATCAGCTTCGTCACTGCCGCGCTGGGGGGCGAGCTCGAGGTGCCGACGCTGGACGGACGCGTCGTGCTGAAGGTGCCCGCCGAGACGCAGACGGGCAAGCTGTTCCGGCTGCGCGGCAAGGGGGTGCGTTCCGTGCAGGGCAGCGGCCTCGGCGACCTGCTGTGCCGCGTGGTGGTGGAGACGCCGGTGAACCTGAACGATCAGCAGCGGGAGCGGTTGCGGGAGTTCGAGCACACATTGCAGGAGCGCAACGACAGTCACAGCCCGCGCGCGCGCAGCTGGCTTGACGGCGTCAAGAAGTTCTTCGAGGATCTGAAACTCTGAATGTCCAGGCGTGCCGCGCCGAGCGGACGCCGTGCCCGCGGGAGGGGAGCATGACCAGAATAGCGATCGCCGGCGCGTCCGGACGCATGGGCCGCACGCTCATCGAGGCGTGTCGCGAGCACCCCGGAATCCGCCTCGGCGCTGCCGTCGATCGCCCCGGCAGCCCCGCCGTGGGGCGCGACGCCGGCGACGTGGCCGGGATCGGACCGGTCGGGGTGATCGTCGGTGACGATCTGGCGGCCCGGGTCGGCGATTTCGACGTGTTGATCGATTTTACGCTGCCCGCCGTCACGGTGAGCAATGCCGCCCTCTGCCACGACGCCGGCCGCCGCATGGTGATCGGCACCACCGGGCTCAGTGCCGATCAGCGCCGGGATATCGAACGCCACGCCGCCGATATCGCGATCGTGCTGGCGCCCAATATGAGCGTCGGCGTGAATCTCTGCTTCAAACTGCTCGATATCGCCGCACGGGTGCTCGGCGACGAGGTCGATATCGAGATCATCGAGGCCCACCATCGCAACAAGGTCGATGCGCCTTCCGGCACCGCGCTGCGCATGGGCGAAGTGGTGGCCGACGCGCTGGGGCGCGATCTGGACCGCTGCGCCGTCTACGGTCGCGAGGGTCACACCGGCGCGCGCGACCGCGCCACCATCGGCTTTGAAACGATCCGCGCCGGCGACATCGTCGGGGAGCACCGTGTCATGTTCGCCGGGCTCGGCGAGCGGGTCGAGATCATGCATACGGCGACCAGCCGTTTCACCTTCGCGGGCGGCGCGCTGCGCGCGGCGGGCTGGATCATGCAGCGCCAGGCCGGCCTGTTCGACATGCAGGATGTGCTCGGACTGAAGTAGGCCTTTCCCGGATCGGTCGCGGGGTCTCGTCCGCTGCGAGCGACGGGGCAGTGTGGACCTGTTTTTCCGCTTCCGGTGATGATACCCTGCCGGGAACGCATCCTGGCCGAAGCGCCGGGACGGACAAGAATGAACAACAAGAAGCGTTCGGGGGGAAGACGGATGAGAGGGGGGCGGCGGTTGTGTTCCGTGCTGTGCGGGCTGCTGGTGGCTGTTCACGGCGGGACATCCGATGCCGCTTCCGCTGCAGCGGGCGCTTCCCCGACGGATGCGCGCCTGGCGTTCGAAGGCGGGATGGAAAGCTTCCGCTGGCGCGAATTCGATGACGACGGCCGCCGTCTGCTGACGGAACAAGGCCCGCGTTTCGCGCTGGGCGCAGCGCTCGGCAATTTCCTTCACGCCGATGCCGGGCCGATCTTCGAAATGCGCGTGGGCGGCCATGTGGGCGAGGTCGACTACGACGGGCAGGACAACAACGGACGCTTCGTCGGCACCGTCTCCGACTATTCCGGCTGGTACGGCGAGGTCAACGGGGGTTACCGCTTCCCCGATTTCGTCGAGGGCGTTTCGATCGACCTGTTCGGCGGGGTGGGCCTGGACAACTGGCGCCGGGAGATCAACGGCGGGGTGAATTCCATCGGGCAGTCGGTGGCGGGATTCACCGAGGACTATGACGTGGCTTACCTGCGTTGCGGGATCGGGATCGCGCTGCACGGCGCCTCGCCCGGCGGCTACTTCCAGCTCGGCTTCCGCAAGCCGCGCTCGATCGGTGAACAGGTAGCGATCCAGGGCCAGACCCTCAACCTCTCGCCGGATGAACGCGCGTCCGGATTTCTCTCCTATCAGGTCGCGCTCGGCGCTCCCCGGGCGGAGGGTGCGGCGGGCTCGTACGTCAAGTTCTACTATGCCGGCTACCGGCTCGGTAAATCGGAGATCGAGCAGGTCGGCTCCAGCCAGGTGTGGCAGCCGCGCAGCGACGCCGACACGCTCGGCGTCGTCCTCGGATTCCATTACTGACTACTGACCGCGGGCGTCTGCCGGTGCGGTGTTCCGGGGCAGGATGCGCGCGGTTTTGACCGCATTGTCCGCGATGGACATGATCTCGATGGTGTAGCCATCGATGCGCAGACTCACCCCCGAGGTGGGAATCGATTCCAGATGTTCCATGATCAGGCCGTTCAGCGTTTTCGGACCGGCCGTCGGCAGCTGCCAGTTCATCATGCGATTGAGGGTGCGGATGTGCGCGCTGCCATCGATCAGGAAGCTGCCGTCGCCCTGGGTGTGGACGAACTTGACGGTGGTCGACACATCGGTGGTGAATTCGCCGACGATCTCCTCGAGGATGTCCTCCAGCGTCACCAGTCCCTCGATGTCGCCGTATTCGTCCACGACCAGGCCGATACGGCGTTTCTGGCGCTGAAAATTGAGCAGCTGCGTGTTGAGTGGCGTCCCTTCCGGGATGAAATAGGGCTCTTCTGCGACGCGCATCAGGGCTTCCTTGGTAAAGGTTCCCCGGCTGAGCAGGGGCAGTGCATTACGCACGTGCACGATGCCGGTGATTTCATTGATGTCTTCACGGTATACCGGCAGCCGCGTATGGCGCGCGGATGAGAGCAGGGCGACGATCTCATCCTCGCTGTGGTCGAGGTCGATCCCGACGATCTCGCTGCGCGGGATCATGATGTCCTCGATGCGCGCTTTTTCGAGATCGAGGATGTTGAGCAGCATGTGCTGGTGCTTGCGCGGGATCAGGGCGCCGGCCTCGTTGACCACGGTGCGCAGCTCTTCCGCGCTGAGCTGGTGCGTGGAGGCTTCCTTCGGCGAGACGCCGATGGCCTTGAGCAGCGTGTTGCTGATTGCGTTGACGATCCACACGAAGGGCGAGAACAGGCCCAGCAGCGGCGTGATGACATAGGCGGCCGGAAAGGCGATGCGTTCCGGATGCAACGCGGCCATGGTCTTGGGGGTCACCTCGCCGAAGATCAGCAGGACCACGGTGAGCAGTCCGGCGGCGATCGCGATGCCCGTCTCCCCGAAGACGCGCAGGGCGATGATCGTCGCGATCGATGAGGCCAGGATGTTGACGAAATTGTTGCCGAGCAGGATGAACCCGATCAGGCGGTCGGGCCGCGCGAGCAGCCGGCTGGCGTAGACGGCGCCGCGATGACCGGCGTGGGCGAGATGGCGCAGACGGTACTGATTCAGGCGCATCATCGCGGTCTCGGCGGCGGAAAAGCACGCGGAGAGGATGATCAGCAGGACGAGGATCATCGACAGGCTGCCGATGGAGATGTCGGTCATCGCGTCTGGATCCTGGCGTGGTTCCGTCGGGGGCGGTCGCGGCGGGACATCGTCAAGGCTGCCCGAGCATCAGCTCCAGCACCAGTTTGCTGCCCAGATAGGCGAGCAGCAGCGATACGAAGCCGCCCAGCGTCCAGCGGATCGCGGTCTTGCCGCGCCAGCCGAATTTCCAGCGTCCCCAGAGCAGGATGGCGAACACCAGCCAGGCCACGAGGGAAAAGAAGGTCTTGTGCACGAGGTGCTGGGCAAACATGTCGTCGAGATAGACGAAGCCGGACACCAGCGACAGGCTCTGCATGACGAAGCCGACGCCGATCATCTGGAACAACAGCGACTCCATGGTCTGCAGCGGCGGCAGCGCGCGGATGAATCCGCCCGGATGCTTCTCGTGCAGGTGCTTGTCCTGGATGGCGACGAGAATGGCCTGCACCGCCGCGAGCGACAGCACGCTGTAGGCCGCGATCGAGATGATGATGTGGATGTCGAGGATGTCACGCTGCGGGCTCAGGATGTGGTTGCTCGGGAAGATCTCTTCCAGGATCACGGCCGCCGCGGCGAGCGGGAAGACCGCGATGCCGAGATTCTCCAGCGGACGGTTGAAGGCGGTGAGCGAGAGCAGCAGCGCGATCAGCCAGGTGAGCAGGGACAAGGCGTTGAAGAAGCCAAAGTTTATGCCCTCCGGAGTAACCAGCTGCTGATAGAGCACGGCGGCGTGCAGGGCGACCGCGGCGAGGGCGAGCAGCAGGATACCCCGCTTGGTGCTCCCGGACGCGGCGCCGGCACCGCCGGCGAGCCGACGGACGAGCATGACGGCGGCGGCGAGATAGGCCGGAACGAGCAGGATGCTGGGCAGCAGGGTGTGCATGGGAGGTGGATGTCGGGGTCCGGGCGCGGTCGGCGGCGATCAGGCTGCCATCCCGGCAGTATCAGGGTGTTGATTCACTGAAGAAATTCTGTCCAAGGTCGATAGTATCGTGGTATACACCTTCTCGCCCTCTCGGGGCGGGTGCGGATTTTGCTATCACCGTGACGAATTTAGCGATTTTTCCGCTCGCGGTCAAAGCAGAAAGGGAGGTCCGGGAGTGGGCTCCATTCCCGGCGGGTCAATCCGGGGCGATCGGAGACACCGGACCGGGGAGCGGTTCCGGCGGAATCGGGAAGAGAATCGATATATGAAACTGCGTGTATTGGGGTGCAGCGGCGGTATCGGCGGCGAGCTGCGCACGACGGCAATGCTGATCGACGACGACATCCTGATCGATGCCGGGACCGGAATCGGCGAGCTGACCCTCGACGAGATGAAGAAGGTCCGCCACATCTTCCTCACCCATACCCATCTCGACCACATCGCCTGCCTGCCGCTGATGGTGGACAGCATGTTCCCGCACATCGTCGAACCGATGATGATCCGCAGCCACGCCTCCGCCATCGAGGTGCTCAAGAAACACATCTTCAACTGGGCCATCTGGCCCGATTTCGCCAGCCTTCCGACCGCCGACAATCCGGTCATGCGTTACGAACCCCTGCGCATGGGCGATGTCTGTACGCTCGACGGGCGCAGCTTCGAGATGATGCCCGTGAACCACATCGTTCCCACCGTCGGCTATCGCATCGAATGCGCGAGCGGGGTGGTGGCCTTCAGCGGCGACACCACCACCAATGACACCTTCTGGGCGGAACTGAACAAGCGCTCCCGGCTCGACGTGCTGATCGTCGAGGTTGCGTTCAAGGAATCCTTCCGCGAGCTCGCGCTCAAGTCGCGTCATTACTGCCCCTCGCTGTTGGCCGAGGACCTCAAGAAGCTCAGGCATCGTCCGCGGATCTTCCTGACCCACAACAAGCCCGGCGAGGAAGAGCTGATCTTCAGCCAGTGCCGCGAGATGATCACCGACCGCCAGCTCCAGCGCCTGACCAGCGGCCTCGTGATCGAAATCTGAGCGGTTCCCGCCTGCTGTCCCGAATCCCCTCCGGGGTTGCGCGGAAGGTGCGCGGCCGGTGTATCATGGCCGTGATTTGACTATTCCGGACCCGATTCCAGCCCATGTTCGAGAATCTCACCGAACGCCTCGGCCAGGCGTTGAAGAACCTGCGCGGCCAGGCCCGCCTGACCGACGACAACATCAAGGAGGCCCTGCGCGAGGTGCGCATGGCCCTGCTCGAGGCCGACGTCGCCCTGCCGGTGGTGAAAGAGTTCGTCGACCGCGTGCGCGAACGCGCGGTCGGCCAGGAGATCCTGCAGAGCATGACGCCCGGACAGGCGCTGATCCGGGTGGTGCGCGACGAACTGGTCGCCGTGATGGGGGAACACTCCGCCAGCCTCGAGCTCAATGTTGCGCCGCCGGCCGTCATCATGCTCGCCGGATTGCAGGGCTCCGGCAAGACGACTACCGCGGCCAAGCTGGCGCGCTGGATTCGCGAGCAGCTGAAGAAGAAGGTGCTGCTGGTGAGCGTCGACGTCTATCGCCCGGCAGCGATCGAGCAGCTCGAGACCCTGGCCGGAGAGGTCGGCGTCGGGTTCTATCCCTGCCGTACCGATCAGGATCCGGTGACCGTCGCGACCGCCGCCGTCGACCATGCCCGCAAGCAGTTCTTCGATGTGGTCATCGTGGATACCGCCGGACGCCTGCACGTGGACGCGGAGATGATGGACGAGGCGCGCCGGTTGCATACCGCGCTGCAGCCGGTCGAGACCCTGTTCGTGGTGGACAGCATGACGGGCCAGGACGCGGCCAACACCGCCAAGGCCTTCCATGACGCCCTCGCCCTGACCGGCGTGATCCTCACCAAGACCGACGGCGACGCGCGCGGCGGCGCGGCGCTGTCGCTGCGCCACATCACCGGCAAACCGATCAAGTTCCTCGGCGTGGGCGAGAAGACCGCGGCGCTGGAGGTGTTCCACCCGGAACGCGTCGCCTCGCGCATCCTCGGCATGGGCGACATCCTGAGCCTGATCGAGGAGGCGGAGCGCAAGGTCGATCGGAACGAGGCGGAAAAGCTCGCCAGGAAGCTCAAGCAGGGCAAGGGATTCGATCTCGACGACTTCCGTACCCAGTTGCAGCAGATGCGCAACATGGGCGGCGTCGCCGGCCTGCTCGACAAGCTGCCCGGGATGTCCGCCATCCCGCAGGCCTCTCGCGACCAGATCAACGACCGCCAGTTCGTCCACATGGAGGCCATCATCAACTCCATGACCCCGCAGGAACGCCGCTTTCCCGCCATCATCAAGGCCTCGCGCAAGCGCCGCATCGCCGCCGGCGCCGGCGTCCAGGTGCAGGAGATCAACCGCATGCTCAAGCAGTTCGAGCAGATGCAGCGCATGATGAAACAGATGTCGAAGGGCGGCATGAACAAACTCCTGCGCGGTTTCAAGGGTAAGCTCCCGTTTTGATCCCCCCGCCGTCGGAGCCCGAGCCATAAAGCGCGGGGAAACAGGGAGATATCCGGATTAGCGCCCGCCCGCCGGTATCCCGAGGCGTAGCAGGACAGGGTGCCGCGACGGCTTCCGGACGAGGCGTCTTTCCCGCCGGGTAATCCCGCTTCCCTTTTGGGATAAATCGCGTAAAATAATGCACTTTTTCTTGGCAGCAATACGCATACAGAGGACCGGTATCCCATGGTAACCATACGACTGGCCCGCGGAGGGGCCAAAAAGCGGCCGTTCTACCACATCGTCGTGGCAGACAGCCGCAAGCCGCGCGACGGCCGATTCATCGAGCGCATCGGGTATTTCAACCCGGTCGCCGCCGAGAACGAGCCGAAGCTGAAGCTCGACGGCGAACGGCTGAACTACTGGCTCTCGCAGGGGGCCAAGCCCTCTGAGCGCGTCAACCTGCTGGCCAAGCAAAACGCGGCTGCCGCCGCCTGAGGCAGGCAGCGACGTCGTCGTTCCGCGGGGACGGCGGCGCGGGTGATTGGCCATGGTGGAGCACGACACCCGGCAGGTGTTGATGGGCAGGATCGGCGGCCTCTTCGGCGTCCGCGGCTGGGTCAAGGTGCTGTCGTACGCGTCTCCACCCGAGAACCTGCTGCGCTATGACCCCTGGCAGGTACATCTGGGCGGGGCGTGGAAGACGCTCGAGGTCAACGCCGGTCGCCGCCACGGCAAGGGCCTGGTCGTACAGCTGGCCGGCTACACCGACCGTGATCATGCATGCGAGCTGATCGGGGCGGAGATCGCGGTGGAACGGAGGCAGCTGGAGGCCCCCGCCGAGAATGAATATTACTGGACCGACCTGATCGGGTCCGAGGTCGTCAATCGCGACGGCGTGGAATTCGGTCGGGTCGATCATATGATCGAGACCGGGGCCAACGATGTCCTGGTTGTGCGGGGTGAGCAGGGCGAGACCCTGATCCCGTTCGTGATGGGGCGCTATGTGCTCGAGGTCGATCTGGCACGGCGCCGGATCGCGGTCGACTGGGAAGCGGGGGATTGAACGGGCGGCATCCGATGCGCATCGACGTGGTGACCCTGTTCCCCGGCATGGTCGCGGAGCTGATGGGGTGGGGCATCGTCGGGCGCGCGGCCAAGGCCGGCCTCGTCGACGTTCGGACCTGGAATCCGCGCGATTACACGCGGGATGTCCATCGTACCGTGGACGATCGGCCCTTCGGCGGCGGCCCGGGCATGGTGATGATGGTGCAGCCGCTGCGCGATGCCATCCGTGCCGCCCGCGCGGCGGCGCCGGATCCGGCGCGGGTGATCTGCCTGTCACCGCAGGGACCCCGCTTCGATCAGGCCCGCGCCCACGCGCTGGCGGAAGACGGGGCGCGGCTGATACTGGTGGCCGGCCGTTACGAGGGCATCGACGAGCGCGTGCTGGAGAGCGAGGTCGATGAAGAGCTCTCGATCGGCGACTATGTGCTGACCGGCGGTGAACTCGCCGCCGCGGTGGTCATCGACGCGGTGACGCGGCTGCTCCCCGGGGCGGTCGGCGACGAGGATTCCGTGCGCCAGGATACCTTCGCCACGGGGCTGCTCGAGTATCCGCAGTACACGCGCCCGCGCGAGATCGACGGGCGCGCGGTGCCCGAGGTGCTGCTGCGCGGCAATCACCTCGAGATCGAGGAATGGCGTTTCAAGCAGGCCGTGCTGCGGACGCGGCGCAGGCGGCCCGAATTGCTCTCCGGCCTGGAGCTGGACAAGCAGCGGCGCCGCTGGCTGGCGGAACTGCCGGCGGAAGACGCGCGGGAACCGGAATCGGAAAGAATGAACGGCGGGACTACAGGAACAGCAGGAGAAAGATCATGAGCAAGATAATCAGTCAGCTGGAAGCGGAGCAGATGGGGCGCGAGATGCCGGAGTTCGGCCCGGGCGATACCGTCGAGGTCAAGGTCAAGGTCAAGGAAGGACAGCGCGAGCGTCTGCAGGCCTTCACCGGCGTCGTCATCGCCAAGCGCAACCGCGGCTTCAATTCCGCCTTCACGGTGCGCAAGATGTCGCACGGCGAGGGCGTCGAGCGCGTCTTCCAGACCTTCAGTCCGGCGATCCATTCCGTGGAAGTGAAGCGCCGCGGCGATGTCAGCAAGGCCAAGCTGTATCACCTGCGCGAACTGGAAGGGAAGGCCGCGCGCATCAAGGAAAAACTCTGACGGACCGCGGGCGCCGGCGTCAGGACCGGCGCCCGTATTCCCTTTTGAGGGCGGCATATATTCCCGCTCCCCGCGCATTCTTGTAATCCTCATCGAATCGGTATATCTCTATTGCGTCGAAACCCCCTTCCGCGGGTTTCCCTGTCTCGATGGAGGTGAGTCATGAACCTGTTCAGAATCACTCCGTTTCTGCTGGCGATCCTGCTGGCATTCCTCGCCGCTCCGGTCTTCGCCGCTTCCGCCATCGAGCAGATGGCGGGGATCACGCTGCATCTCAATCACTATCCTTCCGACGCGGAGAAGGCCACCCTGCGCGGCATCGCGGACGATGCCTCCGCGACCGCGGGCGAACGCACCCTGGCCACCGCGCTGATGAACATGGAGCATAAGGTCGGCGGGGCGGACAGGCAGAAGCTGGAGGCGCTGGTGAAGGCGGACGGCACTCCCGCGGCGGAGCGCACCCTGGCGGAGGTGCTCCTCGGGATCAACCACAAACCCTCGGCGGCGGACAAGGAGAAACTGCGCCCGCTGGCCGGCGGATAACACGGCGTGCGCGCGCTCGCGACCGACGGCGTCGGCGGGTATTCCGGAGCGACCGCCGGCCGCATGCGCCGGATCAGGCGCTGACTGCTGGTCCATGAAGGAGTCCGGGATGGAGACGGCCGCCGCGCCGCCGCGATCGCCTGACGCGGATACCGCCTGTCTCGAACGCTTTCTGGACGCCTTGTGGATGGAGCGCGGCCTGAGCCGCGCGACCCTGGGCGCCTATCGCGCGGACCTGGAAGGGCTCGCCCGCTGGCTGTTGTCGCGCGGGCGTGCCTTGACGGCGGCGGAGAGCGGCGATCTGCACGACTACCTGGCCGAACGCATTCGCGCGGGCGCGCGTCCGCGCAGCACCGCCCGGCTGGTGTCCAGCATGCGCAGGTTCTATCAGCATCTGGTACGCGAGGGGCTGGCGCGGACCGATCCGAGCAGTCGCATCGACGCCCCCAGGCTGGGGCGGCCGTTGCCCAGGTCATTGACCGAGGTCGAGGTCGAAGCCCTGCTCGCCGCGCCCGACGCGTCGGCCGCCCTGGGGCTGCGCGACCGCGCCATGCTCGAACTGCTCTATGCGACGGGCCTGCGGGTCTCGGAACTGGTGGGCCTGAGCCTGGCGCGCGTCAATCCGCGCCAGGGCATCGTGCGCGTTCTCGGCAAGGGCGGCAAGGAGCGCCTGGTGCCGGTGGGAGAGGAGGCCCTGGCCTCGCTGGAGACCTATCTGCGCGACGCGCGCCCTGAGTTGCTCGACGGGCGGCCGTCCGATGCGGTGTTCGTCACCGCGCGTGGCGAGGGGATGACGCGCCAGGCATTCTGGCACCTGATCAAACGTTACGCGCGACGGGCCGGGATCGTCCGACCGCTGTCACCGCATACCCTGCGCCATGCCTTCGCGACCCATCTGCTGGACCACGGCGCGGATCTGCGCGCCCTGCAGATGCTGCTGGGTCACAGCGACCTTTCCACCACCCAGATCTACACTCACGTCGCGCGCGAGCGGCTCAAGCACCTGCATGCCAGCCATCACCCGCGCGGCTGAGCCGCGCGTCCCCGGAGTGTTACGCGGGCACGAAAATCGGCGGGGGACTCTGTTATCATGTCCGCGACTCCATCCATGAGATCCGCCGCCATGCCGAAGAAGCCGTTCATCGCCGCCCTCCTGTTCATTGCCTGCCTGCCGTGTGCGGGGGCCGAGGAGGCCGTGCCCGAGGCGGTGCGCAAGATGCTTTCCGCCATCATCCCCGGCCAGACCCCGGATGAGGTCCGCGCGGCGCCGACCGGCGGTTTCTACGAGGTGACCTACGGCACGGAGACGTTCTACATCAGCGCGGACGGGCGCTACCTGCTGCAGGGGGATCTGCTCGATCTCAAGACCCAGGTCAACCTCACCGAGAAGAAACGCTCCGAACAGCGTCGCGAGCTGATGCAGGACGTGAAGCAGGAGGACGCCATCGTCTTCGCGCCGGCGGGCAAGCCGAAGTACACGGTCTACGTCTTCACCGATATCGATTGCGGTTATTGCCGCCAGCTCCACAAGGAGATCAAGCGCTACAACGATCTCGGCATCGAGATCCGCTACCTCGCCTACCCCCGCACCGGCATCGACTCCCCGTCCTATGACAAGGCGGTTTCGGTCTGGTGCGCCGCGGACCGCAAGGCGGCGCTGACCGAGGCGAAGTCCGGCCGCCAGCCGCCTGAACGCCACTGTGACAACCCGGTCGAGGCGGAGTATAACCTCGGCGGCAAGATCGGCGTCAACGGCACCCCCACGCTGGTGTTCAGCGACGGCAGCATACTGCCGGGCTACCTCAATCCGACGCAGCTCGCCCGGTACCTGGAGACGCAGTTCTCCGACTGACCCTTCCCGCCGCCTTCAGGCGGCGAAATATGCCGCGGGGCATTCGTAGACCCGCGCGCCCGCGGTGAACACCAGCATCACGCGCAGCGGTTGTTCCGGCCACAGTCTGTGCACCGCCGCGCGATAGCGGCGCAGCTGATCGCGGTGGGGCAGCGCCGCGCGGGCCAGGTCTCCGGGCGGGATATCGCGCCGGGTCTTGTAATCCAGCAGGGTGATGCCGTCGGGACCGATCACCAGACGGTCGATCACGCCGTGCACCAATCGCCCGTCCTGCTCGAGCGTGACGGGCATCTCGTTATAGGCGCGCAGGTAGTGCGCCGGATCGAAACATGCGCGCAGTTCCTCGGCCGCGACCACCGCGTATGCCTCCTCCCACCATTCCCGCAGCAGCGGCGCCTCCGGGTCCAGGTCGAATTCATGGGCCGCCGTCGCGCGTGCCGCCGGCGCGTCCCCCGGCGTGGACAGCAGATCGAGCATGCGGTGGATCACGCTGCCGCGCCGGCGCTCCGCATCGCCTCCGGTCGGCGTCGTCTCCGTCGCGTCCCCGTCCATGGATTCGATCCGCGCGGACAGGCGCCGCGCGAGCCGCGTATCCGGCGCGGAACCGGGCTCCGGCGCGGGCTGCGCGCGTGGCGCGCGGGCGGGGATGTCGGCGTCCGTCCGGGACCAGCCTTCCACGTCGATGCCCGCCGGGTCGTCGGCGAGGCGCGCGGCGATCTGCCCGTACCACCCGCGCCCGTCGCCGCGCCTGGGCGCGCAGCCGGAGATGTACAGATACTGGCAGGCGCGGGTCAGGGCGACGTAGAGCAGGTTCGCCTCCTCGCGGGTCTCTTCCGCCGCCAGTTCGTCGAGCCGGGCGGCGGTATCGGTGTCGATCTCCTGTCTCCTGCCGGCGAGGCGGAAGTGCCGCGGCCGGTCCGCCGCCGACGGCCATGAGACCACGGCCTGGAAGGCGCGCGCGGCGGCGTTGCCGCGCGCGGCGTCGGCCAGGAATACCACCGGGGCCTCCAGTCCCTTGGCGGCGTGAATGGTCATCAGGCGCACGCCGGAGAGGCCCTGTTCGGCTGGCGGTTCCTCCAGCGCCTCCTGCGCGTAGCGATGCAGCTCGCGCAGGCTGGCGATGAAGCGCGGCACGCTGGGATAACGTCCGCTCTCGATCTCCAGCGCGAGTTCGAGGAAACGCATCAGGTTGGACTGCACGCGCGGATGCAGATGGCGCGGGAACACCGCGAGGTAGCAGGCGGGCACACCGCCGTCGCAATAGATGTGATCGAGCAGGTCGTGTACCGGCATGCGGTCGGCGCGCGCCTTCCAGTCCTGCAGTTTGTCCCAGGCGCGCCGCAGCGGCGAATCCGCCATCAAGGTCGGCGCCAGCGCCGCCAGCGCGTGCAGCCAGGGGCGCTGGCGGCCCGCCGTGCCGGCGCGCGCGCGCTGGGCCAGCGCGATGAGGTCCGCATCGGCACAGCCGAACAGGGGCGAACGCAGCACCGTGGCGAGCGCCAGGTTATCGTAGGGCGTGGTCAGCACATCGAGCAGCGCGACCATGTCGCGGATCTCCAGGCTGTCGAGCAGGCTGGCGCGCCCGCCGCCGAGATAGGGGATGCCGGCGTCGCGCAGCGCGAGTTCGTACTCGTGCATGTGGGTGCGGTTGCGCATCAGGATCATGATGTCGCCGTAATCCACCGCGCGCGGTTCGCCGCCACGGTCGGCGATCACCGCCCCGGCGACGAGTCCGGCGATCCGCGCCGCGAGCGCGCGGCCTTCGCGGTAATGGCGCCGGTCGAGCTCCTCCGCGCGTGGTTGCAGCAGCGGATTGCGCAGGCCCCGGGGCGCGTCGGCGGGCATGGGTTCGGCCAGCGGCTGGATCAGCGGCAGCAGTTCGACATGGCCCCACAGCCCGCTGCGCCGGCTCGCGTGCGGTTCGAATCCGATGAGGCGTTCGTGCAGTTCCCCGGCCGCGAACACGCGGTTGATGAACTCGATGATGCGGGGTGCGGAGCGCCACGAGGCGTTGAGCGGATAGCTCTTGCCCGCGAGGCGCGTGGTGAGCCAGTCATGCGCGGCCCCGAACAGCATCGGATCGGCGCGACGGAAGCGGTAGATGGATTGCTTGACGTCGCCGACCAGGAACACGCTGCGCGGGCGTCCGGCCCCGGCGGCCAGTTCCTCCAGCAGCGGCAGCAGCAGGCGCCATTGGGTCGGGTTGGTGTCCTGGAATTCATCGACCAGCAGGTGATCGATGCGCTGGTCCAGCTTGTACTGCACCCAGTGGGCATTGTCGCCGCGATTGAGCAGGGTGTAGGTGTTCCATTCCAGATCGTTGAAGTCGAGCAGGCGCCGGTCCCGCTTGATGCGCTGATGGATCGCGACGAGCCGCGCGCCGGCGCGGTACCAGGCGCGTGACAGGCGGAATGTGCCCAGGCGCCGCCGGCGGTCCAGCAGCCGCAGCAGGGCGTCCGAGAATTCGGCGTGCAGTGCGAGCAGGCGTTGCTCTCCGGCGGCGCCCAGCGATTTCTGCTGCGCCGCGCTCGCCTTGCGCTTGCGCGGTTCGCCGCCGGCGGTGAGGAAGACCTCGATGACCGCGTCGATGCGCTCCCCGGTCGTGCGTCCGGCGTCGAGCGCGGCGAGCAGCTGTTCGGCATGACGGGCATTGGCGGCGGTCTCGTGCCGTTGCAGCAGGGCGCGGAATTCGTCCAGCGCGGCCGTCGCGCCGGGCGTGAGGAAATCCTCCTCCGGGGCTTCCTCCGGCGCGATCCCCAACTGCCGCGCCAGATGCGCGGCGGCCTCGGCGGGCGGGTCCTTCATGTCCTGCGTCCACGCCCACCAGTCGCCGCGATGGCGCAGGAACTCGCGCAGCGCCTCGGCGACGCCGGCCGGACTGCGGCAGCGGCCCGACAGCTCGTCCAGCGCCTGCGCGACCTCGCCGCGCGGGGCCGCCGTCGCCTCGGCGTATAGCGCGTCGAGCGCCTCCTGTTCGAGCAGGCCGCCGTCCTCGCTCACGTCGAAGCCGGGAGGCACGTCGGCATCGAGCGGAAAGCGACGCAGGATCTCCTGGCAGAAGGCGTGGAAGGTCGTGGTGCGCACGGGGAACGGGGCGCGCAGCAGGCGCTCGAACAGACCGCGCGCGCCGCGGCGCGCGCCCGCGTCCGCCGTGACGCCGAGCGCGGCCAGTTCCGCGTCGAGCGCCGCGTCATCCATCCGCACGAGCCGGGACAGGCGGTCGGTCAGGCGCGCCTGCATCTCGCCCGCCGCCTTGCGCGTGAAGGTGACGGCGAGGATGGCGCCGGGTTCGGCGCCGTCGAGCAGCAGGCGAACCAGGCGGGCGATCAGCAGCCAGGTCTTGCCCGTGCCCGCCGAGGCCATCACCGTCACGTTGTCGCGCGGATCCGAGGCGGCGGCGACGGTGTCGAATTCGATGCTCATGCCGGCGCCTCCCCGGCGGGCGGGGCGCTGTCATCCCATGACTGCTTGCGGCACAGCGGCATGGCGAAGCAGCGTTCACAGGTGCGCTCGTCACCCCAGGCCGGCAACTCGGCGCCGGACCGCAGCTGCTCGGTCAGCTCGATCAGGCGCGTGGCGTTGGCGTGCGTGAGTTCGGACAGGTCCGCGCCCTCCAGCGCGGCCTCGGCGCGTACCTTGTCGCGCTCCAGTCCCAGGTACTGCACGCGCTGCGGCGGTTCGCGCAGCAGCAGGGCGTAAAAGGGCAGCTGCACCGCTTCGCCGGACAGGACGTCCTCCAGCCCCGGCATGGCGCCGGTCTTGTAGTCGATGACGGTCGTGCCCGCCGCGCCGCGGTCGAGGCGGTCAAGGCGGCCGCGCAGGATCAGGCCGGGGTGCAGGTCGTCACGCGCGGCCCGCACCTCGACCGCCTCCACGCGGTGCGCGCGCGCGAATTCGAGCTGCCAGTCCACGTAGCGCGGCACGATTTCGAGCCAGCGCTGCAGCCAGGCGCGATGGACGACATTGTCTTCCAGGTCGTCGGCGAAGGCGCGGCGCGACAGTGCCTCGAGCCCGGCGATGGCGCGCGTGCGGTCGCCCGGGTCTCCGGTCATGCGGAAGGCCTCGATCCCGCGCCGGGCGTCGCCGCCATGAAACCATTCGAGGATGCGATGGATGCGTTCGCCGTAGTCGGCCTTTTCCAGTGCCTCGCGCACCTCCTCCGGTGGGCTCAGGCCCAGGCAGTCGGCGGCGAAGAATTGATACGGACAGTCGACCAGCCGCTGGTAGCGGGTGGCGGAGAATTCCCGCGGCGACAGGCCGGCCGGCAGGCGCACGCGCGGCGCCGGCGTCGGCCGCGCCCATGGGGCGGGCGCCGCGCCGCCGACCTGCGCGCGCGGATCCCGCACCAGCGCGGCCAGTCCGAGATCGTCGAAGGCGTCGCCCCAGGCCAGGCGGTGAAAGGTGTCGAGCAGCGTCAGCCACGGGCTCGGCAGCGCGTCGGCGTCCGCCTCGCGGTGCAGCGTGAACAGCAGCGCAGGCGCGCATTCCAGCGCGCAGCGGAAGTGATGAAAGCGCTGGTTGAGCCGCGCCTGCGCCGTGGGGATGCCGAGTTCGCGCCGGACGCCGGCGTTGAAATAGGGGCTCGGGTTGTCGCCGCCCGGCAGGTGGCGCGCGTCCGCATTCGCGATGATGAGGGCGTCGAAGCGCATCAGTCCGATCTGCGCCAGCGTCAACAGGTGCACCGGTCCGTCGACGCGTGGCGGGAGGAAATTGGCGCGCTCGAGCGCGCGTCCGAGCCAGGTGCGGAATTCGAGCCAGTCGAGCGCCGGCACCGGCGCGTGCAGCGCGGCGCGCATCTCGCGCAGCTTGTCCAGCACGGCCTCGCCCGCGGCGTCGTTCGCGAGGTTGTCGTGCAGGCCGAGCTGTCGCAAGGCATGCTCGAGGGCGTCGAGCAGCCGGTCCGCGGGCTGGCGGCCGCGTGTCAGGGCGCTCAGTGGCCGGGTTGCCTCCTCGAGCAGATCGAGCAGGGCGTGCAGGGCGCGGCGCTCCTCGTCGGACCAGCCGAGCTCATCGCGCAGGCGCGCGTAGCGGTAGTCGATGTGATCGCGATAGCGGCCCAGCCCGCGCGTGACGCTTTCGTGCAGCACGATGTCCTGCTCGAGGTGATAGACGGCCCTGAGCCGGGTCTCGCGCTCGCCCGGCGGAAACAGGAACGGTGATTTGAGCAGGTCCAGCAGGGGCTGGTAATGAAATTCCTCTTCCACCGTTTCCAGCAGGCGCTCCAGTGCAGCGGCGGCGCTGGTGGTGGAGAGCGCCCAGCCGACGCGGTCGCTCAGTCCGACCCCGGCGCGTTCGAGCAGGGCGCGCACGCGGCGCGCGAGGCGGCGGTCCTCGATGACGACGCCGATCTCGCCGCGCCCGTCGAGCAGCCAGCGCCGGATCTGGATGTCGATCGCGCGCGCCTCGTCCTCGGCGTTGTCGGCCGTGAACAGATGAAAGCGGTCGCGGGCCGGGCTGTCCGGGTGCGCGCGGCGGAAATCCGCGGCGCGCTCCGCGAGCTGTCCGGCCGCCGGCAGCGGCGCGAACGCGGCGTCGATGAAGTCCGGCGGCGCGGCCGCCGACCGGGGCGGCGCCGGCCCGAGCCCGGCGAGTACCTCACGCGTGATCGCGTCGGGATGGTAGTCGTCGGCGTCGGCTCGCACCGCGGCATCGCCGCGCGCGAACAGGGTCGCCTGGCCGCGCGCGAGCAGCGCTTGCAGCCAGGCGCGTTCGGCCGGGATGAATTCGGTGAATCCGGCGAGATAGAACTGCAGCCCGGGCGGCGCCTCGTGGCGCGCCAGCTTGTCGAGGTAGGCGGCGTGCGGGTCCGCGCGGCCTTCCGCGGCGTGCTGGACATGCCAGGCGCGCCACAGCGTGTCGATAAGCGTGGCCTCGCGCGACAGTGCGGTGATGCCCTGTCCGGCGTCCACACCATAGCCGCGCCGCAGCGCGGCCTCGAGTTCCGCGCCCTCGGGCAGGCGGACCTGGCGGCGCGTCAATTCATCGAACAGGACGAGCAGGCTCTCCGCCATGGCCCATGCGCTGCCCGCCCCGAGCAGGCGCCGGTGCTGCCGCAGCACGTCGACGAGGATCAGCTCGCGGCGGAGTTCACTGCGCAGTACGGGCCCGCGGTCCGCCACGGCGCGATCGATCCACTGCGGCAGCGTGGCGATGTGCGGGCCGAGCAGCGCCGGCCGCCGCGCGCGTGCGAGCAGCAGGCGGCGCAGCCGGGCGGCGGCGTGCGCGTCAGGCAACAGTACGACCGCATCGGCGAGGTCGGGAAGGGCGGTCTCGTGGCGCGCGATCAGGCGTGCCGCGAGTTCGGCGAGCGGGTCCCCCGGGTAGGGGACCACGATGATCGAAGAAAGTGACGGGTCGGGCGGCGCGGGCGGGGCAGCGTTCAAGGCATCGGGACGTGCGGCGTGTCCGCGATCAGCGTTCCAGGTACTGGGTCTTGTCGGTGACCTTCGCCCATTCGTCGGCGTCGGGCAGCGCGTCCTTCTTCTCGCTGATCACCGGCCATAGCTTGGCGAGCTCGGCGTTGAGCTGGATGAAATGCTGCTGGTGGTCGGGCACGTCGTCGTCGGAGTGAATGGCCTCGATCGGGCACTCCGGCTCGCACAGGGTGCAGTCGATGCATTCATCCGGGTCGATCACCAGGAAGTTGGGGCCCTCGTGAAAACAGTCCACCGGGCAGACCTCGACGCAGTCGGTGTACTTGCACTTGATACATTCCTCGGTTACCACAAAAGTCATGCGTCATTCTCCTCGTATTCCGTGCGGTGTCGCCGTCGTTTTGATTATCCGCTTATGGTAATCGCAATACCGGTGCCGCGCCAGTGGCCGGGGCCGGCGCGGAGGGCGTCGAATCCGCGCGAATGTATCGGTATTGCGCGGGGTTATTCCTGCTCCGCCAGACGCCTCAGGCGATAGATCAGCTCGAGCGCCTGGCGCGGGCTCAACTCGTCCGGCTCGCTGCCGCGCAGGGCGACGAGGACTGGATGCTCGGGGGCGGGGAACAGGGTCAGTTGCGGACGCGGGTCCGCCTGCCGTTCGCGCGCGCTCGCGCCGTCCTCGAGCAGGCGCAGCGGCGCCGCGCCTCTTCGATGACCCGGCGCGGGATGCCGGCCAGCGCGGCCACCTGCAGGCCGTAACTCTGGTTGGCGGGGCCGTCCTTCACCGCATGCAGGAAGACGATCGTATCGCCGTGCTCGGCGGCATCCAGATGCACGTTCTCCACCCCGGGGACGGTCTCGGGCAGCGTGGTGAGTTCGAAGTAATGGGTCGCGAACAGGGTGTAGGCGCGCACCTCGCGTGCGAGATGCTCGGCGCAGGCCCAGGCCAGCGAGAGTCCGTCGAAGGTGCTGGTGCCGCGGCCGATCTCGTCCATCAGCACCAGGCTGTCGGCGGTGGCGTTGTGCAGGATGTTCGCCGTCTCGGTCATCTCCACCATGAAGGTCGAGCGGCCGCTCGCAAGCTCGTCCGCCGCGCCGATGCGGGTGAAGACGCGATCCACCGGGCCGATCACCGCGCGCGCCGCCGGGACGAAGCTGCCGATGGCGGCGAGGATGACGATGAGCGCGGTCTGGCGCATGTAGGTGGATTTGCCGCCCATATTCGGCCCGGTGATGATGAGCATGCGGCGGTCGTCGGCGAGGTGCGTGTCATTGGCCACGAAGGGCTGTTCCAGCACGGCCTCCACCACCGGGTGGCGGCCGCCCTCGATCAGCACGCCGGGCTGCTCGACCAGCTCGGGCGGATTCAGGTTCAGGTCCTCGGCGCGCTCGGCGAGATTGGCGAGCACATCGAGTTCGGCGATCGCCTCGGCGCTGGTCTGCAGCGTGTTCTCAGATGCGGCGCCAGCTGGTCGAACAGCTCGTCGTACAGGTGGCGCTCCCGCGCCAGCGCGCGCTCGCGCGCCGACAGCACCTTGTCCTCGAACTGCTTGAGCTCCGGCGTGATATAGCGCTCGGCGCCTTTCAGGGTTTGGCGCCGGATGTAATCGGCGGGGACCGCCTCGGCGCGCGCGCGACTGATCTCGATGTAATAGCCGTGCACGCGGTTGTAGCTGACCTTGAGGTTCGGGATACCGCTGCGCGCGCGTTCGCGCGTCTCCAGATCGACGAGGTACTGGCCGGCGTTCTCGCTCAACAGGCGCAGCTCGTCCAGTTCGGTGTCGTAGCCCGGGGCGATGACGCCGCCGTCGCGGATCAGGCCGGGCGGTGTTTCCACCAGCGCGCGGCACAGCAGGTCGCGCAACTCGGGGTAGTCGCCGAGATCGTCGTCGAGCTGGCGCAGACGCGGCGAGTCGAAGCCCTGCACGGCGGCGCGCAGCGCGGGCAGGTCGCACAGGGCATTGCGCAACAGGGCGAGGTCGCGCGGACGCGCGGTGCGCAGCGCGATGCGCGCCAGCGTACGTTCGACGTCGCCGATGCCGCGCAGCCGTTCGCGCACGGCCCGGAAGCCCTGCTGTTCGAACAGGGCGCCGACGGCGTGGTGACGCAGGCGCAGGGTTTTGCGGTCGCGCAACGGCCGGTTGATCCAGCGCCGCAACAAGCGGCCGCCCATCGGGTTGACGGTGCGGTCCATGATCCACGCCAGGGTATGCTCGCCGCCGCCGGCGATGTTGGTCTCGAGCTCGAGGTTGCGCCGGCTGTTGGCGTCGATCAGGATGGCGTCGTCGCGGCGCTCGACCTGCAGGGAATGGATATGGGGCAGGGCGGTGCGCTGGGTTTCGCGCGCGTATTCGAGCAGACAGCCCGCGGCGGTGACGGCGGCCGGCACGTCGTCCGCGCCGAATCCGCGCAGGTCGCGGGTGCCGAACTGGGCCGTGAGCAGGCGCACGGCATGCTCGTATTCGAAGTGCCACGGCGGGCGCGGACGCACGCCGCGGCGTCCCTTGCAGATCTCCGCCGCGCGCTGGTCCTCGCTGACGAGCAGCTCCGCCGGTCGCAGGCGTTCGAGTTCATCGGTGACCGCCCGCGCGCCGTCCAGTTGCTGGATCGTCAGGCGTCCGCTGGTGAGGTCGAGCACGGCGAGGCCATGGCTGCCGCCGTCCGTGTGCACGGCGGCGAGAAGGTTGTCGCGGCGTTCGTCGAGCAGCGCCTCGTCGGTGACGGTGCCGGGGGTCAGGATGCGCACCACCTTGCGCTCGACCGGCCCCTTGCTCAGCGCCGGGTCGCCGATCTGCTCGCAGATCGCGGCCGATTCGCCCAGTTCGACCAGGCGCGCGAGATAGCCGTCGACCGAGTGGTACGGCACGCCCGCCATCGGGATCGGCGCGCCGTCGGACTGGCCGCGCGCGGTGAGCGTGATGTCGAGCAGGGCGGCGGCGCGGCGGGCGTCGTCGTAGAACAGCTCGTAGAAATCCCCCATGCGGTACAGCAGCAGCATGTCGGGATGCTGCGCCTTGATGCGCAGGTACTGCTGCATCATCGGGGTGTGACCGGATTTCACCGGCGCCGCGGACGCAGCGTCCGCGGGACGGTCGAGGCTCGGGCTGTCGGTCGTTTCGGCCATGGGGACGGTGGTCCGGGACGAGGATCGGAAACCCGCATGATACAAGAAAACACGGCCGGTCCGGTCGTGCGCGTACAGGCGGCATGACACCGCGCGGCGCCAGTCTCGTTATTCTATGGGTGTGTCGGGCGCATTGCCCCAGTCGGACCACGAGCCGGGGTAGCCGCGCAGGCGGGTGTAGCCCAGCGACTTCAATACGATGTAGCTGTGCGCCGAGCGCTGGTGGGTCTGGCAATGCACGACGACCTCCTTGTCGGGCGTAATGCCGGCGCCGGCATAGAGGGCGCGCAGTTCAGCGGCCGGACGCAGGCGCGTGTCGCCGCCGCCGACGAGCGCGCGCGACCAGTCCACGTTGATCGCGCCGGGGATGTGGCCGCCGCGCTGGGCGCGCTTGTCGGCCCCGCTGTATTCAGCCGGGGTGCGCACATCGAGGACGGCGACGGAGGGGGCGCCGAGGCGCGCCTGTATAAAGGCTCTGTCCGCCTGATGCTCCGGATGGAAACTGAGGGCGTACGCGCCCGGCTTCGGCGTCGGCCCGACGCCGGTTTCCAGCGGCAGCTTCGCGTTGAGCCAGGCCTGCAGGCCGCCGTCGAGCAGCGAGAAGTGTGTGTGACCGGCCACGTCCAGCGTCCACAGGAACCGGCTGGCCTTGAGGCCGTTTTCGCCATCATAGGCGACCACGTGGGTGTCGGGCGTGATGCCGGAGCCGGCAAGCAGGCGCCCGAAATCCTCCGCGGCGGGCAGCAGGCCCATCACCGGCGGACGGCTGGCCGTGACGCGGGCGAAATCCACGTTGACCGCGCCGGGGATGTGCTGGCCGGTGAAGGCGGCGGCGCCGGAAAGATCGACGACGACGAGCTTGTCGGCGCCGAGGTGCTGCGCCAGCTCGGCGGGTTGCAGGATCAGCGGGATGGCGGTCATGGTGTCTCCGGCGTGCAGGCAGGTATGGATGGGATCCCGGCGGGATCGTCAAGACATTACCTGAATGCATCGAGATTGCAAGCCGGCCTGCGCGGCTCGGCACGCTACGGGTCTTTCTTGCGCGTGGCGGGGTGGACGACGATCACGGCGGGCCGCGCCGGCTCGGCCGGAGGCCGCTCCCGTCCGGGCGGCGCGACCTC
This sequence comes from Gammaproteobacteria bacterium, assembly GCA_016716465.1. Lineage (NCBI taxonomy): Bacteria > Pseudomonadati > Pseudomonadota > Gammaproteobacteria > Gammaproteobacteria bacterium. The sequence continues at coordinate 346,206 of JADJWH010000001.1, forward strand.
GAGGATCTCCAGCGCGCGGATCGACGAGCGCCGGCTCATCATGAGGGAGAATACCTCGAGGTTGTTGAGGGTATCGCGCATCCCGCCCTCGGTGCAGCTCGCGGGGGATGTCTGCGCGGGATCGTCCGCGTTGTCCATGGTGTCCGTCATGCCGTATGCCCGGACACTGTGTCGGGATCGGCGCGGGACTTCTTGAATCCGGAGCGGAAAGGGGAGGAGTTACAGCTCCGGTGTCAGACAGGGGCCGATCGCCTGCAGCATGGCCTGGAACACCTTGGGGTTTCCACCGACGAGGTTGCCGCTTTCGTGATATTTGTCGCCGCCGCGGAAGTCGCTCACCATGCCGCCGGCCTCCTGGATCAGCAGTGTCCCCGCCGCCATGTCCCAGGGGTTGAGGCCGATCTCCCAGAAGCCGTCCAGCCGCGCGGCGGCGACGTAGGCGAGGTCGAGCGCGGCCGATCCGGCGCGGCGTATCCCCGCGCTCTCGCGGTGCAGCACCTTGAACATCTCGAGGTACGCATTGAGGTGCTGTTGCTGCTTGAACGGAAACCCGGTCCCGAGCAGGGTGCCTTCCAGCGTCTTCGCGCTGCTCACGCGGATGCGGCGGTCGTTGAGGAAGGCGCCGCTGCCGCGCGAGGCGGTGAACAGTTCCTCCCGCAGCGGGTCGTAGACGCAGCCCTGTTCGATCTTGCCGCGGTTGCTGAGCGCGATCGAGACGGCGAACTGGGGGAAGCCGTGCAGATAGTTGGTGGTGCCGTCGAGCGGATCGATGATCCACTGGTAGTCGTTGCCGTTGCGCTGGCCGCTTTCCTCGGCCAGGATGCCGTGTTCCGGATAGGCCTTGTGGATGACCCGGATGATCTCTTCCTCGGCCAGGCGGTCGACCTCGGAGACGTAATCGTTGCGGCTCTTGTTCGCCACGGTGAGGGTGCCGAGGCGGTCGAGGTGACGCAGTATGACGCCGCCCGCCTTGCGGGCCGCCATGATCGCGATATTGAGTGCCGGATTCATACGGGTTCGGGTCGGGATCTGTGAGGCGCACAGCATACCAGATCTGTGGCGCCGGTTGTGACTACTTGCCTGTCCCGCGCGTGAGGCTGTAACGTTGTCACGCATGTCCGCCTCTCCCTCTTCCAAGGTACGCATCGTCCTGGTGAACACCACGCACCCCGGCAACATCGGCGCGGTGGCGCGGGCGATGAAGAACATGGGCCTGCGCGAGTTGTATCTGGTCGATCCCAGGATCTATCCCAGCGCCGAGGCGACCGCGCGCGCCTCCGGCGCGGACGACCTGCTCGCGGAGGCCGTCGTGTGCGCGGATCTGGATCAGGCGCTCGAGGACTGTCCGCTGGTGATCGGCGCCAGCGCGCGCCAGCGCGCGATCGAATGCCCGCGCCTGAGCCCACGCGAATGTGTCGCCATGATCGCGGAGCGCGCCGAGGCCGGCCCGGCGGCGGTGGTGTTCGGACGGGAGCATTCGGGCCTCAGCAACGCCGAACTGGATCGCTGCCATTTTCAGCTCACCATCCCGGTGGATCCCGGCTTTCCATCGCTGAATCTCGCCGCGGCGGTCCAGATCTTCGTCTATGAGCACTTCCTGGCGCGCGCCGGCGCGGGGGAGGGGCCGGCGGCCGAGGCCAGCGCGGCGGTGCCGGCGGCGGAGATGGAACGCTTCTACCAGCATCTGGAGCAGGTCATGATCGAGATCGGCTTTCTCGATCCGGCGCGGCCGCGTCACCTGATGCGCCGGCTGCGTCGCCTCTACAATCGCGCCCGGCCCGATCAGAACGAGATGAATATCCTGCGCGGCATTCTGACCGCCGTCCGGACGCGCACCGGCGGTGCGGGCGCCGCCCCGCGGCAGCCGGAGGCGGACGAGGAATGATGCGGGACGGATGCCCGCGCCCGCGGCGACGCGTTACACTACAGAGCGGAACAGCGCCCGCGGCGCCGGGCCCAATGCAGAGAGCAGACTCGTGAGCATCTATGTTTGACAGAATCCGGGAAGACATCCGCTGCGTATTCGAACGCGACCCCGCGGCGCGCAACACCTTCGAGGTGCTGACCACCTATCCGGGGGTGCACGCCGTGCTGATGCATCGCCTGAGCCATGCCCTGTGGTCCGGCGGGCTGAAATGGCTGGCGCGCATGCTGTCCTCGCTGTCGCGCTGGCTCACGGGTATCGAGATCCATCCGGCGGCCCGCATCGGCCGGCGTTTTTTCATCGACCACGGGATGGGCGTGGTGGTGGGCGAGACGGCGGAGATCGGCGACGACTGCACGCTCTATCATGGCGTCACGCTCGGCGGAACCTCGTGGGAGAAGGGCAAGCGGCACCCCACGCTGGGCAATAATGTCATCATCGGCGCCGGCGCGAAGGTGCTGGGTCCCATCCATGTCGGCGACGGCGGCCGCATCGGTTCCAATGCGGTCGTCATGAAGGACGTGCCGGCCGGCGCGACCGCGGTGGGGGTGCCCGCCCATATCGCAAGCCGTTCCCACGACGCGGTGGACAAGCAGCGGCGGGCCTTTGCGAAAAAGATCGGCTTTGACGCCTACGGCACCACCCAGGACATGCCCGATCCGATCGCAAACGCAGTCAATTCACTGCTGGATCATGTACATAAGCTGGACGCCACGATGGAGGCGGTGACCCGGGAACTGAACCGGTCGGGCGCGCATATCGACGCCGCGCCCCTCGGGGATCTGGAGGTCTACGGGATCGACGCGGTTGAAAGCACCACAAATAAAGGGGACAATGAGCCGGTCTTGGCTCCGGATGGCTCTGCGCGCCGGGGAGGCGCAAGCGGAAGTGAAAGTTGATTAAAACAGTCAACTATGTACAATGAGATACCCATCCGAATCATAGGGGCAGTGTTATGAAACTCACGACCAAGGGCCGCTATGCCGTCACCGCGATGCTGGATCTCGCGTTGCACGCGCAGGAGAGCCCGGTGCCGCTGGCGGACATCTCGCAACGTCAGGGAATTTCCCTCTCATATCTGGAACAACTCTTCTCGAAGTTGCGCAAGAAAGGCCTGGTCGACAGTGCCCGCGGTCCCGGCGGCGGCTACCGACTGAGCCGGCCGGCGGGGAATATTGCCGTCGCCGAGGTCATTACCGCGATCAACGAGAACGTCGATGTGCGCCGTTGCGGCGGGATGGCGAACTGCCAGAACGACGAGACCTGCCTGACCCATGAACTGTGGACCGATCTCAGCAACCAGATCTTCGAATTCCTGAGCAGGATCAGCCTCGGTGAACTGGTCGAGCGCCGCGGCGTGCAGGAAGTCAGTTTGCGCCAGGACAACCTTCAGAAAGGCAAGCCGTTCATCCCGGTGATCGCGGCCGAAAGCCTCAATCAGTAACAGGCGCCGCGGGCGTCCTGCCCGCGCCTCCGCAGATGAGCGTTTACCTGGACCACAACGCCACCACCCCGATGGATCCCGCGGTGTGGGAGGCGATGCAGCCCTATCTGCGCGCGGCCTTCGGTAACCCCTCGAGCCGGCATGCCCCCGGACGCCAGGCCCGTGCCGCGCTGGAGACGGCGCGCGAACAGCTTGGCGCGCTGGTCAACGCCAACGGCGCGCGCGTGGTGTTCACCAGCGGCGGGACCGAGGCCAACAACCTCGCCCTGCTCGGCGCGGTGCCGGATCCGCGCGGCGCCGTCGCGGTGAGCGCGATCGAGCATTCCTCGGTACTGGAGCCCGCCCGGGCGCTGGCGGCCCGCGGTCGGCGGGTCGATTTCCTTTCCCCCGATGCCCAGGGCCGGATCACTCCGGAAGCCCTGGACGGCGCGCTGGCGCCGGAGACGCAACTGGTATCGATCATGACGGCCAACAACGAGACCGGCGTGATCCAGGACATCGCGACGCTGGCGGCCCGTGCGCGCGCGCACGGCGCCCTGCTGCACACCGACGCGGTCCAGGCCGCGGGCAAGATCGAACTCGATTTCACCGCCAGCGGCGTTCACCTGATGAGCCTGTCCGCGCACAAGATCAACGGCCCCAAAGGCGTGGGCGCGCTGGTGGTCCACAAGCGCGTGGATCTGGAACCGCTGCTGCGCGGCGGCGGACAGGAGGGCGGACTGCGCGCGGGGACGGAAAACGTGGCCGGCATCGTCGGTTTCGGCGCGGCTGCGGAACTGGCGCGGCGGACTTTGCAGGCACGCGCCACCCACGCGGCGGCGCTGCAGGCGCGGCTGGAGGGTCGCCTGCGCGGCCTCGCCGGCGTCGAGATCTTCGGGGCGGGGGCCGCGCGGCTGGGCAATACCGTATTCTTCGCGGTCCGGGGCATCGATGGCGGCACGCTGCTGCTCAAGCTGGATGCGTCCGGCTTCGCCGTGGGTAGCGGTTCGGCCTGCGCCAGCGAACGGCCGGATCCCAGCCATGTGCTGCTGGCGATGGGCATCGACCGCGAACGCGCCTACGGCGCGCTCCGGGTCAGTTTCGGGGCCGGTAACACGGCGGATCAGGTCGACCAGTTCGCGGCGGCCCTGGAGCGGGAGATCGCGGCCCTGCGGCGCATGGCGCTGCGCGAGACGGCCTGAATCCGGCGGGAACCCTGGCCGGGATTTTGCAGTCGAATCAGAAACGAAACCGGGAAATCTGAAGGAGTTTGCACATGAGCATCAGCCTGACCAAGGCGGCGGCCGATCATCTGAAGGGCTTTTTCGCCAAGCGCGGCACGGGCGCCGGCCTGCGGCTCGGGGTCAAGACCACGGGTTGCTCCGGGCTGTCCTACGTGGTCGAGATCTTCGACGAGACCGGGCCCGACGATCTGGTGTTCGAAAACCACGACGTGAAGGTGGCGATCGAGCGCAAGAATCTGGTGTTTCTCGACGGCACCGAGATCGATTACTACAAGGAAGGCCTCAGCGAGGGATTCCGCTTCAGGAACCCCAACGAGAAGGCCACCTGCGGCTGCGGCGAGAGCTTCACCGTCTGAACGAGCGCCCGACGCGACCGCCGCCACGGGTAATTGCCTCCGATCAATCAAGAGGTTAGAATACACACGCTTTTGAACTGCGAGCCCGCCGATGCGGGCTCATTTCTATTCACATGTCCGTCAGCAGGCAATCCGGAGTCGAGTAATGGCGATCGAACGCACCCTATCCATCATCAAACCCGATGCAGTGGCGAAGAACCTGATCGGAAAGATCTACACCCGTTTCGAAGAAGGCGGCCTGCGCATCGTGGCGGCTAGGATGGTCCACCTCAGCAAGGAGCGGGCGGGCGCGTTCTACGCCGTGCACAAGAGCCGGCCCTTCTATAACGACCTGGTCGCCTTCATGACCTCGGGGCCGGTCATCGTGCAGGTGCTGGAAGGTGAGGACGCAGTTGCCCGGCACCGCGCCATCATGGGCGCCACCAATCCCAAGGACGCCGCCCCCGGCACCATTCGCGCCGATTTCGCCTCCAGCGTGGAGGAGAACGCGGTGCACGGTTCCGATGCGGTGGATACCGCCAGGACCGAGATAGCGTTTTTCTTTGAGCCCAATGAACTCTGCCCCCGCACCCGCTGAAGACCTCGCGCGCACCGGCAAGATCAACCTGCTCAATTTCGACAGGCACGCACTGGAGGCCTTCTTCGTCGCGCACGGCGAGAAGGCCTTTCGTGCTTCTCAGGTCTTGCAGTGGATCTACCAGCGCGGCTGCGACGACTTTGCGCAGATGAGCAACCTGGCCAAGTCGCTGCGCGGCTGGCTGGGCGAGCGGGGGGAGATCCGGCTGCCCGCGATCGAGCGCGAGCAGCGCTCGCGCGACGGCACGGTCAAATGGCTGCTGCGGCTCGACGACGGCAACGGCATCGAGACCGTGTTCATCCCCGAGGAGGACCGCGGCACCCTGTGCATCTCGTCCCAGGTCGGGTGTTCGCTCAATTGCAGCTTCTGTTCCACCGCCCGTCAGGGCTATAACCGCAATCTGTCCACCGGCGAGATCATCAGCCAGCTCTGGATCGCGCAGCGCGCGTTGCGCGCCTACGGGTATGGCGAGCGTCCGATCACCAATATCGTGCTGATGGGCATGGGTGAACCGCTGCTCAATTTCGACAACGTGGTCGGCGCCATCGGCCTGATGCTCGACGACTTCGCCTTTGGCCTGTCCAAGCGGCGCGTCACCCTGAGCACCGCCGGCGTGGTGCCCGAGATCGACCATCTGCGGGAGGTGTGCGACGTCAGCCTGGCGGTATCGCTGCACGCGCCCAACGACGCGCTGCGCGACCGGCTGGTGCCGATCAACCGGAAATACCCGCTGCGGGAGCTGATCGCCGCCTGCAAGCGCTACGTCGATCGCCAGCCGCGTCGCCGTATCACCTTCGAATACGTCATGCTGGCCGGGGTGAACGACAGCGTCGAACACGCGCGCGAACTGGTGCGCCTGCTGAGGGGCGTGCCCTCCAAGCTGAACCTGATCCCGTTCAATCCGTTCCCGGACTCCGGCTACGACACCTCGGCGGCGGACGCCATCGACCGCTTCCGCGACATCGCGATGGCGGCGGATATCATGACGGTGACGCGCAAGACCCGCGGCGACGATATCGATGCCGCCTGCGGCCAGCTGGCCGGCAGCGTCTTCGACCGCACCCGGCGCAGCCAGCGCTTCCAGATACGCGTGGAGGAGAGGACCCAGTGAGCCGGATCGTCCAGGGATGGATCGTGCTGCTCGTGCTGCTGCTTGCGGCCGGGTGTTCCTCCAGTCCCAAAAAGTACGAGTCGCATCGCGACACTCCCGCCGACATCAACGCCAAGCTGGGCCTGAGCTACATGCAGCAGGGGGACTACGACGTCGCCCTGGAGAAGCTGAAGAAGGCCCTCGAGCAGGACCCGGATTCGGTCGCCGCGCAGCACTACATCGCCGAACTGTACAAACAGCTCAACAACCACGAGCTCGCCGAGCAGCATTACAAGAAGGCGCTCAAACTGGCGCCGGACGATCCGGCCATCCAGAACAACTTCGGCGTGTTCCTGTGCGACCGCAAGCGCTATGACGAGGCGGAGAAGCATTTCATGCTGGCGGCGAAGATCTCCTCGTACCGGCGCCCCGACGAGGCCTATGAGAATGCCGGCCTGTGCTCCCTGCGCATCCCCGACGCGGCGCGCGCCGAGAAGCATTTCCGCCAGGCGCTGGAGATCAATCCGCTGCTGCCGAATTCGCTCTACCAGATGGCGCTGCTGAATTTCACTGCCGCGCAATACCTGCCGGCGCGCGCGTTCCTGCAGCGCTATGCCGCCTTCGCCCCGCCCACTCCGCAGACACTGTGGCTGGCCGTCCGGGTCGAGCGTGCGCTCGATAACACGACGCTGGCGGATCAGTACGCGGCCGAGCTGCGCACGAAATTCCCGCAATCGCAGGAGGCGGCCGAGCTGCGCCTGGCGAAGTGACCGACATGAGCGACAAGGCGATCCCGCAACCGGAACCGCCGCAGTCCGAGGCAGCGTCGGCATCGGGTCCGGGGCCACGCCTGCGCGAGGCGCGTGAGCGGCAGGACCTGAGTCGGGAGGAGGTCGCCGAACGCCTGCATCTGCAGGTGGCGCAGGTGGAGGCGCTGGAACACGACGACTACGCGCATTTCCCCGCCCCCATTTTCATCCGGGGCCATCTGCATAATTACGCGCGCCTGCTCGGCATCGATCCGGATTCGGTGACCGCCGCCCTGGAGTCCCAGGGGCTGGAGCAGCCGCCGATCCTGTCCGAACTGACGGCCGCCATGCCGGCGGCGCGGCGGCGCGGGATCTCGCCGCGCCTCCGCGCCGCCGTGGTCGCGGCCGGTACGGTGCTGTTCCTGGCCGTGCTGTGGCTGCTGCTCAAACCGGCGGAGGTCGGCGGCGGGAAGCCGGAGCCGGCACCGGTGGAAGGACGCGTGTCCGCGCCCGCGGCGGTTTCCCCTCCGGTGGAGTCCATGCCGGCCGAGTCCGTGCCGGCACAGGAGCCGGCGTCGGCCGAGACCGCGCCGCAGGATGTCGCGCCGGATGCGCCGGGTGAGGCACCGGGCGAGGATCCGCCGCCGGCAACCAACGAACCCATGGACGAGTTGGTGCTGCGCTTCAACGGAGAATCCTGGGTGGAGGTGGCGGACGTGACCGGGCGGCGCATGGCCTACCGGATGGGCAACTTCCCGGATGTGCTGCATCTGCGCGGCCTGGCGCCGTTTGATATCCTGCTCGGCAATGCCCGCAACGTCACAATAGAATACAATGGCGAACCGTACGAGAATGTCCCGATCAGCCGGTCCAACGTCGCCAGTTTCCGGCTGGGCGGTCCCAGCGACGAAGGCGTGAAGCGTAATGAAAGCCAGCAATCAGATTAAGCGACGTCAGTCGCGCCAGATCATGGTCGGCAAGGTGCCGGTCGGGGGCGACGCCCCGATCGCGGTGCAGAGCATGACCAACACGGAGACCTGCGACGTCGAGGCGACCGTGGCCCAGATCCAGGCGCTGGAGAAGGCCGGCGCCGACATCGTGCGCGTCTCGGTGCCGACCATGGAGGCCGCGGAGGCCTTCGGCGTGATCCGTTCCCGGGTCAACGTGCCGCTGGTCTCGGACATTCATTTCGACTATCGCATCGCCCTGCGGGTGGCGGACCTCGGCGCCGACTGCCTGCGCATCAATCCCGGCAACATCGGCCGCGAGGATCGCGTGCGGGCGGTGGTGGAAAAGGCGCGCGAGCGCGGCATCCCGATCCGCATCGGCGTCAACGCTGGCTCGCTCGAAAAGGAACTGCAGAGCAAGTACGGCGAACCCACCGCCGAGGCGCTCGTCGAGTCGGCCATGCGTCACATCGACATCCTCGACAAACTGGATTTCCACGACTTCAAGGTCAGCCTGAAGGCCTCGGAGGTGTTCCTGACGATCGAGGCCTATCGCCTGATCGCGAGCCAGATCGACCAGCCGCTGCATCTCGGTATCACCGAGGCGGGCGGGCTGCGCTCCGGCACGGTGAAGTCGGCGATCGGCCTCGGCATGCTGCTCGCGGACGGTATCGGCGACACCATACGCATCTCGCTCGCGGCCGACCCGGTGGAGGAGGTGAAGGTCGGCTTCGACATCCTGAAGAGCCTGCACCTGCGCAGCCGCGGCATCAATCTGGTCGCCTGCCCCTCGTGCTCGCGCCAGCGCTTCGATGTGATCGCCACGGTCAACGCGCTGGAGGCGCGCCTGGAGGACATCACCGAGCCGCTCGACGTCGCGGTGATCGGCTGCGTGGTGAACGGCCCCGGCGAGGCGCGCGAGGCCCACATCGGTCTGACCGGCGGTTCGCCGAATCTCGTCTACGTCGACGGCGAGCCGGACCACAAGGTCGCGGACGAGCAATTGCTCGACGATCTCGAGCGCACCATCCGCGAGCGTCTCGCGCGGCGGCGTGCCGAGGGGGACGGCGGACAGGCGGGGACGGTGACGATCCCCGCCGGGACGACTCACGACTGAACCCGCGCCGCCGGTTTCCGCGCGGACACAGACCAGATCGGGTATTCACTTGAGCAAAGGCATCCAGGCAATCCGCGGCATGCACGACATCCTGCCGGAGGCCGCCCCGGCGTGGCAGGCGCTCGAGCAGACGCTGCGCACGCTGGCGCAGGGCTACGGCTACGAGGAGATCCGCGTCCCGCTGCTGGAGAAGACCGAGCTGTTCGTGCGCACCATCGGCGAAGTGACCGACATCGTCGAAAAGGAGATGTACACCTTCGTGGACCTGAGCGGCGACAGTCTCAGCCTGCGCCCCGAGGGCACGGCCGGCTGCGTGCGCGCCTGCATCGAGAATGGACTGCTGCACAACCAGACGCGCCGGCTGTGGTATCTCGGCCCGATGTTCCGCCACGAGCGGCCGCAGAAGGGCCGTTACCGCCAGTTTCACCAGTGGGGTGTCGAGGCCTACGGCTTCACCGGGCCGGACATCGACGCCGAGCTGATCCTGCTGAGCGCGCGCCTGTGGCGCCTGCTCGGCATCGACGGCATCGTGCGGCTGCAGATCAATTCGCTCGGCACGACGGAGTCGCGCGCGCGTTACCGGGCGGCGCTGGTCGAGTACCTGTCCGCCCATCACGAGCGCCTCGACGAGGACAGCCGCCGCCGGCTGCATACCAATCCGCTGCGCATCCTCGACAGCAAGAATCCGGAGCTGCGTGACCTGCTGGCCGCGGCGCCCGCCCTCGGCGACTACCTGGATGATGAATCGAAGGAGCATTTCGCCGGCCTGCGCGAGCTGCTGGCCGCGGCGGGACTCGCCTGCGAGGTCAATCCGCGCCTGGTGCGCGGGCTCGACTACTACGAGAAGACCGTGTTCGAATGGGTTACCGACCGCCTCGGCGCCCAAGGCACGGTGTGCGCCGGCGGGCGCTATGACCGCCTGATCGAGCAGCTCGGCGGTCGCGCGACGCCGGCGGCCGGCTTCGCGCTCGGCATCGAGCGCCTGCTCGCCCTGCTGGAAGACGGCGCGGCGCCGGTCGCGGCTGCGGCGCCACACGTCTATCTGATCGCGGTCGGCGCGGCGGCCGAGCGCGCCGCGCCGGGCTTCGCGGAAGGCCTGCGCGACGAGCTGCCCGCCCTGCGCCTGTGCGTGAACTGTGGCGGCGGCAATTTCAAGAACCAGTTCCGCCGCGCGGACAAGAGCGGGGCGCTGGCCGCGCTGATCCTCGGCGAGGATGAACTCGTGAACGGCGTCGTCGGCGTGAAGTACCTGCGCGACGAACGTCCGCAGGAAGTGGTGCCGCGCGGCGAACTCGCCCGCCGCCTGCAGGCGGCGGTGCTGTAGGACCCACTGAATATCGGAACAAGAACCGGGAGAGAGATCCGTGGCTGCGTACAGTCGTGAAGAAGAAGAGCAACTCGAAGACCTGAAGAAGTGGTGGGCGCGCTATCGCAATCCGCTGATCTACGGCCTGATCGCCGGCATCGTCACCATCTTCGGCGTGCGCGCCTGGATGGTCCATCAGGGGAACCTCGCGGTTTCCGCCTCCAATGAATACGAACAGTTGCAGGTGGAATCGCGGGCCGGCAACGTCGAGGCGGCGCTAAAGCGCGGCGGCTACATCATCGATACCTATCCGCATACCCCCTATGCGGCGCTTTCCGCCCTGATCCTGGCGCGGGAATATGTCGACAAGGGCGACCTGCCCGCGGCGCGTACACGACTCGAGTGGGTGGTCGAGCACGCGAAACTGCCGGAATTCGTGCATATCGCCCGTCTGCGCCTCGGCAAGCTGATGCTTGCGATGGGTGAAGGCGCCCAGGCGCTGGCCCTGATCGAGCCGGTGGACGGGGAGGAGTATGCCGCCGAATACGCGGAGCTGAAGGGCGACATCTACGCCGAGACCGGGCAGCCCGCCAAGGCGCGCCAGGCCTACCAACTCGCGCTGGACAAGCTCGGCGCCGGTGCTGATACCCGCATGCTCAAGATCAAGCTCGACAACCTCGACGCCGGTTGACGTCGTGATCGCGGCCATGCCGAATCATACGCGGACCTCGTACCGCCGTCTCGCCGCGGCGCTGTGTGGCGTCTTCCTCGTCGCGCTGCTGGCCGCGTGCAGCGGGGCCAAGCCGCGCGTCGAACCGCCCGATCTGGCGCCGGTCGCGGGGGAAATGGTCCTGCATGGCCTGTGGTACCGCCAGCCGCAGGTCCGTCACGAACCCGAGGTGACGGCCCTGACCCCGTACGTGGAGGGCAGGCGCCTGTTTTATTCCGATCGCCCCGACCGCGTGGTCGCGCTCGACGCGCGCAATGGCAGGCGGCTGTGGAGCGTCGTGGTGCCGTCGCCCGCCGGCGCGGACGAAGCTTCCATCCGGTTGTCGGGCGGCATCGGCGCGGGCGAGGGTCTGCTCTACGTCGGCACCGACGAGGGCGAGATCATCGCGCTCGACCCCGACACCGGCGCGGTGCGCTGGCGGACCCAGCTCAGCGGCGAGGTGCTGGCCATCCCGGTGGCGCGCGAGGGCGCGCTGGTGGTGCGCACCAACGACGGCCATCTCACCGCGATCGATCCCGCCAGCGGAAATTCGCTCTGGTCCTACGCGAGCACGGTCCCGCCGCTGAGCCTGCGCGGCGCGAGCCGGCCGCTGATCGACCAGGGACGCGTGTTCGCCGGTTTCGCCAACGGCAAGCTGGCGGCGCTCTCGCTCGAGAGCGGCGAGGTGCTGTGGGAGGTCACGGTCGGCGTCCCCGAAGGACGTTCGGAACTGGAGCGCATGGTCGACATCGATTCCAGTCCGGTGCTGGTCGACGGCGTGATCTATGCCGCCGCCTATCAGGCGCGGCTGGCGGCGCTGACGTCGGTGGCGGGCAGCGTGCTGTGGTCGCGCGAGCTTTCCACCGCCCAGGACATGGCGCAGGATTCCGACGCGCTGTATCTCGCCCAGGACGACGGAAAGGTGTTCGCGATCAGCCGCCGCAGCGGCGCCGTGCTGTGGCAGCAGGACAAGCTCGCCGGCCGCGTGATCACCGCGCCGGTCATGTATCGCGGCACGCTCTACGTCGCCGACCAGCAGGGCTACCTGCACGGACTCTCCGCCGGGGACGGCCATTTCGTCGCGCGTTTTCGCATCAATGAGGATGCGATTACGCTCGCGCCCGTGGTATCCGACGACGCCATGTATATCCAGACCGTCGGCGGCGCGCTGCACGCCCTCCGGATCGATCCGAAATCATGAGGACGGATAAAAGGAAGATCAGGGACCGATGTGTAAATCTGTCCCTGATCATCACGGCCCGGGGACAGATTTATAAATCTGTCCCCAATTCGCTTATATATCTGTCCCCAAGATCGTCCAGGGTCCCATGAAACCCGTCATTGCCCTGGTCGGACGTCCCAACGTCGGTAAATCGACCCTCTTCAACCGGCTCACACGCAGCCGCGCCGCGCTGGTCTCGGACTATCCGGGGCTGACGCGCGACCGTAACTACGGCACCGGACGCGTCGGCGAGCGCCCGTACATCGTCGTCGACACCGGCGGCCTCAGCGAGGCGGCGGATGCCGTCGACCGCCTCATGGCCGCGCAGGCGCACAAGGCGGTCGAGGAGGCGGACGCCGTGCTGTTCCTGGTCGACGCGCGCGAAGGGCTGACGGCGGTGGACGAGAAGATCGCCGCCCGTCTGCGCGTCTCCGGCAAGCCGCTGGTGCTGGTGGTCAACAAGGCCGAAGGCCTCACGCCGGCGCTGATCACGGCGGAATTCGCGTCCCTCGGCCTGCAGGCGGTGCATTGCGTCTCCTCGGCGCACGGCGACGGCGTCGAGGACATGATCGAGGAAGTGCTCGAGCAGTTCGGCCCCGGGCCGGACGGGGAGGCCGGATCCGAGGAGGAGCGCGGCATCCAGATCGCGATCGTCGGCCGCCCGAACGTCGGCAAGTCCACCCTGCTCAACCGCATGCTCGGCGAGGAGCGCGTGCTCGCCTTCGACCAGCCCGGCACCACGCGCGACAGCATCTACGTCCCCTTCGAACGCGACGGCCAGCGCTACACCCTGATCGATACCGCCGGCGTCAGACGCCGCGGCCGCGTCCACGAGGTCATCGAGAAGTTCAGCGTCATCAAGACGCTGCAGGCGATCGCCGAGGCCCACGTCGTGCTGCTGGTGCTCGACGCGCAGCAGGGCGTGGCGGAGCAGGACGTCAAGCTGCTCGGCCATATCATCGAGAGCGGCAAGGCGCTGCTGATCGCCGTCAACAAATGGGACGGCATGAGTCCCGAGGACCGGCTCGCCGTGAAGTCGGCGCTCGAACGCAAGCTCGATTTCATCAACTACGCCAGCGTGCATTTCATCTCCGCCCTGCACGGGAGCGGGGTCGGTAACCTGTTCGAGACGATCATCGCGGCGTATCATGCCAGTAACAGTAAGCTGTCGACGCCGATGCTGACCCGCATCCTGGAGCGGGCGATCGAGCGTCACGCGCCGCCGCTGGTGCGCGGCCGGCGCATCAAGCTGCGCTATGCCCATCAGGGCGGGAACAACCCGCCGCTGATCGTGATCCACGGCACGCAGACCCAGGCCGTGCCCGACAGTTACCGGCGCTACCTGGAAGGCGTATACCGGGAGGCGCTCGAACTCGAGGGGACGCCGGTGCGCATCGAATTCCGCACCGGCGCCAATCCCTACCAGAACCGGCCGTCGCCGCCGACCGCGCGGCAGCGGCGCCGCGGCCGGGCGAGGACCCGTCAGGCGGGGAAACGCGCACGCCACTGAGGACGCAGCGATGGCCGAGGCCGGAACGAACAACGCGTATTTCACCGCCGCCATCTCGCGTCACATCTGGAACAGCAAGTACCGCCATCGCGAGGCCGACGGCGTCCGCGATGCCGACATCGAGGCCACCTGGCGCCGCGTCGCGCGCGCCCTGGCGGCGGTCGAGACCGTCGACCGCGCCGGCTGGGAGGCGCGCTTCCTCGAGATCCTGCGGGACTTCCGTTTCCTCCCCGGCGGGCGCATCCAGGCCGGCGCCGGCACCGGCCACCGCGTGACGCTGTTCAACTGCTTCGTGATGGGCACGGTCGCGGATTCGATGGACGGCATCTTCGACGGCCTCAAGGAAGGCGCCATCACGCTGCAGCAGGGCGGCGGCGTCGGCTACGACTTCTCCACCCTACGCCCCGCGGGGACGCCGGCGCGCAGCGTCGGCAGCGTCGCCTCTGGCCCGGTGTCCTTCATGCGCATCTGGGACACCATGTGCGCCACGCTGCTGTCCACCGGCGCGCGGCGCGGCGCGATGATGGCGACGCTGCGCTGCGACCATCCCGACATCGAGGCCTTCATCGACGCCAAGCGCGACACCCGCGCGCTGCGCCATTTCAACCTCTCGGTGCTGGTCAGCGACGCCTTCATGGAGGCCCTGCGCGCCGATGCCGACTGGCCGCTGGTGTTTCCCGATCGCGATTTCGGCGATGCGGCCGGCGAGACGGTCATGCGCGTGTGGTCGGGCGAGACGCAGGCGGTGCCTTGCCGCGTCATCCGCCGCGTGCGCGCGCGCGAACTGTGGGACCGCATCATGCGCGCCACCTACGACTACGCCGAGCCCGGCGTGCTGTTCATCGACCGCATCAACGAGTTCAATAACCTCCGTTACCGTGAGCACATCAGCGCGACCAATCCCTGCGGGGAAATCCCGTTGCCGCCCTACGGCGCCTGCGACCTCGGTTCGATCAACCTGACGCGCTTCGTGAAGCGGCCGTTCGAGCCCGACGCCGAATTCGATTTCGACGCCGTCGAGCGGGTGGCCCGCGTCGGGACACGGCTGCTCGACAATGTCATCGACGCCTCGCGCTTCCCGCTCGCGTCGCAGGAGGCGCAGGCGCGCGGCTCGCGCCGCGTCGGCCTCGGCGTCACCGGGCTCGCCGATACGCTGATCCTGCTCGGCATTGCCTACGACAGCGCCTCGGCGCTGGATTTCGCCGCGCGCGTGATGCGCACGATCTGCCACGCCGCCTACCGCGCCTCGATCGACCTGGCGCGCGAGAAGGGCGCCTTTCCGTTCTTCGAGCGCGACGCCTTTCTCGCCGCGCCGTTCGTCGCCGCGCTGCCGGAGGACATCCGCGACGGCATCCGCGCGCACGGCATCCGCAACAGCCACCTCACCGCGATTGCGCCCACCGGTACCATCAGCCTGCTCGCCAACAACGTCTCCAGCGGCATCGAGCCGGTGTTCGATTTCGACTACCGCCGGCGCGTGCTCGAGCTCGACGGCAGCTACACCGAATACGGCCTGCGGGATTACGCCCGCGCGCTGTGGGCGGAGCTGAAGCCCGGCGCGGTCATGCCGGCGGAGGTTTTCGTCGACGCGCGCCGCCTGCCGCCGCGCGTGCACGTCGACATGCAGGCCGCGGTGCAGCCCTATGTCGACAACGCGATCTCGAAGACGGTGAACATCCCGCGCGACTACGACTTCGCCGCCTTCCGCGAGGTCTATCAATATGCCTACGACAAGGGACTCAAGGGCTGCACCACCTTCCGTCCCAACCCGGTCACCGGGGAGATCCTGAGCGCGGAGGGCGAGGGCTTCGAGAAGGGATCGCACTGTTGCGACCTGGAGCGGGAGGCGGACTGATCGACATGGCCGCCGCCGCCCGGTAACCTGTCCGCCTGTGTACCTGATCCGTTCACGATTTCCCGGAGGCCGCCACCGTGATCCCCGCCCATGAAGCCCTGCAGCGCCTGCGCGACGGCAACCGGCGCTTCGTCGCCAACGTCCGCAATCCGGACGCCTCGCAGCACCACCTGCGCCGCGTCGATCTGCTGGCCGGCCAGTGGCCGTTCGCGATCATCCTCGGCTGTTCCGACTCGCGCGTCCCGGCCGAACTGGTGTTCGACCAGGGGCTGGGCGACCTGTTCGTGATCCGCGTCGCCGGCAACATCGTCGCGCCCTCGCAGATCGGCAGCGTCGAGTTCGCCGCCACGAAATACCAGACCCGGCTGGTCGTCGTGCTCGGGCACACCCAGTGCGGCGCCATCCTCGCCACGCTCGATGAGCTGAGCCGGCCCGCGTCCTACCAGTCGAAGAACCTGCGCTCCATCGTCGATCGCGTGCGCCCCTCCGTGGAGACATTGTTCGCGACGGAGCTGAAGCACGATCACGATGCCCTGGTCGCCCAGGCGGTGCGCGCCAACGTGCGTGCCTCGGTGGATCATCTGCGGCACGGCTCCGACATCATCGAGGACCTCGTCGCGCGCGAGGGCCTGCTGATCGTCGGTGCGGAGTATTCCCTTGAGACGGGGGAGGTGGATTTCTTCGAGGGGGCGTGATTACCGCGGAGCGCACCCGCGGGATGCCGCAGTCTTTACGCTGAACAGGGTCTGACATAGACTGAACTTTTCCTGACAGGGAGTCGCGTATGTCCCGCCAATTCGCCGTCCTCGTTTCCGTGTTATCGCTGGCGCTGGCCGGTCATTCCGGACTCGTCCTCGCGGGCGATCCCGATGCCGCCATCGCCGCCGCCATCGCGGATCCGGCCCGGCCGGCATCCGACCGCGCCCAGGACGCCAACCGCAAGCCGCTCGCAGTCCTGTCCTTCGCCGGCATCAAACCGGGCGACAAGGTGGCGGATTTCATCCCGGGCGGCGGCTATGCGACACGGCTGTTCTCGAAGATCGTCGGCCCGTCCGGTCACGTCTATGCGGTGGTGCCGGAGGAGAATCTCGAGGAGTGGAAGGCGGATCAGGCGGTCAAGGCCATCGCCGCCGATCCCGCGTTCCCCAACGTCACCGTGGTGCGCGCGCCGGTCAATCGATTCCCCGCGCCGGAGCCGCTCGACCTGGTCTGGACGTCGATGAACTACCACGACCTGCATCTGGATTTCTTCGGTCCGGCCGATCTCGCGGCGGTGAACAACTCCATCTTCGCCGCCCTCAAGCCGGGCGGCGTCTACCTCGTGCTGGACCATGTCGCCGCGGCCGGTTCCGGGCTGCGTGATGCCGGGACGCTGCACCGGATCGATCCCGAGGTGGTCAAGCAGGAGGTGCTGAAAGCGGGTTTCGTGCTGGAGGCCGAATCGGACGCCCTGCGGAATCCGTCCGACGACCACACCCTCAAGGTCTTCGATGGGGCCGTGCGCGGCAAGACCGACAAGATGATCTTCAGGTTCCGCAAGCCGGGTCACTAGCGTCCCGCGGTTTTGTCCCTCCATCCTCGAGCACGAGGACCGCAAGGCGGGAATTCGGGAATTTGGGGTCAGAGTAAAAATTCCAGGATCTTCATCGGGGACAGATTCATAAATCTGTCCCCTGCGCCGGTATCTGTCCCCGAAGTTATCTCTGTCCCCGCAGCCGGTACGGTTACTTGGCGCTCTCCTTCGGCACCGAGTGGCAGCGCGCGCAGTTCAGTGTCGGCGGGAAGGCGACCTTGCCGTGACAGACGCCGCAGAACTTGCCCTGGAAGATGTCGTTCATGGCGATCTTGTTGGCGCCCTTCTGCTGCACGAAGATGGCCGGGTGGCAGTTGGAACAGTCCAGCCACAGCGTATGCGACAGGTGCGGGAAGCGGACGTTCGGCATCGTGCCGGTGTTCGTGAAGATGATGTCGAGATCCAGCGTCTGCTTCGTCGTCACGCCCTCGAGGTCCGCGCGCGGTTCGATGTAGCCCTGCTTGATCGCCTGCACCCAGTCGACGATGCCGGCGTTGTCGCGCGGGAAGCCGGTCATCGCCTCGGCCGGCGGCTGCAGGACCGCCACGGACGGATTGTCCGGGTCATGGATGCCATCCTTCTCGACCGGGATGACCTCGCCCTCGGTCTGAAAATGCCGCCCGCGATCCTTCAATACCGGTTCCAGCTTATCCTGGGCCCAGCCCATGGCGACCACGGTCGACAGCGATGCGATCGCGATCCCTCTGGTGACAATGTTCATCAATCCGAATCTCTCAGTGCCCGTAATGACGGGCGCTATTATACCCGGATTGCGTGCCGGGTTCTGAGAAGTGCGCGGACGACCGGGGACCGGTTTGATTGCGTCCCCGGCCCACCGTACAATTCGCGTGGCGCGGCGACGTGGCAACGGCTACCCCCGGATCTTCCGATGGATGCGACCGCGCGGTTACCGAGGAGATCGATGATGAAATTCCGCACCGCGGCGCCGTTCGACCCGACCGGTCACTGGGCGATGTGTCTGCGCGGCACGCTCGTGCTGTTGACCCTGCTCGCATGCGCGGCGCCGGTCTCGCAGGTTACCGCGGCCGAGCGCCGGGAGCAGGCCGGCGCGCAGTTTCCCAAGGGCGACCTGGGCGGATTCACCCTCCAGCGCAAGGATTTCCGGTTCAACCGCTTCACCGCCTGGCTGAAGCGCGACGGCACCTGGCACGTCGAAGGCGAGGTCCAGCACCGCGGTCTGATGTGCGGGACGTACGAGGTCGGCATGCGTTTCGGCGTCGGGACGCCGGACTGCACCGATGTCAACTGGGTGTCCCAGGTGCGCTACGTGACCTCGAAGTCGCAATGCAACGAGGCGATCCTGCGGCACAGCGGCACCGAAGTCGATATGCCGCTGAGTGGAAACTTCGAGGCCGTTACCTGCGGCGAAGTCGTGGTACGCTGCAGCGGCAACTGCAAATAGTCCGTCGACAGCCGCGGGCACGGTATCTCCGGCGGCCAATAATCGCTAATATGCCGTTTGATCGTGCCACCCATACCAGTCGAGGAAATCATGAACGTCATACTCCGTAACGTGTCTTTGTTGCTGCTTGCCGTGCTTGCCGCCGGATGCGCCACCTCGACCCGGTTGACGAACGCCTGGGTGGATCCGGACTTTCAGGGCGCGCCGTTTCAGAAGCTGATCGTGGTGGGCATTTCGGAGGTTGAAGGTAACCGCCGCATCTTCGAGGACGAGTTTTCCACCGCGCTGCGCGCCAAGGGGCTGGAGGCGGTGCAGAGTTACACCCTGCTGCCGGAGACGGCAAAACCCGGCAAGAGCGACCTGGAGGAGGCGGTCAAACAGGTGGGAGCCGACGGCGTGATCATCGCGCGGGTGGTCGACATCAAGCACAAGTCGGAATTCTCGCCGGGCTATGCCACGGTGGTCCCGGTCGCCGGATATCCGTACGGAGTCTATCAATACTATGGTGGCGCGACGATCGTCACGCCTCCCACCGTCTATACTTATGAAGTCGTCCAGGTCGAAACCAGCCTGTGGCGCACCAGTGATGCGAAGCTGGTCTGGTCGGCGACAACCGCCACGACGGATCCCGCCACACTCTCGAAAGAGATCCCCGGCTATACGAAGGTCATCCTCGGCGCCTTGCAGGAGCGCGGACTGATCCCTGGCGGGATCAGTTCGCGTTAAACGAACCGGGCACGCCGGGTTCAGGCCTTGCCCCTGAGCCTGGCATGATAGGAAGGGAGCGATCGACAAAACGAGAGGGGACGGACGGGAAGGTCCGTCCCCTTTTGTTTTTCGGGGCGGATGGGGACAGATTTAAATCTGTCCCCTTGTTTAGTTTTCCAGCGGCACCGGCACGTTCAGCAGCAGCGCCGGGTCCACGCGGACGCCGTTCAGGCTCACCCCCCAGTGCAGGTGCGGGCCGGTGGCGCGGCCGGTCTTGCCGACCTTGCCGATCGGGTCGCCGCGCTTCACCGTCTGGCCCGCCTTCACATCGATCTCGCTCAGGTGGCAGTAGAGCGTGATGAGGCCCTGGCCGTGATCGAGGAAGACGCTGTTGCCGTTGAAGAAGTACTCTCCGGTGTCGGCCACGACGCCGTCGGCGGGGGCGTGGACCAGGGTGCCGGTCGGGGCCGCGAGATCAAGCCCGCTGTGAGGTTTGCGCGGCAAGCCATTGAAAAACCTTTGTAGTCCGAAGGGACTGCTCTGCACGCCCGGCACCGGCAGGTCGAAGGCCGGCAACCCGAGCGGGCGCTCCTCCCAGCGGTCGTAGATCGCCGTCATATGACGCGTCTCGCCCTCGATGCGCTTCAGATCCTCCGCCAGCGGCTCGACCTTGCGCTGGTCGGTGATGGTCAGATGCTGGGCGGCGTATTGCTTGCCCTGCACGGTGAAGGCGAGGGTGTTCGCCTTGTCGTCCGGACGGCCGAGGTACAGCCAGTGTTTGCCTACCTTGGTCTCGAGCGGGAGCCCGACCACGGCGACCCAGTCCTCGCCGTCACGCGCCACCAGCACGCGCCGGCCGGCGTAAAACGCGTGCGGCGGTTCCGCCGTTTTCGCCGGCAAGGGAATGAACGCGATGCCGCCGGGCACCGGCGCAGTGGCGGGGAGTTCGCGGGCATGCGCGGTGACGGCGATGAGCAGGGAGAGCAGCAGCATTAGCAGCGAGATGGGGACGGATTTCAAATCCGTCCCCGTCCACTTCGAAGCAGCCCGCCGGGGACAGATTTCAAATCTGTCCCCTTCTTCACGCCTACTCATCCCGCGTCTCCTTCACGTCGCACAGCAGCCGGCCGCGGGCGAGGCGCGCCTCGACGCTGTCGCCGACGCCGAGCGTGCGCGCGTCGCGCACGATGCTGCCGTCGGGGCGGCGCACGATGGCGTAGCCGCGGCCGAGCGTCGCCAGCGGGCTCACGGCGTCGAGCGCGCGGCCGAGGCCGGTGATGCGGTCGCGATGGCGTTCGAGGCGGCGCCGCAAATGCTCGCGCAGGCGCTGGGCGAGGTGTTCACAGTGCTCGTGCGCGCGCTCGACCCGGTGCAGCGGCGTATGGCGCAGCAGCCGCGCGAGTCCGTGATCCAGCAACAGAAATCTGCGCCGGATCCCGGACCGCATGCCGCGCAGCAGCCGTTGTTCCAGTTCATCAAGGCGCTGGGCCTGCTGGCGCAGACGCTGGCCCGGGTGCTGTTGCTGCAGGCGGCGGACAAGCCACTGCAGCCGCTCGGCGCGGCGCGCGAGACCCGCGCGCGTCACATCGCCCAGGCGTTCGTCCAGGCGATCCAGCCGGCGCAGCCAGTCGGCGCCGTCGGGGCTGACGCTTTCCGCCGCACCGGAAGGCGTCGGCGCGCGCAGGTCGGCGGCGAAATCCGCGATGGTGACGTCGACCTCGTGCCCGATGCCGGTGACGAGCGGGATGTCGCAGTCGGCGATGGCGCGCGCGACGATCTCCTCGTTGAAGGCCCACAGGTCCTCCAGCGAACCGCCGCCGCGGCACAGGATCAGCACGTCGCACTCGGCGCGCGCCGAGGCCAGCCGGATCATGCGCGCGATCTCGGGCGCCGCCGTTTTGCCCTGCACCGGCACCGGGTACACCACTACCGGGATGGCCGGGAAACGCCGCCGCAGCACGGTGAGCACGTCGTGGATCGCCGCGCCCGTCGGTGAGGTGATCACGCCAATGCGGCGCGGCAGCGCCGGAATGGGCTGCTTGCGCTCGGCCTCGAACAGACCCTCGGCGAGCAGGCGCTGCTTGAGCTGCTCGAAGGCGCGGCGCAGGGCGCCGTCGCCGGCTTCCTCCAGGGATTCGACGATGAGCTGGTAGTCGCCGCGCGCCTCGTACAGGCTGACGCGCGCCCGCGCCAGCACCTGCATGCCGTCGGCGGGGCGGAAGCGGATCAGCTGGTTGCGGTTACGAAACATCGCGCAGCGCACCTGCGCCGCCGCGTCCTTGAGCGAGAAATAGAGGTGGCCGGAGGAGGGGCGGGCGAGGTTCGACAGCTCGCCCTCCACCCACAACAGGGGCAGGCCGGACTCGAGCAGCTCGCGCGCCTCGCGGTTCAGGCGCGAGACCGAATAGACGTCGCGTCCGGGCGTCGCGTCCCCCGGCAAACCGAGTTCTTCATCCATAAGGCGCCATGATACCCCAGGCGACGGCCAAAAAACGCTTTCGGGCTAAGGATTTGCCGCAGTTTACCCGGCCCCTCCGGATCCTTATAATAGTCAGAATTTTTCTCCGGCAGGCGGAACGTTATGAAAATCCTGGAAGACGCACTCACTTTTGACGATGTCCTGCTCCTCCCCGACCACTCGACGGTGCTGCCGAAAGAGGTCAACCTGCGCACGCGCCTGACGCGGACGATCACCCTCAACATCCCGCTGATCTCCTCCGCCATGGACACGGTCACCGAGGCGCGGCTGGCCATCGCGCTGGCGCAGGAGGGCGGCATCGGCATCGTGCACAAGAACATGCCGGCCGACCAGCAGGCCCAGCAGGTGCGCATGGTGAAGAAGTTCGAGAGCGGGGTCATCAAGGATCCCATCACGGTCGGCCCCGACACCAGCGTGCGCGACGTGCTGAACCTCACGCGAGAGAACCAGATCTCCGGCGTGCCGGTGGTGCGCGGCGAGGACCTCGTCGGCATCGTCACGCGGCGCGACCTGCGCTTCGAGACCAATCGCGACCAGCCGGTCTCCGCCATCATGACGCCGAAGGAGCGCCTGGTGACGGTGAAGGAGGGCGCCGAGCGCGACGAGATCATCCGGCTGCTGCACAAGCACCGCATCGAGAAGGTGCTGGTGGTGAACGACAGGTTCCACCTGCGCGGCATGATCACCGTGAAGGACATCCAGAAGGCGAAGGACTTCCCCAACGCGTGCAAGGACGACTACGGCCGCCTGCGCGTGGGCGCCGCCGTCGGCACCGCCAATGACGAGCGCGCCGAGGCGCTGGTCGCCGCCGGGGTGGACGTGATCGTGGTCGATACCGCCCACGGCCATTCGCAAAAGGTGCTCGACACGGTGCGCTCGATCAAGAAGCGCTACCCCGACCTGCAGGTGATCGGCGGCAACATCGGCACCGCCGAGGCGGCGCGCGCGCTGTACGAGGCGGGCGCGGACGCGGTCAAGGTCGGCATCGGCCCCGGCTCGATCTGCACCACGCGCATCGTGACAGGCGTCGGTGTGCCACAGGTCAGCGCGATCGCCAACGTCGCCAACGCCCTGCGCGGCACCGACGTCCCGCTGATCGGCGACGGCGGCATCCGCTTCTCGGGCGACCTCGCCAAGGCCATCGCCGCCGGCGCGCACTGCGTGATGATCGGCAGCATGTTCGCCGGCACCGAGGAATCGCCGGGCGAGGTCGAGCTGTACCAGGGCCGCTCCTACAAGTCCTATCGCGGCATGGGCTCGCTCGGTGCGATGGCCGAGGCCTACGGTTCCTCCGACCGCTACTTCCAGGATGCCGAATCGGCGGTGGAGAAGCTGGTGCCGGAGGGCATCGAGGGCCGCGTGCCGTACAAGGGCTCGGTGATCGCGATCCTGCACCAGCTGATCGGCGGCCTGCGCGCCAGCATGGGCTACACCGGTTGCCACAACATCGACGAGATGCGCACCAAGCCGCGCTTCGTCCGCATCACCACCGCCGGCATACGCGAGAGCCATGTCCACGACGTCAGCATCACGAAAGAGGCGCCGAATTACCGGATCGATTAAGGGCGGGACGAGCTGAATTTCGTTCGTCATTCCCGCGGAGGCGGGAATCCAGTCCGGCCGAGCAGACTGAACCCTGGATCCCCGCTTTCGCGGGGATGACAGAAAAAGGCAGAGAACCGTAGGGTGGGCAGGGCGCCCCGTGCCTTGCCCACGGAATCACCACCGCAACCAAAAGAATCGACCGCCTTGGCCACCGCATCTCATCCGAACATCCACGCCGACCGCATCCTGATCCTCGACTTCGGCTCGCAGTACACCCAGCTCATCGCGCGCCGCGTGCGCGAGGGCAAGGTCTACTGTGAGCTACACCCCTGGGACATGGATCCGGAGGCGATCCGCGCGTTCCGGCCGAAGGGCATCATCCTGTCGGGCGGGCCGGACAGCGTCACCGCGGCGGACACCGGGCGCGCGCCGCCGGTGGTGTTCGAGCTCGGCGTGCCGGTGCTCGGCATCTGCTACGGCATGCAGACCATGGCCGCGCAGCTCGGCGGCAGGGTGGAGAGCGCGAAGCATCGCGAATACGGTTTTGCCCAGGTGCGCGCGCGCGGCCATACGCAACTGCTGCGCGACATCGAGGACCATGCCACGCCCGAGGGCTATGGCATGCTCGACGTGTGGATGAGCCATGGCGACCATGTGATCGACCTGCCGCCCGGCTTCAAGCTGATGGCGAGCACCGATAATGCGCCCATCGCCGGCATGGCGGACGAGGCGCGGCGCTTCTACGGCGTGCAGTTCCATCCCGAGGTCACGCACACGCGCCAGGGCCAGCGCATCCTCGAGCGCTTCATGCACGAGGTTTGCGGCTGCGCCGCGCTGTGGACCTCCGGCAATATCATCGACGACCTGATTGCGCAGATGCGCCGGCAGGTGGGCGAGGACCACGTCATCCTCGGCCTGTCCGGCGGTGTCGATTCCTCCGTGGTCGCCGCGCTGCTGCACCGCGCCATCGGCGACCAGCTCACCTGCATCTTCGTCGACAACGGCCTGCTGCGCCTGAACGAGGGCGACCAGGTCATGGCCGTGTTCGCCCAGCACATGGGCGTGAAGGTGATCCGCGTCGACGCCGAGGCACGCTTCCTCGGCGCGCTGAAGGGACTCAGCGACCCCGAACACAAGCGCAAGGCCATCGGCAAGACCTTCATCGAGGTGTTCGAGGACGAGGCCGGCAAGCTGAAGAACGCCAGGTGGCTCGCCCAGGGCACCATCTACCCCGACGTGATCGAATCCGCCGGGGCCAAGACCGGCAAGGCGGCCGTGATCAAGTCGCACCACAACGTCGGCGGCCTGCCCGAGGACATGAAGCTCGGCCTGGTCGAGCCGCTGCGCGAACTGTTCAAGGACGAGGTGCGCCGCATCGGCGTCGAACTCGGCCTGCCGTCCGACATGGTCTATCGCCATCCCTTCCCCGGCCCCGGCCTCGGCGTGCGCATCCTCGGCGAAGTGCACAAGGAATACGCCGACATCCTCCGCCAGGCCGACGCCATCTTCATCGACGAGCTGCGCAACAGCGGCTGGTACGACAAGGTGAGCCAGGCCTTCGCCGTCTTCCTCCCCGTCAAATCCGTCGGTGTCATGGGCGACGAACGCCGCTACGACTACGTCGTCGCGCTGCGCGCCGTCGAGACCATAGACTTCATGACCGCCCGCTGGGCGCATCTGCCGTACGAACTCCTCGAACATGTTTCCAACCGGATCATCAACGAAGTGCGCGGGATATCGCGGGTGACTTACGATATTTCCAGTAAGCCGCCGGCGACGATTGAGTGGGAATGATTCCACGTCTGGCACTGGCTGGCACCAGCAGGCACCAAACAGAACATAACACATTGTATTTAATAGAATAATCCTATTTATATCTGGCACCTGCTGGCACTGGCAGGCACCGCCAAGCAAAGTTTTTTAATGGTATAAATCATGGTATCGTCGCCCACAGGATCAGGGCTGCGACAAAATACCATGCCATGTTATTCAGTGTATTCATGGTATTAAAAATCATTAAGTACCTGAAAATAAAGAAAAAACACCAGAAAAATGTACCATGAAATAGCATGGTATTTTTTCCCTCAGGGGAGGACTTGTGATGCTGACGGATACCAAGCTCCGAAATTTGAAGCCCCAGGACAAGCTCTACAAGGTGAACGACCGCGATGGGCTCTATGTGGCGGTGACACCAGCGGGAGGTATCTCCTTCAGATACAACTATTCGATTAGCGGTCGACAGGAGACGCTGACGATAGGCCGGTATGGCAAGCGTGGCGTCACGCTTTCAGAAGCGCGAGAACGCGTCAGCGAAGCAAAGAAGATGATTGCGGCAGGGAAGTCACCGGCCAGGGAAAAGGCGCGTGACAAGAAGCGCGTGAAGAATGCCGAGACGTTCGGTGCATGGGCCGAAAAATGGCTGCGCGGCTATCAGATGGCTGAGTCGACACGCGACATGCGCAAGTCAGTCTACAACCGTGAGTTGAAGAAGCGGTTTGGCAATCAGAAATTGTCCGAGATTACCCATGAGGATCTCCGGGCAGTGACTGATTCCATCGTCGAAAGAGGGGCTCCGGCAACAGCAGTTCATGCTCGTGAAGTAGTGTTGCAGGTTTTTCGTTGGGCAATTGAGCGCGGGCAGAAAGTAGAGAACCCGGCGGAACTGGTTCGCCCTACCAGTATCGCCAGATTCGAGCCGCGCGATCGGGCATTGAGTCCTGCTGAAATTGGTCTGATGTATCGGTATATGGATCGAGTCGGAACGTCGCCGCAATATAGAGCCGCGATAAAACTGCTGTTGCTGACCATGGTGAGAAAATCCGAGCTGTCCAATGCCACCTGGGCTGAGATCAATTTCAGCGAGGCTCTTTGGACTATTCCGAAAGAGCGAATGAAGCGCAGAAACCCGCACCTGGTGTATCTGTCACGTCAGGCTCTGGACATCTTTATCGCTTTAAAGACCTTTGCAGGTGGATCCGTATTTGTGCTCCCCTCGCGCTATGACTCAGACATCCCGATGAGCGCCGCTACCTTGAACCGCGTTCTGGCATTGACGTATCAGGCGGCCCAGAAAGACGGCGAACAGCTCAGCAAATTTGGCCCGCACGATCTGCGTCGTACAGCCAGCACCCTATTGCATGAAGCCGGCTATAACACTGATTGGATTGAAAAGTGTCTTGCCCACGAGCAGAAAGGCGTGCGGGCAATCTATAACAAAGCCGAATACCGGGAGCAACGAGCTGCAATGTTACAAGATTGGGCGGATATGATTAACGAGTGGACTAACGTGAAGCGGCAGTAAATTTTAGTAACTGAGGCCCGATCAGACACACAATGCCTGATTCCAAAGCGGACGTAGGCGATCGTCGGCTTTGGGCGGCTGCCGGCCAAAAAGCGACCACTCGGCCGGGAAATCCGAACGTCCGCTTTCCGTCGATGCGGTAACCCTCCACCCTACGTGACAACTGCACGATTCCAAGAGGCTTAGCTGCTCGACTCGATGCAGGATGGTAGCGGGGGCAGGATATGCTCTGTTCCGACAGTTCCTATGCGAATTCATCTAAAGTAACCTCACTCTGTCAATAGACGCAAGCGCACCGGTACGGATTTTTTATCATACAAGACAGTGCACTCCAGATAGTATTTACGCCATCAAGGATTGTACAACTTGACCAAAGGCTGAGCGTTCGCGATGTTTGATAACTCTGCGTATTCTTCTCAATTTACGCGCGCAGGCGCAGCGTAGGAGATACTCGCCAAAGGCCTAAGTATTCTCGCTATGCAGCAGGAGACGGCTGGAAAACCAATGCAATGTTGGCTCAATATGCAAAAGTGATCGACGCGCTACACGGTGGTTCTGCGGAACTCGATGAGAAGTGCGGGCGAAGCCTGATCATGAATTAAGGAGAAATACAACGTGAATTTCGGAATCTACCATAAGGCCCTTTTGGCTACGACCTTTTTGGTTTCTTCATCGGTTCTTGCCGACGATCTTATTCAAGTTGATTTTCCTGCACCCGAATCCTCCTGCTCGTCAGGCGTTGTATGCGGTTCTCACCGACTTCTTATCCAGTCCCGCTATTCAAGAGATCCTGCGCGATTCAATGTGATGCGCGAACTGTATCGTGGCAACCCCTCACGCGCTCGCGAAGTAATGATTGGATATCAGGAGTACTACAGCCCATTTCATTTCGAACCGTCGATCTGGGATTTTTATAGTGTAGGGCGAACTATTTTCTCAAAAAATCCTATCAAGTCCGGCGCCCCAAAGGCTCTCAGATGGCTAACCACAGACGATGTCTTTCCAGAGGGACAAAGAAAACCGAAGTTTGTTAACCCAGATCAATTCACCAATCCCGCGATGGAAGGTCGCCCTTTAACGTCCGATCGAATTGAGTATTTGCGTCGAAAGAGGGAGATCCAAGACGATCCAGATACGGGTCGAACCGACAAACAGTTCCTAAGGTTTTTCGCGACTGATGACGGTGTAATTCAAAGAGACGACGTGTCTGGATATGAACAAGACATACTAATTCTTTCCAGCATACCTGCCGAAGAGGCCGACAAGCGCCAGAATTACGTCTCCTACATGAATCAAAAGTATGGACACACACCCGAGACGATTGAACAGGGTGTCCTAGTGGCTCGTGACTATATTGCCAAAGACTCGAATTCACCCCTTATCGGGCAAGAGGAAGAGGCGTTTCGAAGACTTCGCGAGAACCATGAAGACGAGATAATAGAAATAGAGAACAAGATGGCGGGACTCGAGCAGTTGCGCCGCCAAGACGATGCCAATCAACTGCAGATCCAACAATTAGAGAAAGAGATAGCTCAAAAAGCCAGTGCTCTAGAAGAAAAACTTAGAACCGAACATGCTGAGAGCGGTGAGCAGTTACTATCTGAAGCATCCTCTGACGAAGAGCCAGTCAATCAAGAACAGGAGGCCCCTCCAGCAGCTGACGAAACGGTTGCAGCACAACCACCAAAAGAGGTAACTCCGAAATGCGGCAAGCATTCTTATGGCGGAGCCCCTCTTTGTTCAGATCACCATTATGAGCTTACCGTTTTCGGCCTAACAGGCGAACTTATGGGTAATACTATCATTCTATTTGGCGGTGACGCCGACGTGGCTGCGAAATTTGACGGCTTTTCGAAAGGAATCATCTACGGAGCGGACGGACTCAGTTATCTAAGTAAGAACGGCTTCGGTGGAGACCCCACGGACGTCCTTACAGCGATGAACTCGGTGGCTTTTTCGGCGAACCTGCTAATTAGTGTCTTCTCGTCGGGTGAAGAAGATCCTATGCAAGAAGTGTTCGAACAGCTTTTCGCAATTCTCGATGTCCTTCTCCAGCAACAACAGCAAATACTAGAGAACCAACAGGACATGATCGCCTCACAAGCCTCCATCCTTTATTCCATCGAAACGATTCGATCTGCTCTTCAAAATCTGCAAGAGCAGGAGCTCGAACAGCGCGCACTTATCTTGCAACAATTCGCAAACACGAATTCGTTGGTTACGGCATCTTATGTCGATCTCCAATCAAGAATCGAAGCGCTACGAGAAGATGTGGCGCTTGCCCCTCTCTATATCGCTATAGATAACCTTCAAGCCGCTTTAAACCTCAATGCCGATGACAACCATGAGTTGACGCAGGAGTCTCAGGATTTGAGCCAAGCCGTTGCAAGACTGAACATACCTATTCGTCGCTTGCCTCTGAATCCCCCGCAGCTGACCATTCAACAACTCAAGGACGAGTACAACTCAAATTGGACTGAAAAACGTCGTGCGATTTCCTCTAACGATGCCAGGTTGCATTACTGGGCTTTACTTAGCCCGTTTTGCAAAGACGAGCTAACCTGTTCCGTCTATAAAGGAGCTCCCGATGTGGAGGGCCTTCAATCCCTAGCAAACACCTACGCGACTGCGGCCGACCTACTCTCTATGACACCAGAAGGGCGCGATTTTCTGCAACAAGACATTACCGGTACGTTCGCTGAACTATCCAATGCCATTGAACAACTCAACGCTATCACGCAAGTGGCGCGTCGCCATTTGCCTCAGATATACGAGAACTACGCGTCATCGATTGAAGAGCTGAGGAGTCTCACCCACCAATACGGTACGGCAGCCTTGGCATCGGTAGGCGGCACTCAATTCGGCGCCTCTCCTCTACTCCGATATCCCTGGAGAAACTTCCAATCGTTACCCGATGGTACCGCGCCTCGTCAAGTCACGTTTGACCTTTCCCAAGGTCACCTGGATGAAGTCTTGATTCAACTAATGCAGGAGAATGTTCTTCGACTTGCTCCCGAGGCCCTTGAACAGATGACCGAGGAACAATTGGCCAATCATTCGATGATGAAGGAGTACCGTTCACTCTATTTGTCCTCTCGGGTCGCTGCGAATCTCGGCCTCGGCATTTTCAGAAAAGACCCATGGCCTCGTTACGACCAGACTTCTAATCTTCAAAATAACCATGATCGCCGACACTTCCTTCATCTATTTTTGATGGCAGATCCGCTGATGGTTGAAGATGACGCCGTACGTGGCCGCCTAGAGTCCCTTATGTCCCGTGAAACAGGAGATAAGGCGATCTACGATGCGGCGATTACCAAAGGGTGGATTACCAATGTCCTCGGCGGTAGCGCATACGCGTCAAATATGTTCGAAATCTACGATGGTGGAGCGGCGCCTGCTAACAATCCCTATTGCCGGTCATATCAAACATTGGGTATTCCGAGCAGCATGTGCGTGGTCAAGGCGGCTGAGCGGTGGATTACAGATCACCCTGTTGAGGTACCAATGAACCAGGAGAGATGGGAGGTGGTCCGTCCTTGCGGCGTCGACCATCAGTACTGGTGTTTCAAATCCAGCCAATCCGACGACCCAGATTATATCAAGAAAGTTATTCGCAAGGAGGTCGACACCATAAACGCCGTTCGTTTTCGCGCTATTCAACTAGCGTCCCAAGACGTTCTCGGCGTCCTCATGGCCCAATGGAACAGCACCCTCCTGAACGGAATCTCTAACTACGACGCCCTACCTGCGCCAGTCAACTCAAATAGGCTATCCGAATTAGCAACCGCGCTATATGGCGGGCGCAAGAAACTAGAAGCTGCACGTCTTGCATACATACTCGCCCTTGAAGTCGCGTACGGTGAGGAATGCATCTATTCCCCACGGGCGCATAAGACCCTGCTCGCCCAAGGCCAACTACTGGCGACTAATCGATTCTTGTCCTCTCCATCATTAACGCCAAAGGGTGAAGATAAAGGTCTACTTAAAGATCTAGCTGAGCCTATTCGAATGATGGAATCGTCAATGCATTATGCCGCTGCCATTGATCTTTCACAGGAAGGCGCTCTGCCTGAGCTAGCGGACATTAAATATTCTTGCGCCGTAGGACTTGGAGGGGCAGACCGTCTCGCCCAGTATGCATCAGTTCATCACGCTTGGGTTTCGAAACATGGCGCTGATCCAGACGCGGTTTTCGACGAGTATCTTCAGGTATTCCGCGACGATACCCCGCCTGACGCTGTTGCTGAAGAGGCTATTCAGTGAGTTCTCGCAATGCACACTCCACTTTCTGACGATCTTCCTCAATGCGTTCTATCGCCTGATTCAGGTTTATAATCTCTTGTTCTTTGTTTAGCCCATTACCGACCGACACGTCATTTCTTCGTTGCCTGAGCGCTGAGAGTTGACCAGCTACCCCCTCTAGCTGCCACTTTGCTCTTTCGATGTATCCATCGATATCGCGCGACTGATTCGGGCTTAGCGATGTTTTCTGTCCGCTCGAGAAAACGTCGAATGAAACACCAGTCAATATCCCGCAATTACTCCAGGCCTTGTAAACCTTTTCTAAGGTGCCAGGTGTGAAGCTTTCCTCGGCGGACGACACCCCTGCCAATATGACGAACCACACGCATGTAAGAAACAGCTGTTTCACTCGCATTCCCTCCTCATTAACAAAATACATGTTACATCAATATATTCTTGTGGCCTCACGACTTGATATTTCATTGCCGCAAAATGTATCGGTGCTCGACTTCGCTTGTCATCCATCGAAACTGGGCCTAGGCAAATCACTTGTTCTGCCCGACGGCCCAGTTCTTTTGTCATACTTCGTCAGGCTATATTTGTAGCGATGGCGCCGATACGCGAAGCGAAAGCTTACTGTGGGACGGATGTATACTCGCCCGCCAACTCTGACGAAGACCACGGCCAAAATTTGCCGGAGCAAATCCGAGGGAAGCCAGGAAGGCTCGAGTAGTCCTACATGATCTGCTTGGGCCGATTTAAAAATCGGGCTGGGTAGGACGGGAGCCGTTGGACCGAATTCGACGCCCATCCCGCTGCCCTCTTGAAGAATACGGTCGGAACGAGTGTCGGATCAGACTGTACCGGGGGCCTGATTTGCATCTATCGCGTTCGAGTTGAGTTATTGCTGGGCGCAAAAGCGGACGTTCCAAGCACTAGGCCTGAGAGTCGCCTTTGGGCACAAAGGCGACTTAGAGGCAATGTCCGCGTTCCGCCAGTTGAGGGTGTCAGTTTCGATCCTATCGGCCACTGTCTGTCAGATCGGGTCTGAACTTCTACAAGTAAATCTGTTACAAGTAAATCCAGGGCAGTGTGCTCGATCCTCAGACTCTTTGCGCGACTCAATCCAATCTTCGACCTCGGCTAGGTCCCACGCGACATTGCGGCTTGTCAGTACGATTCGGCGCGGAAAATCGCCGCGTTTTTCCATGTTGAAAATGGCGCGGTCTGAAAGCGGAATCATCGCCAGCAGTGTTTTCCGGTTTATTAATGCCTTGCTCGGGCGGTTTTGGTTTCCAGCGTCCATTGGCTATCTCTGTTGCCCCTGGCGGTGCCTCTCAGAATCGTGGGTTTGTGATATCTGAACATTAGCACCGTGCAAATCATCTTGGCAAAAGAGAATGTTTAGCAAAGTGATAAACACCTTGCCGGATCATTCGGTGGTAAGGGTGGATCGGAGTAGGGTGACCGGTCGTGACAGCATGTCACCCGCGACAATCACCTGAGATTTAGCCCCTGGTTGGGATTCTTCTTGCTCACGTTCTGAGCAGACGAGGATAGTTCAGACCACTTCCCCCTTAAAGACGATAACGCCGCAGATTGTGGCTTCTTCATCAACTTCAATGATGCGATTTGGCCAGTCAGGATTGAGCGCTTTCAGGTACTGCTTTCCGTCTTCGATAATCAGTTGTTTGAACGTTGCTTCATTAGATTCATCGAGTCGAACAACCACATACTTGCCGTGATCCGCTGAGACATTGGGATCAACGAAGATCAAGTCACCCTCATGAAATTTTGGCTCCATGCTGCTTCCTCGAACCCTGAGGACGAAGGATTCCGGGCTGCAACGCACCGGGCAGGGTAAAAGCTCGGCCCCGTACGCCGGAACAAAGCTCTCAGAAACTTCGTACCAATTCCCGGCCTGAACCCAAGAGATAAGCGGGTGGAGACTGCGCAAATCGGGACCGTCGTGGGCGTTATTTTCTTCGTGTGGCGTGGTCCCCTTTGCAGGCGGGGTATCCATCCATCCTTGGGGCTTTTTCATTGCCTTTTCCAGTTTTCCCGCCAGTTCGTCTCCGATAGAACGTGGGGTGCCTTTCTTGGTGGGAAGCTGATTGCGAACCTGGCTGAGATAGGAGCTATTTGTCCCAGCCATGCGTGCCAGCTTGGCGGCCGACCCTGCTTCGGTAATCAGAGCTTCGAGGTTGTGGAGCCGAATCTGATTGTGTTTTAGCGTCATGCGAAACAATTTAGCAGAATGTTTAGCAGAATGCTAAGCAAAAACCGGAACCGCGTCGTTGTTCAATGATTCGCTCGGTGCTAATGTTTCTAAGCATGGAGCTAAAGGAATTTCTCAAGATGGCAACCAAGCGGGAACGCGCTGATGTCGCTGTGGCATGCAGTGATTCAGTGTCCTACTTGTATCAGATTGCCGGAGAACACCGCTATGCGAGCCCCTGGATGGCGACGCAGATCGAGCGGCAGACGCGTGCTGTGGCCGACCTTTCCGATGGCCGATTAGAGCCAGTGCCCCGGGCAAGCATGGTCCGTCACCCTGAAATCTTCTACGACGTCGGTCTGCGAGAAAATACTCAAGAAACGGGTGGAAACGATGACGGCACCCGATGAATCGGCACAGGTCCACGGAATATCCCGTGTTGACGTCACCCATATCCACCGCTATTCCCGTAATCCCCGGCGACAGCAGAATCCAGAATACGACCGCATCAAGGCATCGATTCGAGCTGAAGGCTTGGATCAACCACTGGTGATTTCGCAGGAGCCCGGGGCTTCGGACTACGTCCTCCACAGTGGCGGCAATACGCGGCTGAAGATCCTTAAAGACTTATTTGAAGAGACTGGAGACGATCGTTTCCGCTGGGTCGACTGTGTCATCAAGCCATGGTCCCAGGAATCCAGTCTGCTTTTTGCCCACCTGCGTGAAAACGAGCTGCGCGGTGGATTGCCATTTATAGATAAAGCCTTGGCTGTTTTTGACGCAAAAGCCCTTCTGGAAAAAGAGCTGTCTGTCGAGGCCTTGTCCCAGCGTCAATTGGAAGAGCTGTTCAAAGAGCGGGGATTCGGCCTGAGCCACAGCATGATTTCCAAAATGGGATATGCCGTTGACACATTGT
Source organism: Gammaproteobacteria bacterium (assembly GCA_016716465.1). Lineage (NCBI taxonomy): Bacteria > Pseudomonadati > Pseudomonadota > Gammaproteobacteria > Gammaproteobacteria bacterium. The sequence goes on from JADJWH010000001.1 coordinate 380,643, forward strand.
GGCCCGTAATGCCGAAAGCGTTGGCAGCCGGGTTAGGGCGGCCTCAAGTGGAAAAAATCCGTGCCCTTGAGCGGGCAGCTCACGCGATCTGGGATCGCCGGCAACTGGGTGAAGACATGGACTTCAACGCCGTGTTTCTTGAGCTGTGTCGACGACATGACTGTTCCGACTGGGATATCCAGCCGTTGCGCGATGCAATAGAAAACGAAATTGCCGCCGAGTCAGAACAGAATCGTCAGGTGGTTTATCTGGAGATGGAGGCGCAGCTATCTGGCCGACCTTTCGATTTTGCGAGCCAGACTGAAGAAGGTGTGGAAGAAGAGCAAGACGGGTCATCGGACAAGGTCTGCCGGCAGGACAACAGTCAGTCTGCTGACATAGACCCGGTCAATGGTTCATCGCCCGGCTGCGAGCCGAAGTCTACCCAGCCCGTTGATAACAATACGCCCAATGGGAAATCCAGAACTAAAACACCGGTGCCTGAGATCACCCAGAATAGAAAAACGAGTGTTGAGAGCAGGGATCTACGTTCATTGCGCGCTCAGTTGTGGGAGTGCGCTGCCGCCCTGGCGGAACACCATGGTTTGGGTGAAGCCGTCATTCAACTGCAGGATCAAGGACTCGGACTGCTGTTGGTCGAGGTTCCTCCGCAGGAGCTGGTCGATACGCTTGACCCGGATATGCTGGGTTTGGTCTCCGCGCTGTGGTGGCAACTGGCTGCTAGCGCAGAATTAACCGTGGCGCCGATTGATATTGTGCTCCATTACCTGAACGAATCTTCAGCGCTGTATGAGGCGCTGGCATCGCATGATGCAGGTTTGCTTTTCAGCAGTGTTTGGACACCGGACCCAGGTCATATGAGCAGCTTGCTCTGGCAACAGCTCAACCCACCGGATTGGCAGGTTTTACTCCGGATGATGGAAACGTACCGAGCCATAAAACAGCTGGCGTACGACACAGGTATCGAATTGTGGGTACCAGGCGCGGGTGGTGGCAATGTCGTCCAATAAAGAGGCTGATCTTACGACTGCCGTCCTGCTGTATGCCATGCGCTGTCTGGCGGAAGGGGACCAACAGGCGTTGCGGGCCATGAATTTTGGTCCGAAGGAACTGGACGCCTTAAAGGAAATGAATCTGGCAGATATCTATCGAGCTGACGCGTTGCGGGTGCACTGTCTGCAGATTGGTCTGAATCGCGATGTCTTCTGGCCGATGCTGGAACACCTGCGCCACCAGCGGGAATCGGAAGACTTGCAGCGAAAACTGCTGGCCTCCGATGCGCCCTTGGAAATGATGCAGCAACTGTTCGGTTTGAGCTCACGCGAATACACCCGCTGGCGTCGGTTGCTGACGTTGGCGCCCTCGGTGGGAAGACCGGCGGAGCTGAACGAACCTGATACTCACGCGCTCTGGTATGCCTGGCAGGAGCTGCAAGAAAAGCAAGAGCGCAGCACGCTGTCCGCAGCGGATTATCTCGAACTTCAACAGCAAACACACATTGGGCTGCGCGCGATCTGGGTGTTGGTGCAGCGGTGGGAAGCCTATGGCGAAGGAAGTAGCACCGCTCCCATAACGCGGGTTGCCGAGCATGGCCGATGAAGACGAAGCACTGCGGCCGGAGACCGTTGCCCTGGATGCGTTAATCAAGGCAACCGTTGCCAAGATTCGGGCACAGACTGATCCCTCGCTCCCGGATGCCATGTTGTTTATGGGTAATTGGCACCAGGCCGTTCCAGCTATGGTCATTCAGGATCCGGTGCTGGAACCCGTTGATAAGCTGGTGTGGATGGTCATCATGCTGCATGCCAGAGAGACTGGCGGTCGAACGGCCTTTCCCGACTACGATACGATCGCCAGTAAAACCAATGTTTCCTCAACCTCCACGGTCTCACGCGCTATTGCGATCCTGCGTTTGACGCGCTGGCTGACCCTGTGCGCCCGGATCCGGCAAACGAGCGGTCGATTCACGGGTAACGTCTACATACTCCACGATGAGCCACTGCCACTGGTCGATGCCATCTATCTGGATGATGCCTACATGGCGTTCGTCACCCAATCCCAGGAGCACCATCACGCACGTGTCTGCCGAGTGGCGCAGGCTGTGTCAGCAAGTCTCGATATGGATATTCGTCGTGGCGAACATTTGGGGGCGCAGGAATCAGCCATCGAACGCCGATTGCAGGCAGTGAAGATGCTGGCAGATACCAGCAGAAATCACGACAACAGCGGTCGCTATTTTACCTTCAACGCAGCGGCACTAAGCCAGCTGAAAAATCCGTCAGACGCTGGAATTGCAGAGCCATTAGACCAGCACCAAAATTCAAAGGTGGAGCCGAAGACACACTACAGTAGTGGTTGTAGTAGTGATTATAAAAAAACAACTACAACAACCACTACACAAAATACCGACATAGAAGAGAACGCATTTCCCGAATCCAGCCAAACAATACCGTTGCCAACGGAGCAAACGCTGATTTATCCACCACGTTTGTCGGAGAACCAGAAGCTCCTGGCGGATAGGTATCTTGCGATGATTGCACCTGAAGACCGGCAGTTGGTGCTGGATGAACTGCAAGGGCGGTTGTCCTCTGAGCAAAAGGGTATGAAGCCTGTCTACGACGAGCTGAGGTTTCTGCATTCACTGTGCAAGGCTGCGCAAAAAGATGAATTTGTGCCTAACCTGGGCATCAAGGTGGCGGAGGCTCGAAAGGAGCGGAGGATTTCTGTTACACCGCCGGAAGATGACGCGCAGAAGGCCAAAACCGAGGAGGAACGCGAACGTTCCCGGGCCTATGCGCGCGAACAGCTGGCCAAGTTGCGCGCATCGTTGAACATGGACAAAAAGTGAAACGGAATTGACTAACACCGCCACCACCAAGTCAAAGCATTAGAAAAAGCCTCCTTGGGTTCCACTGGAACCATCCGACCATCACAGCAGGAAAACACCGCACCGCCCGGATAGATATTCCGTGGTCTCAGTTTCCGAATCGTGGATTCATAGCACGTTAGAAATGACGTTTCAGCGGAGTGATGTCCATGACTTCAGATGCAAAGCAGTCTTCCGAAACCACAGATACCCAGCAGCAAGAGTCCACACCCGGGGCATTGCAGGGTGAAGTCTGGTTGACGATTCAGACTTACCAGGCTCAAAGCCTTATTCATGGCCGGCGAGCCGTCGATGGCAAGCCGGCGATCATCGGACTTATTGGGTTTGCAGATCGATTGAAGTCCTTATGGCAGGCAATCCGGTTTGACGACCCCTATGCAGACTGGTGGTTGCTCAAAGTGGAAGAGGGCATTGCCGATACCCGAGCACAGCTGCGCACATTACAGCAACGGATGGAGGGTCTTGTCGCGTCAAACGGTGCGCTGGAGTTCGCCATTGCGCAATCGAGCCGACCACAGCGTGTGTCCTTGCAGTTTGCCAATCCCTATGCCTTTCGGGCTGCGCAATTGCTGGGTCAGTACGACCAGCTGATGTGCACAGACATGACGTTGCGTCACTTGGGCATCGACATACCCGGCGATCTTGTCGACCAGGTGGCCGGCTGCGGTCGCTGGGTGCGCCGTGTATTTGCCTTGCCTCAGGGGTACCACTGCCTGGAGATTCGCCGTGCTGATATTCGGCAAGGCACGCCGATGGTCGTCAAGGCGCGAGAGCGGATGGGCGAAATTCCAGAAGACATCCTATGTGGTGCCAGGCTGCCATCCCTGCGCCCAGTGACATTCCAAAAGATTGTTAGTAGCGAGCCTGTAGTGCCAGGTGAGGCGTAACTGGGATGGCCAGCACCACGCGACAGCAGATAAGCGTTTCACTGGACACGCGGATTCCGCTCGAGGCGATGGTGTTACAGCGTCTGCACCGACTACCGAAGGACAGGCGAAACGATTGGTTACGGCAACTGGTGTTGACGGCATTTCAAAGCGAGTGCCATGTGATCAAGTCTGAGCAACGCCAGCCGGGTTTTTCGAACTCCGTGCGCAAGCCGAATACGACGAGCTACATGTATAGCGGTCACAGCAATCCTATCGCCAAACAGCAACGGACCGAGGCTGTTTCGGTTTCTGCAACTTGTCGAGATAGGACCGAAATGCCCAGCCCTTTCCCGGTCAACAAATCACACAAACCTTTTACCCACCTCAGGCAAGTGATCGGTGAGTAATGACGAGAAACCGCTATCAGGACATTCATCATGACAGAATTGACCGACGAAAAAGCTGCCCAGCAGAGACAAGCCGCCATTGCTGGCAATCCGATGCAGGTAGTCCAGGTGGGGCTGGATGACGGCTACGCCTATACCAAGGTGGCACTGCCGGATGGCCGCCTCGTATCCGTGCCGTCGCGGGCGCGCATAGGAGCGGCAGGTGTGACCTGGATTCGGGATGTGGAGCAACGGATTTTCGAGTACGAAACCGCGGGGACAGTGTATTCCGTCGGCGCGGTCGATGGTGAACCGACGCAATTTGATGAATACCCAGGCTCCGCACTCAACCGTGTCATTGTCCAGCACGCGTTACAAGAGGCGGGCTTATCGGGCCGCTCTCTCCATATGGTGACAGGATTGCCAGTCGCAGCATTTTATCGTGGCGATGGTCAGCAACGGCGACAGGCGATTCAAACCAAGCGAGACGGTCTCAAGTTAACGGTCGAGCCTGTCGTGGCCAAGAAGTCATCGACAAGGCCAGCGCTCAAAGCCAGCATTGCTTTTCACGAGGTTATTCCAGAGGCGCTGGCGGCTTGGTACGACTACGTCATTGTGACCTTGGATGATGGCGTAACGCTGGATGCTGACCGACTCAATGCGCCGGTTGCTATCGTTGATATCGGCGGTCGAACCACAGATTACGTTGTCGTGCAGAACCAGGGTGTTGTCCACGGTTCCTCAGGTTCCCTGAACAGGGGGATGCTCGATGTGAAGCTTCGCGTCGCCAACCTGATCCAGGAACGGTTCGATCTCCACGAGCTCGGTGAGCAAATCATCAGCCGGGCCGTTGACACTAACCGTTTGCGGTTGCACGGCAAAGATCACGATGTATCCGACATGGTGATGAACGCCAAGCGCGAGCTGGTAGAGCGACTTTACGCAGAAACCCGCCGCAAACTCGGGCTGGGTGTGGAGCTTGATCGCGTCCTTTTTGTTGGTGGCGGCAGTGCGGCCCTGTCATCAGACATCGCCGACTGGTTCCCCAATCAAACCATCGCTGATCATGCAGCATTCGCCAATGCGCGGGGCATGCTCAAGTACCTACAGTTTGTCTGTGACGATTCTTCGAAGGAGCGATAGCGAATTTATACGTGGTCACTGCGGTCTCAGTGACAAGAAAGGTATCGTCGGATTGTGCAATCGATACCGCGGCTCTGCCGTCAATCCAGTGTCAGGGCTTTCCCTGATTTTACTCACCCTGCCGGGAAACGCCTTCCCGTCAGGGAAACGTGTTCTCCGGCATTTCATTGTGTTCAAGGAGAATATGTTATGACCAGTAGACAAACTACCGCTGAAAAGCCGAAGTATTTCGATCTTGATATTCACGGCATCGGTTATCTCAATCGTGTGCGTGAAGTGACGCCAGAGAATGGATTCCCATTTCTCAGTGTCACTATTGCGGCGCTACGAGGGCCTGCCGAAAACGTCCAGCACACGCATTTCGAATGTGTGGTGGTGGGTGAAGAAGCGAAGGATTTGGTCCGTCAGCTGACGCCGGCGGTGGAAGCTGACCTGAAAGTTCTGGTGGGTTTTCACCTCAGTGATCTGCAAGCCGAAACCTTCATCTTCAAAAACGGTAATCGAGCCGGTACGACGGGCATCAGTCTGAAGTCCCGGTTACTGCGGTTCCAATGGATCAAAGTTGAAGGCCAGCCGTTTCCGGCGCCGACATCTGAGGCCCATAACGCCGTAGCCTGACGACCACATCTGACCGCATCCAACGATGCGGTCAATCTTTAACCCAACGCGAGGGAGACACTCCCTTGCAGGGCGGTCTCCTCGCATCTTTCAAGGAGAGCGCTTATGGCTTCCAAATCTTCACCTACCCAGGTGATTCCTAAAAACCGTTTTGCACGTGTTCGCATGGCGTCGCTAAACGATCCTGAAAAGCAATCCCTGCTGGAGCTGGCCTTTGCGGTATTACACGATCTGCACCAGCCGGGCGTCGAGCTGCCGAGCCCCAACCATACCCGTGACTTTTTACGGATGTTGTTGGCGGAGCGCAAAGCGGAGGTCTTTGGTTGTTTGTATCTGGATAACCGACATCGAGTGATCGAAACGGTCGAGTTGTTTCAGGGAACCATTGATGGTGCCTCGGTGTATCCCCGTGTGGTGGTGCAGCAGGCACTTACCGTCAACGCTGCAGCGGTGATGTTTTTTCATAATCACCCGAGTGGAGTCGCCGAGCCCAGTAATGCGGACCAGGCGATTACGCGGCGGCTGAAAGAGGCGCTGGCACTCATCGACATTCGTGTGTTGGACCATTTTGTGGTCACTGCTGGCGAGTCAATTTCGTTTGCCGAACGCGGACTGCTCTAAAAGACAATTTACTCAACCCATTGGGGAGTCACTGCTTCCCAATGGGAAGGAGGGACTCCCCGAATATTTTACTCATATCCTCAGGGAGAAACCTTATGAAAAACTCAGAGAAAGCATCGTTGGAAGATATCTTCGGTCCGATCATCTCATCTTACAGCCGAGCACAGGCGATTGAAGACGGTGTATTGATCGACGTCACGAGTATGGCGCGTGAAGCCGGTTTCAAGTGGCCGGCGGCTCTAACGCATGCGGCATGGTGTGATTGTGTCGCCTGGACTGAACGAGATAGCCGGTGTCAGGTACACCAGGATGAGACTGGTCGTTTGTGGGACGTGTTGTTTATGGCGTTCTATGCGATTCGAACGACCACTGACTCCGGCGATCGACTGCGGTTCTCGCTACATCGGGTGCCCAAAGACGGGCATTCCGTGGAAGCGGAGGAGGTGACTTTGAAATTGATGGTGGGTCCCGGCGATGTCGGAGAGCCCGTTATTGCGATCATGTTGCCCAACGAAGATTAATGACGCCGATCGAATCGGCTCCTTGCCCTGGCCACTTGGGATAAAGTGGCACTTCTTCGGTCCTCCCCCGCTTTGCTTCCGACGCAACCTGCCCCCGTGAAGTGCCAACACCACATCCAGCTGATATTTCTTGCCGGTGGTTCCACTGTAACCACGGCGCGAATGGACCTGCTTATTCGACTGCCATGACAGGTCGAAGACCTGGCGTGGGAGTTGATTCGAACGAAGCCCTCGTCACTGGCAAGCGAAGCGGGGTAGTGACGAGGGCGGCGCAGCCTCGAACGACAACGGTTTGCGCATGGATTGTTGCGTTCCCGGCGAATTCGATCTGGCTATACTGATGGCCATTGATCAATTGCAGAACAAAACGCGGCCACGGCGGTAACGTGGATGGGGGAAGTTGCCCTCGCCATCGAAAATGGCAAAAACAGCAGTAGCGCCACCAGAGCTTGAAAGGCGCACAGTCTCGGCTGCAGCTCATCTTCAATGCTTTTTCGTCATCGGGACTTTTGTCCTCTCTTCAAACTGGCAATCGCCATTTCAAACCCGGCTCGCAAGCAGCCGACTTTCAATGTGCCGTTCACTCGACGGTTTCTTTCAATCTGCGGACTAATGGTTCCGCTTACCTAAAAGGAGGTGAAGTACCCACCATTAAAGACGGGCTCTTAGAGCCCATTGGTTTACCTGGCGCCATCTTCAGCAGAAGAGCAGTCAGGTTGCCTGCGACCAGGCTTATCAGGTCAAACGGGGAGTAGTGTCCCTTGACCCTTCCGCCTCGGCGGACCCTGTCAGGCTACGTGCCTGCGGTTGGTCATAAACACTTACCAGAGTTGGAAAGTACACGATGCGAGACCTGAACTACCAATTGAAGCAAATGTGTCAGCGCAACCGGGATGGCAGCTACAGTACCCAGGCCAACCGGGCGCGTATGCTTAACCAGATCGCCAATCAGTTGCAGGAGATGGGGTACCGGCGCATGACCACGCGATCTCTCAAGCCGAAGCATGTGGACGCGCTTGTCCAGCGCTGGCTCAGTGACGGTATGGCGGCCGGTACCATAAAGAACCGCATGAATTGTCTGCGGTGGTGGGCCGCCAAAGTGGATCGGCGTAACGTTATCGCACGATCAAATGACTTCTACGGCATCCCCGATCGACAATTCGTCAGTAACGATTCCAAGGCGGTTGCTGTTGACGACAATGCACTGTCTAACGTCAAAGACGACCATGTACGCATGAGCCTGGAACTTCAGCGCGCCTTTGGCCTGCGCAGAGAGGAGGCAATCAAATTCATGCCAGGTTACGCTGATCAGGGCGATCATGTTCGCCTGAAGGCCTCCTGGACGAAAGGCGGCAAGGCGCGCGTTGTGCCGGTGCACCACAAGGAACAGCGTGATGTCTTGGATCGAGCCCACCGACTGGTGGGATCCGGTTCCCTGATTCCCCCGCAGAAAAATTACATTCAGCAGTTGCGTACCTACGAGCGTCATACCACTCAGGCAGGTTTGTCGAAACTGCATGGCCTGCGCCATGCGTATGCTCAGTCACGCTATCAGGCGTTGACGGGTTGGGCCTGTCCTGCGGCGGGTGGTCCGACCGCAAAAAGTTTGAGTGCTGAGCAACGACAGCAGGACCATCAGGCACGACTCACCATCAGTCGCGAATTAGGCCATGTTCGCGAACAGATCAGCGCCGTTTACTTAGGGCGATAAGTTTTGGCAGGTGGACGTGTCACAGAAAAGCTCGACATTGATCGAGTGGATTAACCATTCACGCCAGAAGATCACTTGGCGATCATGACGCCATTCATCACGATCAAGGCCAAAACATGTCTTCGTCCAAACATCACCCAATGTCACACCTCTTGAGGATGCTGATGTGTTGTTCTGCGGCAGCCGTCGTGAGCCATTCAGCAGTGGCGGAGGAGCGTCCCGTCACAGCAATCAGCACACTGACTCAAATTAATCGCTATTCAGTGATAGCCGTTCGGCCGACCGCCGGGCAGCGCGATCTGTTGTCCGTGACAAGAGCGATCACCATTCCAAGCGACATTGAAAGTGTGGGGGAGGCCTTCCACTGGATGTTGCGAGATTCTGGCTATCGCCTGGCGGCCGATGGCGTGCTATCGGAGGAGGCGAGAGCCATGCTGGAGCTGCCGCTGCCGGCCGTGCATCGCCGCTTTGAGCCCATGCCGCTCGAAACCGTGATGGGACTCTTGAGTGGTCCTGCTTTTCACCTTATCCAGGATCCCGTTCACCGCCTCATTGCATTCGAGCGTTGCGCGGATATTCCAGACCCCAATGCGACGGGAGGTGTGCAGTAATGGAAGCCTTTGTCATTGCGATTGTTTTTGTCACCGCATGGGTTATGGGTGCTGAGTCGAGGCAAGTTGATCCGGAACCGCGTGTTGAAAGTGAGGTTGTTTCGACGAGCGGGAAGGTAGATGTTCGAGAACCCGCCGTGCCCATTTGTGACCCGGATTATCACCTGATTATTCAGCGCGATCTGACCGTGCGTGTCGATCAAAAGGTCAATGAAGATGACTATTGATTGTCGCGTGAGAAAACCTGGCGTCGGGTTTATCGGGTTCTGCCTTTGCCTCGCGTTGCCTGTTTACGCTGATAGCCTTCAGACAGCGGAATCGCAATCTTCGAACACACCGGCGATTGAGCAATCCGTGACAGAACGTATTGACTCGCTGGCGTTTCGTGCTAACCAGTGGGGGCTAGATGAATCGGAATGGCAGCGTTACCAATCCCTGATGCAAGGTGTCCGGGGCAGCGTGAGTCCTGCGACCTTGTCACCCCTCGAAGTGCTGGGCATTCACGCGCGTAGTGCTGATGAACGTCGGCGCTACGCAGAGCGATGGGCGGTTATGATGCGAGACGATGCTGAGCGCATTCTGGCGTTTCAGCGGGCCTACGACGACGCCCAGCGGCGCTTGTTTCCCAACGGCTTGTTGATCGACCCCGGTGTTGTAGCTTCCACTAAGCCGGATCAAGGTCTGGCTGGAAACTTCGCGTGGCAGTCGTCTGACCGGGTGTTGTTCTTTACCGATACCCAATGCCCGACCTGCGATGCGGTGCTGGAGCGATTGGTGAGCCAGATCAAACACTTCGCAGGCATCGATCTGTACCTGATCGATGTGTCCGCCGGTGACGAATTCCGTATACGCGACTGGGCGGCCTCGAAACAGATCGATCCTCAATGGGTCAGCGAGCACAAGATTACCCTGAACATTGATGCGGGTGCGCTCAACCAGGTTGCCGGCCACACGGGGCAACAGGGACAGGATTTACCGATACTGATACTACGCCGGGAAGGGCGATTGGATCCCTTGCCGGCATCACGATTTTAAGGAGTAGCGATCATGGCACGCCGGTTAATCACGGTCTGCTTTGTCGGCGTTCTGTGGTGGTCGACGCCCGCGCAGTCACAATCCGTGCCAGTGGGATATAAGAAAGTCGCGAGCGAATACGGCCTTCCTCCGGCCTTGCTCTATTCGGTCGCCCTGACCGAAAGTGGGCAAAGCTCGCTTAGCGAAGGACAGCTTCGACCCTGGCCGTGGGCACTCAATATCGACGGCGAAGGGCACTATTTTTCGTCACGTCAGCTGGCATGGCATGCCCTGCAGGCGGCGTTAACGGAAACGGAAGCCTCGTCGGTGGATGTCGGTCTGATGCAAATCAGTTGGCGCTACCATCGGGCAGACCTGGGCTCATCCTGGCAGGCGCTGGATCCCTACCACAACTTGCGAGTGGCCGCCGCGATCCTGCGCGACTGCTTTGTCGAACACACCAACTGGATTCAAAGCGCCGGCTGCTATCACGCACCGAATGATCCTGCCCGAGCTGACCGCTATGGTCAGCGGGTCAAGGCGCACTGGATGCGGTTGACCGATACACCAACGGAGGTGCACCTTGAGTATCCGTAAACAACGAATGTTGTCTGTCCTCGTGCCCGCATTGTTACTCGCGATAGGCGGGGGTTCTTCCGCATTGGCGGATCTGACAGTGATTTATGACAGCGGCCAAACCCAACCTTTGTCGCCGTTACTTGGTCCGTTCCAGGCGGATGAAACGCCGTCGACCGATCCTGCCAAAGCAAGCGAACCGAATCCATCGTCCAAATCTATGCTCGGCCCAGCAGTATTGAGTAACTTGTTGCCGTTGCACTCACCCGGATTGGAGGTCGGCGATAGTGGTGACACTCCACTGAATCCCGAGGTGCTGACGCGGCTCGCGCAGGGTAATCCGCGCCCGTTTTTTTTAATCGGATCGGACGCGGTGTCATTGCAGTGGCTGGCCTATCACCGGGACACACTCCGGCGCCTGGGTGCGGCGGGCATGTTGGTGCAGGCCGATACCGAGGCCGACGTTAGACGGGTTGCCGAGGTGGCGCAGGGCTTATCCATCACCCTGGGTTCAGGGAGTGATCTGGCCGCGGCGCTGGCTATTCATCATTACCCGGTATTGATTAGCCGTGATGGCATCCGACAATGAGCACGCATCCAATGGAAGCGCTGCTGCGGCCTCCCGTGGAATTGTGGTCCACCTGTACGGCGTTAGCGGCTGGCACGATGGCCTGGCTCGCCCCTTGGGCCTTGATGATGCCATCGGGTATTGCAACTGCTACAAGCCTGACCTTTTTCGGTTTTGGCATGTGGCGTGGGCGCCAGGCATGGCGTGTGCTGCGTTACCAGCACAACATGAAGCGACTGCCGAAATATCAAGTGCGGGCCAACCAGATCCCCGTCAGTCATCATAAGCTGTTTTTGGGCAAAGGCTTTCGCTGGACCCAGCAACACACCCAACGTCTTCGCGATACCCTGAAGCCCGAGGTTCAACGTTACGTTCAGCCAGGCACGTACTACCAGTGGGCACGGCAAAAGGAGGTAGCCTGGGAATCGATTCCAATCCTGTCTTTACTGGCCAAAGCCCTGCGCAGTCGATCCCGTTGGAACCCGCTGGCACCATTACCTGCCGTCGGCGGCAAGCCCGCACTGCACGCGGTTGATCCTCATGAACAGCCCGTGTGGATGGATCTGGGCGAACGGGTTGGACACACGCTGGTGTTGGGTACCACGCGCGTCGGTAAGACACGCCTGGCGGAACTGCTGATTACCCAGGACATCCGTCGGGGTGATGTCGTCATTGTCTTCGATCCGAAAGGGGATGCCGATCTGTTGCGTCGCATCTACGCCGAGGCAAAGCGGGCCGGTCGTCTGGACGATTTTTATCTGTTTCATCTCGGTTTCCCCGAATTGTCGGCACGCTACAACGCCATCGGTAATTTCTCCCGCATCACCGAGGTTGCGACCCGTATCGCCAATCAGTTGCCCAATGAGGGCAACTCCGCTGCCTTCAAAGAGTTCGCCTGGCGTTTCGTCAACATCATTGCGCGATCGCTGGTGGCCCTGAAGCGCCGACCGGACTACCAACAGATCCGCCGTTACATCAACGACATTGAACCCTTGTTTGTGGAATATGCCGGCCATTGTGCCGACATTGCTGGCATCGATGCCTGGGCGTCCCTGGTTGAAGAACGCGCAGCGGATATCAAAGAGCGCAACCTGTCCAATGCACTGCGTGGCCGGTCGATGGAAGCCATAGCGTGTATGCGGTTGCTGCAGGAGAGAGCCATTTATGACCCCGTCCTGGATGGACTTATTTCCGCATTCAAATACGACAAAACCTATTTCGACAAGATTGTGAGTTCCGTTGGCCCACTGATGGAAAAACTGACCACCGGCACCATCGCCGCTCTGATATCGCCTGATTACCAGGATGAACACGATGCCAGGCCGATCTTTGAATGGATGGATGTGGTGCGCCGCAAGGGCATCGTTTATGTGGGACTGGATGCTCTCACCGATACGACGGTGGCCAGCGCGGTCGGGAATTCCATGTTTGCAGATTTGGTGTCTGTGGCGGGGCATATCTACAAGCACGGCGTCGCGACTAATGGCGCTGATGCGTCAGAATCAGAACGCCAGCGGCATTCCATCCCCACAATCTCCCTGCATGCGGATGAGTTCAACGAGTTGATCGGTGATGAGTTCGTGCCGCTGTTGAACAAGGCGGGAGGGGCAGGCTTTCAGGTCACGGCCTACACCCAGACCTGGTCGGACGTGGAAGCGCGTATCGGCAGTCGGGCCAAAGCGGGTCAGGTGGCCGGCAACTTCAACACAATGCTGATGCTACGAGTAAAGGAGCTGGATACCGCTGCGATGCTGACCGAGCAGTTGCCGCGGGTTGAAGTCTTCACCCTGATGAGTGTCTCCGGCGTCGATGATTCATCGGATCCCGGTTCCGGGGTCGACTTCAAATCCCGCAACGAAGACCGGATCAGTGTTTCGGAAGTGCCGATGCTGACCGCTGCCGATATGGTCACGCTGCCCAAAGGGCAGGCCTTCGCGCTGTTGGAAGGTGGCCAGCTCTGGAAAATCCGTATCCCGTTGCCGGATAACCGTGAGGATACGGCCATGCCAGGCGATTTTGAGGAGATGGCCGATGCCATGCGTCGCAGCTACATCACCAACGATCACTGGTATCGAGTCACTGACCACTGGTGGCACGCCGTCTCCGAGGCGACGGTCGAATCTGTAGATCCCGATGTGCAAACCTAAGCATGGCGGAACCGACTGATCCCCGCCGGCCCGTCACACGCCCCGGCACATTCTCCCGCTTTTTGACAGGGCTAGCCCAGTGCCTTAAATGGCTGTTTCTCTCCCTGATATTTTCCGTTCTGATTGAATTGATCGGTATGGTGTTCTGGTGGGAGGAGCAGGGGCTGGATCACAGCCGACAGATGCTGGTGAACGAGTTGCAGTTCCTCGGCGCAGACTTTCACCGCAGCTGGTTAACGGCTCATCCCATGCAATTCGCCAGTGATTTGTCGGACCGGTTTTACCATATCGCCTTTGAGTGGACCGGTATTGTCGATCTTATCCAGTGGATTACGCCGGCCCCGGGCCTTGAAGAGTCCGGCGTGCGCCCGGTGCTGCACCGGTTTTACCGGCCGGTTGCTGACTATGTCCTGGCCGGTATGCAAATCACGCAGGTTTTTGCGGTACGTCTCGCCATCCTGACGCTGGCGACGCCGGTATTTGGACTGTTCACCCTGGTGGCACTGGTTGATGGTCTGGTGCGGCGGGACCTGCGGCGTTGGGGCGGCGGCAGGGAAAGCTCTTTCGTCTATCACTACGCCAAGAAAGCCGCCATACCGCTGATCATCATGGCCTGGGTGCTGTACCTGGCGCTACCGTTCAGTTTGCACCCGTCCTGGATCATCTTGCCGTTCGCTCTGGCCTTTGCCTTTGCTGTGACCATCACGGCCAGTACCTTCAAAAAGTATCTCTGATACAGTTGACTGTATCATTACAGTTTGCTAGGCTGTATTTAGGCACTGTAAAAATACAGTTTAAGTGCTGTTAAGGAGGTAAACATGATCGCTCAAGCCGAACAACTGCTGCAACGTGGTTCCAGTGTCACCAGTTCACTGCTGCCGGCGATTTTCGCTATTTTCAGCCAGTGGCGCCTGACCGGCGCCCAGCAGATGACCCTGTTGGGGCTCAGCAACGAGAAGACGCTCTATAACTGGAAGAGCCAGCCGGAAAAGGCCAAGTTAACCAGGGACCTGCTGGAACGGGCCAGCTATATCCTGGGGATCTACAAATCCCTGCAAATCCTGTTGCCCGATCAGGCGCTTGCCGATCAGTGGCTGGCTACCCCCAACGACAACCCGTTGTTCAACGGCACGGCCCCGCTGGACCGGTTGCTGGCCGGACAGGTGGTCGATCTGGCCGTGGTCAGGAATTTCCTTGATGCGGAGCGGGGTGGCTGGTGATCGATATCGATACGCTACCGGGTAGCGAGACAAATGAACCGGTTTATCGGGTCATTCTGTCACGCTATCCGCAGATCCACCTGTTCGAGCGGGTCTCCAATCCACAGGATTGGGACGTGCTCTATGCCGTGGAGTCTCTGACCAACCCCAGGTTACGTGATGAGGTGGGTGATATTCGTCTGGTGCCACCGGAAGATCGGGTGTATGGCGATGGCGCGTCCTGGATAATGGCTGCCTTCACTCACCCGCCGGTGGATGGACGAGGTGGCCGCTTCAATCGGGATTTCGGTATCTATTATTGCGCCGCGGATGAGACGGTCGCCATCGCCGAATCATCCTTCCATCGGGCACGATTCTTACGTGAATCAAGAATCGACAAGACCACCCAGGAGATGCGCGTTATCCGCGCGCAGCTGGGGCCGACAACCCTTCACGATGTACGGCACCTGGTCGGAAACGCTATCTACGATCCCGACGATTACGGCGAAGCACAGACACTTGGCTATACGCTTCGGGCTGCCAATAGCTTCGGCATTCACTACCAAAGCGTGAGAGCGAAAGGGGAGTGCTACGGGGTGATGCGGCCCAAGGCGCTCACCGATGCCATCCACTGGCGCTATCTGCGTTACCACTATGAACAGGGGTCAGTTGTGAATGTTGAATCCCTAGACGGCAGTGGCAGGAGGTGATGGCAATGTATAAAGAGCTGCTGTGGATCTTCACCCAACTACCGGACGATTACATCGTCCTAGATACCGAAACCACCGGCCTACCTGACGAAAACGGACTGCCGGACATCGTGACTCTTGGCATCACCGTGGTGAGCAATCGAGAGATTGCGGAATCCGTCGAGTTCAAGACAAGACCACAAAAACGCATTTCAGAAGAAGCGCAGTCGATACACGGCATTACCAACAAACAGGCTGCCGGATTTGAATCCTTCGATTCACAGTGGCAGCAGATTGCTGAATACCTGAAGGATCAGCTCATAGTCATTCACAATGCCAGTTTTGACTGGCCGATCCTGTTGGATCACGTGGCCAGGTATGGTTTAACAATGCCACCATTACAAGGTGTATTTTGCAGCCAGAAAGCAGCTATTCCTTGGGCACAGGCGACCGATTTGCCGTGCAGTTACAGAGGTCCATCGTTAGACACATTAACAAAAGCACTTGGAGTCGAAGATCTCAGGGTCAAAGAAGATGGGTTACATGGGGCGAAGATTGATAGCCGGCAGTTGGCTCAGATTGTAGAGGTGATGAGTCAAATTGAAAATATGGAATAGGTCTTAGCCGTGAATCACAGGGGTTAGAAATGTGCATGTAGGTCCGGCTAGAAATGCGGTCTCTCGATTTTCCAACTTAGGATGACCACGATGAAGAGAACACAGGAATCAACCCAATCATGGTAAGCAGCGGAAGCGGACAACTAGCGAAGGTTTCAAGATAAAGATGCCACAATCACCTGAACTCGCCGGCGGCGAAGGTTTCACCTTTGAGGGCGATGCGGCTGCATTCTATCTCACCGCGCTGCTAACCGAGGCTTATGCACCCGGCATCGATGATCGAACCGTTGTTCGAGTTTCGGTCCAGCAACGCGATTTCGGTGAACCACTGGATGATGTGATCGTCGATTTTGAAGATTCCTCAAAGAACCCCGCCCGACTTAGCCTCCAGGTAAAGCGCTCGCTCACGATCAGCAGTGCAAAAACGAACAAAGACTTTCGCGAAATCATCCGCGACAGTTGGGCAACTCTCAACAAGTCAGACTTCCGCTTAAACGTCGACCGCTACGGGGCCGCAGTTGGTACGGTCACCCCTGCCAAAGAACGAGCATTAAAGACCGTTTGCGATTGGGCCCGCGAAAGCCTGACGGCTGGCCATTTCCACGCTCGCTTTGCGACGGGCGGCTGCGCCAGCGCTGACATCACAATGGTTAAGGACGACGTCGTTACTCTACTGGAAGCATCGAAGGGGGCACCATGCACGAGTGAAGAAGAGTATCAGTTCCTTGCTCACCTCGTGCTCATACAATTCGACTTCCTCCGCGAAGGCGCCACTGATCCCTCTGATGCCATTAATCGTATTCAGGGTTGCCTCGCGCCCGAAGACGCAGCCAAGGCGCCGCTTGTCTGGTCTAGAACAGTTCAGCTGGCCCGTTCATCAGCTGGCAAATCAGGTCGGTTTGATCGCATACGTCTTGTTCGCTTGATCTCACCTGTCGCACGACTCCGCGGCGCGACCTCACTACGCTACGACCTCGATAAGTTAACGGAGCTAGCGAATAGCTACGCGAACCTCATTCCGGACGATATTGGGGGAACAAGACTCGACCGTATCTCGCTCCTTGAGAGCATGGACGCAAAACTCACCACCGCCCGTGCCGTCCAGGTCCGCGGACTTCCGGGAAGTGGCAAATCGGTCCTGGTGAGGCGAGCGGTGCAGCGTGCGCTAGAACACGGGCCGATTCTCTTCCTCAAAGCCGAACAGCTCGAAGGGACCAGCTGGATCAGCTATGCGACCTCGCAGGGTTTATCGGGTGCTCACCTAGAGCAACTTCTCGTAGAGATCGGGGCTGCCGGTACTCCCGTACTCTTTATCGATGCGATCGACCGCATCGACAAAGAACACCAGCCCATTATCGTCGATGTGATCCATGCCATTTTGGAATCACCACTACTTGATAACTGGCGCGTCGTCGTTTCCCTTCGCGATACCGGCATTGAGATGCTTCGCAATTGGTTGGGCGAATTCCTCGATGCCCTGAAGGTAGAAACGCTAAGCGTTGGTCAGTTGAGTGACGATGAGGCCGAGTCGCTTGTAAAAGCCAAGCCACACCTGAGATCGCTTCTGTTCGGATCCGCTCAAGTGCAAGAAATAGTCCGACGGCCTTTTTTCGCGAAAGTGCTGAACCAGAGCTACATGGCCGACCCCAGCGCTTCGACATTCGTCCCCCAATCTGAAGTCGATTTGATTGAGAATTGGTGGCGGCGGGGCGGCTACAATGAAACGGGTCAAAACGCACTTGAACGCCAGCGCGGACTACTCGACTTGGCAAGTGTTCGTGCCCGCCAGCTTAGCCAACCGATTGCCCTTGGCCAGTTAACTTCAGTCGCACACATCGATGACCTAAGATCAGACGGCATACTCCAAAATGCCCGTGAAGGGGTTTCCGTCAGCTTCGCCCACGATATCTTTTTCGAATGGGCCTTCTTTCATGTCCTAGCCGATCGCGGACTACACTGGATGGAGATTATCAAGGCCTGCGGCGAGCCACCGGCAGTCGCGCGCGTCGTCGAACTCACCTCTCAATGGGAGTATACGCAGGGAACAAACTGGCCGGCGTACCTTGCCCAAACGGAGAATTCGGAACTTAGATCGCAATGGCTGCGAGCGTGGCTGGTTGGTCCCCTCGGAACTGCGAGATTCGAAGTTGATGAAGACCAATTCGCGACGGCTGTCTTTGCCAACGACTTCAGACTTTTCAGGAAGACGCTTGTCTGGTTTCAGGCTGAGAAGACCACCCCGAATGAGAATATCCTTACCGGCGGTCTCCCACGGGAACAACGCCAACGGTTCGCTGATCTTCTCGGATGGCCGTCCGACTTCTCCGCGTGGCGTCGCCTCATCAATTTTATACTGCGGCGCATTGCAGACATTCCGCAGCGGCTTTATCCAGAGATCGTCTCCATTTTCGAGGTCTGGCAGAATGCCTTGGCCGACCTTCGCAATCCGACGTCTCATGCACTTCTGCAACAATGCGCTGTCTGGCTCGCCGCCATAGACGCGATCAGTGCCGCCGATAGACCTGATGAGAACTCTGCTTATTGGGCGGAGGTTCCCGAATTGGGTGCTCTCAGAAAATCGTTGGGCCAGCTCCTCTTAAGATCATCGAGAGCCGAGCCGTCTCTTGCAGCCGACTATTTGCGACGGGTCACCAGCTCGGAGCGCATCCGAGACGATGCATTCCATGACATCATCGCCTACTCACCCATCCTTGCCCCATCGCTGCCCCAGTCAGTGGTCGAGCTTTCACTAGCGTTCCTGCTAGGGGAGCTTCCGGATGAGCAAGTTGCCCGAGAAAAACAGGAACTTCATGACACGTCTGAGTGGCGCAAAGCAGTTTTAGCAAAGCCGGAAGCCGAACGGACGCGTAAAGAAAAAATGGCGCTTTCGGGCGGACTATATCTGCGAACCGTCGGCGATTTCAGCTACCACGACTGGGAAAGGCTTTCGATCCACGACGACCACCGAAGCTTCTGGCCCCCTTCGCCACTTCGAGAGCCATTTCATTCGCTTTTCCAATCATCTCCCGACCATGCACTGCGGCTCCTTCGAGAACTCTGCAATCATTCGATGACCGCATGGCGACAGCTGCATCATCACTCGCGCGACCGTGGAGGTACCCCTATACCGCTCGAACTCACCTTTCCCTGGGGTACCCAAATTTTCTGGGGTACCGATCGAGAGTATCTTTGGTTTCGGTCGACGTGGGCACCTAAATCTATCGGCAGCGCATTCATGGCGCTCGAGGAGTGGTGCCTCACCCAGCTTGAGCACAGCCGGACTGTTGACGAGCTGATCAAGCAAATCGTAGAGGGGAACGAGTGCATCGCCATCCTAGGCATGGCATCAATGCTCGCGCTGCACACCGAGCGGGTGTCTGAAACAACATTGCCTCTGTTCACCTCGCAGCGCCTGTTGGCCGCGGACCATAATCGAATGGTGCAAGACCTTTCGTCAGCGTCGAACCTGATCGGTTTCACGAGTAGTGCTGACAAACCCCACATTGAAGCAATCCAGACGGCAAATGCTAGGACTGCCCGTAAGACACAGCTTAGTTGGATGGTACCCAGGTTTGTCTTTGCGACGGAGCCCCTCCGCGATCGAGCACGCGAAGCGATCCTCAATTTCAAGAACGATCTCCCCTTCCAGTACGAAGAACACCGCGACATTCTGGAGGCGCGGGAACACCTCACAAAGCAGGCACTCGAATATGCCGAGTTGGCAGAGCCGAAAAACTATCAGGCCTACCGCACCGAAGAGGGTTCGGACCAAGTAGCGATTGTCCACGTCAGCCCATCTGCCGCTCAGCCTGAAAATATCGCCAGGGCCGAAGAGGCTACTAAGTACCTGGGGCTTACCGGCCTTTGGACGTGGGCATCCAAATCATTCGACGAGAAGACACTGAACGACACCTATACGATCGAGGATGCCATCGTATTGTCCAAGGAAGCGGACACTAGCGACTTATTCGAAAACCCGAACAGCGAGTATGAAGAGGAACAGATCGGAATGCGGCGGGGTGCAGTCGCCGCCACAGCGGCCATAGCGCTTAACTTCCGAGAAGGGTGTATACACGAAGACCTTGAGTGGGCTCGTGATGTCCTAGAACGCGCGATCCGTCTGCCAGAAAAGTTCGATCTGATGTGGTCCCCCGGATCTGTCGTCCCGTGGCACCAGGGAATCTATGCGGCCCGAGGCCTCGCAGCGGATCTCCGGGAAGATACAGCGGCTCGCAGTACGGCTAATGACCTCCTCACGCTGATCGCGCATCCACTTGAAATTGTTGCGTTGACCGCTTTCGAAGAGGCCTGCAAGCTCTGGCCTAAGGACTCCAAGTTGACTTGGGCCGCGCTGATCTTGGCGTTTTCACTCTGCCGCGTTCCCTCGCGGCCGCGTGATCAGCCCCGTCAGCACAGTGAAGCACTCCATACATCAACTGAAGCACAAGCCGCTGTCAACGCGGCGCTTGCGTTCTATGAACATGGAAGCGAATGGGCGCCTCTCCCGTTACCGCCTCCAGCCTGGATGAAGGTCGAACCCGGGAAGGGCCGGCGTGGGCATCAAAGATACGAAGACTACGACGTGGATGATGCAACCGACGCTGCTGAGGTATGGGGTGAACCGGATATCTTCTGGCACTCAAAGCAGGCTGCAGAAGTCCTTCAGCGCATCCCTTTCGACGAGGTTCTTAACAGCAGCGCAAAGAGCGTGCTTCTCGACTTCCTTGCCAGTGTTCTCGACTGGACCAATCAGAAGAATGCGCCACCGTGGGTAAAGCCCGGACGCCGTGATCGGTCAGCGACACAAATCTTTGAGTGGACGCATACGCTCGGATCAAGGCTGGGGCACGTGGCTGGCCTTATCCCGCTTGCCGACTTTCAGTCCCGCTTCCTTGACCCGATTTTAGACCTCGAAGGCGACAATTGCTGGGCTCTCCTCTCGCCATTCACGAGCACCTATGTCTGCGCTTACGTGTACGATGCTCCGGTCGTTCCAGTCGACACAGTTGCGATACTCGATCTCTGTCTCGGACGGCTCCTCCAGGACCCTACCTTCAAGCGCGACACCTACCGGAGCGGAGAATTTTCAGGCTTCGATCAACCCGAGCTTATTCGCACGTTGATGTTCGTCTCAGTCGAACGCGCGGATTTGGCCGCTCGCTACGTGAATGGCGACTGGTCCGAAATCAACCGCATACTGCCCTTGATTGATCGTTTCATTCGCGCTGGCGGATGGGCTGCTTCAGTGGTGGACCCGTTCTTGACGCTATGTGAACGAGCTAGAGCCAGCTACCCGGCCGAAGCTTTCGCAGAACAAGTGCTCGCAATTATCGGCGACGGTCCCGACAGCCTTAAAGGCTGGCATGGAACATTCATCCCAGCACGTATTGCAGAGCTGGTGCAACACTTTGCTCATCGCGACGCGCCGATGACGCTGACGGTGGCACAGAAGTTCCTGCGAATCCTCGACATGCTAGTCGACATGGGAGATCGGCGGAGTGCGGCGCTTCAGCTTGGCGAGGCGTTCCGTGAGATTCGTGTGCCCGCTTAGCGCGATGAGCATGCTTAGTTGGCTTTGTCTGATTGGACCTGGTTCTGACAAACGTGGCTGTGAGAGTGATCAGTATGTTGAGCGGCAAACTGTAACGGATCGACGATGTTGATAGCGTTCGGAATAACGTTCGTCGGTTTCTAATCCCGCCTTTTCGTATGTGAATATCGAATGTCCACTTTTGAACGTGTGACAGACTTTGTGTGACGACTAGAAAACCACCCCACCCACCGAATAGATTTTCCATCGTCCACCGCCACTAATTCTCGCACTATGCCCCGTAACAACTTACGGGAGCAGCAGTGCCATGAAACGCCAATTCTGGCCATCTACCTTTCTGATTCTAGGCTTGTGCGTCGCGCCGGCGGCGTTCGCTGATGCAGACGCCGAGCGTGAGGCGCTGGCGAAAATCATCCATGAGCTCAATGCCCTCGAGACGCTAATCAATCGCGCTGAGGTCAATGCTGATCGGGATTCCCGTATCCGATTTCGTTATGACTGGCTGCGTCAGGATCTGAAGCAGATCAAGGACGGCATCCAGTCACACATCGATTCTCCCCGCGCGCAGCCTCGCTCATTTCCGCCGTTGCGCGGCGATTACCGTCGATAGGTCTGGAGCGTGACCGCCGCGCAACAAACTGCATTCCAGGCCGGTTCCGGTATTACGCCAGCCACCATGCTGACGGCTATCGCGTCGATGATTCTGGTGTTGGCGTTTGTCTGGGTTATCTGGGTGGCGTTAGGAGTTTTTCGGGCCTGGCAGGAAGGGCAGGCCACGGTCTTCGATCTGACCTGGAGCACTCTGCGAGCAAGCATTGTTTTGATGGTTTTGGGTTTCTATTTGCGGTGAGTCAATCGAGAAAGTCCGGTAAGGGCAAACGGCGATGCATCGCAGTGGGATGCGGGGATAGGCCCCCTTTTTATCAGCGTTACAGAAGAGGACATTTGTTATGGGTACATCAAATACAAAAAACGGCACCAACAAAAAATCGGCTGCCAATCGCAAATCGCTATTGGCGGCGGCCGCGGTGCTTTTCCCACTGCCGCTCTGGGCGGCGTTGCCGACGCCGGTCGCGCCGAGCACCGCTCCGCCGGCCGGTGACTGGATAGGCCTGATTCAGGGCTATATCAAAGATGGCGGTTTGGTACTCGGACTGGCCATTGCGGTTCTGGGATTTCTCTGGATCGCGTACCTGGGCTTCGCGAAATTCAATGAAGCTCGCCAAGGCAAGGCGGAGTGGGCTGAAGTCGGTGTCCTGGGGATCGTCGGCGCGATTGTGCTGATCTTCGCCAGCTATCTGCTCACAGAAGCGGCTGGCGTTATTTAACTTCCGGCGTCAACAGCAGCTTGCAGTAGGAGACGCGAATGTCCAACGACCATGAAACACTGGCGGATCGGCTCAATGCCGAGCCCGCCATCTTTAAAGGCTGCTCATCCTCTGAGCTCGGCATGATTGTGGGGTTGGCCATCGTGGTATGGCTGCCCCTCAGTCTCTTGCTGGCCTGGTTGCTGGGCGCAATCACTATGGGCTTTGGTATCGCCGGTGTCGGTGTGGTGGCCACAGTCGTGGTTATGGCGACGTTGTTTCAGCGTATCAAACGTGGGCGGCCTGAAGGCTATTACCAACAATGGCTACGTATTCGTCTGCAAACGATAGGGCTGTATCGCACGCCCTGGGTTTTACGTAGCGGGTCCTGGGACATTGGGAGAACGCACTATGCGCCGCTACCGACTCGAAATCGATAATGTGCGGTCACATTTGCGCTCCCTGTGGGTCGTGATCGGCTTGCAAGGACTGATCATTCTCGCCCTCTGGATCGGCTGGAGCCAGGCACCCAAGCAGCTGCGAGTTTATGTACCACCTGATTTGCGCTCGGGCGCTGTGTTGGCCGCAGAGGAAGTGCCTCCAGCGAACGTCTATGCCTTCGCGTTCTACATTTTTCAGCAGCTCAATCGCTGGCCCGAGAACGGTGCTACAGATTACGGCAATGCGATTTTTCGGATCTCACCTTATCTGACGCCTCGCTACCGCAATGATCTGATTGAGGATATGGAGTTGAAGGCCAGACGCGGTGAGCTGGCTTATCGGGTACGCGGTGTTCATGAAGTCCCGGGGCATGGCTACGAAGAACGCCGCGTTGATGTCTTGTCCTCCGACGCCTGGATCGTGTGGCTAGATCTGGATTTGCTGGAGTCCGTGAAAGGCATGACTGTTAAGCAGACGACCATTCGATACCCGGTTCGCGTAGTGCGCCAAGCTATCGATCCAGAAACCAATCCCTGGGGTCTGGCGCTTGATGGGTACGCAAGTGACGGCCCGCGTCGATTAACCGATGCCGAACTGTCCGAACCCAGTGCAACCGGCAGCAACACCGGTAAGGAGCCCTCCAAATGAATGTCACTGATTACTACGTTCCAGCGAAATGGATTGCCCTGCTCTGGTCATGTTTTCTCGGGTTATGTTTTCCCTTGGTCTCCTTTGCGCAAGTCGATGACGCAACATCGAACCGTCCTGAACGAATTGTCTGGAACAAAGCGCCTATTGCTATCCCGCTGGTCGTCAGTGAAGAGCGCCTTGTGCATTTTCCGGATTCGGTGAGCATCGGTTTGCCGCAGTCACTGACACCGTTTCTTCGCAGCCAAAGCATCAATGGCACCTTATACCTGTTGGCCAGACAACCCTTTGAGACCACCCGTGTCATGGTGCGCTCGGAAACCGATGGCCCGATCTACGTCCTCGATATTTCAGCGTCACCAGGCGGATCAGACAGTCGCTCATTGCCTGATGTGCAGATACTGCTGGAGTCACAGCAAGAGGCCGGTGCCGCTGAGTCGACGTCTGACAATCGATCACGGTCTTTGGGTTATGCCTCGTTAACCCGTTATGCCGCTCAACAACTCTACGCGCCAACGCGACTGATCCCGCATCAGTCGGGTGTGGTTGCCATGCCGGTAAATGCCGAACCGGTCGATCTGTTGCATGGCGCAAAGGTTGAAGCCGTGCCGGTCGCCGCGTGGAAGGTGGGGCTGAAGTACGTTACTGCCGTAAAACTCACCAATCTTACTCAAAGACCGCTTGTGCTGGATCCGCGCGAACTGCGCGGGTCATGGCTGGCTGCGACGTTTCAGCACAATCGCCTGTTACCCGCCGGCAATGCGGCCGATACCACGGCCGTCTATCTGGTATCAGATCGGCCCTTCGATGTGGCGCTTTGAGAGAGGATAAGAATCAACCATGTCGATGGTCACCAGTAATCGTTTGTTACCTATTCTTGCCGGCTCTGTTGTGCTGATGGCAGTGCTAGTTGCGGTGAAGTCCTGCTCCCCGAATGAGGAGCAACCTCAGCTTTTGGAAGCCGTGCCACAAGCGCCGAAACCGGATGCCGATACACCCGCAGACACCATCAAGACACTGACGGCGAATGTCAGCGCCATGACCTCGGAACTCAATGCCCTGCGTCGGGATAACACCGCGCTCAAACAGGAGAATCGCGATCTAATCAAAGACAGAAAGCAGATCGAAAACAACGTGCTGTCGAGAGTGCAGACAGCATTGGAGACAAAGCGCATGGATGCAGCCCCCACCGAAACCACGTCAGCCATCGCTGCGCTGACGGCGAGGGTGGATTCGCTGACTAATCGGTTTGGGACTTCATCTACGCGGCCGTCGTCTACGGGCTCCGATATTCCGATCGGACTCGGTCTGGATGGCATTGGAACATCGGCCGCGGAATCGGAATCGCTGGTGTGGGTCAATCCCCTGGAGTTCACGCCATCGCCTGACGGTGATAAGGAGACGTTGCTCAACCGCTTCAGTCGCACCGGCCGCAATGCGTTAGATGGCACTCGTCCGGAAGTGCAATCGCTTGTGGCGAAAGGATCCGATGCCCTCAATACCGCACTGCCGGTCT
The DNA here is from genome assembly GCA_016716465.1 of Gammaproteobacteria bacterium. Classification (NCBI taxonomy): domain Bacteria; kingdom Pseudomonadati; phylum Pseudomonadota; class Gammaproteobacteria; species Gammaproteobacteria bacterium. The sequence goes on from JADJWH010000001.1 coordinate 406,283, forward strand.
ACACCGTGCCGCGCAATGCCACGCTGATTGGATCCACTGGCATGACCGCATTGGTGGGCAGGGTGCCTATCCAGGGGCAGGTCCGCGACCCCATGCCGTTCAAGGTGATTACCGGCAAGGAAAACCTGGCCGCCAATGGACTGCGCATTCCAGGCATCGAAGGCATGATCTGGAGTGGCACGGCCATCGGTGACTGGACGCTTTCCTGTGTGACCGGGAAATTGGAATCGGTGACCTTTGTCTTTGAAGACGGCACCATCCAGACTCTATCCAGTGACGATAACCAGTTGGGTGGTTCCAGTGGAAACAGTGATAGACCACTGGGCTGGATTTCCGACGCGCGGGGTATCCCCTGTATCACGGGTGAACGCAAGACCAACGCACCCGCATTCCTGACACAGCGTATTGGCGTGATGGCGCTTGAAGCTGCCGGCGAGGCAGCGGCCCAGGCCGAAACCACAACGCTGATCAATGACTCTGGCTCGGCCACAAGCGTGGTCTCCGGTGAAACGGGCAAATACGTATTAGGCAAAACCATCAGCGGCGGCAGTGACGAGGTTGCCCAATGGCTGCGCGAGCGTCAGGCACAAAGCTTTGATGCGGTATTTGTGCCCGCCGGTGTCGAGCTGGCGATCCATGTCGACCATGAACTTCCCATCGATTTCCATTCCAATGGCAGGAAACTCCATCATGAAACGAATCTTTTCGAACAAGCGACGATTACCACTGGCTCTGGTCTCGATTAGTGTGTTGATGGTCGGCTGCGCCAGCACCAAGGAGTCGGTGTTACCACAGGACGGTCCCACCATGAAGTCCATCTACGATCAGCACATGGTTGATGTTCAGAAACCTGACTATCGACGGGCCATGGGTGGTCAGCCGTTACCTCAAACAGGCATCGATCATTATCGGGGTTTCGTGCGAGAAGCCGCCAATGAGATCGACACGATATTTCCTCGCCTGCCGAATCCCACCCTGGTGATGTACATCTTTCCTCACCTGTCAGGCAGTGAGCGCACTCCGGTACCGGGCTATGTCACCACCTTTCCCTTTTACGAGAAGGTGGAGTACGCCTTACCTGGGGAAGTGCCGGGGGAAGTGTCCGGTGAGGTGCCGGCCGCGGTCGTACCTTCGCCCGACGAGCAGTAGGACACTCATGACGAATTCAAAATTCCCGGATAATTCGGACGCTTCGCCCTTAACGTCCGATTCGGTAAAACAGCACTATCAGCGCCCGCCGTCGTTTACCGACCTGTTGCCCTGGATGGAATACCTCCCCGAGAGCAAAACCTTTCTGTTGGAGGACGGCGTCAGTCTGGGAGCCTTGTTCGAGGTACTGCCGGTCGGTTGCGAAGCGCGCACGCCGGCGTTTATGACACAGTTGCGCGATGCTATTCAAATCGCTATCAACGAGGCCATTCCCGAGCGCGATGATGCGCCCTGGGTGTTACAGATCTATGTGCAAGATGAGCCCAAGCTAACCCAATTGAATGCGTTGCTGGCCAGTTATCCGTCGCCGACGGTTCGTGCATCGGATTATTCCCAGCATTACCAGTCGGTGATGTCGAAGCACTTGCAGGCGATTTCTCGACCGGGTGGGTTGTTTGACGATACCACCGTCACCGGTTCGCGTTGGCAGGGGCAGCAACGTCGGATCCGTGTAGTGCTCTACCGTCGTCTGATAAGTAATGGCAAATCCCCAGCCGCTATAGAGGTGGAGGAGGCGATCAACGATGTGGCGACCAAATGGATCGCCTCATTGGCCTCTGCCGGGATAAAGGTCCAGCGTGCCAATGGTCAGGCGTTTTATCAGTGGTTGCTGAGCTGGTTCAATCCCAATCCACCGTTAGCAGACGGTAATCCGGAAGCACTTCTGCAGTTGGCGCCATACCCGGGCGATGAAAACTTACCGTTCGGCCATGACTTTGCTGAACAACTGACCCTCTCGATGCCACGCTCCGACGAGGCAACAGCGAGTTGGGTTTTCGATAATATGCCGCACACTGTAGTGACCATCCAAAGCTTACGGCGGGCACCGGACATTGGGCACTTCACGGCGGAGCGCCAGGCCGGGGATCAGGTGTTTTCGCTATTTGATCGTCTGCCCGAGCACACTATCATGGCGATCACACTCACTCTCAAGCCGCAGGACACCACCCGCAATCACATCGCCCAGATCAAACGCGCATCGGTGGGTGATTCCGCTGAAGCGTCGATTACCCGGGAAGATGCGGAACAGGTGGAGCGGGAGATGGCCCAGGGCAACAAGCTGTATCCCGTGAGCATGGCCTTCTATGTGCGGGGCGATAATCAAAAGGCGCTGCGTAACAATTTGAATCGACTCCATGCGCTGCTCTTACCCAATGGCCTGCAGCCCATTGCCCAGGAAGCGGACTTGCTGTCGCTCGACAGCTATATCCGCAACTTGCCCATGGCCTATGACGCAGACCTGGACAAATCCCGTCGTCGCTCGCGGCTGATCTTCTCTCGCCACATTGCCAATTTACTGCCGTTCTACGGTCGTTCCCGTGGGACCGGTCATCCGGGCCTGGTGTTCTACAACCGAGGTGCCGAACCTTTGGTCTTCGACCCGCTGCATCGGGATGACCGTAAGAAAAATGCCCACATGCTGATCCTGGGGCCGACGGGTGCGGGGAAGTCGGCGCTACTGGTGTATCTGCTGCAGCAGATGATGGCACGGCACCGGCCACGTATTTTTATCATCGAGGCCGGTGCTTCGTTTTCGCTGTTGGGACAGCATTTTGCGCACCACGGTCTTTCAGTAAACCAGATAACCCTGAACCCCAATGTCGATGTCAGTCTGCCGCCCTTTGCCGATGCGCTTCGACTGCTAGATCGGCGCCATGCGTTTAATCCGCTTAGTGTCGATGAATCCACAATGGAGGAGACGTTAGACGAAGATGATGAGATCGAGGAGGAAGGGGTCGGTCGCGATATTCTCGGTGAGATGGAGATTGCTGCACGTATCATGATTACCGGTGGCGATGAACGCGAAGACGCGCGATTGACCCGGGCCGATCGACTGCTGATCCGCAATGCCATATTCCTTGCCGCAAAAACCGTGAAAGAGACCAGCCGAACCCAGGTAATTACCCAGGATGTGGTCAACGCCTTTCAGACCATCGCCACCAACAGGGAATTGCCCGGACACCGGCGTAATCGTGCGCTGGAAATGGGCGATGGTATGGCGCTGTTCTGCTCGGGCCTGGCGGGCCACTTCTTCAACCGACCGGGACAGTCCTGGCCGGAGGCCGATGTCACTATCCTCGAAATGGGCATGCTGGCCAGAGAGGGCTACGAGGATCAGCTCACCGTCGCCTACCTGTCGATGATGAGTCACATCAACGACCTGGTGGAACGTCACCAACACGACGATCGGCCCACACTGGTGGTCACTGACGAAGGGCATATCATTACCACCAATCCCTTGCTGGCCCGTTACGTGGTCAAGATTACCAAAATGTGGCGCAAGCTCGGCGCCTGGTTCTGGATTGCCACCCAGAATCTGGAGGACTTTCCCGATGCCAGCCGCAAGATGCTCAACATGATGGAGTGGTGGCTGTGCCTGGTAATGCCGAAAGAGGAAGTGGAGCAGATTGCCCGCTTTAAGGACCTCAATGATGAGCAACGCAACTTGCTGCTGTCCGCCCGCAAAGAGCCCGGTAAATACGTTGAGGGTGTTGTGCTGGCCGACAAAGTCGAAGCCCTGTTTCGCAATGTACCACCAGCTTTGTCACTCGCGCTGGCGATGACCGAAAAGCACGAGAAAGCAGAGCGCGCTGCCATTATGCGAGAGAAAAACTGCTCGGAGCTGGAGGCCGTTTACGAAATCGCCCGGCGCATCGAACAGGCTCGTGCGTAGCGCGCCTGCTGCCTGCTCAGGGTTGCTTCACGACCCCGCGACAGGCCGGAAAGGTTGCGCATCCCCAAAACGCACTTCCGGCGCTTTTGCCCTTTCTGGCAGTTCTTAGCACCATAGTGCCGCCGCACTTCGGGCACGGCGGTGTCGTTGGCGGTGCAGTTGGTGGTGAAGGGGTATTCTTCTGGCGCAGATGGCGAACGTGTTGCCGGTTGGTAGTCAGCCCTCGCTGCAATCTCAGTTGCTCGATTTGTGCAGTCACGGCCTCCACATCGGCCTGGCTGAGCACCACTTCACGCCTGGACTTGATATGACGAATGTAACCCCCGGCATAGGTCACGTTGTCGGGCATGTCGGTCTTGAACGTGGAATCTCCGACAAACACCACCAGCGAGTGAATTGCTGAAGCCGGAATATCCAGCAGGGCTTCAACGGTTTTGACGTGCTTGTAGTTCTGGTGCAGTGGGTTCTGAAACTTGTTGGTGTGCTTGTAGATTTTCTGGGTCCAGGTTCTCTGGTTGGCTGAGCCAAAGATCCAGCCTTTCATGTTTTTGGTTTCAATCACGAACACGCCATAGCGCGACACAATGATGTGGTCGATCTGTGTGGTGCCATCGTCGGTTGGTAATGTCACATTCCTGATCAGGTGGTATTCGTCCTTCGGAAGAAACAGCCGTGCGGCCGTATTCACCAGAAACTCACCAGCAATTCCTTTGAACCAGGGCGATTTGAAAATACCAGCAAGTATCGCCAGTGGTATGAGGTACCACAGCGCGTTAAAGACTTGTTGGATGATGGGGCTGAAGTCCATTTGCGGATGCATTCGACGTAGTCAATTTGCCCCATTATAGAAATCTCCGCATCGCTCGACCAGAAACATCGACCAACCCTGTCTGAATAAACCGTTTTGCCAGAATCCAGAATCGAGCAGGATCATTATCTCATCAACATTATTTGGTTCTGGATGGTCGTCAGTGAATGCCGCAAAGGTCTATTTCATTATCTCGATGGTTCTAACGGGCACGCTAAGTGCGCCGGCCATAGCCGGCGAGGCAGCACCTGCGATTGAGGTATTTACCGATTCGACGTTTCAGGTTGTCAGTGTTTCCGACAATACAACCGTCTATGTTATGGACCGCATTAACCAGCTGCAGCAAGCACTCTCCGAGGACTTGCCGAGTGACCCGGAAAATGCCAAACAGTTGGTCCTGGCGAGATTTCAACGAATGGATGCCCAGCTCAGTAGTGAACTCGAGAACGCTGCCAAGGGACTGGCGCAGGCGATGCAGTACGGCATCAATCGATACCCGGCCATCGTCTTCGATGGTGACGCGGTGGTTTACGGCGTGACCGATGTCACAGCCGCAACCCAGATCTATCAGCGATGGCAGACAAGGGGAGCGCGGCAGTGAAAAAATGTTTGCGTTACGGTGCATTGATCCTGCTGCTGTGGATGCCGCTGATTGGCAACACGGGCACAATCACCACGCCGCAAATCATCGCGCAAACTACGAGCGCGGCACTGAGCTGTATGCGCTGGATGCCGGTGGGTATCTGCTTCTGGCTGCGTTGTTCTTTGTCCGGTTGCAGTGTCGAAACCTCTCTCAAAGTCGGCCACTACCAGCCGGACGCTGTGGTAAGCAGCTATAACGAACTCGGTGGTAATCCCTGGGTCGAGATTCGCAGTACTCTGGGTGTAGCGCAACAATCAGCGGCTAACGGGCTGTTGGGAAGCTTGTTACCCGTACCCATTGACAGTGCCGGCAACAGAACGGAAGGCGGGCAGGGCAACAAGGATCACCGCAATCTGGTTTTCCGGGAAACGGATGTGATCGGCCACCCGGTCAGCTCCCTGTCGAGCATCGTTGCCAGTACGGGTTATCTTTGCAATTCACAAACCACGTCATTCTTCCCGTATTTTCTCTCTGGCCTTGATGCGCTCTCCTGGCGGATGGAAATCCCGGAGATGTTCTATCCCGCGAGCCTGATACCCGGTTTGCGTGAGATCGGCACCTGGCCACTGCAGACCTGGGGCGGCGTCTATCCCCGCACCGGCTGGACCACCCAGTCCGAAGAGCCGAAGGCGGCGGCCATCAATGCGCAACGGGCGGGTGACATCGCGACCCGCACCGGCCAACCCCATATCTACGTGGCGATAACCGGTGGCTCCAGTTCCGGCCAAAGAGTCTGGCCGCCAGGCCCTCTGGTCGAAGACGATCCCGCTACGGGTGAGTGGCAGATGCTGCTTCCCAAGTCGGAAGCGACCTGCAAGGTGTTCGGTACCAACGATCTGGCCAGTCTCAGTGGCTGGGGTGGTGGTCGTGTCGACGCCCAAGGCGATTACGCCTGGAACCTGTGGCGCCCCTACAGCTGCTGTCAGGATCGCGGCATCTTTCTGTTCAACGTTGACTGGATCAATTACCCACCATGATCAAACGATACGTATTTCATGTGCTGATGCTGTCATCGGTCTTATTCGTCATTCACAGTGGAAACGCTGCTCAAGGACCCACCGAAGATGGCTTGTGGTACTACGAAATCGGTGGAGCGGAACCCGTCTCTGTGCCCGCCAATCCGTCGGTAGTCTCCGTCACCCTGGGTGGATCCGCCCAATTGGGGCTTGGATACAGTTGCGGCAAGTTCGATCCGGTGGCGGCGGTTACCAATACCTTGAACGACATCGGTGCCGGTGTCGACAACATGATGAACGCGATGACGGCAGCCGCCACCAGCGCCATAGCAGCCTTGCCGGCTCTGATACTGCAACGGGCCAATCCCGGCCTGTACGACCTCTTTCAAAATGCCCTGATCAAAGCTGAAGAAACCATGCAACTGGCCACCAAATCCTGCGAACAGATGGAGACGGAAATCGCCCAGGGCAAGAACCCGTACGCGGATTTGATTACCTTGTCCAAGGGCAATGACTGGAAGGTGCAGATGGGTGTCGGTGGCAACGATGCCGTCACCGCTAAAACCACCGTGGAGTCGTCCAATGGCGATAACGGTGTGCCCTGGATCGGCGGGCAGGCCGGTGGCAGCGGGCAGCCGGTGCTGGAGTTCACTGGCGATATCGTCGAAGCCGGTTACAACATCAATATGAATCGTGCCGTCACTGATGCAAGCCCGGTACCGGCAGCGTCGTCGACACGTTTATCCGAGATCTGGCCATCCCCGGCCGATGCGCGTGACTGGACGGTGGATGTGGTGGGCGAGAACATCGTCACCACCTGCGATACCTGCCGTAAGGACAGCATTCCCGGTACCGGGCTGTTACCCAAGCTCTACCAGGAGTCCGCTACCGTCACCACCGACATCCAGAATCTGGTTAGCGGTGCGACACCACTTACCCTGACTAACCTCGACCAGATCACCGCGCCCGGCGTGGCCATCACCCGACAAGTGATCGAAGCGATCCGCGAGATGCCGGGCTCGGAACAGAGCCTGATCATGGGCCGCCTGGTGTCTGAAATCAGTACCGCGCGCACGGTAGAGAAGGCGCTATTTGCCCGAAGACTACTACTTTCAGGACGACAAGTACCCGAGGTATATGCCACCGAAGTCGCTCGCGAGCACGCCGACACCTCCATAGCCGAGCTCGACAAAGAAATCGAAAACCTGCTGTTTGAAACGCGTGTGCGCAAGGAGGTGGTTTCTGACACGGTTACCACATTACTCGAACGGGCAGCTGCCAGACGACAGAGTTCCCTTACCGTGCCGGAAGTGCCGACCCTCGATCCCAACCCTTTGCGAGGTGGGCGTGTTCAATAACCTCCGGGCTAAGCGAAAAGGCTTTCTGCTATTGACTAGCTTGGCCGCCCTGTTGACAGGGCTGGTCGGTTTTCTACTCATGCACCGGCTGCAGACTGAATCCGTGCAATCCGTCCAGCACAGTCTCGATGTCTGGCGGATGGCTTTGATGCTTATTCGCTGGACATTGATCACCCTTGTTGCACTCAGTTGGAATCATCTTATTGGTTGGTTGGCGAGTGTAGGCACGATCAACCGCGAGAAAGTTGCTTCACTAACAGAGATGCGCTGGCGCGCCGTCACCTGGCTGGTGTTATTGGAACTGGTGTTAGGGCAGGGGGTGCTGGTTAAGGCAGTGAGCCTGGCACTTGGAGCAGTGCCATGAGCGTCGACAGCTATCTGGAACTCTTTACTTCCCTTTTCGGTTGGACCTTCTACGGCATTCTCTGGGATGTGTTGGTCGGTACCGGCATCGTCTATTTGCCGTTCCTGGGGATTCTGATCGACAACTGGCGCGAACCAGCGCAGGGCGGTGAGGTCGGTCATGCCAGCGGTCTCTCGCTGCGGCGCATGGAGATCGAGCTGTTTATCGCGTTACTGGTGGTGGTGCTGGCCGGGCAACCCGCTGCCCTCACGCCACTCAATGCCGGCACCTTGTCCTATTCCCCACCACCAACGCTATTGGATCCAACGCCGGCTGCAGCGACGGTGGCTGTTCCGCAGAGCACCTACGGCACAACGGGCTTCACCGGTACCGCCGCAACCGTTAATGTTCCCGTCTGGTGGTACGGGGTGATTGCACTCAGCTCGGGCTTAAATCACGCCATTGTCGAAGGCCTGCCGACCGTGGCGGATATGCGGACGTTCGAGCAGCAGGCGCATTTGGCCACCATTGCTGATCCACGCCTCAGGCAGGAAGTGAGCGAGTTCTTCAGCCAGTGCTACATTCCGGCGCGTTCCAAATACCAGGCTGAACGACCAAACACAGCGGCCATCAATGGCATTCTCACCACGTACGGGGTCGATGACCCGGATTGGATGGGCTCCCACGTCTATCGGGACACCTCGGGCTATTACGACACCCTGCGCCCAGCCAGCCCAATCACTGGATGGGCATACATCGCGGCCAGAGATACGGAGTATGACGCCACCTCCCCACCGGCCTGGGGCAAACCCCACTGCAAACAGTGGTGGGAAGACGCGGCCATTGGATTGCGGGGAAAGCTGGTTACTGAGGCAGATGCCACCTCGGCCGGCTTCTCCGGACTGGTAGTCGCCATCGCGCCCGCTCTGGCCAGCGAACAGCAAAACGACGCCGTCGCCAAAACCGTACTGACCAACGCGCCGCCCTCCTGGTCGAACAATGAGTTAATCGCCAACAACGCATCCGGAGCAGGGTTGGTCAACACCGCCGGATCTATCATCAAAGGTGGTCTCGCCACCGGTGGTGTGATCACCGCATCAGCCCTGTTTTCCGTAACCATGACGGCCGTCTTACAATCACTGCCCATGGTGCAGGCCATTATGCTGTTGGGTATCTATGCACTGCTGCCATTGGTGGTGGTTTTGTCCCGCTACTCCATTGCCATGATGGTGGTGGGCGGCATGGCCATCTTCACCATCAAGTTTTGGACGGTACTTTGGTACCTGGCAATGTGGGTGGATCAAAACCTGATTCTGTCCATGTATCCCGACGTTAACGTTTTCCTGCAGATCTTCGCCAACCCTGGCGAACACGATGCCAAGCGCATGCTGCTGAATATGATTACCACCAGCCTCTATCTGGGACTGCCGCTGTTGTGGAGTGGGATGATGGCGTGGGCGGGGGTGAAAGTCGGTAGGTCGATTGAGTCGGCAGCGAACCCGATCAAGGCGCCAGCGCAGGATGCTGGCAATCAGGGAGGAAGTATCGGCAAGATGGTGCTGACCAAAGGTAAGAAACGTTAGTCGTTTTCGTACCAGCCGGTAGCATCGGTGCCGTCATCGAGTTTCCCTGTTCTGTAATTCAGGGCTCCGCCTCGAACAGCACTGGAGACTGCATCATCAGACGTGGTGTCAGCGCTTTCAGCCAGCATACCAAGCATACTGCGCAGTAACTGGCCGACCGCTGCAAAAATAGCGAAGACGGCTAGCAATATCTTTTGCAAACGAGGCCTTTCTTTTACTGTTGTCACGACTCTTCCTCAAATTCCGCAGAGCTAAATTTCAACACATTACAATTCTCTTTGACAGTTCGCTGCATTGATTCATTGAATCCGTCCTGGCTATTGGCCTCAATCTCCACGGATATCCTGACATTCACGCCGAGCTTGGCAGTGAACTGCTGTACGACTTCATCCATGATGGTGGCAAAGTCCATTTTGGCTTTGACCGGGTCGAGCGAAATAGTGCCGTAGAACTGCTTCTTGGTTGCTGGTGGTGTAGTTGTGCCCGCACCTCCTGACCCACCGGGCGATGGGGTTGGTGTTCCCGTGCCGCCCGTTCCACCAGCTGGTGTTGTTGTGCTTCCGGATTCACCGCCCACACCACCGGGCTCAGGGCTAGGCTGAGGTGCTTGTTGCGTACGCTCGCGGTAAGCGACGGCTGTCTCGCGATCTATCAAGAGAGAAGATTCATCCACTGTGGCTATAGAACTACGTCCGAACGTGAACCCGAGGTAACGGTCGCCTTCCTTGGCGGAGGCGAAGGCAAAGTAGTCTTCGCTTTCCACGCCCTGGGTGATGGCATTACGGAAAACGCTATCGTTAACAAGCCGTGGCAGGTACAGGTAGTGACAACAGTCCTGCCAGACCTTCAACGCACTGACGTCGTTTATGCCTTCTTTCAGGTACCATTGCTTAAGTACATTGCGAAGGTGAATAGGAGACCACTCGTAGATCATCCACTCCTCTTCCCGCAATTTCTCCTCGATCGCCTGAATCAAGTTGGGCGCTGCGGGGGAGACGGAAACGACTTCCCAATTGAGAGTCGGCTTGCCCTTTATGAACTCTTCTACGGGGGCGATTAACCATTTGTAAGTTTCACGCACCAGTTGGGCAAGCGACTGATCTGCACCATCGCGGTTACGCTTGGCCTGATTCAAATGAGACAAATCCTGATTCAAGTGGCCATTTTCGATATCTGTGGCAATGGACTGCCACGCCAGGAAAATGCGGGCCTGCTCCTTGAGCCGGCCAACCACATCGTAGTCGGGAGCGAGGAAAATCAGGCGATTTTGTTTCTGCCGTGGTTGATCGCCGCGGTTGCGCAAAATCTCTTCTGCGGCAGAAAATGCCTGGTTGGTCTCACTGCGACTGTAGGCCGTGTTTGTCGGCAACACGACCAGTCGCGGGCCCGTGCCATAGTCATCTGGGACATCGACGGACGGTGTAAAGACATGCACGCCACCGAACTGATGATTGCGCCCGAAAACCTGGGTGACTCGTGTTTTTAACAATGGCAAAAGTTCATCACGTTCGTTGATGTTCTGCTTGCGGCTCTCCATTTCCCGGCGCAGGTTGGGTTTGGTATCCAGCCAGAATCGGTCTTTGTCGGAATAAAGATAATGCAGTCGATCACGTAAGCGCTTGAGCACGTCTTCAAATACACCGAGCGTTTGACCGGGTTGTGCCGCGCCCAGCAGGATGCGTTCGACCTGAACGCCGCGAATCATTTGCTCAGTGGTTGATGGTGCGCTGCCGAGAAAAATGGTCCGGGCAGTGCGGCGTGCGGCTTGCACGCTGCCGAACAGGGTGTGGTGGCCATCGATGTCATAGGGCGCCGAGCGGGTGCCATCCACTTCCCGTTCAATCACGGGCTCCCACCCTTGAGGAAGGTAGTGAATGCTCTTGTTGCGCACGTTGCCATCTTCCAGTGGTAATGAGCCAGGCATGATCAGCGCGTCTTTGTTATCTGAATTCCATAGGCGGTGGATAACAATGGCCATATATTGAAGTACGCCACGGGTGCGCTGGAATTTTTCAAGTGTGGACCAGTCCTCGTACAAGCGATCGAAAATCTCCGGGTGGATCGGGTAAGACCGGCAAAGGCGCTCAAAGTACTCGTTGGATTGTGTTTCGACTGGAAACTTTTCGGCGTTCTGACGATAAAAGTCAGAGAACTGACGGCTGATACCCTCCACCTCTGCGCGTTCACCCGGGTTCTCAAACAATCTGCGACGCACAATCTCGAACGCTTCCTCGGTGCCTACCGGCTTCCAGACGGACTCAACTCGTGCGAAGTACTTCTCCAGCGAGTTAAGGGCGCGCTGGCCCATGGTGCCTCCGGCTTCCACCTCCGATTCAGGCAGTGAGGCTAATAGAATGGCGTTGGGCACAGCCTTCAGGGCTTCGGTGAGCGCCTGGATAAAACTGACGTTGCTATCGAATGTGCCAGCCTTATATTGCTTGCCAAGCTCCAGTTGGCGAATAAACGCCACCAGCTCATCCACCAGAATCACGCATGGGGCTGCCTTGCTGATCAACTCGGTGAGAACCTCTTTTCCGGGAGAGGTGCCGTCAGCGTCGCTGTCGGCGACCATCTGATAACCCTCATCCCCCAGCAGTTGCCAGGCCAGCTCGCCCCACAGTGTGTTGGCCGTTACGCTCCCGTACTTCCTGGGCTGGCTGGGCGACAGTTTTATGCCGTCGATTACCGCCACTCTGGCCGAGGGAAGACTCTGAATACCTGCTTCGTCCAATACCGGAGGAATGCCCGTGAGTTTGTCGGTGCCCACCTTGCGCGAGGCCAGGTGAAACACGGCCAACAAGGTATGGGTCTTGCCGCCACCGAAGGCTGTTTGCAATTGAATGACCGGGTCGCCACCAAGCCCGGCCAACCGCTGCGCTACGGAGATGAGCAACAGGCGCATGCCTTCAGTGATATAGGTGCGTGAAAAAAACATCTCCGCATCCTGATACTCTGCAGTGGCTGTGCCATTGGCTACCTGAGTGATGTCAGCCGCAAACTCGGACTGCTTGAAGGTGCCTTCCAGAACATCCTTGTGCGGTGTGGCAATTTCTCGCCAGGGTTTCAAACTCATGCTTTAGTCCTCAAAAATCCAGTCCGAGCTCGGCTTGCGAGCCGCTGTGGCCAACCTCGTGGGAGGCGGTGACAATGGCGTGCCAGGAACCGATCAATTCGTTGTAGGCGCGGGCATCTTCGGCCCACTTTTTGCGTTCGCACAGGGTGTACAGGTGATAGGCGAGCTGTCGAATGGGTTCGCCTTTCTCTGGCATCTTGGCCAGTAGTTCGCCAGCGGCGGATTCACCTTGGTTATTAAGACTGCGAATCATCTGGTGGCAGGCTTCCCAGACAGGGGTGCGGTTGTCTGTAATGGGGTCCCAGTCGGCTTCGTACTCCGCCCATTTCAACAGGCGAACCTTGCCGCCACCGGAATCGACGACCCCGGCTGTATCTACGCCATCTACCGTTGTGCCCTTTGCTTGCGCCAGCACGTTCGCTTCACCAAAGGGGCCAATACTCCAGCCGTACTGATCGAACCAGCTGGAGCAGAATTGTGTGTCGGCATCGAAGCTGCCGGAATCCGGGCTGAGATATTCCGTGATGGCGCGATTTATCAGGATGAGTGCATCATGTACGCTCATCCGTGAGCCATCCTGGTTCAGTACGGCTTCGTATTTAGAGTAGATGGCCATACCTGGTCCAATCGCGGCCTGGGCTAAATCCACGGGAGCGATGGGTGTGGTACCTGTTTCTCCGCCAATCATGGCTTCTAATGCGTCGGGCATCTGTTCACGCAGTTCACGTTGGAAGTCGCGGCGTGAAGCAGAGTCGGCTTCGATTTCACGTTTTTTACATACCAAAACAACAGATGAAGCGAGAGCATTGGCGCCCGATCCGACCATTCGATTTGCCATTTCAGTGCGCATGGGCCAAGTACCATCAATGGAGAAGCCTGCGCGAATAACCGCTTCCAAAAAGGTTTCCCAACCTGTACTTGCAGTGCTGCCTTCTTTGGTTTCCGCCTGCTTAAAAGCGTAATAAATAGTGACGGGAAAGGCCGGATGACCTTTCTCCGCCAAATTGTGTATTGCCAGAGTCATACCATCTAAAAAGAAGGTTTCAGCCTTTTCTTTGCTTCCGTGCCGATATGGCGTGGCTACTAATTCTTCAGCTTTTGGCACGGCCATAGTTAAAAACAAGTCAGGATAAATGGCCCTTAACGACCGGCGCATCCATACATAGAAAAAGTCGGACAAATCTGCATAACCAATATTGTCATAGTAGGGTGGGTCGGTTGAGATGATTTTATTAATGCTAGTGTTCTGTGTGGCGGCGTCTTGCTGATGAGCGAAACCAAGACTATTGGCTGGAGTGTTCGCTAATGCCTTAGATGTCCAATCCGTCATTGCAATCCAATTTCCTGAGGAGTTGCAAAAGGGGTTAGCTTCAACGTAATCCCAAGTCATGGGAATAGCCTGCCTGCCGAAAGTATTTCGAATAAGTTCTTTGCTCGAGTGCCAGCTACAAATTGATGACCAATAATCTGAAACTTTGTCTGATACAAAGCCCAAATAAACAGCCAAAGCATCTCCGTAAGCGGTCGCACCTTTGCCTCCAGCATTAATACCTATTCCATCGTCTGTCATGCCGGTTGCTTTGGCATCAGCGATGGCTTTATCGCGGGCTTCCTGCACCAGGTCGGAGAAGGTAGTCAAGGCCACCAGTTGGCGGGGTGTGAAGAGGTCGCCGTATTTACTCAAACCATACAGTTGAGTTCTGATATCTCGTGGATTGTGGTTAATCTCAGTTTCCGGTCGCCAGCTTGGCATTGCAGAATTAGCAACTGCTTCTATCTCATCTGTTGGAGATAGATAGACCCGACCAGATTTTCCTTCCACGACGATCGCCATCAATCGTTGTTTAAATGTGCCTGCCTGCCCCTGTCTTCTGATCTCGGTTACGGGGATGGGTGTTTCTGAGACAAGACATTTGAAGTTGCCGCCACGCCCAATTTTTGTACCATCTTTGGCCTCCGCTGGCGGCTTTCCTGCCCGTACCTTAAAAACATAGCTGTCACTCTCAACTACAGGCACCACATAGGCTTCGTTACCTTTTTTGCTCGATAGAACGAAACTGGAGGCCAGAGGCACATCCACGTGGCTGAAAGCCGGGTTAGGGCTTTTTACGGTTCTGGCCCAGAGCCAGGCGATAACAGTCAGTACCTGTCCCTGATAAGGTTTCAGGTCGGGTCGTTCAGCGACCATCTCTGGCGTGATCTTGATCGTGGGGTAGAGATTACCGATACGCCTGAACGCTTCCTCCCGCATCCAGTGGCCGTAACGACGCACATCCTCGGCCATTCCTCTGGCGCCTGACCAGTCATCCATCAGGTTGTCTTGCTTCTCGCCTTTGGGCGGAGGACCTACTGGTCCTTGCCCGGCAAACTTCGGTGGGATCTCAATCATGGCTTTGTTGATCATCACGGCCACTGGATTTAAGTCACTGGCATAGCTTTCTAATCCCAGTCGCTGCGCCTCCAGTGGGATCGCCCCTCCGCCGGCAAATGGATCATGAAAGGCCGGGAGTTTGTCCGGGTTGAACAGTTCTGCTGCTTGGGGGTGATTGCGGTTTAGATAACACGTTTCACGCCAGCTTTCCCATATCGCGTCACGAGCCCGACTCAGTACTTCCTGATTATTGATGTTTTCCCACTTCACCAGGTCACGGATTATCTGAAAGAGCTTCTCGCGTTTGATCTCGGCCTCTTTCTTGTTAACCCCATACTTGAAGCCTTCTCCCTGCTGGTATCCGGGATCATTGACCATTTGCGCAAACAACACAGCCCTTGCTGCTGCCAAAGGTCGGCGCGCCCACCACAGATGTAAGGTTGATGGATGACCGTGCCGAATTGACTTTTCTCGCGCGGCCGCTGCATTGATGTCATCCAGCGGAAGTGCGACCTCAATCAGTTTTTTTGGTGTTTTTATTTCGGCCATTGATAAACCTTAGATGGTCAGTTCCGGTGACACTGCCTTGGAAAGCAGATCACTCAAGTCATAGTTGATACTGGCCACGCCAAAGTCGGGCTCAGTACTGAAAGGGTTGCGGATGTAGTGTGGGCCTTCGTGGCTGTCGCCATCGACGATCACAACGGCCAGCAGGAATTTATCCGTCTGGTTAAGCGCATAGATGATTTCATTGCGGCTGACCGTAATGGTGCTTTGCCCTTTTGCGCGGCCTTTCACTTCAATATGTCGATCCGGCTTAATCGAGCCATCAGGGTTGGCGGGTGGGCGGGCGGTGACGTCCCAGCCGCATTTTTCAGCAGACATATCTTTCACTTCGTGACCAAAGCCCTGTTCCACAGCTATGACGGCACTCATCGCCACCATCTCTACGCGTGCGCGGGCCTCGGCGTCGGCGCAGAAGGTGGTCTCGCCTTTGCGTTGCGCCAATAGACCTTGCGGAATGACCAACGCGCCACCAATGACCACGGGCGTACTTGAGACTACGGCCTTCATGGCCTCCAGTTCCCGCTTGCGCTGGTTCAGGCGTTCAGTGAGTTCATCTACCCGGCGGCGCGCCATCTCAGGCTGCATGCGCGGTTGTTTACCGGCGGCGACATCGTCACTGAGTTTGATGTAACGGTCGGACCAGTAATTGATCTCCTTGACCAGTCGTTCATTGACCGCTGCCAGCACCTTGTCGGCCTGATGTTCACGGCGGGCTTTCACCTCCTGGTAGTGTTCCGGAACGAGGTGTTGGGATGCATGGTTGAGTGCCAGGCCTTCAAGGTCTGCACTAATCCACGGGGCATTGAGAATGTCCTGCACCAGTTTCAGGTCACTCTTTCCTCCTTCTGACAAGCAGGCATCAATGGGCTGCAGGTCGAGGTGCGGTGCCCAGCCGGCGTGAAAAGCCTTGCCATGCTGGTCGATCTCCACGAACTGCAAGCGCCGGGAAGCGACCCTGGGCTTGTCGTGCTGATCATTCGCTGGCGCTTCACGAACGCTGTGATCCACCATAAACAGTATGCGTGGTTCTACACCGTCATCGTTGGGATCCACCAGTATCGCACCTTGCTTGAGCTTGCTGCGGTGTGCTGAGAGGATCAGGTCGGTGGTGGCATGCATCAGCGGATGGCCGGGGTGGATCAAGTCAGCCATTGGCTTGCCGTGGGCGCGAACCAGGTCTTTCTCGAAACAGATCCGCTCGTACTTCTTTAATACTGGCGTGCGGCTTTCACCAATGATCCGGTCACGCTCGCGAATGGAGGCTGGCACATGCCGCACCTCGTATCGACCGGCCTCGCGGGGTCGCATTTCGCCGGTGAGGTTCTGAAATGCCTCGGTGAAAAAGGCACGGATAAAGTAGGGCTGCAACTTGCGAGCCTCGGCTTTTTCCATCTCCTCTTTGACAGCATAAAGATCTTCCAGGCTCATATGCTGTTCAACCAGAGCATTGCGCCGGAGGATTTCTTTCAGGTGATCAGTATCTAAAGCCTTGCCAAAAAAACTTTCCTGATAGGCGTGACGTGCCTCATCTGATTCGCTAGACCTGATTGCCTCTACCAGCAAATCTTTTAATGATTTGCCCTCAAATACTTCGCCCAGAATGTCAAAGACCTTACCGCCGAGAGCCTTTTTTTCGATCTCAATTTTGTCGAATAGTCGTTGAAAGACTTCACCTTCTCTCGTTTCACTGGCGATCAGATTCCATAGGTGGCACACCTCTGTTTGACCAATGCGATGGATACGGCCAAAGCGCTGTTCCAGGCGGTTGGGGTTCCAGGGCAGATCGTAATTGACCATCAGGTTAGCGTTTTGCAGGTTCACACCTTCACCAGCGGCATCGGTGGCCACCAGAACCTGTACGTCACGATTGTTGCGGAATTCTTCCTGAGCCTTACGTCGATCATCACGATTGACGCCACCGTGAATGGTGATAACCGCCTCGGGCCTGCCCAGCATGCCGCGGATACGGCCTACCAGATAATTGAGGGTATCTTTGTGCTCGGTGAAGATGATCAGCTTGCGGCGGCTGCCGGACTCTGTATACATCTCAGGCCGGTCCTGCAGCAGATGAGAAAGCTCTTCCCATTTTTTGTCATTGCCCGACTGCACGACTCCCAACGCCTGGTGTTCCAGATCCTTCAGAATCAGAATTTCCGCTTCTAACTCAGGGATGGTTTCGGCTGCGGTGGCTTGGTCGACGACCTGGTCAGCATAGAGCTCATATTCTTCTGCGCTCAGCTCTTCGTCTAACTCATCGAAATTATCCGGCAGGTCGATCTGCCTTTTTACTGTGTATTCACCAAGGGTTTCTGCGACACCTTTCTGAACGCTGTGGCCACGAGCGACCAGCTTCATCTCATCCAAGCGAGATTCAAGACGTTTGCGCCGGCGCTTCAGCGATTGGTAGATCGCTTCTGGACTTGAGGCGAGGCGACGCTGCAGTTGTGTGAGTGCAAAGCCAACTGTGCCCCGGCGTTTACCATCCAGATTGTCGGCGCGGTTCATCTCATTGCGGACGTAGTCGGTCACTTGCGCGTAAAGCGCTGCTTCTGCATCGGAGAGGTCATAGTTCGCGCTGTATGCGCGGCGCTCGGGGAAGAGTGGCGTGCCATCAAACTTGAGTAGTTCCTCTTTCACCATGCGACGCATCATGTCTGAGACATCTACCTTGTGCGCGCCTTCGCGAAACTTGCCGTAGAAGCGATCGCCATCCAGCAGCGAAAGCCAGATCTGAAAGTCTTCTTCCTTGCCATTGTGCGGCGTGGCTGTCATTAACAAAAAGTGACGGGTGATAGAGCCGAGCAACTCACCCAGTAAAAAGCGCTTGGTCTTGTTGACCTTGTTGCCGAAGTAATTGGCCGAGAGTTTGTGGGCCTCGTCAACGATGATGAGATCCCACTCAGTGTTCTTCAGCTTTTCCTGGTACTCCTCATTACGCGATAGCTGGTCTAGGCGGCAGAGGAGTTGATTCTGTTCGTCGAAGTAGTTACCGGATGCACACTGTTCCTGCTTCTCACGGCTGAAGATTTCGAACTGGACGCCGAATTTCTCCAACAATTCGTCCTGCCACTGCTCGGTGAGACCGCCGGGAGAGACGATCAGAATGCGTTTGGCATCGGCCCGCATCAACAGTTCGCGGATCAGTAAGCCAGCCATAATGGTCTTGCCGGCGCCGGGGTCATCAGCCAGCACAAACCGCAGTGGCTGCCGGGGTAGCATGGCTTCGTAGACCGCAGAGATTTGGTGGGGCAGCGGCTCGACGTTAGAGGTGTGTACTGCCATCATAGGGTCAAACAGGGCGGCCTGTGAGATACGGTATGCCTCAAGCCCGAGTTTGAAATCTTCACCTGGCGCATCGAAGGCCCATGGTCGACCAGCCTGCGCCAGCTCAAGCCGTGCTTCGTCGGAGCGGAAGAGCATTTGCTCACCCAGACGGCCTTGGTTGTCTTTGTAGTAGACAGTGATTGCACTATCGCCGACCGGCTCGACCTGGACGATGCGGACAATTTCATTGCCCTGTATGCCTAAAACCTGTGCGTCCTTTTTGATGTCTTCGAGTTTGATCATGAGCCCTCCGTGGCGACGCGGTTGTTCTGGTTGTAGCCGGGAGCGATGATCAGATTTTCCACGCCGTACAGCGCTTGTCTGTTCTTGAGCCAGAGGTGGTACTCCGGGCCTTCCAGGCTATGCTCTGCTGAGCAATCGACATTCCAGCGCCGGAGGACGTAACCGGCAACGGCAGCCCGAACATTGACCTTCAGTACGCCGTTTTCCATGGCGTAATCTGTTTCGATGGTCTTCGGGTGTTTCAGGCTGGGATGGGGGACGATTTCCAGCTCGACCACGCGATTCCATTGGATGTCGGATTCCCGACCTTCGTGCTCTTTTACCGGCCCGTCCAGAATTTCCGGATCTGAGATGCGGGTGACAACAAAATCCGCGAATCTTGACTGCTTCCGGTCATAGCCACGGACATGCCAGCGCAAACCATTGTCAACCAATACGAAGGGTACGATCTCGCGCGTAGTTCGGCCGCTGCTCAGAGAGCGATACACGATTTTGCTCGGCTTGTGCTGATGAATGGCGCGGGTCAGTGCTGACAAGGTATTCAGGTCAGGGTGATTGAGCTGCGCCGGGGCTTCACAAGCCACCAGCGCCTTGTGCTTCCCCACGAAGTCGTCGCCGAACCCATATGCGAGCGCTGCCATGGCCTGGCTGGGCGAATAATCGAACAACGGCTCAAAGGATGTGCCCCGTATGTAGACCTTGGCCTTGGTGTCATATTCCAGATTTTCCGGGGCGAGATCCTTGTACAAAGTGATGTCTCTGGTTGCCGCAGCCTCCTTGATGCCGAAGCGGCTCACGAGGTCGTTTCGGCCAATAGTCCCCAAGAAATGCGCCTTGAAATCGATGTGCGATAGCCGCTCTTTTTGCGTTTGGTTGATATCCAATGGGATGGCCTTGGGCATGCTTGCTTCCGGTGTGGCTCGATTCGGATTCAGTCTTGCGCCTATGATATTAAAGATATTAGAAGCATGTCAATATGATTTGTTGACATCATCAATATGATTATGATCAAATACGCGGGATTATCTGTTGCGTTTAGCCGGGCGCTAAAGGTCACCCGACTGATTTTTCCTGGGGCGAGTTATGAGTTTTCGAGAGGCGAGCGGAGGGGCAAGAAAAGGTTGGCGGGCAGCGCAGTGGGTGCGCTCACGTTCTACTTGTCCCCGCTCCATTGTGACTAGCAACTGCTGTTGTGTATAGCATCGTTGGCGTGATCGTCGGTAGTTCATACGAACCTGATTAATCAATAGGAATTGCATGGATGTGGCCAGATAACGAAACAGAACGTGATTACCTGAATTTCGGTGGGGTGGCCGAGACGGTTGCTGAAATCACCGTGCAGGCCCAAGGCAGGCCGATTTCTATTGGAGTATCTGGCGCTTGGGGCGTTGGCAAATCATCAATGATAAAGCTGATTCGCACTGCCCTTACCGAAAAGGACAAAAGTGAGCCAGCCCGATTTATCTATGTGGAGTTCAATGCGTGGCTTTATCAAGGCTACGACGATGCCCGAGCAGCGCTACTTGAAGTTATTGCAACTAAATTAAATGAAGAAGCTGAAAAGCGAAAAAGCGGTGTCGACAAGGCGAAAGAGCTTTTGCATCGCGTCAACTGGCTGCGCGCAGCCAAACTGGGCGCTGGTTCAGCGCTCGCACTCGCGCTGGGGCTCCCACCAACAGGCTTGATCGGTGACGTAGTTAGAGTTGGCCGGAAGGTGATTGGAGAAGGGGCCGGTGCAGAAGAAGCACAGGAAGCGGCCGACGCAGTATCAGAAGTAATTACGACTACAGAAGGCCTAATCAAGGCGAAGCCAGAACTGTCTCCGCCGCGCGAGATCCATGCTATTCGTGAATGCTTTGAGCAGACGTTAGCCGAGATGGGGGTAACGCTCGTTGTGCTCATCGACGACCTGGATCGCTGTCTTCCACCTACCACGATCTCCACGCTCGAAGCTATTCGGCTGTTTCTCTTCCTGGACAACACGGCATTTGTAATCGCAGCCGACGATGCAATGATTAAACATGCGGTCCGACAGCATTTTGGGGAAGTTGATGACGACTTGGTTATTAACTATTTCGACAAGCTTATCCAGATCCCCATCCGTGTTCCTCCTCTTGGTACGCAGGAAGTTCGAGCCTATATGATGCTTCTGTTTATCGAGACTACCGATATAGACGATACCCTCAAGGAAGGAATCCGTGAGGCGGTTTGTTCCCAACTTGCCAAAAGTTGGCGTGGCGAGCGTGTAGACCGGGCATTCATTCAGTCAGTTTATAAAGAAGCGCCGCCGGAGCTGGTGGCGCGTTTTGACACTGCCGATCGCCTCGCTCCCATCATGGTTAGCGCCAGTCAAATCTCTGGAAACCCACGATTGGTCAAGCGTTTTCTAAACGCGCTCTCAATCAGAATGGCAATCTCGCGTGCTCATGACGTAGGCGTTGATGAAGCGGTATTGGCGAAGATGTTGCTGTTCGAGCGCTGCGGTAATCCCAAGGCTTACGATGCTTTGATCGCAGCTGTGAACAATGATCCCGAAGGCAAGCCGGTCTTCCTGGCTGAATGGGAGCAGAAAGCTACTTCTGGCGCAGAGGTTGAGCTGGAGCCGCTTTGGAACGATCGCTTTATTCGAGAATGGCTCACGATCACACCACCGCTCGCTGACACAGATCTGCGAGGAGTGCTTTATGTCAGCAGAGAGCATGCACCACTGATTACACCGGAAGACCGGTTGTCATCAGAAGGAGCAGAACTACTAACGGCTATCCTCACAAGTCCTGATATGGCGGCGAGTCTGCATGATCGTCTTGCGGTGCTGGCACGTCCAGAGACCACCGTAATTATGGACCGCATACTCGAACAGGCGCGGCGCGAGCAGGAATGGGGTACGCCGGCGATCCTGGATGCGTGTATCGCCGTTGCCAAGGCCGATCCGTCACTTGGGACGCGCGTCGCAGGCTTCTTGAGCGAGCGACCTCTTGGCCAAATTAAGCCAGGTATCGTACCCAAAATCAGCGACCAGCAGTGGGTTGCTGAAGTGTTTGCGCGATGGAAGGACGCTGACGTGAGCGCTCCCGTTAAAAAGGCAATTGAAGCTGTGGAGAAGAGCTGATGGGCACTTCGTCGTCGAGCTCCGGCTCTCCTTCTGGCACGCCTATGGTGCCGCCTTGGGTGCCAGACCCGGTGCCACCTGTCGATGGCCCCGGTGATGACGAGAGTGCGCCGCCGGAAAGCGACGCGCCAGATGAGGCAGTGCAGCAGCCAGCCCAGCCTGTACCCATAGCCCCTCCTGCACGTTTTGGCGGTGCGCGCACTAGGCTCGGCCGCTTTGCTCGCACAGGCTTAGCCGACGATATGCGAAAAGGCGTAGGGCACTACGTCCACAAAGGGCTGGGTGGTAGTGGCACGGCAGTGCGCCGCCTTGGTGGTACCGCCCGCACTGCCGGCACGCTGTTTGGTGCGTTATCAGCGGCAGCCGCAGGCCAGGCATCAGGCCCGGGAAATGAGCTGAACCCGACTGTTCTCGCTGGTCGCAGTGCTGACGAAATAATGAGCGCCGTCGTTGAGGCTGTGCGTCCCGTAGACGGCACGCAAGACGGTGAGGCCAGTCGCGCCGCTATCGGCAAAGCACTTTCCGAGCTGCTTACACAGTTTCCGGACGCCGACCTGCTCAACCTGTCAGAGACGCAACGGGTGCTTGCAGTTGAGCGCTTTATTGCATGGGACGTGTTCAACCGATTTGAGCTTGATCTTGGCAAGACGATTCAGGAAAAAGCACCAAGTGTTGCGAGCGCTCTTTCCCGCCTTAAAGAAGTGAGGGACTTCATTACGCAAACGGTCGCAGCGAGTTTCAGAAAGCTGTCGACCGACGCAACCGCTCTTGGCAGCAACAAGGTTGCCGCAATTGTCCGAGATGCACTAGGGCTGGCAATTGGTGTATTCGAGGGGTATCTGTAAATGAGAATTATCTGTGGTCCCTCCAACTCAAAGTTCGGGCGCCTGCGCAAAGACGACTTGCGGTGCATTCTGTATGGTTCTGCGGAGAATTCCTATCACGGTTCGGCTGGCGGGACACTTCTCAAACACGTTCAGAGTCTTAAGCTATCCCCATCGCCTCGCGCGTGGGATCTGCTGTCGCTCGCTCTCTCGGTCATCTGTGCGGATACAGCTGTCCAGCGCGGCGAGAGCCCGGATGGTTGGACCCGCCAGATTTCTCTTACCGTCGCGGTGAGTGATCCAGATTTCTGGACAACTCAGCGCTCGCTTATCGAAGATCAGCTTAAGTTCCTTACAACCGATTTATGGGCTCTGCAATTCGTGGGTTATGGCCTTTACCCTAAACCAAGCAAAGTTCCCAAGCTTCCGGATGGCGATTGCGTTACCTTGCTCTCGGGCGGCCTTGACAGCTTTGTCGGTACTATCGACCTCGTCGCTGACGGTAAGGCCCCATTTGCTGTCAGTCAGGTTGCGGCAGGTGATAAGCAATCGCAAGCGGACTTTGCTGCGAAGATCGGTGGCGGACTTAATCATCTGCAACTGAATCACAACGTCAAATGTCCGTGCGAGAATGAACGTTCACAACGCGCCCGATCATTCATCTTCCTTGCCTATGGCGTTCTGGCTGCTAGTGCGCAGAAGCACTACCACGATGGTGAGCGCGTTGACCTTTATATTTGCGAAAACGGGTTGATATCGATCAATCCGCCTCTCACGCCGGCCCGGCTCGGTAGTCTTAGCACGAGGACGACCCACCCGGTTTTTCTGGGATTATTTCAGAGGCTGCTCGATGTTGCTGAACTGCGGATTGCAGTTCGCAATCCATATCAATTTAGGACGAAAGGCGAAATGCTCCTTGAATGTAAGGACCAGGCATTTCTTAGGAAGCACGCTGCAGAGACAACTAGTTGTGGACGCTATGCGCGCAATGGCTGGCAACACTGCGGGAGGTGCTTTCCGTGTCTGATCAGACGCGCTGCATTCCATGCTTGGGGAAAAGACGATAGGACAAAATATGTCTATGCCGATCTGTCGAAGAATGATTCGCAGCACGCCCGATATGATGACGTACGATGCGCAGCGATGGCAGCGGCGCTTGTCGATGCATATGGACTAGACGCGCTTGCGACTAACAATCTCAATGCCTTAGCTATGGGCGATCTTACCCCTTATAAGGCCATACTTACTCGTGGAATCAGGGAAGTTGGTCAGTTTCTGGCAGCAGCAGGTGTTCGATGATCGACTTTCACTGTCACGTCGATCTATACCCTGACCCGCATGCGATTGCCCGGAAATGTCGTGAGCGAAAGCTAAACGTGTTGTCTGTGACCACGACACCTAGCGCGTGGGCAGGTACCTCGGCTCTAGGCGGAGGCGCTATCATAACGGCGCTTGGTCTGCACCCTCAACTCGCACATGAGAGAAAGGGTGAGTTGCCGTTGTTCGATCGCATACTGCCTGGCAGCGCTTATGTAGGCGAGGTCGGATTGGATGGCGCGCCTGAGTTCAAGACACATTGGCAAGACCAAATCGATGTCTTTCGACACATACTTGGCGCGTGCACCGAAGCCGGTGGAAGGGTTATGTCAATTCACAGTCGGCGTGCAAGTACGCCGGTACTTGACCTGTTAGAGCTGTATCCGGAGTCGGGCACACCGATTCTTCATTGGTTCACCGGGACAGCGCGTGAGCTGGATCGGGCTATTTCTCTGGGATGTTGGTTTAGTGTTGGGCCTGCGATGCTCAGGAGCAAACTTGGAAAGGACTTAGTGATGCGCATGCCTCGAGAGCGTGTACTTACAGAGTCAGACGGACCCTTTGCACAAATAAAAGAAAGATCGATTTTCCCCTGGGAGGTAAATCTTGCGGAAGCAAAGTTAGCGGACCTCTGGGACTCCGATCCGGGGTCTACGGAGCAGTTGCTGAGTGAAAATCTGAATATTCTCTTGTCAATTGGTAGGTAACTTTAGTCGGAGTGATGGAGTGGCATTAAAGTCAATATCCGCCATCTCACTGTTGTAGGTATGAAGCGTTTACACTATTCTGACCAAAATTGACGGATTTTCCTTCGCCATGCCTGACGAGTCAGTGGACGCAGAGATTCTTACGATCAAGGAGGTTGCCCTCTATCTGAAGGTCACCGAGCGGACTATCTATCGCTTGGCAGCGGACAAAAAAATCCCCGGCTTCAAGGTGGGTGGGGCTTGGCGATTTTCCAGGAAGGAAATCGATCAGTGGATTCGGCGTCAGTCTGAAGACCAGCATCGGGACGCGGGTGAGCACGATGACAAGTGAACAGGACGATACGAACGACCAGCTGGAACGATCCCTGATCGATGTTGCAGTCGAGAGCTGGAGATTTGCCCGACTGTTCTCCCGTCTTGTCAACAAATTGGATGCTGGTGAAGCCACTCGTTATGTTAACCAGCTTCGCTACTTCCAGAAAAAGGTCGAAGAGAGCCTTGAGGCCAGTGGCCTGAAAATTGTGAATGTGGAAGGCCATCCATTCGACCCGGGAATAGCTGCATCCGCACTCAACATCGGCGATTTCGGTCCTGATGATGAGTTGCTGGTTGATCAAATGGTGGAGCCTATCATCATGGGACCAGAGGGCTTGCGGAAGCAGGGCACGGTAATGCTTAGGAAGGTGCATGCATGAAATACGTCGGAATCGATCTCGGAACAACAAACAGTGCAATTTGCTCCTATGACGGAGAGTCGGTGCGCCTTTACAAAAGTCCCGATCAAAATGACGTCACGCCATCGGCTATTTTTATTGATAGGCGAGGCAACAAATACTTGGGCAAGCGGGCCTATGATAATGCCGCCAAAAACCCTGATAACGCTGCTACAAAATTCAAGCGAATGATGGGGACGAGCACGCCCGTAAAGCTTGCTGCGGTAGATATTGTCATGACTCCGGAGGAGTGTTCATCCGAGATTCTCAAGCTCTGCTTTGGGTATTTACCGGAGGAAATCAGAAACGGCGGAGAAACCGGAACCGTAATCACCGTTCCTGCCGCTTTTAATCAGATGCAAAAGGACGCCACATTGGCTGCAGCCGAAATGGCTGGCCTTGGCAGCGTCGCGTTGATGCAAGAGCCGGTTGCGGCTGTCATGTGTGTTATGAAGCAGCGCAAAGGTGACGGCGTTTTTCTGGTGTTCGATCTGGGTGGTGGGACACTGGATATTGCGATTGCCGAAAGTATTAGCGGCCGGGTAAGCCTGCTGGCTCATGGTGGTGTCGCGATGTGCGGTGGCACCGACTTCGATCGCGCCATACTTGATAACGTTGTCAAGCCATGGATTGTTTCGAACTTTGATCTTCCCGAAGATTTCAGTGCTAACCCGAAGTACAAGTCTCTTCTGAGGATGTGTCTTTGGGCCTCAGAAAAGGCAAAGATCGAGCTGTCTGCAAAAGAGGACGCTGTCATCAGCCTCACAGAATCTGATCTCGGCATTAATGATGAGTCTGGTTCTGAAATCTATGTCGACATCCCTTTTACCAGAGAGCTTCTCGATAACTTAATCGCTGGCAAGATCGATGAATCTATCCAATCGGCCCGAGAGACCCTCGAGAAGGCCGGGTTGAGCCCTCATGATGTTGAGCGCGTCGTGTTTATCGGCGGACCGACACAATACAAACCACTGCGAGATCGGGTCGCGTTCGAGCTTGGTATCGCACCATCCACCGACATGAACCCTATGACGGCTGTCGCAGAGGGTGCAGCCGTTTTTGCAGAATCGATCGACTGGAGTTCACAAAGCCGCGGTCGGAAAAGTGCTAGAGGCGCACTCAGCACGGGAGGCTCGTTGGACCTCTCTTTCAACTACATCGCACGAACGCCAGACTCGAAGGCGAAAATTGTAGCGAAGCTTGGCGGGAATGCTGCGGCTGGAGTTGAGTTTCAGATCAATAGTCTGGATACAGGATGGGATTCCGGGCGAATGGCTCTAAAGGATGGAGCTGCAGTCGAGGTGACGCTTGCGAAACCCGGGGAAAACACTTTTAAGGTTTGGGTGTTTGACCCTAAGGGTGGGCCCGTCGCCTTGGGCGAGGACAAAATCGTTATTTCTAGAACGGCAGCCAGTATTGATGCGATTCCAGCGTCCCATTCCATTTCCGTGGCGGCAAAGGACAAGATAGGTGGCCCCGTAATTCTCGCTTACCTCGTCAAGGAGGGAGAACAGTTGCCAAAAAGGGGAAAGGCCACCTTCAAAGCAGAAGAATCGTTGCGTGCAGGTTCATCTGGTTCCCTCAACTTTCAACTTTGGGAAGGAGACATAATTGAACCTATCAGTGACAACCGATTCATCGGGCTCTTTAAGATAACCGGAAAAGACTTTGACGATGGAGTAATCGCTGCCGGAGCGGAATTGATTTGCGAGTATGAGGTGCTGGATTCAGGCAACATTATAATGGAGGTTTCTGTGCCTTCGATAGGAGGATCGTTCCATAGCGGGCGAAACTTCTATTCCCGTCAGGAAGGCGGGATCGACTATACGCAGGCGTCTCAGCAAGTCGAAGAGCAGGGTGGCCTTGTACTTCAACGTCTAGAGGAAATGGCCTCAAAGATCGACGACCCGCGACTGGATCAGGCGCGAGAAAAGCTTGAGCAAGCGGAGTCGATTGGCAGTGGTGAGTCTGATCCCGAAACGGCAAAGCAGGCGATGGACAATGTTCAGGAAGCCAAGCGGCTATTGGCTCTTGCGCGCCAGGAGCACTTACCGGACATCCGCCAGCTAGAGCTGGATAAAGCAGTTGAGTTTTTCGATAAGGCGGTTCGAGAGTATGCTCGCCCTACCGAGTCCAATGCTTTCGACAATCTCGCCAAAACTGCCCAGCGTTCGATTGACAACAACAATCGCGACTTCGAATCGCATCTGGACGAGCTGCGTGGAAAGAACTTTATGATCCTGTGGCGTCAGGACTGGTTCGTAATCGATCGCTTTAAATGGCTTGCACAGGACACTTACCTGTTCCCTGATGCAAGAGAGCATGCGGAGTTAGTCGCAACTGGCGCCGAGGCGCTCAAGGCGAACGATATCGATAAACTGCGTTTGGTAGTCGCACATCTTGACTCGGTACGCATTGGCTCAGCGGGCGAGGATGAAATGATGGCTGGCGCAAATATAGTTCGGAGTTAACTAATATGCCCCTCGATGCGTGGCTCCCTGTTGGGTACAAATTGCCGGATGGCGTTAAGGTCCGCGTTGCTGTCTCTGAGGGGGTGAATTGGCAAATTTACGAAAACCAGGGCGGCGGGCGAGCGCTCGTAGTTCAGGACGAACTTGCCAGCCGATGGATATATGCAGGGCTAATCACGGAAGGGCCTATTAGGTTCTTTGATTTCGGCACCCAGCGATACGGGGCTATTGCTTGCGGCGCAGAACAGGTGCTGTGCCCGGTTGTAGATGGAAACTCGCCTGACACGAAGGCCGAGGCTTTGTCGTTCGCGTTGGCGCTGAAGGCGACCCGCGACATAGATTCAGACTCACCGTTGCAGGACGCTCTCTACGTCGAAAAGTTCAGCCGTCTCTTACCTACTTACAGCATTACAGCAAGAACCGACGATGATGTAGTACTTGGTTACTGGCTCACAGGTGGAGCGACTGTGTCTGCGAAATCGTTTCGTCGACTTCGTCAGACCATGAGTTGGCTAAGTGCAAGTCACCTACAGGAGGTTGTTCAAGCTGCTGGGTTCGAAGTTGCTGAAGTTATACCGGCTGACCGGTCTCGAAGCTCGCCTTCGCGGCCAGATAACAAGCAAGCAGAGCGTACGGATCGAAAAGAAGAGCCGCGTGATCAGCAACACGCGTCGACAGCCTTTGAATTGGCTGGGCGACCTGACCTCGCCGCCTTCTTCAATGAGCATATCGTTGACATCATCCAAAACCGTGATCGTTATAAGGCTCTTGGTATTGAGTTCCCGTCGGCCATAGTTTTGCACGGACCTCCCGGATGTGGAAAGACGTTTGCGGTAGAGCGACTGATCGACTTCCTCGGGTGGCCAAGCTTTCAGATTGACGCTTCCAGCGTTGCTAGCCCCTACATTCATGAAACCAGCAAGAAGGTAGCCGAGGTTTTTGATAAGGCGATGGAGAATGCACCGTCTGTGTTGGTTATCGACGAGATGGAGGCATTTCTGGCGGATCGGGAGACCGGTTCCGGCCATCATCGTGTCGAGGAAGTTGCTGAATTCCTGCGCCGGATTCCAGAAGCTGCAAAGAACGACGTGCTTATTGTCGCGATGACAAACCGTGTCGATATGATTGATCCGGCCATCTTGAGGCGGGGCCGCTTTGATCATGTGGTCAATGTTGACTTTGCCAGCGAAGTAGAAGTGCTCTCATTGCTGGAGAAGTTGCTGTCAACCTTACCCAAAGAGGATGACGTTGACCCGACGCCATTTGCCCAGGAGCTCGCTGGGCGACCGTTATCAGATGTGGCTTTTGTTGTCCGCGAGGGAGCTAGGCTTGCGGCACGGGCTGGCAAGGACAGATTGGATCAGGACAGCCTGCTCACAGCAATGCATGCGGCACCAGCCAGAGAGCGCGAAGGCGCTAAGAGGCACCCGATTGGCTTCATCCGGTAAAGCTAACGTGAACGATGAAGAAGAAAAAAAACAGGGCGAGGGCAAAGGTTTTGCGGGTCTGTCATCAATGGTGTCAGATGTTGATGACGTCGTAAGCAGTAAACCGAAACAGCCCCAGAAGCCCCACTCTGAACCGCATCCAAAACAGACTGCCGGCGGTAGTCAGCAGCCGAAACAAACGTCAACCAAACCTACCTCGCAGACATATCAGGCACCTGCACAACCATCGGGCGGCTCATCAGCGGGCAAGTGGTTTGTGGGAATTGCTGTGGTTATTGGCCTCATCTGGCTTGCTAACCAATCAGACAACAGCAGGCCATCGAAGTCGGGTTATTCCCCAGGATCTTCTTCAACTTCCACAGCGCCGGCCAGCCAACCAGTAATCGCGCAGCCCCAGGCGCCGAGTCGTCCATCTGAAAGCAAGCCTTCCGTTGGTCGAAACAATGTCCTTTCAACTGCGCAGATCCGCTACTGTTTGGCCGAGAAAATCCGGCTGGATGCAGCAGAGGCGGTTATCAATAATTACAGCGATTCGGACGTGGATCGCTTCAATGGGTATGTCAACGACTATAACAGCCGTTGTGGTGAGTTCCGGTACCGCCAGGGCGCCCTGGAGAGCGCTCGAAGAGATGTCGATCCATACCGTAGTCAATTACAGGCCGAAGGGCGGAACAGATTTGTTCGTAGCCCTGCTACAACAGCGAGAACTCAAGAGTCTACACCAGCATCTAAGCCGTCTCGCCCTACGCCAGACGCAACGGTGCTGGCTATTCAGCGTCGCTTGAATGAGCTCGGGTATAACGCGGGGACACCTGATGGGCTATTTGGGAACAAAACGCGGGCGGCCATCCAGGCATTTCAGGGAGATAATGGAATTACCGTTGACGGTGTTGCTAGTAGCAAACTACTTGCTCTGCTCGAGCTAGCCCAAGCGGTTTCCGGGTCCTCTAATAATTCTGCTCCGAAGCAGAATGCGGCTTTAGGCGGGAATGTAGCGCCGCCAAGAGCTAATAGTCAGTCAGAGCCAACACGTGATCAACGAAATTACAACAAGTGTATAGACGGCCGCTATCCAGCGTTGTGCGACCATACATTACTTACCCCTTCGGAGGCTGCTAGGGTCGATGCGGCAGAACGGAGAGCGAATTTCGAAAAATGTATAGATGGTCGGTATCCAGCGCTTTGCAACCATTCGTTGCTAACCCAATCGGAGGCGGTCAGGGTTGACGCGGCCGAGCGGAAAGCAAATTTTGATAAGTGTATAGATGGGCGATACCCGGCTTTATGTGACCACAGTCGATTATCCTCACAAGAGGCATCTCTAGTTAGAGATGCTGAAAGACGAGCAGGCCGGAG
The DNA here is from genome assembly GCA_016716465.1 of Gammaproteobacteria bacterium. NCBI lineage: Bacteria > Pseudomonadati > Pseudomonadota > Gammaproteobacteria > Gammaproteobacteria bacterium. Next base: position 437,380 of record JADJWH010000001.1, read on the forward strand.
TTATTAGAGTTGCTTAGGGAAGCTCTGATTAATTCCCCGAATCGGAGATAATACAGAAGGTCATTTAATTGGGAAGCGAACGATGCGCCAACAGAGTTTTGCCACCGATGATTTCGAGAAATACCGCAAAAAGACCCGCAAGGAAGTCTTTTTGGAAGAGATGGACCGGATTATTCCCTGGAAAGCTCTGAGCAAGGTCATCAAGCCGTATTATCCCAGGCCGAAAGGTGCCGGCAGAAGACCGATTGGGATAGAACGGATGCTGCGCATCCATTTTCTCCAGCATTGGTTTGAGCTGTCCGATCCGGGCGCTGAAGAAGCGCTCTATGATTCACGGGCCATGCGCCAGTTTGTCAGGATAGACTTGGGCAAGGAGCCGGTGCCGGACGAGACCACGATACTCAATTTCAGGCACTTGATGGAGCGCCACAACCTGGGCGACGAAATGTTCCGGCTGGTCAACGTGTATCTGGCTGAGAACGGATTAAAGGTAAATCGTGGCACGATTGTGGACGCAACAATCATCGATGCACCTTCATCGACGAAGAACAAAGATAAAGCCCGGGATCCTGATATGCGCCAGACACGCAAAGGGAATCAATGGTACTTCGGGATGAAGACGCATATTGGTGTGGACAACCAGACGAAGCTGATTCATTCGGTTGCCGTCACGGCAGCGAATGTGCATGACTCCCAGCTACTCGGCGACTTATTGCATGGTGATGAGACACACGTTTGGGGCGATTCAGCGTATGCCGGGCAGAAGAAGCTGCTGTACGAGAAGGCTCCGAACGCGAAAGACTTCACACAAAAGAAAGGCAGGCGTAACCGCAAGCTGACCGAGGCCGAACAATCGGCAAATCGCTACAAGTCAAAGACCCGTTCACGGGTTGAACATGTGTTTGGTGTGATGAAGCGCCAGTTCGGTTTTACCAAAGTCCGGTACCGCGGTCTGGATAAAAATGCACAGTGCGTATTTACCAAGTGTGCCCTGGTGAACCTGGTACTGGCCAAGAAGAAATTATTGACCATTTGACAGGACAGTTGCGCCTGAAAACCCTGAATTAACCAGAAACATGGTTTATTCGGGTGTAAATGCACGCCTTTTTATCGCCATTTGATCGAGGATGAACAGTGGAACGAAATAACATCAATTGTTCAGAGCTTCCTTAGTTGATTGAGAACAAAGAAGTTGAGGTTTAGTGAATGACAGCAGCCATCTGTATTGCATGTGGAGCCAAAAAAGCAGAAGTTTTCACTGAATGTGGATCATGCAATTCTGTGCCTAAATCAAGTGATGATTTGGTTTTGTCACTAGTTCTCTCGAGGCATCTCTGTTCTGAGGCAAAGCTTGAAGTTTTTTCATATGAAATCGAAAATCACCTGAAGCTTTCTGTTTCGCAGGCTCTTCTCGATGAGGCCAAAGAAGCGCTTAAAGATCCTCAGCTACTTGCTATGTTGGGAGTCGGTCTTCATGTGGAAGCCAGCGGATCAAAAGGTCAAGCCGGAACGAGAGCAGGTCGGCCGGAACCGCGATCAACGTCTAGCTCAGGATCTCCTCGACGTAAACGTAGTTTGCGCCAGTCGCAGCTTCAGAAAAATCCTTTTGCGTTTCTAGGTGTTACCACCAGAGATGATCGGCGCCGGATCGTTGAGCTGGCAGAGGAAAAGTCTCTGGAGCTGGATCATGACGCATGCCAAAAAGCTCGCTCTGATCTTACCAGCCCGAGGATGAGGTTGAGTGCAGAAATGTCCTGGCTGCCCGGCGTCTCGCCAGGGAAGGCCGCACAGTTTGTCTCCGCGTTGCATTCTGACCCGATGTCGCTTCGTGAGGAGTCGGGCCTGCCGACCCTTGCTCACTTGAATCTATTGGCGTCGGCATTTGAGGCTGTAGACGGCAGTGATTCAGCAGATGATGTCGCTGAATTTATCCAGGAGATGGCGTATCTGGTGGACGATCTCTCCGCGGAACAGGTGCTACGCGATATTAACGAAGACCGTTCGGTATCTGGTTTTCCCGAAGTCAAGGGTATCGAACAGGTGGAGGCTGAGCTGTCCGAGCGAAAGCGCTATTACCGTAACGCAATCAAAGACGCTTTAAACAGGCTTCCGCCTGCTTCTCTTGTCGATGCCATGACTGCCGCCGTCGACCAAATTACCGCTGGCGGAGAAGATCACGCACCCGAACTCATCGACGACCTGGTGGATAGCTATGCCGTTGAGACACAAGGATTCTTGCAGAAAGAAGCGGAGAGTGTAGAGAAGCTGATCAATGCAGCCAGGGACTCAGCTACGTCAGGTGAAAAGGTAGTAAAGCCGATTGTAGACAAACTGGTGGTAGTCGCCAGGAATTGGGACAAGGTTGCACAACCAATTCAGCTGAGCGCAAAGGCAAGAGGAATCGATCACGACCCGAGTCATGAAATTGCCTATTCAATACGAAGCCTCGCGATTGATCTCTTTAACGAGCATGACATGCTTGATCAATCGCAGAGACTAACTGGGCTGATTCAAGAGCTTTTTGCAGAGTTACCCGAAGTTGTAGAGAGGGTTGAGCAGGATTCAGAAGCGCTTGCCGATATTTTTCAGAACCGAAAAATGAATGAGGCGCAGAAAGATGAATGGGCCCGCGATATCACCTATCGAGCTGAAGTCGGGGTGATGTTCAAAGATGTATTAAGTATCTCGCCTGATGGACTCAGTTGGAAAAACCAACGGTTTCCGTTAGATGCCGTTACCCGCGTGCGATGGGGAGCTGTGCGTCACTCTGTTAACGGCATACCTACCGGCACAACTTATACGCTCGCGTTTGGCGACAATCGTTCAGAGGCGGTTGTCGAGCTAAAGAAGGAATCAACATACTCCACTTTTCTAGAGAAGCTTTGGAAGGCTGTCGTTATTCGATTGCTGACAGAATTATTTGAGACATTGCAAAGCGGAAACGAGGTCCGTTTCGGTGAAGCAACGCTCAGCGATGATGGAGTTACGCTGGTTAAACACAAGTTTCTTGGGGCAAATGAAAAAGTTCGCTGCTCGTGGGGGCAGGTGCATGTGTGGAGTGCTGACGGCTCTTTTTATATCGGTTCCAAGGACGACAAAAAGACCTACGTCGGCTTGTCTTACATCCATGCTGCCAACACGCACGTCCTGGAACAGGCGATCAGAATGGCTTTTAAAAAGCCGGGAATGCGTCGGTTAAGCGACATGCTTCGGTGAATTCTTGTATGGCGGCATATTGAGGATCGACTATGGGGTTCATATCCAAATTATTTGGTGGCAACAAAGAGGACAAAGCACTTCGCGAAGCGTTTGAGCAGATTCGACGCATTATTGAAGATGAACAATTCCAACTCGATATGATTCATCCTGCGATGAAGGCGATGATCGAGTCTCGGCCCGCCTATGATCAGGATCCTAATGGCACCGGACCCTTTGGGTTTTCCGAGACCAACCCAATCCCCGTAAATGGTTCAATTGGCCAACTTGCCTATTTATCTAAACTCGAAACGGAAAGGGGAGAGAGAATTTTATTTCATAGGATTGGTGCGGTGGACACTATTGACGTTTTTGAAGCCGTTACCTTCTCTGGGAGTGAGTGGTTCATTTTATTTGTGGACCTATATCACCCTCGACGTTCACGGCTAACGCCTGACGGTTTCAGATTTACGGAAGAGGTGGGTCAGTTTTCAGGTTTCCACAAATTTTGCGCTGACTTCCCGTATGACTTCGTGGAGATGAAGCAGTCAGAGAGCGAATCTGGATTGAGTATGGCGTATATCGCCATCAGCAAGGTTATGGAGCCTATTCAGAACAGAGCGTACCAACGACCACTTGCCCACAAGGCGAAGTTAGATCTAGTGAAGAGTCGCCTGACCAGTGTTCAGACGCAATAAGGCTTGGATGCTCGTTTCGCCAAGCGAGAGGAGCGCTGTTTGATGAGCCAGGTGATGGCATGACGAAGACGGCCACTCACAAATGGATCTTCCCTGCACGTTTTCGTGCAGGAGCCTATGGTTGGAAATCCTCCAAATTAGCGTGCCAGCGACTTCTCGAGGCCGTTTCCGAAATCAAGAAGGTGGCGAAGAAAGAACCTGATCTGGCTGCAGAAGGTGCCGTTCGCCTGATCGAAAAGCTCTGGCCCGCGCTGGAACATGTGGATAGCTCCAGTGGCGCCCTGGGTTCTGCGGTGAATAAAACACTCGACCAAATGCTTCCCGTCATCATCGACGCGCCGGCGGATGCCAAGACACGCCAGAAATGGCTCGAACGCTTATGGCAGGCCATGGAGGATGACGGCGTCGATTATCTGGGGCCGGTGGGCGATCGCTGGGGAGAGGTATGCGGTTCGGTGGAAACCGCCAGTCAGTGGGCCGAAGAATTGATGCCGACACTTCGGTCGTGTTGGACCGATCCCAATCCGGGCAACTATTTTCATGGCGCAACGGCCTGCCTGTCCTGTCTGCTCGTGGCCGAACGCTATCAGGATCTGCTCGACCTGCTGGCGCTGGATCGTAAACCCTTCTGGCATTACCGTCGCTACGGCGTCGAGGCGTTATTGGCGATGGGCAAGAAGTCGGACTCGCTGCAATACGCCGAGGCATCCAGAGGCTTGAACCAACCGGATTCGGCGATTGATCAGGCCTGCGAAGAGATCCTGATTTCCTCGGGTCTCCATGATGAGGCTTATCGTCGCTATGGGCTGAGGGCAGCCCAGGGCAATTCGTATCTCTCGCGGTTTCGTGCTGTGGCAAAGCGCTACCCTATGAAGGATGCGTCAGCGATTCTGGCTGACCTCATCGCCACGACCCCTGGAGATGAAGGAAAATGGTTTGCGACCGCAAAGGAACTCGAGCTGTACGATCTCGCATTGGACCTCGCGAACCGCAGCCCCTGTGATCCAAAAACACTGGCCAGGGCGGCTAGGGATAACCTCGATCCGGCACCAGAATTTGCTCTGGGTTCAGCGCTGGCCGCATTACGCTGGCTGAGTGAGGGGTGGGGTTACGAGGTGACCAGCGTCGATGTGATAGAGGCCTATGACCGGGCAATGAGCGCAGCCACCAGGTTGAATAGGGCTGACGACGTCACCGGGCAGATCCGGCAACTCGTTGAGGCGACCGGCAATGGGGCGAGACAGTTTGTGCGCCAAGCGTTGCAGGGAAGAATGCGCGTCGGTGGTGACGACGATGGCCCAGTGACATAACCCGGTCACAGTAACGGAACGTTGTTGGGGCACTAACTCGGTAACATATATGCTACCATCGGCGTCACATGATTGAGGTTAGAGAATACCTCGACAGTGAGAAACCTGATGGCTTTGACGAAAGATTTTAAGGACAGCATACAGGCACGCGCCCAACGGGACCCCGCGTTTCGCAAGGCTCTGCTGCAGGAAGGGGTCGAACACCTACTGGTCGATGATGTCGATACCGGCAAGGCGGTGCTGCGCGACTACATCAACGCGACCATCGGGTTTGAGGAGCTGTCCAGGGTCTTTGGCAAATCGAGCAAGAGTCTCATGCGCATGTTCGGGCCGAAAGGGAATCCCCAGGCGAGCAACCTGTTCGCGGTCATCCATTACCTGCAGGAGCAGGAGGGGATACACCTGGAAGTCAAAGCCCGGAAGGTGGCCTAGGGTGCGTTGTGGCGGTGCTCAATCTGCAAATTTTCCGAGTATTTTGAAGGATTTTCTGAGCATGGTATTTTTCATGGTATCGCCATTTATCAGGAAAATAAGTCATTGAAAATAAAAGATAAAAATGGCTTATTGATAATCGAGTGGGAGTGACAGAAATTTATAAACCATTGAAATAAATAAAGAAAATAATTCCAATTGATAACTTAATCTGCATCATCAATGGTATTTTTCATGGTATTTATTGCGTCCAGCAACGCAGAAAACATCGATACCATGATAGGAAAATCGATACCGGCATGGTATCAGGAAAGGTGAACTGCGAGTGCCCTGGAGTAGTCGAGAAACCAGTTATAACAGCGAGCTTTTCCGGCAGGGGTACTGCCAAATTAACCGCACCAGATTGCTAGAATCGGCCCATGAACACGTATAAACGCCACCGATTCCCGCCGGATATCATTTCCTATGCCGTCTGGCTCTACTATCGCTTCAACCTGAGCCACCGGGATATCGAAGATCTCCTGGCTGAACGCGGGATCATCGTTACTCGGGAAGCGATTCGCCTCTGGTGCATCAAATTCGGAGCCATCTACACGCGAAGGTTGAAGCGCAAGCACCGTGGATATGGCGATACCTTCTACATCGACGAAGTATTCGTCAAAATCAACGGCGAGCAGCATTACCTTTGGCGAGCAGTTGACCAGGATGGTGAAGTGGTTGATGTTTTCCTGCAGGCTCGACGAGATGGAGCTGCTGCAAAGCGCTTTTTCAAACGGTTATTGAGGTCTCATGGCAGTGAGCCGAGGAAGATCGTGACGGATAAGCTACTTCGCTATCCTGTGGCCCACCGGGAAGTGATGCCCAATACGATTCACAGTAACGATCAGTACGAGAATAATCGTGCTGAACAATCCCATGAGTCGACCAGGGTGAGGGAACGGGATATGCGGAAATTCAAATCAGTTAGGCAGGCACAGAGATTTGTGACTGCTCATGCTGCTGTTTCAAATCTCTTCAACTTGGGCAGACACCTAATCAGAGCTCAGCATTACCGGGATCTTAGGATAAGTGCGTTCAATGAGTGGAGCAGGGTGGTAGCTTGATCTGATGAACCCAGATTCCTCTGGTTTCCAGAAGATAATTTGTCAGTACCGCGGAAACACCAGGCCCAGCTTCTGGTATTTCCGAGAATTGCGCTTGGAAACAAAAAACTCTACTCGGTAGGTTTTACCCTCCAGTCGGAAAGCAAAGATTGAATGTACGCTTCGACTTCTTCGTGAAGTCGGATATTTTCGCTCCTCAAGTTATACGTGAAATGATCGCCCCAAGGTGTCTTCCGCGAAAACCTGCACCACTGGTGATGAGATCCATCTTCTGGACGCAAATAGTTCTTCTTAAAAGCACAACCACCCATGTACAACTTCTCACGACTTGGTCTAGATTTAGTGCCGTCTGGAGCGACGGATAGGAGCGCAAAATCCGAGTTCATGCTCGGTTGTGGATCACAATAATAGTGGTAACGATAGTAGCCGGTATATTCATCAAGCTCTTCGCCAACGCAGGCAAATTTATGGCGACCGCGAAAGTGCCATAAGTCGTCGAAATCAGCCCGTACCTGGGAGGGAGTAATCCAAAGGTCATGTTGAGAGGGATCATAAACTGTGATGATACTCATAGTATCTTGCACCACACCATGCAATTGAACTTTGAACTCGGGTATTGCTTCTGCCAACAATGTTTCGCGAAGCATAATCGAGAACTCAGTCGCCGTTACCTTTCGGTACTTTTTTCCATCCTCCGCTTTCAACCAAGGACCGGGTTCGGGGTCGAATTCTGAAGGAATCAGGTACGTCGCTCTATCCGATTTTCTATCATCACGGTCCTCATGGTCTGCAAAGCAAAAAAGCGTTACACAGATTAGCAACGCCGATACTAAGGAGCGGCTAATTATCTTCGTCACAGCTAGGGCAGAACAATTCCGTGAAAAGCAACGCCTCATCTCGATGACCGCTGATTGGAGTGCCACCAAATGTTCTGTTAGGCAAACCTATGGAACTAAACTCCTGATGATGGTAGTCAGCAATTTGTCGCGGCCCGAGTTTCCCTGGCACTGATGGCCCACTGGAAAAATCTGTGTTAGTGAAAGTACGGTGTGCTTGCATTATCTGCACACCTATTTGTGTGAGCGACTCTGTCGCACCAAACCTTTGGGCGTAGTCAAGGTATCTCTTGTTCGCAAGACATCCCAACAAAAACTTGTCGAAAACGACATCGATATCCAGCGGTCCAAGGGGATCCTTCGATGTCATCCAGCGACTATTCCAGAAGTTCCGCCTATTGACATCTGAAGATCCGCTTGCTTGGGAATTTTGGTAGCTCGTTATAGCAAAATTCTGCGTTGGAGAATGACTTACTTCAGGCATGAAGTAGCTATCCGGGTCAATCAAATCCGGTAGCTCAAGCGGTGTTAGCTCGTTGAAGCAATCGTTCGTAAAGCCTATTGTTGCCGCAGCTTCTTCGGGTGTGTTTTCAACAACATCCCACAGTATTTCCATGAGGATATTCTTTACCAGAATCAAAGCTTTGGAATCTTCATCATCACCCCAAGGTGGGCGCAAATCGGGTAATCCAATCTCCACGACGAGTATGTCGGCGAATAGGGAAAATAACGTGTCTTTTCCCGTGTTGCCAGTCGTATTGGAGGATTTGGCGTAGCGGGCATCGCTGGGCCAGTTGATCCTCATCTATCGGGATGGTTCGGAGATCGCACGGCGTTATTAGCGGTTGACGTACGGGTGTAGGGGTGAACCGGCAAGCCTAGAAATGGTACGCCCAGCTGTGACGGTCGCCTCGGATTTACTGGCGTTTGGCAAACAGATCGGGATAGGTTGTATCGGAAGGTGCGCGTCGTGGCGGTAGTGTTGGTGGTGCACGCTTTTGCACGTGGTCGAGGATCTTGCGGATCAGGTCCGGATCGGTGATATGCGTTATGACCCGCAGCTGTCCGCCGCAGAGCGGGCAGAGGGTGATGTCTATGTCGAAGACGCGCTTCAATCGCTGCGCCCAGGTCAGCGGCGCGGTGGGCGGGTTGTTGCAGTCGCTGTGTGAATCTGTGGGAGCGGCCGGCCCGGTTGCCGGCTGATTTGCTGTGGCCGTACAGGCGTAAACCCCTCGGATTGAGCCAGGCATAGCGCTCGTCACCACACTCGCCGGTGGGGCGAACTGGTGGACGTGGGAGAGGATCTTATCGATGATAGCCGGGTCGGTGATGTCGGCAATAAGAAACGCGTATACCAATTTCTGTGTTGGGCGCATTATTTGAAGAGTGATCAATCTACACGACTGGGGGATTTGCGGTGGGGTTCAAAACTTTTGTACGCCGTTTCTTTAAAAAAGCTGACGACGTTGTAACAGTGACTACAGCGGAGGCTGAATACATCGAAGATGAAATCGACAGCGAGCCCGCCAAAGTTGACGATATAAGTACACTGTGTAGCGCGTGTTTTTACAATAAAACCGAGTGGTTTAACCAGATTATCGCTGAGTTGAGCACAAACCATATTGATATCAACGGCAGCATCTGCCACGAGATATCGCCCATTGTTTACGCTTCATACTACGGGAATCTGGATATCGCCCGTACGCTGCTTGAGCAAGGGGCCGAAGTAAACGTGCAAGACACATTTCACGAATCGAAACGGACGCCTTTAATTTTCGCTGCGCAGAAAGGTTATGCTGAATTGGTGGCGCTGTTGATCGAGAACGGCGCGAGGCTAGATGACACGGAATTTAGAAACTACTCGGCATTGATGGTCGCAACGGAAGGCGGACACGTTGAAATCGCGCAAACGCTGGTCGCGCACGGTGCGAAATTGGATGTCAAAAGTAGCGCCGGATTAACGGCGCTTATGATTGCCGCCAAAAACAACCAACCCGAAATCGCACAATCACTGATCGACAATAACGTGGCGCTAAATGAAAAGAGTATTCCCGAAAATACTTACAACTTAGTACCTGAACATACGGCATTACATTTTGCCGCGGAAAACAATGCCTTTGAGGTTGCGGAACACCTACTTAAAGGAGGCGCAGATTTCACCATTGAAGATAAATACGGCAGAAAACCAATTGCCCTCGCCATAAGTGCCGGACACCCTGAAGTGATTCAATGCCTGTTGCGTTACGGCGAGACCCTGGATCTTGCGAATCCGGAGTTGATATCGGATGCGTTTCGTTGTGAAAATTTAGGGCTGGCTAAACTCTTGATGGACCAAGTCACTGATATCAATTTTATGGTGCCCCCAATTTCCGAATTTGGTGCGACCGATCGAACGCCTTTTACCATTGCTGTAACGGAGCATGATAAAGAACTGATTGATCTTGTTCTCTCGAAGGGCGTGATCTTTGATCGAGACAATCACTCGTGTGACAGAATGTTGTACAGAGCTGCAGCCCGAGGGTTTGATGGCGCAATAAGGGTGCTTGTCGAGGCCGGTATGGACATACGAGCCGACGCCAAAGCCTTCTTTGCTGCAATAACAAGTGGTCATGAAGAGACCGTAAAACTCCTCATCGATCTAGGATCAGATATACATGCGGTAGGTGAATTTAATAAGGCTTCGACATTGATTGAGGCGGTCGCCCGTGGCAATAAGGCAATGGCTGAAATTCTGCTTCAAGCCGGTGCCAATGTTGACTACAAAACTCCCTATGGCGAGACGGCACTTGTGGTTGCGTTTGGGGAAGGCGATAAGGAGATGGTTAAGTATCTGCTCGATAATCATGCGCATAACGACATTTGTGAATCCGAAGATGAGTTGTTCTTCTTGCTTGCGGCTAAAGAGGGCGATCTGGAAGCTCTCGAATCCTTGCTTCGAAAAGGCGTTGCTGTTGACGTAAGTACCCGAGGTGATCAAACAGCCCTGACCCTGGCCGTGCATAATGACCATGTGGACTGCGTTAAGTTCCTGTTGGATAACGGTGCGAACCCAATTCCCGCGTCAGGCTTTCTAAGCGAAACGATGAAAAGCCATAGCTTGGAAATTTCGGATTTATTGGTTGCAAACGGTGCTGACAAACCGGAGTTTGACATGCATGACGGGGCGCTACTCTTGAATGCGATTAGGAACGATTGCCCACACATCGCCGAGTATTTGATTTTGAACGACGCCAATCTGGATGGTGTGACAGTCGAGGGCAACGCTCAAATAGGAGAAGATTATGAGCGTCATTGGCCCATCATCGTGGCTGCAGAAAAAGGTCATGCAGACGTTGTCGCCTTACTTATTCAGAAAGGCGCGGATGTGAATGTCAGCAATCACTATGGCGACACAGCACTAAAGTACGCGGCTCAAAATGGCCATGTTCGGGCCGCTAGAGTGCTGTTGGAAAATGGCGCCGACGCGAACAAAGGTAACTACATCCGATACATTCCAATGATGGATGCGGTTGCAGAGGGTCATGCTGAAGTCGTTATGCTACTGATCGAATATGGCGCGGATGTTGATTACGAAAATCCAAACGATTCGTCAGGTCCTATGAAGATTGCCTATGACAGAGAACACTCGGAAATCGTCGATATTTTGATGCTGGCCGGTGCCTCTCACACGAGAAGATATTAAGTCGGCGAGGAATCGAGCACTTTAGCACGTAGTGCTCGTCAAGCAGAGAAGTGATTCGCAAATGAAACTATAGTGTTCTTTGGATTGTAATACCCCCGGAAATCAAAAGACGCCTAATAATGGTTTAAATCATATCGTCCCGACCAAATTTTCGGGGTTCAGGACTGAAGAAATGGTCCTCCAATCGAATCTTAAAGGTTGAGCCAGTACCTGGTGCCTTTTCTCTCACCCGTCATTTTCAAAGCGAATAGGGAAAATAACGTGTCTTTTCCCGTGTTGCTAGTCGTATGGGAGGATTTGGCGTAGCGGGCATCGCTGGGCCAGTTGATCCTCATCTATCGGGATGGGTCGGAGATCGCACGGCGTTATTAGCGGTTGTCGTACGGGTGTAGGGGTGAACCGGGAAGCCTAGAAATGGTACGCCCAGCTGTGACAGTCGCCTCGGATTTATTGGCGTTTGGCAAACAGATCGGGATAGGTTGTATCGGAAGGTGCGCGTCGTGGCGGTAGTGTTGGTGGTGCACGCTTTTGCACGTGGTCGAGGATCTTGCGGATGAGGTCCGGATCGGTGAGCTTGGGGCGAAGACGCCGTGGTAGCGGGTGAGGTTGACACGTGGGCGCGGTATGAGCGCAGCAAGGCGGGCGATGACTAATCGGCAGGATTGCCGATTTGCACGACCGAAGGTTGCCCGCAGGGTGCGGCACACGGACGTGCCGCATGAACCCGTATTCAAGTCGTCCGCAGCGCAGGTAGTCCTGGAATTCGGTCAGCACGAATCGAGGTAGTGGCACCTCTTGCCGCTGCAATTCATCCCGCAGGGCCGGAAGATGCTGTTCGACGATGGGGTAGAGCGGCGTGTTCTCCGGCTGATGGCGCTGGTAGCGGAGGCTTGCGCCAATGATCCGGTTGCCGGTAACAGTTTCCACCGGACAATGATGGCCGGCGAGGGCGGTCCATCTCAGCGGTCGGTTGCTTAGAGATGTGTGAGATACGCGAGCCAGTCGCCGCTTTACGGACCAGAATCCGCTGCCGCGGCCGGTCATTTATGTCTCTGCATTTGGTCACTGATGCCTCGTGAATTGCAGTACACTGAGCCCCATCGCTACCGGTATCTTTGAAAACATCGCAATTTGTATTGCTGAATGCGGGTCTTTTCCAGTTTGCATAAAGTGGCGGTCCTCAATCTGCATTATTTTCGAGTGAGTTGAAGGATTTTCTGAGTATGGTATTTTTCATGGTATTACCGATATACAGGCACATAAGCCATTGAAAATAAAAAAAATAAAAAAGGCTTATTGATAATCGAGTGGGAGTGACCGGCACTGGTTGGCAATGTCTGGCAGTAACAGGCATTGGTAGGACACTGAAGCCCGGTTGATCACTTATATACCTTGCAAATAAGGAGTAAGACTCCCAAAATGCGTGGTATGTTAAGGCGGCGAATTACAGAAAGACTTCAGACAATGATCGCACAAGTGCCTGCGGTCGCATTGCTTGGTGCGCGTCAGGTAGGCAAAACGACACTTGCAAAAACCATTGCTAAAGACATCAACTCAATTTACCTCGATTTGGAAGCCCCCGAGGATTTGCTTAAGCTCAGCGACCCCAGCAGTTTTTTAAGCGCCCATGCCGATAAGCTGGTTATCCTCGATGAAATACAGCGAAGCCCACAATTGTTCCCCGTGCTAAGAGGTCTGATCGATAAAAACCGGGAGCAGGGACGTAGAGCAGGTCAGTTTTTGCTGCTTGGATCGGCATCCATGGATTTGATGCGTCAGTCTTCGGAAAGCCTGGCAGGTCGGATTAGTTATCTCGAGATGGGGGGGCTTAACGTTGCTGAAATTGATGGTAAGCAAGCGGATCGGCAGACCCTTTGGCTGCGGGGAGGCTTTCCCGACAGCTATCTGGCCACAGGTGATGACGTGGCCATGGACTGGCTTGAAAACCTGATTCGTACTTATCTTGAGCGCGACATACCGCAAATGGGCTTCCGTGTCCCCGCAGCAAGGTTGCGCCGACTGTGGACGATGTTGGCGCATTTGCAAGGTGAAACCATAAACTATTCCAAACTGGCTTCAAACCTGGAAGTCGATGCCAAGACGGTAAGTCATTACATTGATATTCTGGCGGATCTTTTGTTGGTCAGACGTCTTGAGCCCTGGCATGCCAACGTCAAAAAGCGATTAGTAAAATCACCCCGCTATTATGTTCGCGACAGCGGTATTCTGCACCGCTTGCTAGGTATCGACAGCTACGATGCGTTACTGTCTAATCCGGTTTTGGGCAAGAGTTGGGAAGGCTTTGCCGTTGAAAATATTCTGTCGATATTACCGAGTCGCACAGAAATTTATTTTTACCGTACAGCCGCCGGCGCAGAGGTTGACCTGGTTATCAAGATGCCGTCATCTGAAATCTGGGCCATAGAGATCAAGCATGGGGTTGCCCCAAAAATCGGCAAGCACTACAACCAGACCTGTGATGATGTTGGTGCAACACACAAATTCATCCTTTACGGTGGTGAGGATGAGTTTCCTGTGGGTAATGATGTGAAAATTATTTCTCTGCCAGGGCTTATGGAAAGAATTTATTTAGGCTGATCCTTCGTAATTTCTGAGCATGGTATTGTTCATGGTATTGCCGATTATCAGGAAAATAAGCCATTGAAAATAAAAGATAAAAATGGCTTATTGATAATCGAGTGGGAGTGACTGGTACTGGCAGGCAACGTCTGGCACTGACAGGCATTTGGCGTTTGGCCGTTGGAGAAAAGTTGTGGCAAGCAAGAAATCTGTGAAAGGCCAACTTAAGGGCGATGTTTTTCTGCTCACTGGCAATAAACAATCCTTTGCTTCAACGCAGATTGAGCTGCTGAAAGCGATCCACGATTGCGGCTCAATTTCTAAAGCCGCAAAAGCTATCGGTATCAGTTACAAAACGGCGTGGGATCGGATTGATGCGATGAATAATATGTCCAGTCAGCCGTTAGTAACGCGATCAGCTGGTGGCGCACACGGAGGGGGCACCGTAGTGACGGCGTTGGGGCAAAGGATTCTCGAAGGGTTTCAGTCTCTGCAGGATGAGCATCAAAAATACATTGAGCGTCTCGGCAGTAAACTCCACTCGTTGAACGATATCGCTAGTTTCATCAGGAGCGAAAGCATGAAAACCAGTGCCAGAAACCAATTCCGTGGCACCATTAGTCGGATCACGCCTGGTGCAGTGAATGCGGAAATTGAAATCGATATCGGCACTGCTCAACCGATCATCGCCATTATTACGCAAGACAGTGTTGAGCGACTTGGACTCGAGGAAAATGGTGACGTGATTGCCTTGATCAAAGCCTCGTCAGTCATCGTGAGCGTGGACACCACTATTGTCACCAGTGCGCGCAACAAATTCATTGGCAAGGTTTCCCGTTTAGTAGCCGGGGCTGTAAATACCGATGTCACTCTTGATGTCGGCGGCGGTAAATCAGTTTGCGCCATTATCACCAATATCAGCGCGACTGATCTGGGATTGAAAGAAGGTGAAAAGGCCTGCGCCTTGTTTAAGGCACCCAGCGTGATATTGCTAAAAGACGATTAATCGCAAACGTGTTTAGCGCAAGATGGCAACGGATTTAATTTGTGCCCATAGCCGTTGCCCAGGCACCAACTTCAGGTAATCAACGGATCGAGAGGTCAATTGTGCGGTTACAAAGTCGTCATCGGCTTGTAATCGTACCAACGCCAAAGCAGTGTCGCTGTCAGTGGCTATCTCCTGGACGTTCACCGGGAGCCGATTCAAAATGCTGGAGTCCTCATGGCAACTCAGGGTCAGACTGACATCCCTGGCCAATATCCGCACCCGAATACTCTGGCCTATGACATCTCCCATATCCTGCACCCAAAGGTCACCGCCTGCACAGCTAATCCGTACCAGGTGCCATTGCTCGTTGCGCTCTCTTACCTGTCCTTGCCAGACAACACCGGCATCACTGCCCACTGGCAGAGGCACATCGATACGGGAAAAAACCTCATTAACACGACCTTGGGCGACAGCGCGACCCTGTCCAAGTACCACCACATGGTCTGCCAGGCGCGTCACTTCATCAAGGGAGTGACTGACATACAGTATCGGCATATCAAAGGTTGATCTGAGCCTTTCCAGATAGGGCAATATTTCTTGCTTTCTGGCGGTATCCAGGGAAGCCAGAGGCTCATCCATCAGCAGTAATCGAGGTTGAATGAGGAGTGCCCTGGCAATGGCCACCCGTTGCCGCTCGCCACCGGATAACTGATGTGGACAGCGAGCCAGCACCTGTTCGATCCCCATGAGTGCGATCACTTGATCGAATAAAACATTTGCGCTCGGAATGCCGGATCGCTTCATGGCGTAATTCAAATTGCCTTGCGCAGTGAGATGGGGAAACAGACTGGATTCCTGAAAGACATAACCCAAAGAGCGCTGATGGGTAGGCAGAAACAGGGTATCGCTTTGCCAGTCTTCGCCATTGACGGTTAAGCGCCCTGATTGGGCGCGCTCCAGCCCGGCCACGCACCGCAGCAAGGTCGTTTTCCCCGAACCTGACTGACCAAAGATGGCGGTGATTCCATCGCCCGGCAGCGTCAAATCGATATCCAGTGCTAAGGCCGACGGATCGGAACCGCTGTAATACATACGAAATTGCGCGTGCAGCCTAGGCTCAGGGTTTATTCGTATCGTGCCCACCGCAGGATCGTCTTCAGCCATTTATTTAAACCCCGTAAAAGGGTTTTTCTGTTGAAATCCATACAGCCCCAATAACACCAGAAACGAGAAGACCACCATACTGCCCGCCAATACATGGGCCTGGGCATACTCCAGCGCCTCCGCGTGGTCGTAGATTTGAACCGATACAACGCGGGTTTGCCCAGGGATATTGCCACCGATCATCAAGACCACTCCGAACTCACCCACGGTATGCGCAAAGCCGAGAATAGTGGCAGTGATGAAACCGGGTTTGGCCATAGGCACCACCACCGTAAAAAACCGATCCCAAGGGCCCGCTCGAAGTGTCGCAGCCACTTCTAGCGGTCGGTCACCCAGTGCTTGCATGGCATTTTGTATCGGCTGCACCACAAACGGCAGCGAATAGAATACCGAGGCCAACACCAACCCCCAGAATGTAAAGGCCAAGGTTCCCATACCGAATTGCTGTGTCAGTTGACCGATAAATCCGTGCGGTCCCATGGCCACCAGCAGGTAAAAACCCAGCGCGGTGGGTGGCAATACCAGTGGCAGTGCCACCACAGCGCCCACCGGCCCTTTTAACCAGGAGCGAGTGCGCGCCAACCACCAAGCGATAGGCGTACCGATGAACAACAGCAAGATTGTCACCGTGGTGGCCAGTTTAAGTGTTAGCCAGATTGCCGTGAGGTCCGCTTCAGAAAACACGATGCGGGCCTATTCTGTGGTGTAACCGTAGGTGCGAATGATGGCATGAGCTTCCTCGCTGCGTAGATACGCCAGCAGGGCTTTAGCGCCAGCGCTGTCTTTCGCGCGGTTTAACAGCACGGCATCTTGACGGATCGGGCTGTAAAGTTCGGTGGGTATGATCCAGCTAGACCCTTCTTTTATCTCGCCCTTGTCCATAATTTGCGACAACGCCACAAACCCCAGATCGGCATTCCCCGAACCAACAAATTGATAGGTTTGCGCAATGTTTTCTCCCATCACCCATTTGGGCTCCGTGGCTTGTTTAAGCTTGAGTGATTCCAATACTTCCACTGCAGCAGCACCGTAGGGCGCAAGTTTTGGGTTGGCCAAGGCCAACTTGTTAAAGTCACCATTTTTTAAGCGAGCATCATCATTCGTAAAGCCGGGCCTGGTAGACCAGAGTGCCAGTGCACCCACCGCGTAGGTAAAGCGACTGCCAGGCACACTTAACCCCGCATTTTCCAATGCCTCTGGCTTCGCTTGATCAGCCGATAAAAATACTTGGAATGGTGCACCGTATTGAATTTGCGCAAAGATTTTGCCTGATGAACCAAAAGACAAGGTCACTTTATGCCCCGAGCTTTTTTTAAACTGTGCCACGATATCGTTCATGGCAGCCGTGAAATTCGCGGCAACAGCGGCATGAATCTCTTCGGCCTGGGCGGTGCTTAATAGCAGCAGATAGCCTAACGAGATGGAAATCAAACGGTTAAATCGACGCATGGAGTTTCTCCTTATTCCGGTGCAACAGGTCATTTCATTGCAACAGGGTTGGTCATAGCCGGGGCAAGTGTTGCCTCGATACGTTATATAAGACAGTATATAACGTATCACAACAAATCCGAGCGACCCAACCACGCGAGCTTGGCGTACACCTGCCGTCACAAAAAGGGAGACCTGTAGATTGCCCGCCAAAGCCCACCGATTGCTAGTTCTTACCCTGTTGCTACTGTCAGGTGCCCCACCCAGGAGCATGGCTGAAGAAAGCCCTGTATGGAGTCTCGATGGTACCTACCGCTTGCGCTATGAGTCTCTTGACCAACCCTTTCGTGCAAACGCCAGCGGCAGCGATCAGATACTGGTCTCGCGTTTGCTGCTAAGTCTAAAGGGGCGCGGAGAGCACGGGTTTAGCGAGCTGGAACTTCAGGATTCTCGTGCTTGGTTGGACGACAGTGACACACCTTTGGGTACTGATGATGTTAACGCCTTCGAGCCCTTACAGGCCTATCTTGGTTGGCAGGGGACTACGAATAGCGGCGATGCATTTGCCGTAAAAGCGGGGCGCTTTACCATGGATATTGGCAGCCGTCGATTTGTGGCGCGCAATCGTTTTCGCAATACGATCAATGCCTTTACTGGCGTACATGTGGACTGGAAGACCAGTTGGCATTGGCAGGCCTACTACACCTTGCCGGTACAGCGACAACCCAATGCCCGAAATGAGTTGGACGCGAACGAGATAGAATTTGATGAGGAATTTCGCAATGTGCGATTCTGGGGGCTGGACGGTGCGGGTAAAGTTGGGGTAGCGAATCTGGAATTATTTTGGTTTGCCTTGCAGGAACGCGATGGGGGCGGTCTCGCCACAGATAATCAAGACTTTTATACGCTTGGGGCGCGCTGGTGGCGAGCACCCTCAGCTCGACACTGGGATTACGAAGTGGAGGCTGCTTATCAGTTTGGCGAGTCTCGCAATAGCGCGGCGCCAACGGATACCAACAATCTCGATCACCGTGCCAGTTTCCTACACAGCCACCTCGGCTATCAATTCGATGATACCTGGCAATCCAGACTCACAGTGGAATTTGATTACGCCAGCGGTGACAAAAATCCCACCGACAATGAAAGCAATCGCTTCGTGACCTTGTTTGGTGCGCGACGATTTGACTTCGGACCAACGGGAATCTATGGGCCAATTATTCGCGGCAATATTATTACACCCGGACTGCAGTGGGAATTCGCACCAACCGACATAGTTCGGGCGTTTGTCGGATATCGCGCTTTCTGGCTTGCGGAAAAACGGGACGGTCTAACGGCAGCTGGCTTGCGAGATATTAGTGGAAACAGTGGTCGCTTTGTTGGCCAACAACTGGAGGCACGCTGGCAATTAAATGTTGCCGCACAATGGCAAGTGGAACTGGGCGGGGCCTATTTGATGAAAGGTGAGTTTCTTAAGGATGCCCCCAATGCCCCGGATACCGGTGATACTATCTATGTTTATTCGCAAATTGTTTACCGGTTCGAGTGAAGCTGTGTTGCCCATACTAACGACTTGGGTCAGCATTTCGGTGAATGTAAAACTCTATAGGGCTTTCTTGCCGCTTAGGTAGAGGGGTCGGCTGTTTGCTAGCGCTAAATCTGCATCTTTTTCGAGCATTTTGAAGGATTTTCTGAGCATGGTATTTTTCGTGGTATTGCCGATTTTAAGGAAAATAAGTTATTGAAAATAAAAGATAAAAAAGGCTTATTTATAATAGAGTGGGAGTGACTGGTACTCACAGGCAATGTCTGGCACTGGCTGGCATCACAGCTGAGATTTCAAGATCTCGCAGCTGAGCGATAAACTGGACAATGTCTGTGTTGAAACGGGCGACCGGAAACAGCTTAAAGTGATTCGTTCCTGGCTGTTTCAAAGCGAGCAGAGCTACGCCAGTTTCACGCGATATCTGGAGGCCTCGGACGACGATGAGAAAGAGAAAGCGTGTAGTTCAGCAATCAAACAAGCCGAACAGGGAGGCAATATTCTATCGAGCGCGGATCTGTTATTGAACCTGGGTCAAACGGAGCGAGTCCAGACTTTGGTTTTAGGCCGGAACCAGGAATTGACGGGGTGTTTTTATGACAGTCTGTTGAGGCTGGCCAAGGCGTTTGAAAAAACGGATTGCAGTATGGCGGCCACAGCGTGCTACCGCGCCCTGTTGCTGAATATCCTGGCACATGGGCGCAGCAAGGCGTACGGCCATGGTGCACGGTATTACAAAAAGCTGGAAGCGCTGGCGAAGCGGATCAAGGAATTCAAACCACTGCCAAGACATCACGCCTTCGTGCAGCAATTGCACTCGGCGCATGGGCGAAAGAAAAGTTTTTGGGCGCGACTGGAATCATGATGTAGCGAAGCCTGCAGCACAGCATGGGGGGTGGCATCTCGACATTTCTGGTGAGTATTAGCAGCAATTTCTGAGCATGGCATTTTTCATGGTATTGCCGATTACCACGAAAATAAGCTGCTGTCTAATCCAGTGTTGGGAAAAAGCTGGGAAGGATTTGTCATCGAGAACATTCATTCTATCCTGCCCAGCCCTACAGAAACCTACTTTTACCGGACAGCTGCTGGTGCGGAGATCGATCTGGTGATCAAGATGCCTTCGTCTGAAATTTGGGCCGTCGAGATTAAGTATGGGGTTGCCCCCAAAATTGGTAAGCATTATAGCCAGACTTGTGATGATGTTGGCGCAATGCATAAGTACATCCTTTATGGTGGCGAGGATGAGTTTCCTGTGGGTAGTGATATAAGAGTCATTTCATTGGCAGGGCTTATGGAGCGACTTCGCTTCGCAGAAAAGTGAATCGCGATGAGTGAATCCCAATACTACGAGTTCATTGCCATTGATGAGCCACTGACCCCCAAAGCAGATGGCCGAACTGCGCGCGTGTTCGTCTTGCGCTAACATTACACCAAGCAGTTTCGTAATAAGGGGGCACTATTTTCGGCCGCGAAAGGAGACGGATTGTGGGATACATATCATTCGACGCTAAAGTTTCAACCGATCAGTATGAGGGGTTTAGGCAATATCCGCGGTTACCAGAGGGATGGACACGACGGACTAGCGTCGCTTTCCTACTTTATGGCTGCGCATTGCAAGATCCCCCAGAGAATGATTCGGCGAAGGCGGCTTTGCAGCTATCGCGCCTCGACAGAAAACTCTCATCAATCGCAATGGACTTGTCTGCTGAGTCAGTCGTAGAAACGGCTGCGTGCTACTTGAAAGATCGAATTCTTGCAAGTGGAAACGTCGGAAAAAACCTATTCGCAATTGGCGAGCACGCGAAGTTGGTCGCTGAGATGGAGCTAAACCTGCTTTTGGAACGAATATATCCGGCCATGGAGAAGCTGGCCATTGAGACGGGAAACGTAACGGAGATTAATGAGACCTTCCTGAATACTGTCGACACTATGTTCGTGTCTGGGCCCGTTAGAGCAGGATTGGGTTTCTCTAATTTGGCACCACCGGCCAAA
This sequence comes from Gammaproteobacteria bacterium, assembly GCA_016716465.1. NCBI lineage: Bacteria > Pseudomonadati > Pseudomonadota > Gammaproteobacteria > Gammaproteobacteria bacterium. Next base: position 458,331 of record JADJWH010000001.1, read on the forward strand.
TGTAGCGGCTTGGGATTGACTTTCGATCGACTAATCTACAGAACAAGTAAGGGTGTGGGCCGAGGACCGTTTTTCGAGCTGATTAGAAGTTCTGTTATTCAAAATTTCGAGGTAATCGAAAGCGCGTTTAGAGCTCGGCCGTTTGACGATGATGAGGTCCTCGTCGCTTGGGAAAAACAATCGTATGTCTTAACCTCTAGATGCCTTTATTTGTTTACTCCAAATGCAATGTCAATTCTCCTGGACGATATTGGTGGATATTCTAGAAAACGTCGACTATTTGCCTGGCCGATACTGACTTTCAGAGTCATAGTAGATTTGAAGAGTGGTGAACGGATCATTGCCAGTGGTCTCGGAGGCGCGCCGGACGAGCCCGCTATGCAAGCCCGTCTTGAGAATCGCGATGCCTGATCCGTCGGAATCATTTCTAGATTTCTTCGACGTCCGCGATCCGTTTTATACTCTCTCCGATTAACACCATCAGTGGAGAGCCACCATGAGTACCTGTGATATCTGTGGTAACGACCTCCCGGCCGAAGCTATGCAGCGATTTCCATCCTCGCTGATGTCAACCCTGTCCAAGCAAGCCTTTGTGCCAAAACACCTGCCTCGGGTCATGCAGGACATGGTTTCGGCAGACACGTCCTTAGAGGCCCTGTGGAAGATGACCGTCTCGGTGAATGAGACTGATTGGGGTTTATGTCCGTCCTGTGCCGCCGAGGTTCGAGAATTTTCTGCAGCAACGAAGGAGTCAAACAGAACTCTGGTTACGCCCACTCGAAACAACCAGCCTAGTCAAGCCGCGAGCGAGCGCATTGCAGCTTTCTTCGGTGGTATATTGCTAGGGTCGATTGTCATCATTCTGCTGGTTTACGTATTCGGAACGCTCGCCGCGCCCTTCACCGATGAGCTTGATCTGAGTGATATCTACTCCTGGTCGGGGATGCGGTGGATCGCGCTTGGTGGCCTCGGTGCCGGATTTGTTATTGGTATCGTTCTCGCGTTTGCAGACACAAGCGATAAGCAGGAACTCACAACCGCTGCTACCCCGGTTACTTCACCTGCTGCAAACGTCAGCTCGTTCTTTGTCAAGTCTTCCGACAGCCTCAGCACTTCCAACACCCCTATAGCCGGCGATTTTCTGATTCCTGGCAACATCACGGTCATCATCGCCTTCTTTCTGCAGCCGCAAGAGACACCGGGCGGCCAGGCAGAGTTTATCGGCGATCTGTCCGGTGAGGGTCAGTGGAAACAAAAGTTACTCGATGAGCTAGGTCTCAAAGGCGTCGAAGTCCGGCTGTTCACTGAAGACCAGTGGCGGATGCCGCAGATTCGGTCGGCTGACGAGATTTACGACCAAAAGAGTCTGGCGGATATTGTCGGCTCCATGGCGATCGCCCTCGATGAACTGGGCGTGGCTGATGAGGTGGTCAAGAAGTATATCCAGGGTGATTTCGAGAACCTGAGGCGACCGACGTCGGGTCAAGTCATCCTGTTTCAGGCCATCGAGGCACCGCGCAGCCATCTTGGTAGGTTGTTAGAACCGGGTAAGCCTGCGGTGGCCGGGACAAGAAAGCTCGCCCCGGGTACGACAGGCACGTCTTGCGACAGTCCCCCCGAGCAGGCGCTACGAGAACCCGCGATCGATCCCATCGAAGCGGATCCGACGTCGAAGAGCGGAACCGTCGGGTTCCAGATGTCCGACATCGAGCGCCGCGTGATCGATCGAACGACATGGCCGCGCTCTGGCGCGTCCATCGACGAAAAAGCAACCGAACAGCTCGCTGCGAGCCTGGGCGAGGGGAGCATGCGCATCCATCGACGCGTGAATGTTTTCGATCCGGCCGATGCGCTGCCGTCGCCCGGGAGTTTCGTGTTCTGGTCGATCAACGGGATGGCTGTTGTGGCCGCCGTCGTTCCAGACGGCATCGATGGCCTGAACAACATGCCCTCGAATATCGAGGCCGGGTTCTTTGAGCTTAGAACGCAGGTCCAAGCTTATGATACGTTTCCCGTCATGTATTCGCGGCTGCTGCTGCCGACTGTGACCGGGCTTGACCGGAACAGCGATGGCGAAATCAAAATGCAACTCCACGGGCTGGTGCTCGAAAGTGCCGGCGACTTCACGAACGCCGACTTTCAGGACTGGCTGATCGCGATCAAGAAGACGAAGCACACCCAACTCCAGGTGTTCGACGAGGACGGCAACAAATTGGCGATCGGCGAACGTGAACTGCTCGCGACTACCATTGCCACATACGTTCTGGGCTTCGACCAGTCGGCAGCCATGCTGGAGAGCATTGCGTCGCATCACCGCGACTTTCGCACCGCAGCAACGCAGCTCTATCGCGATTTTCCCGAAGCGACCTGGCCGGCTTGAGTCCTTGTTGTGTCAGGTTCTGGCCAGCATCCCCACGCTACGGCGCGGGCGAGCCAATTTGGCAACTCGTCGAACTACAGCTGAGACCCCGTGCGGCAAGAAGTCATATGTTTCAAGTGATTTTGCATCTTGATCTCAGAAGAGAACCGCCATGAGTACCTGTGATATCTGTGGTAACGACCTCCCGGCCGAAGCTATGCAGCGATTTCCATCCTCGCTGATGTCAACCCTGTCCAAGCAAGCCTTTGTGCCAAAACACCTGCCTCGGGTCATACAGGACATGGTTTCGGCAGACACGTCCTTAGAGGCCCTGTGGAAGATGACCGTCTCGGTGAATGAGACTGATTGGGGTTTATGTCCGTCCTGTGCCGCCGAGGTTCGAGAGTTTTCGGTGGCAACGAAGGCGTCAGGCGAAACACCGGATGCCCCCGATCGAAACATGCAGTCACATCAGGCTTCGGGCGACATTACATTCGACCCCATCACATTCGACATCGTCTTAGGCTTGATGATCGTAGTAGGTGCTGTTGTCTTGGCCTGGTACGGGTACCGCACGGCGGACTCTGAGTTAATGATCCTGGGAGGGTTATTTCTCGGACTTCTATTCCTTACGGGTGTAGGCCTTGCGTTCTCGGGCCTCCGTTCAGTGACACGGAAGCGGAGACAAAGTCTGGCAAAGTGCAAGGAATGCAGTGCACAGTACAGCTTTTTGAGCGCTCGGGGCGATGGATTGTGTTCGGTCTGCGGAGATAGAGCCGATGAGGAGATGAAGCGCGACGAGGAGCAAGCAGAGCGCCTGAAAATCAGGAATACAAATGAGAAAATACGTGCATGGCTTGATGCAATTGCCAGTGGCGAAGAATGGAAACATTACGGCGTGGGCCTATGGACGTCATTAGGTCATCAGGCGTCCCAGACTGTCAATCTCTGGGCCGGCCGCTTTTTCGGCGGAATTCTCGGGGATATGTTGCATAGCGAGACGATGCTTATGAGTCTGGTGGCGGTTACAGAAAAGCACGATCTCTATATTGCGCATCTTGGGGGAACAGTCGGCATTTCCCCAGAGCGGATAAATTCGGCTGCTTTTAACAAGGCCACCGTCCTGAAAATGGTGCTCACCCGCGCCAATGTTTCAGTAGATCATGAAGGTAGGCTTGTCGTCAGGGGATTTCAAAACGGGAAATCCATTGCCATGTCCTTCCCCGCCTGCTTCATCGATGGAAATGAAAAACTGCCAGCACGCTTAATGTCCATCGCTGCACTCACACAGCAAGGGAAACAGCCACCAGTAGCCGTTCACACTGATCCGGACGTTGAGGATGCGGATTATCAACCCGGAAACAGTGTATTGGAATCATTGATGGTCCAAACACATACTGCTTGGAAGGCGGGCGAACTCGATCCCTTAAATAAGGTCTGTGCTCAGGAGGCGCGTACCAATTCCCTACGCGCATTTATCGATGGACATCGTCAATACGAAGAGGACATCCTCCGAGCACATCGGTTGCGGGCATTTGATGAGGACGAATTTCTTGTTGGTCTCAACGAAGAAGATTTTGTGCTCACGTCAAAAGCCCTTTATTTGTTTAAACCTGAAGAACAGGTCATCCTCTTGCGGGACGTCCAGAAATTCCAGACCAAGGGGATCTTAAAACTGACGCTCGAGCTCACTATGGCCAGCGGAGAAAAACGGACACTTCCCGGGATAGGATCGCTTCCCGAAGATCATTATGTCCAGCACTTTATGAGTTACGTTTATCCAGGAACAACTGCTTCGGCGACCATTGCGATCGCGGAAGCTCCAGAAAGCGAAGTCAGTTCTGCTGTTGAGTTTGATGAGCAGGTCGAGATAGCCACACCAGAGCTGGCGACGTTACAAGTTGAGGGTGAAAAACAGTCGGACGATATGCCTGTTTCGCTACTCTATCTGGCCGCCGCCGCAGGAGACGCCGGCGCGGTCAGAGCTCTGATCGAAAAGGGCACAAAAACGAACGTCAAAACGAGTGGCGGTGTAACGGCCCTGATGGGTGCGGCCGCCGGCGGTCATGGCGCAGTCGTCGACCTGCTGCTTGCACACGACACCGATGTGAATGCACAGGCGGAGTTAGGTCATTTTGCGCTATACCTAGCCGCGCAGAATGGTCATACAGGGATTGTGCGCGAACTGCTCAAGAAGGGCGCAAACGTCGACATGCAGACGAACTGGGGTGCCACATCACTCCAAGTGGCGGCGCAGCAGGGACACCGTGAGATCGCCGAGATCCTGCTGGAGTACGGCGCCACGGTCGACCTGGATTCACAGTTCGTACCGCGCGCCATAGTAATCGCCATGCACGCAAATCACACAGAGTTGGTCGAGTTACTGACACGGGCCACAGTGGGCCTTGTGCGAGTGGATGGACTGAGTTACCTCGGCACGCTTGGAAGTGATCAACTGCCTGTCGGCGAAGCCCGGCTGATCGATGGCCAGGTAACAATCAGCAGCAAGCGGTCAAGGCTCAAGAAAGATGACAGTGTAGACTCAAAGCAACCCGAATCTGTAAATGAAGAAGGACAGGCATCGATGTTCGTGTTCGATTACGAACGTATGTCGGACGCCTATGGCATTGCCGCATTCGGGGCGATCGCGGAGGGATTGCACGGCTCACGCGGTGTCTGTGCATTTCTCGATGGCGATCTGGAAATCGCCGCCGGAGGGGTGTCGGGTGTGCCAGGCCTCCTTATGGGAATTCGGGATAACGGGTGGGTGATCGGTACTTCACGAGCGGACAGCCCTTTGATCTTCCTGGCATCAATCGACCACCTCCATGGTTATGTCGCAGCCATGTGGACAGACAATGCTGAGGCCATAGACCTGCTAGATCGACACCTGGCGAACCGATTCCCCGATGCTTACCTAGGTTTCCTGAGGCATCCGCAGCGTCTCGATCTACCCAAGTTCCACGACATCTTCCAGCCGTTGCAGCTTCCGGTAAAGGCGACCTATGTGGATGGGAGGGAGAAAATCAACTAGGAGTACAAGAGTGGTCGAACCAAGTATGTGTTGGGCAAGGTCGCGCAATCCAGTGGGTGGAATGTCCGCCCCGGAAAAGAGTCAGATAGGGGCACCCGTTAAAAAGCTGTCCGTCAAGAGTAAAAAAATTCCCTGGGCTTGAAATTATGGTTTTCATGCTTTGCTGCGTTCAGTCACCGAGATCCTCACCATTGCCGATATTTCTCTCTGTTTCGATTGATCGTGACCGCTCATTCCGGTCATGATCCCCGGAGTCTGTCGAAAAGCAGTGGAATCTTCCGACTTTTTCAGGCGTGGCAGAGCGCTGAGGGTCAGGTCTCGCTTAGCGGAGCGATTGCCGACCATGCGCTTTCACAATCTCTCGGCTATCCGACCACGGCTTGTCTTGCCCCGGTGATAGAGGGTGGCCTAAGGGGTGCTGTGTGGAAGCGTTCAATCGGCACATTTCGAGTATTTTGAAGGATTTTCTGAGCATGGTATTTTTTATGGTATCAACAATTAGCAGGATAATAAGCCATTGAATATAAAGGATAAAAAAGGCTCATTTACAATAGAGTGGGAGTAGGCCAGATCTGGCACTGGTTGGCGTCGGAGGGAAGAAAATTGTTACGTCCCCTTTCTTCGCTCGTCACCTCTATCCGGATTGACGCTTTGTGTTGATGCCAAGCTGTTCGAGCATCGTCGCCTTGTCCCAGTAGCCGCGTTGAATGCTGATCCTGCCATCGCTTAGCTCGAAGATTTCACAACCATGTAGCGTGAAGGCACGGTTGGTCGGTGCGTGGCCAGCGAACTCGCCGCGCATCGTGCCGCGGAAACACCATTCGATCGCGACGCGGTTGCCATCGGCTGTGACGTGTTCGGCATCGACGACGATATCAGGGAAAGCCTGGAATACGTGGATATAGATCGCGCGCATCGTATCGCGGCCACTGACGGATTTGCGCCACGGCTGCTGGATATTGATCGCCTGCTCATCATATAGCGCAATGGCTGCTTCGACATCGTGACGGTTGTATGCCGCTACCCACTGCGCTGCAACTTCTTTCGGTGATGAGTGTCTCACGATGAATACCTGCTTCTGTCCTGTTGCTGCCTAGAAACGAATTCCGAGCTTCACCGATGCTTCCGGCAGGATTCGAAGTTCATAATTGTCGTCGACGAACATCACGTCGCGATCACCGCTGACCGGAATGTGAATCGCCACCCAGGGATTGAGAAAAACCCTCTCGCTGACATAGTACACGTAGCCACCGCCGAGCGTGAGCATGTCGGTACGGTACGACTGGCGCAGACCGCTGGATTCCTCAGTAACCTTACCCTGCCAGCGCTCGATACCGGGTCCGACCCACCAGCCGCTCTTCCCTGCATCAAAAAAATAGTCGAGGATGACGGCATTGATTTCGAGCCTGTTATTATCGAACCCGGATGCCGTGGCGAACTCGGGTGCCGTGACATTCGTGCGCACGTAGCGGATGCGCCAGTGATCGCGGCCGGCCGTCGCCGACAGGTAGTAGCCGTCGAGCAGGAATGGCAGAACATCCAGTTCGGTACCAAACTGCCAGGTATCAACCACCTGCTCGTCTGCGGCCTCGGCAGCCTGCATGCAGAATGTTCCGAGCAGTAGAGCCAGTGTAAGTATCCTCTGGTGGTCGCGTTCACTGCTTGTGTATCCCATGTTGTCGTGCTCCGCTTTTGGTGCAGACGCTGAATCTCGCATCACTGATCAACGCAATAACTTTCAGGCTGGAACATGGTCGATACCGGCCATGCGCCGCCTGAACTTGCGTTGTACCCGTTCGGAACCCAGGACGTTGCTCACCATGAAGTTCCGAAACAGCTTGCCCAGCGGATTTCTGACTGACGCCATGCGGAACTGCTTGTCGCTTTCGCGCACGACCTGCTGTCCGACCGCATGGCGGTGATCGGAGTAACCTTCCAGTTCGCCGGCAGCCAGGCGCCGGGCGAATACGACGGCGTCTTCGATGCCAAGGTTCATGCCCCGGCCGCCGGCCGGAGAATGGATATGTGCTGCATCGCCGGCCAGGTACACCGATCCTTTGCAATATGCCTCGACCTGCCGCAGGCTGACCTTGAACTCGGTATTCCAGATCACGTCATGAATTTGCGAGCGCCCGGGCAGCAGGTCGAACACGCTGCCCTGGTTGGATATCAGCCGGTAGCGGTTACCAGGCATGGACATGACGAACAGCACCTTGCCGTCGTCGCGCATGATCAGGTGCGCCTCGCCATGCCCAAACGGCCATGCCATGCGCACATCGGCCAGGCTCCAGGTGTCCTCGTAAGGCCTGCCGGGAAAATCCAGACCTATGCTCTTCCTGACCGAGGAGTGTGCGCCGTCCGCGCCCAGGATGTAGTCGACATCAAATGTCGATGCGATATCCTTGCGGCGAATACGCGCCGATACACTGTCTCCATCCGTATCGTAGCCGGCGAATTCAACGCCTTTTTCCACCGAGATGCCGCGAGCCTGCAGGGCTTCTTCGAGAATCGCCTCGGTTTCATCCTGTGGCAGCGACAGCATAAAGTTGAACGGGTGGTTCATTTTCGAGAAGTCCACCGTGGTCAGTATCCTGTCGCCATATCGCATGTTAACGCGGTATATCCGCAGACCTCGGGCGATCAACGCCTGGGAAACACCGCTGGGTTGCAGCAGCTCCAGGGTCCTGGCGTTGATACCCACGGCCTTGCTCAGCGTGCTTCGCTGCTCGTTTTTATCGATGATCCTGACGCGAATACCCTGCCGGTCCAGTTCCAGCGCACCGGCCATGCCAACCGGTCCGGCGCCGACGACCAGGGTACTGGGTAATTGCTTCTTCATATGGTCTTCTCCTATATTTGTACGGGCTCAGCGTAAGCTATGAAGACTGGCCGGTATTTCACAGAAGAAGACAAAGTCTTGGCATTTTCTGACAATTTGGACGTGCGATGAAAGGAGCCGGTGAAGAGAAAGTGTCTGCCAGGTCGGTGTTGGCGCTGCATACCGCGGCCAGTACCATCGGTATCGAATTGCGTTTCGAGGACTATTTTCCCGATCTTGACCCCGACGATCCCGACGGCCTGGTACCTTTGAGTCAACAGGTTCGGCTGGTGCAACGCATACTGGCAACTTCACGTGAGACCATCGGTCTTGAACTGGGTACCAATCTGCCTTTCGAAGGCCTCGGGTTCTGGGGATTTTTGCTGCGCTCGAGTCCGACATTCGAGGATATGCTCTACCGGGCTGAGCGCTATATTCGTATCGTTAACAAGTATTCTGAATTCTTTCTTGAATCACGGGATGGGCTGGTCGCCCAGATCTGTACCCATCCGTCGCCTTCGCCGTTCGGGCCGAGGGAACAGGTCGTACAAACATTTCTCTCGCATTGGCTGGCATGGGGCCGCATGCTGACCGGTAAAAATCTGGCACCTCTGAGGGCGTATTTCACCTGGCAGGGTCCCAGGAATACCCAGCCATTCCAGGATTTTTATCATTGCCCGGTTTGTTTTGGGGCTGATGAAGATGCATTGCTGTTCGATAAGGAAACCCTGCAAACGCGGTTGCCAGATTCAAGCCGGCACTTGTCTGAGGACTTCGAAAATTATGCGGCCGCCTTGATCAGGCAGATCACCTCGGAGGATGAATTTCTGCCACGGGTATGCATTGCGATAGAAGAAGGTCTCGCTACCGGACATGGCCAGGAAGCCGATGTCGCGGACAGGCTTGCCATGACGACGCGCACCTTGCACAGGAAATTGCGAAACCAGGATACGACTTTCCGCAAGCTTCGTGACGAAGTGCTGGTGAAGAAGGCGAAATCCCTGTTATCGAAAGGAAACATACCCATCGCGGAAATCTCGTTCCTGCTGGGCTATTCCGAAGTTTCGACGTTCTATCGCGCATTCAAACGCTGGACCGGCACAGTACCCAAGGTGTGGCGGGAAGAGAACCTTGTGCAATAAAGGGGACGGAAAAAGGGGACATAAGTATTTTTCGTCTTGATGCTGGTGTGGTTGACCACTTTTCCTTTTACCTATCGCTGGTGATGTCGATATAGGCAATGCAGTGCTGCGTGACCATATCGATGGGGCCATCGGGTTCGAGAACTCTCTCGCCCGTGTCTTCGACAAGTCGAGCAAGAGTCTCATGCGTGTGTTTGGGACAAAAGGGGATACGCGGGCGAGCAATATTTTCGTGTTTTCCATTGCCTGCAGGAGCAGGAGGGGATAGGCCTGGAAGTCAAAGCTCGGAAGGTTGCCTAATCTGCTGAGAGTCAGTGTTCAATCGGCAATTATTACCGAACATAATGTAAGGTTTTTTGAGCGGGGTATTTTTTATGGTATTACCAATTAGAAGTAAAATAAGACATTGAATATAGAAGACAAAAATGGCTTATATATAGTCGAGTGGGAGTAAAGGCGCGCAGATAGGGCGCAGAGTGGTGGCAGGCGGGAATGCGACGACTAGGCCGGTATCACCGCCTACACCGAGGATCCACAGGAGATCGAGAGGCTCCTCCCACCTGAAAACAAAGATGAAACCGCGAATCCTTCCTGTCGCCAGACTGCCGGGTGTTACTGCAGTGTGCCGTCCGGCAGCGCAGTCGAGTGTGTGGTAACGGCAAACGCTGGCTGCCCTGACGGGGTGATGTCACCACACCGTAATGGGCGTGCCATTCTGCGGTAATGCGCGATGCATCGACGAGATCGGCACCCCAGTGCGCAGGTTCAGGCGGGGATAACGGAACAGCTTGGCGGTCTGCGTGGAGTGCAGATTCCCCGGCGCTTCGGATTTCAGAAATGCGCCGGCGAGTTCTCCCTGCCGAGCCCCGGCGCCACGGTGTGGGGATGCCAATGATCCGCTTCTAGGCATGCATGCCATTGCCACTTTTTATATAGACCCGCTCTGTCCCGGCGCGGGATCTCTCTAACCCGGTCGGGCAGTTTCGCGAAGGGCGGGTTCGCATAATGGCATTCAGGGCAAGCGGGTTTCCCCCTTATACCCTTATTATTAGAAATAACATGAGGTACTATTTGTAACCAATTGATCAAATATTAGCTAAAGGGTACCATGGCTCATGAAATAAGTAGGAGTGAGCCATGTCACTGATGCGGTCAATCCGACCTGTGGTGGCGGTGTACCTCAGTTTTTCCCTCCTTTTCCCTGGTATTTCCAGCGGCAGGGCCATTGGTTTGCCCGACAGTGATGTGCTACCCCCCGAGATCAGGCATACCCCACTGACGGAGTTGCCGACGGGTATGCCTCTCAGGATCCAGGCAACCGTGACGGACAATGTGGGGGTAAGCGAAGTCACCTTGATCTACCGCGTAGAGGGTGACAGCGAATACCGGCGCGTGGAAATGCTGGAGACGATGGGTAGCGACATTTATTCAGCCGACCTGCCCGATACCCTGGGACCGCGCATCGAATATTACATCCAGGCCATCGATGAGGCCGGCAACGCCGTTTTGCCTGATGAATTGCAGGATCCCTATGTGATTACAGTGCCGGCGATGATGGCGGCGACATCTGGTGACTCTGGCAATGATTCTGGGGCGCCGGCTGACATGGCGCGACAGGATGAGGCATCGCCGGAGAAAGGTGGAGTCAACAAGTGGGTGTGGATCGGGTTGGGAATGGTGGCAGTGGCGGCTCTGGCCAGCGCCGGGTCGGACGATGGCGGCAACGGCAGCAATGGCGGTGTCGTTGGAAGCGGCGGCACGGGCACGGTTACTATCTCAGCCCCTGTTCCTTAGCGGTTTTATTTCTGAAAGAGCGAAACAATGCGGGACGGCCTTTGGAAGACGTGTTTGTTCTTGCTGCTGATTGTCTGCGCCGTGACAGGCTGTCTCGAGACGAACGGAGGCTCGCAAGCGCGCTCTCCCGGCGTCCCGTTGCCGGTAGGACTAATGAATCTGCCTGCCGGGGGTGTATTGGAGGTAAACGTATATATGGACGATGGGGTAATCCCCTGGTTTAGCGATGACATTGACATGGATGTTTCTGCCGTGGATCTGGAGTTTGTTGCTCCCGAAGGTGAGCATACGTTTACCGTGATGTTCGTGTACTTTGATGCCGAGTTCGTCCGGGAGGATGCGGAGCCCTGGGAACTGGCACGCTGGGTCAGCGCGCCGGTGATGGTGAGCGCCGGCGGCAGCCTGGCGTTGAACGTGGATGAGTACAGCTATGCCGATTCTGATGCGGACGGATTCAGCAATGCCGAGGAGTTGACCGCCCGCACTGATCCCGGGGCTCCGGGCGATTTTCCCGATGTGCCTGCGGGCATTCTCCCGGATGGATTATGGCGCGGCGAAACGCAGGACAAGACGAGTACCGATATTATCGCGATCCTGCGCGCAAACCGCATCATGATGAGCGAGGGCGAATTGATCTATGACGGTTCCTATGACATCGATGGCCAGGGCGCCGTCACGGGAAGCGTCGATGTGTATACCCTGTCTGGAGAGAAACTGACACCGCTGGCGCAGGTCGCGATCGACGGCGCCCGCCTCGACGAGACGAGACTGGTTCTGAATATACGCGCGGGCATTCAGGTCAAAACAGTCAGTTTTACATTAGATGTCGCTTACGAGCGCAATTCGGCGTTGGCATCGACCGCATACCTGTGGGAGCACACCGTCGACCGTCCGCGGTACACCCTGGCGTTCCCTATCGATGACAACGGCACTCTCACTGGGGCATCTGACAGCAGTGGCTGTCTCTATAGCGGGAACCTGGATATTCTGGATGAGCGCTACAACATCTATGGCGCGACGCTGGCTTTGGTAGATCAGAAGAAGAATGCATGTTCTCCATTCGCGGGCGTCGGTTATACCGGTTACGCATCACTGATTCCGGATGACGACACTTTGCTCATCATCGTATCGAATGGGACTCACGCCATGCTGTTCGAACTCACCAAGTCGGGGACCACGCCCGGAGAGAATCCGCGTCTTCAGTCAAGACCATAGTCAGGATACGCTTAGCCAGCCGATTCCCGCTGATCAGTCTTCGGTCGGTAGCGCTATCTCCGTCAAGCACCTGGCCGCCACCGCATTCGGGCAAACGTTCCGCGCCCGCGCGCCGAGGTCACCCGGGTTGGGGGCAATCAGGTGACCTTCTCGGTCCAGGCGTGGGATGCCAGACAATTGATCGGCGACGGCACGCATGCCCGTTTTATCGCGGATATCGGGCGCTTCATGAAGCGGGTGAATTCCGGCTAGTGGAAGACAGGGCGGGCTATGTCTGACAACTCGCCCTGTCTCCAAATCTGTGGAAGTGCGGGATCAATACCGCCCGTGGATCTTGGAGACGTAGTTGACCAGCTCCTGGCTCTCGTCGCGCATGCGCAACAGATTCGAGTGCGTGATCCGGAACAGCGCGCGCATGACCTTGTAGACGATATGCGGGTGGGTATCGAGCAGCGACTCGAACGCGGCTGGCGTCATGGTGTACACCGTGGCATCGCCGACCGCGCGCAGGGTGGCCTTGCGCGGCGTGCGATCGACGAAGGCGCGCGTGCCGGCGCACTCGCCCTTGTTCATGGTGTAGACCACCATCTCCTGTCCGAGCACGGACCCGATCACCGCAAGCTTGCCATCCATCAGGACGAAGAGGGTGTTTTCCTTCTGGCCTTCCGACACCAGCAGTTCGCCATCCCGCAGGCGCCGCACACCCATGATGGCGGCGAGCGCCCTGCATTCCTCGGCGGTGAGCTCCTCCGCGATCGTGGAAGACGCGAGTAAGGCAGTATCTGTTTGATCGTACGACATGCAAAACCTCTCCTGAATAAACCGAAATATTGCACGGGTATTCTATGGGAAATTCCCGTAAGGAACATATCCGGCAATCGGTATGCGAGGAAAAAATTTCTGCAATAACCGAGTGAATTACTCGGCAAATGCCGACCTCCGTGCGCCTGATGATTGGGCATGGCCATGCGGACGGGTTGTCCCCAGTGGTCTGGTGCACACCTTCGACGGGTGAATATCGTGTTCCGTGCTTCCGAAACATTCGGAGGGACGGATACTGTGTCCGATGCGGGATGGGTTTCGGCGATCACCGCAGATCGCCCATCTATTAAAGACGGACTGTCTCCCGTTCCCCATCGGCGCACCTTCGACCCTTCTGGTGACGATCGTCACCTGTCGCGACCCCAGGCTCGGGTTTCTGACGTTTCCCTCTGGCCGATGCCTGAACCGATCAGGTTCCGGGAGAATTAAGTATTGAATAAATAATCACATAGCGCGAGTTGGCGCGATCCTTGCCTTTTGTCCAGTCCACAATCCCAAACAAGGATGGAACGGCATGAATATGACGGTTGCTTCTCGCCGATTTGCACAAGGAAGGCCCGCCCTCAGCAGAAATCTCCTCTCCCTTGCCTTGGCCGCCGCGTTGTCGCCGGCCTCGCCGTCGGTGTTTGCGCAGGCGGCGCCGGATGCCGGTTCGCTGCTGCGCCAGCAGGAGCAGCTAGAACAGCAGGTGTCGCCGCCAATGCCCGAGCCGGAAGCCCCGGTGGAGGAGGGCATCGCGCCCGAAATGCAGGCGTCCACGCTCAGGGTCGTCGTCCAGGGGGCCCGGTTCAGCGGTGACCTCGACCTGGCGTCGGAGCCCGAACTGCAGGCGGTGATCGCCGGGGTGCAAGGGCAGGAACTGGATTTCGCCGGTCTGCAGGCGCTGGCCGACCGGGTGACCGCGCACCTGCGCGAGACCGGCTGGCTGCTCGCCCGCGCCTACCTGCCGCGGCAGGATGTCACCGATGGGATCATCGAGATCGCGATCCTGAAGGGGCGGCTCGACGGCAACGCCGCCGATGGCGGTGGCTGGGAGATCGCGCTGAATGAGGGTGCCCGTATCGATGCCGGCATCCTCCTCGCCATCGCCGAGACGGCCGCGCCGTCCGGCAGCGCGCCGCGCCAGGAGGAACTGGAGCGCGCACTGCTGCTGATGGACGATCTGCCCGGCATCGGCGTGCGCTCGCGACTCGCGCCCGGCGCCGAAACCGGCACTACCCGCATCACCGTGAATGCCACGGAAGGTCCGTTGTTCACCGGCATCGTCTGGGCCGACAACTACGGCAATGCCAGCACCGGCGAGACCCAGCTCAGCGGTGCGCTCCATCTGAACGACCCGAGCCGCCGCGGCGACCACGCCAGTCTGACGGTCACCGCCTCGGAGGGTGTCCGCGTCGGCCAGTTGGGATATGACCTCCCGCTCGCTCCGAACGGCCTGCGCGCCAGCGCCGGCTACACCACGATGAACTACGAAGTGAAGAACGGCAGCGGCGTCGCCGCCGGTCTGGAAGGCGATTCCAGCATCCTTCACGCCGGTCTCGGCTATCCGTTCATCCGCACCCGCGCGCTCAGCCTGCACGGTGAAGTGGAGTATGGGCGCAAGGCGCTCACGGACGACAGCGATGCCGGCACGCTGCGCGACAAGCGCGTCGACGTCGTCACGCTGGGCCTGTCCGGTGAGAGCCTCGACCGCTGGCAGGGCGGCGGACTCAACAAATTCCATGCCGGCCTGACCACGGGCGACCTCGATCTCTCCAAGGTACCGGCCGACGAAGCGGCCGATGCCGCGACACTCGACACCCAGGGCGGTTACACCCGACTCAATCTCGATGCCACGCGCTTGCAGCGACTGCCGGGCCGCTTCACGCTGTTCGGACGGTTCTCCGCCCAGTGGGCTGGCGACAACCTCGATTCCTCGGAGCAGTTCATCCTCGGCGGACCCACCGGCGTGCGGGCCTATCCCGTGGGCGAGGCGCAGGGCGACGCGGGCTGGATCGCCAGCGTGGATCTGCGCTACGACTGGCCGGAGGAGACTGCGCTTGGAATCATGCAACTGAGCGCCTTCGTCGATACCGGCCATATCCGCCTGCACGACGATCCCGGCAGCGTGGCGATTGCCACCGCCACCGGGAAAAACGCCTACGCGCTCAGCGGCGCCGGCTTCGGCCTCAATGTCGGCGAGGCCGGCAGCCACAGCCTGCGCATCGCCTGGGCGCACACGCTCGGTGACAACGATGGACGCGCGCCCAATGGCGATAACGTCGACGGCGACAGCGACGACAGCCGCTTCTGGCTGCAAGGCGTCGTCTGGTTCTGACTTTCGGAGAGGAATAAAACAATGAACAGGATTCATCGTGTCATCTGGAGCCATGCCAAGAATGCCTTCGTGGTCGTCGGCGAGATCGCGCGCGGCGCGGACAAGTCCTCCACCCGTCGCGACGACCGGCGTGGTCCGCTTTCCCTGAGCGAGATCGCCGCCGGACACGGTTCGCCTCCGCGCTCGTGGAGGACGCGACCCTTGCTGGCCGCGATCCTGTTCGCGCTTGCGGCGCCTTCCTTCGCCGAGCCCGCGGTCAACGCCTTGCCCACCGGCGGCCGGATCATCGCCGGCGCCGGCACCATCAGCACCGCCGGCGCCGCCATGACGGTGCGGCAGGACTCCGACAAACTGATCGCCAATTGGCAGAGCTTCGACATCGGCAGCCAGGCCAGCGTCACCTTCCAGCAGCCCGGCGCCTCCAGCGTCGCGCTCAATCGCGTACTCGGTCAGGATCCGAGTCAGATTCTGGGTCATCTGAACGCCAACGGCCAGGTCATGCTGGTCAATCCGGCCGGCATCGTGTTCGGGCAGGGCAGCCAGGTCAACGTCGGCGGCATCACCGCCACCACGCTGAACATCACGGACGCCGACTTTCTCGCCGGCAATCATCACTTCAGCGACGGTGACAATGCCGCCGCTGTACGGAACCTCGGCCATATCCTGGCGGACGGCGGCGTGGTCGCGCTGGTGGCGCCGGTCGTCACCAACGACGGCGCCATCGAAACCCCCAACGGTGGCGCCGCGCTGGCTGCCGGCAATGACGTCACGCTGGACTTCAGCGGCGACGGCCTGGTCAGCGTCACCGTCACGCAGGGCACGCTGGACAGACTGATCGAAAATCGCGGCGCCATCCGTGCCGACCACGGACTGGTGATCCTCAGCGCCGGCAGTGCGCGTGACCTGCTCAGCGGCGTGGTCAACAACAGCGGCATCGTCGAAGCCAGGGGGCTGACGGAACAGGGCGGACGCATCATTCTGGATGGCGGCGCCGTGAGCAACACCGGTACCCTCGATGCAGGCAGCGCCGCGCACGATGGCGGTGCGATCGATATCGACGGCCACACGGTCATGATGGGCGGTGACGTCGGCGCCGACGGCGCTAATGGCGGCACGATCGGTATCCACAGCGAGGGCCTGTTGTCCCTGGCCGGACGTGTGCATGCCACGGGACTCAGCGGCGACGGTGGCGCGATCGATTACCGCGCCGGTCACATTCTCGAAAGCACTACCGGCGATACCAGCGCCGACGGCCAGGTCGACGGCGGCCGGATCCGCGTGGACGGCGGCGCCCGGTTGGCCAGTTCCGGCCGATATTCGGCCGACGGCGCACAGGGCGATGGCGGGCGCATCGACCTCAGCGCCGATGACGTACGCCTGTTCTCGGCACGGGTCAGCGCCGCGGGCGGCAGCAACGGCGGCCGGGTGCGCATCGGCGGCGCCTTCCAGGGCGGCAAGACGCTTGATGCCACGCAGAACTATTTCGACAGCTTCGTCGCGCGCTGGGACGACAACGCGCCGATCGAGAATGCCGGGAAGACCTTTATCAACGATGGCAGCGTCATCGACGTGAGCGGCGGCGCGGGTAAGGGCGGCACTGCCGTGGTGTGGTCCGACACGCAGACCACCTTCCTCGGTGGCATCGACGCCACCGGCGCCACCGGCGGTTCGGTGGAGATTTCCTCCGCGGGCGAACTGCGCCAGGCCGCGCTCTCCGGCGTGAAGGTAGGCGACGGTCATCTGCTGCTGGATCCCAAGGACATCGTCATCGGCAACGCCGAGGTCTGGGCCTATGCCGCCATCATGGGACTGGCGTATGGCAGCGGTGACGACGACGTGAACGTGGCGGCGCTGGTGGCGAATGACAACTTCGGCCAGTCGGTTTCGCTCAACGCGGACGGCGACCGGCTGGCGGTAGGCGCGATCGGCGACGATGGCAGCAATAATGCGACGGACTCCCCCGGCGCGGTTTATCTGTTCAGCTTCACCGATTCCGGCTTCACCGGCGGCGCGCTGGAGGCGATCGTCGGCAAGGGCTACAGCGGCGGCAAGAACGTGAACGTATCCGCGCTGGAGGCGACCGATCAATTCGGTTCGGCGGTCTCGCTCAACGCGGCGGGCGACCGGCTCGCCGTGGGCGCGCATCAGGATGATGGCAGCGGCAACACGACGAACGGCGCCGGCGCGGTGTACCTGTTCAGCTTCAGCGACGCCAGTTTTACCGGCGGTGCGCAACAGGCGGTCGTGGGCAAGGGTTACACCGGCGGCAAGAACGTAGATGTGTCGGCGCTGGAAGGCAGTGACGGCTTCGGTGGTGCGGTCTCGCTCAACGCGGCGGGCGACCGGCTGGCAGTGGGCGCGATCGGCGACGATGGCAGCGGCAATGCGGCGAGCGGCAGCGGCGCGGTCTACCTGTTTAGCTTCACCGATTCCGGCTTTACCGGTGGCGCGCTGGAAGCGACCCTGGGCAAGGGTTACAGCGGCGGCGACAATCTGGATGTGTCGGCGCTGGAGACGACCGATCAGTTCGGATCCGCGGTCTCGATCAACGCGGCGGGTGACCACCTGGCGGTGGGCGCCGTCGGCGACGATGGCAGCAACGAGGCGGTGGCCAACCGCGGCGCGGTCTACCTGTTCAGCTTCACCGACACCGGCTTCTCCGGCGGTGCGCAGCAGGCGATCGTGGGCTGGGGCTACAGCGGCGGCAACAACGTGGACGTCGCGACGCTGGATGGCAGCGACAGCTTCGGCGGTGCGGTCTCGCTCAATGCGGCCGGCGACCGGCTGGCGGTGGGGGCGCCGCTGGACGATGGCAGCGGAAATGCCGTGGCCAACAGCGGCGCGGTCTACCTGTTCAGTTTCACGGATACGGAATTCGCCAACGGCGAGCGGATCGCGACCCTGGGCAAGGGTTACAGCGGCGGCAGCAACGTGGACGTCTCGGCGCTGGAGGCGAATGACCGCTTCGGCCAGTCGGTATCCTTAGACGCCGACGGCTTCCGGCTGGCGGCGGGTGCGTTGCTGGACGACGGCAGCGGCAACGCGGCGGGCGGCAGCGGCGCGGTGTATCTCTTCCTCAGCACGTCGAATCCGACGCTGGGCGATGGCTCGAGCTACGGCGCCCTGATCGGTCAGACGGTGACCGTGGTGGCCGGCGACGTGGCCGACCAGATTTCCGCCGGGACCAACGTCACCCTGCAGGCCTCCAACGACATCACGGTCGACAACGCCATCGCGGCCGATAATCCGTCCGGGAACGGCGGCAGCCTGAGCCTGATGGCGGGCCGGTCCATCCTGGTCAATGCGGACATCTCCACGGACAACGGCGACGTCAATCTGTCCGCCAACACACCGCTGAGCGACGGCGTGGTCGATGCCGATCGCGACGCGGGGGCGGCGGTGGTGGCCATCGCCGACGGCGTCGATATCGACGCCGGTACCGGCACGGTTACGATCGAGGTCCTGGATGGCGCCGGCAAGACCCACTCGGACAGCGGCGACATCACCGTGGACGGTACGATCACCGCCGGTCAGATCAGCCTCGTCAATCAGGGGCCAAGCGCCGGTTCCGGCGTGGTGCTGGGCAACAATGCCGCACTCGATGCCGGCGGGGCGGGCGATGCGCTGGTCATCGCCGGCGACACCTTCACCAACAACGCCGGCGGCTCGGCTCTTACGGCCGTCAATGGCCGCTGGCTGGTCTGGTCGGGCGATCCCGCGGATGACGATCGCGGCGGTCTGAACCACGATTTCAAGCAGTACAATGCGAATTACGGCAGCAGCACGGTGCTGGGCAGCGGCGATGGCTTCCTCTATACGCTGGCGCCAACGATTTCCGCCAGCATCACCGGCGCCGTCACCAGGGTCTATGACGGCACGACCGATGCCACGGTACTGGCGGGCGATCTCACCGCCAGCGGCGAGGTCGACGGCGACAGCGTTACCTTCGCCGCGCCCCCCGCGGCGAGCTACGACGACAAGAACGTCGCCACTGACAAGACGGTCACCGCGACGGGCGTAAGCATCGCCGGCGCGAGCAATGGCGCAGTCACGGTTTATGGCTATGAAATGGCCAGCACCACTGCCACGGGCGACGTGGGCGAAGTCACCGTTCGCACACTGACCGTGGGCTACACGGGTGTGGACCGGGTGTATGACGGTACGACGGACGCCACGGTGACGACGAGCGACGACCGCGTTGCGGGCGACAACCTGAGCATCAGCGAGACGGCCGCTTTCGACGACAGGAACGTCGGCACGGACAAGGCCATCGACGTTACCGGCGCCAGCCTGGGCGGCGCCGACGCCGGCAACTACGTACTCGCCGGCACCACCGGCAGCGCGACCGCCGATATCACCGCGCGGACCCTGGGCGTCAATTACATCGGCCAGGACAAGGTGTATGACGGCGACACCACGGCGACCGTGCTGACGACCGATGACCGCGTGCTGGGCGACGTGTTCACCGTCAGTCAGAGCGCAGCATTCAACGACAAGAACGTCGGCACCGGCAAGACGATCGATGTTACCGGCGCCAGCCTGTCTGGCACCGACGCCGGTAACTACGTGCTCGCCGGCACCACCGGCAGCGCCAGCGCCGACATCACGCCGGTAGCGGTCGCCGTGAGCGGCATCACGGCCGCCGACAAGGACTACGACGGCAACACGGATGCGACGGTCGACACCGACACCGCCGTTTTCACCGGCATGGTGCTGGGCGATGATCTCAGCGTCAGCGCCACGGGCATCTTCGACGACAAGAATGTCGGCACGGATAAGACCGTCACCCTGGCGAGCAG
Source organism: Gammaproteobacteria bacterium (assembly GCA_016716465.1). Classification (NCBI taxonomy): domain Bacteria; kingdom Pseudomonadati; phylum Pseudomonadota; class Gammaproteobacteria; species Gammaproteobacteria bacterium. Next base: position 478,631 of record JADJWH010000001.1, read on the forward strand.
CTACGGCGGCGCGGATGCCGGCAACTATGTCTTCACTGACCAGGCCGATACCACGGCGGACATTACACCGAAATCCCTGGGCCTCGATCTGCAAGGGCAGGGCAGCAGGGAGTACGACGGCACCACTGTCATCGATCTCTCGGGCGTCACTCCCACGCTGACCGGCGTCGTGGGAAGCGACACGGTCAGTCTGGACACCGGCAGCGTAACCGGCTTCACGGATAAGAACGTGGGCACCGGCAAGGCGATCACCTTCACCGGATTCGATCTGCTGGGAGCCGACGCGGGGAACTACAGTCTGGTTTCCGGCAGCGCGGGCTCCAGCGCCGACATCACGCCCAGGGCCGTGACGGTCTCGGGTATCACCGCCGACGACAAGATCTACGACGGCAATGCGGATGCGACGGTCGACGCCAGCGGCGCCATCTTCGCGAATCTGGTGTTGGGCGACGACCTCACCGTCGACGCGACAGGGGCCTTCGCCGACAAGAACGTCGCCACCGGCAAGACGGTGACGCTGTCCAGCACCTACGACGGCGATGATGCAGGCAACTACACCATCACCGACCAGGCCAGCACGACGGCGGACATCACCGCCCGGACCCTGAACGTCGGCTACACCGGCGTGGATCGGGTATACGACGGGACGACCGACGCGACGGTGACGACCGGCGACGACCGCGTGTCTGGCGATGCGCTCACCATCGATCGCACCGCCGCGTTTATCGACAAGAGCGTCGGCGCCGGCAAGACAGTGAACGTGAGCGGCGTCAGCCTGAGCGGCACCGATGCGGGCAACTACATTCTGGCTTCAACCACCGGCGCCACGACGGCGGACATCACCGCCCGGACCCTGAATGTCGGCTATACCGGCGTGGATCGGGTATACGATGGCACGACCGATGCGACGGTGACGACCGGCGACGACCGTGTGTCGGGCGATGTCCTCTCCATCGATCGCACCGCCGCCTTCACCGACAAGAACGTCGCCGCAGGCAAGACAGTGAACGTCAGCGGCGTCAGCCTGAGCGGCGCCGATGCGGGCAACTATATTCTGGCCTCGACCACCGGCGCCACAACGGCGGACATCACCGCACGGACCCTGAACGTCGGCTATACCGGCGTGGATCGGGTATACGACGGTACGACGGCGGCCACGGTGACGACGAACGACGATCGCGTGTCGGGCGACGTGCTGACGATCGGCCGGACCGCCACCTTCGCCGATCGGAATGTCGGCACCGCCAAGGCAGTCAGCGTGACGGGTGCGAATCTTTCCGGGACCGACGCCGGCAACTACGTGCTGGCCTCGACCACCGGCGCGACCACGGCCGATATCTCACCGGCCGCGCTGGTCATCACCACGACAGACGTCAGCAAGGTCTATGACCGCACGACCACTGCGTCGGGCACGGTAATCCTCACCGGCGGCACGCAACTGTTCGGGTCGGATACGCTGAGCGGCGGCACCTTCGCCTTCGATGATCGCAACGCGGGAACCGGCAAGACCGTGACGGTCTCCGGCGTAAGCGTGAACGACGGTAACGGCGGCAACAATTACGACCTCAGCTACCAGGACAATACCAACGGCACGATCACGCCGAAGGAGCTTACCCTGGCCGGACTGACGGCGCTGGACAAGAACTACGACGGCAATACCACCGCCACGATCGACAGCTATGGCGCGCTGAATGGCGTAATCGCCGGTGACAACGTATCGCTGGACGAGGACAACGCCGGCGCCAGCTTCGCCGACCCGAATCCCGGCATCGGCAAGACGGTGACGGTGGCGGGCCTGCAACTGGCCGGGGTCGACGACGACAATTACTTCATCGCCACGGAGATGACCACCACGGCGGACATCAACAGCACTGAAAATCCGCCCGTCATTCCGCCGGCGGAGCCCGGCGCGGGCATGGATGCCATGGAGGGCGGAGATGCCGTAAACGGTGGCGCCGCCGGCGTTCAGGGCGGCGGTAACGATCCCTTCAATCCGCCGGCCCTGTTCGATCTCGGCGCGGATGCCGATGGCTCCGCGCAGACGCCCCGGTTTATGTTCGACACCAATGGCGACATGGCCATACTGGTCTTCGGTGCTGGCGGTGCGAGCGATGGGAGTGTCGAGTCAACAATCCCCCTGTTCCGCCAGGAAGGCGAGACGATGATCCCTGTCGAACAGTTCGTGGTGACCCAGCAGGGTGGTCACGGGACTGCGGCGCCGACCGGCATGAGCCCGCTGAGTGTGCCGGATGTCGCCGGCGAGGCCGATCTGCGTACCGTGACGGCGCCGGTCGATCTTCCAGACGGATCCGTCGGCCACCTGAAAGTGAGCGTCACACCCGATGGCGTCCTGGTCGTGAGCGTGCCGGCCGCGATCCGGCGGATCTACGACGAGAAGCAGGTCCTGCTGCTGGCGGTGGCGATCGCCAAACAGCGGTTCGGTGTGGGGCTGGACGCCATCACGGCGGTGGTTTTCCGGGAGGAGGTGTAAGCCGCCGCCGCGGGACCGGTCTGCCGACGGTTTGCCGGCGGACCGGCAGTGCATTCTGTCCCGTGACCAACGCACACGTGTGTGCCACGACGGGTCGACGCGGACGGTTTATTAAAAATGTATTTAGTTTATATAATAGAGGCCTCGTTTGACCATGAGGATGGCAGGATGAACGACGAAATTACCGAGGCCCATAAACCCCAGTTTGCCTCCGCCCCCGGACAGGCGCGCAAGGCCGCAACGGTCGAAGACGCGATCGGCGCGGCCGCCGAGCTGAAATCGTCCGTCGGCGCCGTGCGGCGCGTTGCCCGCGAGCGGCGGGCGGCCCTGGCCGCCAGGGGAAAGATGGCGTTGCCGCCGGACCAGCGCTGAACTCCGGCGCACTTTGCCCGGGCGGCAAGTGGGGTAGTGAAGTCACCCGCCGCCGAATCCTCCTTTGGCACGCCCCGGTGCGCGGACGCGCATCCCCGCGCTTCCGTACCCGTCGCTGACGCGGCGACGGACCGTGCAGTCCCCGTCATCCCGCGGAACCGTTCCGGATTGGCATAGCTAAAATGCAATAGACGCCATTTGGAATATCAATCTTTTCCCCACTGACCTTCCTGTAGACTCCCAATAACTCTATAGCTCAACGATTCCTGCGCCATGCGCGCGGCGGTTGTATCGCGGAGCCCGACGGGAGGACGCTGTGATGGACGCAGCAGCGTCGCGGACGTTTCCTGGTGCGAGGTGATGGGATCCATGAAGCAACTCATCGCATTGGTGCCGGCCTTGCCGGTCATCTCCGCCGTGTTGATCCATCTGCTGGCGCCGACGCTTGGCCGGCGGGTGGCCAGGCTGAGCGTCGGCATGACCGGGATCACCTTCGCCCTCACGGTCATCGTGTTGTACCTGACCGCGACCGGACGCGCCGCCGGGCAGATCTCGGCCGGCGAACAGCTCGGCATTCTGCTGAACGACCCACTCAGCGCGGTAATGAGTGTGCTGATCGCCGGGATCAGCTTCATCGTCCACCTCTATTCCGTGCGGTACATGGCGGAAGAGGCCGGGTATGCGAGGTTTTTCATGCTGCTCGGACTGATGACGGCGGCGCTGCTGATCATGGTCGCGGCGGGCGACCTGGTCACCCTGCTGGTGGCCTGGCATCTGATCGGGGTGTTGCTGTACTTCCTGCTGGGGCAGGACACCCGCAGCCCATCCGCGTATCGCTACGCCTTCTGGACCTTCTTCACCTACCGGGTCGGCGACATGGCGCTGGTCCTCGCCGCGGCGCTGCTCTATTGGGCCTACGGGACCTGGTCCCTGCCCGCCATATTCGATCAGATAGCGTCTGACCCGTTTGCCCGCGACTTCCTCGGCGTGCCGGTGGCGCATGCGGTCGGTACGCTGCTGGCGCTGGCCGCCTTCGCGCGCTCGGCGCAGTTCCTGCTGCACACCTGGCTGCCCTACACCATGGCCGGGCCGACACCGGTATCGGCGCTGATGCATGCGGGTATCGTCAACGCCGGCGGCTTCCTCATCAACCGGTTTTCCCCCATCTTCGTCCACACGGGGGATGTGCTGCACGGGATTTTCATCGTCGGCCTGATCACGGCGGTCATCGGCTCGGTCCTGATGCTGACCCAGAATGACATCAAGAAGTCGCTGGGTTATTCCACGATGGGCCAGATGGGGTTCATGGTGATGGAGTGCGGCGTCGGCGCGTTTTCGCTGGCGATCTACCATTTGATCGCCCATGGCATGTTCAAGGGCACGCTGTTTCTGGGGGCCGGCGGCGTGATCGGCGAGGCGCGCAAGGACGACGGCGTGCCGAAGGATCCCCTCTACACCTTCATGGTGGAGCGGCAGCCGGCGCGCCGGCGCCAGCCCTGGCTGCTGATGGCGGCCATCACGCTGGCGGTGCCGGTCGTGGTCCTGTCGGCCGCGCACTGGATCGTTGCCGATGACTTCTTCCAGAAGCAGGGCGCCATTGTCCTGCTGTTTTTCGGCTGGATGACCGGCGCCCAGCTGATCTTCGCGACCTACCGGATGCGTACCGAGAACATGGCGCGACTGTTCACGCTGATCGTGTCCTCGTTCGCGATCGTGGTCCTGGGCTATGCCGTCATCAGTCATGCCTTCGACCTGTTCCTGTATCCCGATCACGCGTTCCGCGAGCGGATCTATGATGCCGCCGCCGTCGACGTGCTGTGGTTCGACCTGTTGCTGGCGCTGGTGACCGTCGTGGTCGTGCTCGGATGGCTGCTTACGTATTACTCGGAGCGTACCCGCCGGAAGACGAACGACAGGCCGGGGCCTCTCTGGATGAGCTTTTATGCGCTCGTGTCGCGCGAGTTCTATCTTGCGGACGTCTACAGCTGGGTCACGCGCACGCTGCTCGATGTGGCGTCCAGGATCAACGTCTGGTTGAGGTGGGTGTGACATGAGCGCCACGATGACCCTCCTGCTCGCGGCGTGCTTCCTCCCGCTGTTTCCCTTCAGCGTCGTGTTCAACGCGCTGTTCAGGGTCATTCGCCACTCGATGTTGCGGACCGTGATCCTGCTCGCCTGGCCGCAGATCGGCGTGGCCGCGCTGGCGTCCCTGGCGACACCGATACCGCCATGGATCGCATTGCTCGCGCTGGCGACCTCGATCCTGTACGGCTTCCGCGCGCTGGTCCTGCGCGAACTGGGGATGTGGACCAGCTTTCTCGCCACCTCGAGCTGGGCGTTGTTGTGGATCCCCGCCAGCCACGGCGCGGCGACGCCGGCCCTGCAGCTCTACGCCCTGGGCTTCAGCGTGCCGCTCGTGCTGCTGGCGTGGTTGACCGCCGCCCTGGAGCGCCGCTTCGGTGCGGCCTACGCCGGGGTTCATGGCGGACTGGCCCAGGTGGTTCCGCGCCTGTCCGGCGTGCTGGTGATCGTGGTGCTGGCGGTGATCGCGACACCGGTCTTTCCCGCATTCTTCACCATGCTCTCGACGATCGTGATGTCCGTGCCGACGACGCCCGCGGTCGCCGCGGGCGTCGTCGGAAGCTGGTTGATCTGGAGCTGGGCCGGAGCACGCCTGCTGCAGGGGGTGATCGTCGGTCCGGGACGGGAAGGCGAGGTGCGTGATCTGAGTCTCGGCGTGACCTGGATGTATGCCCTGGTGCTGATCGTCCTCGTCGTGGCGGGGCTGGGGTGGATGGAGGGTGTGCGATGAGCCCGCCGCTGGGAAAAAAGCTCGGCATTCGCGCCATGATCTACGTGGCGGGGGAACCGATACCGTTCTTCTGGCCCATGCGTTCATTCATTCATCACAATCCCTTGCACGGCCTGGAGCATCACCCGTTTTACCGGGCGGTCGACTCGGGGCAGAGGCTCTTTCACGGACGGGCCTATCTGCCACGGCATTTGTACCAGCGCTATCTGTCACAGGACAGGATGGACCGGCGCGCGCTGACCGCCGAGGTGGCCGCCTTCGTCGCTGCCCGCGAGCCGGTGCCGGGGCTGGACCTGCGGGGATTGCTGACGACGCTCCTGACGGAGATCAGCGCGCCGGTCTTTCTGCCCGCGACCTTCGCCGGCGTCCATGACGTGGCGACGGTGCTCAATGACCGGCCGCTTGAGCGGACGGAGGATTTCGCCCGCGAAGCGATCGCGGCGCGGCTGACCGCGGATCTGCTCGGCGATCGCCCGGTCTATGAGGCCGTCGACTCCCTGTACGGGACGGAGATCGGCGCCACGCTCGATGAGCTGGTGATCAAGAGTTGCCTCGACTTCTTCGACGAAGGCCAGTCCGCATGGGCGATGCCGCAACGTGAGCGCGGTTTCTTCGCCGCCTGGCGCGAGGTGGCGCAGCACAATGTCCGCCTCTTTCTGCGCGGTCTCCACATCCGCCAGATACTGGGCGCCGACGAAAGCCCTGAAGGCGTCATCGCCTATGTGATGGAGGCGCTGGGGATTCCCCAGGACCGCTGGATCGGCTACTTCACCCGCGAACTCGCCCGCCTGCACGGCTGGACCGGTTTCATCCGCTGGCGCTCCAATACCAAGCGCTACCACTGGGCCCAGCGTTATCCCGCCGACCTGGTCGACTATCTGGCCGTACGCCTGACGCTGGGACTCGCGCTGCTGCGCGAGCGGGGCGAGCATCGCATCGCCTGCAGCACCGCGGCGATCGAGGAGGCCATTCAGGGTCGCCTCGAGGAGACCTACCTGCGTCGTGAGTTTCATGGCGGCGGCGTGCTGCCCGCCCTGGCGCACAAGGTCGAAGCCGCCTTGTCGCGCGGCTCCGGACGGGTGCTGTCGAAGGTCTTTTCCGAATATGCGCGGGAGAAGCGCGCCCGCGAGGCCGGGGAACAGGCGCAGCGTTTGCGGAAACTCGGTGAGAAATCCGGCCAGGCCGATGCCATCGCGCGGCTGTCCGGGAACGATCTCGCAGCCCTGCTCGAACTGTTGCGGGAATTCGAGCAGCGTGAGGGCGCGATGTGGTTGAGGGCTGCCGAGGCGCGGTCCATCGAGCAGTTCCTGGATGGGGCGCACCTGCACTCGCCGTTGCCGCGGCCCAAGCGTCCCTTTGCCCAGGCACTGTTCTGTATCGATACCCGCTCGGAACGCCTGCGGCGCCACCTGGAAGGTGTCGGTGATTATCAGACCTTCGGTATCGCGGGTTTCTTTGGTGTGCCGGTGAGCCTGATGGAACTGGGGAAGGGGAGCGAGACCCATCTGTGCCCGGTGCTGTTGATGCCGAAGAACCTGGTGCTGGAGATGACGCCGGGCGGTCGCCAGGACGAGGCGGCGGTCACCTTCCTGGAAAAGGCCATCCACGATCTGAAGGAATCGGTGCTGACGCCCTTCGTCACGGTGGAGGCGATCGGTCTGTTGTTCGGCTTCGACATGGTGGGCAAGACGGTCGCTCCGGCGAGCTACAATCGCTGGCGCCGCCGCATCCAGGCGCGCAAGCCGATCACCCGGCTGTTGCTGGACAAGCTCACCCGCGAGCAGGCGGACTCGATCGTGCGCGCCGTGCAGCGCGCCGTGATCGTGAAGGCGATCGAGCGGGAGCTCGATCTGCGGCCCGAGCGCATTACCGACGAGCTGGTGCGTGAGCTGCGCGAGGTGGCGCTGGACCACGATGAAGCCTTCCCGAAGCTCCTCGACGCGCTGGGCGGCGACGAGGCGCGGGCGCGCGCCTTTCTCGAGCTCCTGCGCGGACCCTACCGCATCAATCCCTCGTTCGCCGACCTGCAGATGGAGCGACTCGGTCGCATCGGATTCGCGCTCGACGAGCAGGTGCACCTGGTTGCCCAGGCCTTGCGCGCGATCGGCCTGACCGAAGGTTTCTCGCGTTTCGTGCTGCTGGTCGGCCATGGCAGCCGCTCGGAGAACAACCCCTACGAATCGGCGCTGGACTGCGGCGCCTGCGGCGGCAATCACGGTTTGGTCAGCGCGCGGGTGCTGGCGCAGATGGCGAACAAGCCGGAGGTGCGCCAGCGGCTCGGCGAGCTGGGCATCGACGTCGCGCCGGATGTCTGGTTCGTGCCGGCACTGCATAACACCACCTCGGATGAAGTGACGCTGTTCGATCTGGATCTGCTGCCGTCCTCGCATCTGGTGTACCTGGACCGGTTGCGCCGCGGTCTGGCGGCGGCGGCGCGCCGGTGCGCGCAGGAGCGCATGCCGGGGCTGGCGATCGAGGGTGACCGGGTGGCCAATCCCGCCGCCGCGTACCGGGCGGCGCAACGCAATGCCGCGGACTGGTCGCAGGTGCGCCCGGAGTGGGGCCTGTCCGGCAATGCCTATTTCATCATCGGCCGGCGCGACCTGACCCGGGACATGGCGCTCGACGGCCGCGCGTTTCTCCATTCGTACGATTATCGTGTCGATGAACGGCGGCGCTTGCTGGAGACCATCCTGTCCGGGCCGCTGGTCGTCGCGCAGTGGATCAATCTCGAACACTACTTCTCCACGGTCGATAACGAACGCTTCGGCAGCGGCAGCAAGGTCTATCACAACGTGGCCGGCCGCTTCGGCGTCATGACGGGAAACCTCAGTGACCTGCGCACGGGGCTGCCCGCGCAGACCGTGCTGGAAAACGGCTTGCCCTACCATCAGCCGATTCGGCTGATCACGGTGCTGGAAGCCCCGTTCGAGCACGCCCGCGCCGCGATCGAGGCGGTCGCCCCGGTACGGAACCTGGTACGCAACGGCTGGATCCGGATGATGGTGTTCGACCCGGAGGCGGCCGCGGTGTTTGTTTATGAGGAGGGGGACTGGCGCCGTCGTTCCCTCATCGATACGACTGAAACGGCATGTCTGGAGGAGCACGACCACGTATGAAGAACCTCAATTTCAGTCCGCTCAAGAAGCTGGAGATCATCCTGGACGGCGAGCATCAGGCCTTCGTGACCGACATACTCGATCGCGCGGGCGTCAAGGGTTACACCATTATCAACAATCTCTCCGGCAAAGGTCGTCACGGGTTTCATGAAGGACACCTGATGTTCAACGAGGATGACGTGCTGATCATGATCATCGCCGCCGTGCCGGAGCAACTGGTGAAACCGATCCTTGAGGGGCTGGCGCCCTTCTACAACGAACACTCCGGAGTGGTGTTCATTTCCGACATCCAGGTGACGCGTCTGGTGAAATTCGGGGGCTGAGGGTACGGGCTGCCCCGTCATCGATTCGTTCCGGCCGGGCGCGTGCTTATGTCAGATCGCCGAGCCGGCGCAGTGCTGCCGCGACGTCGTCCTCGCTTGCGCCGGTGACCGTGATATGGCCGACCTTGCGGCCCGGCACCGGCGGCTTGCCGTAGTCATGCAGATGGGCGCCCGGGATGCCCAGCACCGCGGCGCGGTCCGGGACGCTCCCCAGGCAGTTCACCATGGCGCAATGACCGCGGGCCGCGGTACTTCCGAGTGGCAATCCCAGTATGGCGCGCAGGTGATTTTCGAACTGGCTGGTGATCGCGCCTTCGATCGTCCAGTGCCCGGTGTTGTGAACTCGCGGCGCCATTTCATTGGCGAGGAGGGCATCTCCGCGCTGGAAGAACTCGATCGCCATGACGCCGACGTAATCGAGTTCGGTCATGATGCGTCGCGCGTGATCCTCGGCCAGCGGCTGGATCGGATCTCCGGAGCGGCAATGTGAGAGCGTGAGCACGCCGTCGCGATGTTCGTTTTCCGCGACCGGATAGCAGGCAAAGCCGTCGTCGCGGCCGCGCACGCCGATGATGGAGATCTCGCGTTCGAATTTCAGCCACGCTTCCGCGATCAGCGGAACCGAGCCGAGTCGCTTCCATGCCGCGTCGATGTCGGCGTGACCGGATATTCGGTATTGGCCCTTGCCATCGTAGCCCAGGCGGCGGGTCTTGACGATGCAGGGGCCGATGGCGGCAAAAGCCTCCAGGTGGTCGCGCGAATCGATCGCGGCATAGGCCGCGGTGGGAATGCCGAGGCGCTGAAAAAAATCCTTCTCCAGCAGGCGGTCCTGCGTCGTGGCGAGGATCTCCGCGGCGGGAAACACCGGCGCATGGCGCGCCGCCAGACGCATGGACCCGGCGGCCACATTCTCGAATTCCGTCGTGACGACGTCCGCCGCCTGCGCAAGGCGTTCGATCGCAAGCGCGTCGTCGTAATCCGCGCGCAGATGTTCCCCCAGCACGGCGGCGCAGGGACGCGCCGCGGGATCGAGGAAGACGAATTCGAGCCCCATCGGAATGCCCGCCAGGGCCAGCATGCGCCCGAGCTGGCCGGCTCCCAGGATACCGACCTTCATTACGGCCCGATCCGCGGGTCCGGATTGTTCAGCACCGTTTCGGTCTGCGCGCGGCGAAAGGCCTCTAGCGCCGTCCGCACGGCCGGATGCTTGTTGCTGACGATGCTGGCCGCAAGGAGGCCGGCGTTGGTGGCGCCGGCGATGCCGATCGCGAGGGTCCCGACCGGAATCCCCGCCGGCATCTGCACGATCGACAGCAGCGAGTCCATGCCGCTGAGCGCCTTGCTCTGTACCGGGACGCCCAGCACCGGCAGCGCGGTCTTGGCCGCCACCATGCCGGGCAGGTGCGCGGCGCCGCCGGCGCCCGCGATGATCACTTCCAGCCCGCGTTCCAGCGCGGACCCGGCATAGCTGAACAATTTGTCGGGGGTGCGATGGGCGGAGACGACCTCCACCTCGTGGGCGACACCAAGCGTATCCAGCACTGCCGCGGCGTGCTGCATCGTTTCCCAGTCGCTGCGCGACCCCATGATGATACCGACCAGTGGCTGCATTCGCTGGCTCCTCTTCTTCAATGTCGTCGTGTCATGCGCCGGTGAGGCGGAAATCGATGGTCAGGCGGTCCTCCGCAATGGGGCGGAACAGACCGTTGGCGAAATCCACGTGGAGAGGGTGGTGGCGGTAGTAGTCGACGATATTCTCGTTGGCGAAGGTGACGATCCAGCAATGGCGATAGCGCGCCGCGTCGGCGATCGCCTCTCCGGTCGCCACCGCCCGAACGCCGGGGATCATGGCCAGGCGCTGGCGTCCCTCCTGAAGAATGCCCGCCAGCTCCGGGAGCGCGCCGGCGGGGACGTTGAACTCGACCACATGAACCACCGGCTGCAGCGGCGGGCATTGCGCCAGCACCTCCGCCGCGCGACCCGCGCTGCCCCAGAGCTTGAAGGCATCGGCCGGGATTTCCGCATCGACGTGGTGTACCAGGGTCAGTCCCGACTCGATCAGCCGGTGTACCTGGTCGGGCAGGACCTCGCCGGAAATGCGGGTCAACAGCGGGACGGGCGCGCCCTCGTGGATGCGGCGCAACCGTGTGTAGTCCAGCTTCGCGCGCCGTTTGCTGGCGGAATCCGTGCCGCCGATGTCCACGCCCAGAAAGTCGAGGGAGGCCCGCTCGGCCAGCGCGATACATTCCGCGACCGCGGGACGGTTGTCCTGTGCGCCATCGCCCTCGGCATGATCCGGCAGCATCGCGCCGATGGCCACGCCGCACGGTTGGGCAATCTCGGTCAGCGACTTGACCTCGGCGACCACATGCGGAAAAACCACGGTCGACGGTGTGACGGAGACGGCGCTGCAGCCGGAATTGATCGCGCTGACGAGGTCTGCCTTGGCGGAGGCATCCAGGCCCATCAGGGCTACCGGAATTCCCGCCTGGGCCCCGGCCGCCTCGCACGCGGCGAACAGCGCCCTGGTCATACCGGGTGTGTCCGATGCGGGGACGGGCGCGAGGACCAGCGGCGCGCGCTGGGCGATGGCGGCGGCGAGCGCCGCGTCGAGCCTGGGCGAGGAGTCGATCGATACGATGCTGAGCGCATAGTGGTGCAGCGCCGCATGCCGGACCAGATTAGTGAAGCTGACGATTGCCAAGACCCGGACCACCCATTGATGGCCGGCGCCCGTGCGGCGCCGGCACACTGTCACACAGAACGCCTACGTTACCAGTAATCGGGCGTATGTGAGCGGGTTTTTTCATTGATCAATGTTAATACATGGTATCGGTATTTCCAATTTCACCTTTTACCCGAGTTTCCGCATCATCCCTCCATCGTGTTCGATAAGCCCCTTGTGGCGCGTGTGGAGGGTGTATGCCGCTGATGAGAGTGCGGGACCTGGTAAGACACGCTTCCCAGCATGGTTATCTGGTGGCGTCCTTCAAGGTACACGGGGCCGAGGAGGCGCAGTCGGTGGTCAATGCCGCGGAAACAGCGCGCGCCCCCGCGATCATCGCCGTGGACGAGCGAAGCCCGGTCTTTCTGCGGCATGAAATCACGCTGGCAATCGCGGAGTCGCTCGCATCCTCGTCCTCCGTTCCGATTGCCGTGGAGATCGTGTCCAGCTCGCAGGTAACCGATCTGATCAATTCACGGACGGACAGCGCCGCGGCCAGCCTATCATCTTCCATGGCGAGCGACTCCCCGTACGCCGTTGCAGCCGACGCAAACACCCTGCCTGAAACGGAAGCCCGGGATCGTGAGATGTGGTTCGCCTCGCCGGCCGCCGCATCGGAGCTGTCCGGGTCCACGCATGCCGGATGCCGGCTCGGTCTCGTCGTCGAGGACCCGAGCGAGTCCGGTCTGCGCCCGGCGGCCCTGCGCAAGCAGCTCCAGAATCTGCAGGCACTCCACCGCTATTCCCTGGTCGTGGACGGCGATCTGCCCTGGCCGAACGCGACGTTCCGCTCGCTGCCAGGTCTCGGAGTCACCAAGGTCAATTTCGACAATCTCCTCGGCGTGTTCATCGCCAAGGCCTATCGGCGCGCGGCCCAGAAGGCCGGTGATCACTATCGCACGGCCATGGAAGAGGCTTTCACTGCGCTGGTGGGGGAGATCGTCGAGCGCCTGCGTCGCGCCGGAGGGAGCGGGCGTGCCGCGGATGTGCTGGCTTGCGTCGCGGACAATGCGCCGGAACCCGTCAGTTCGCCAGCTGCGATGGCCGGGCGCGGAAACCTCCGCGCCGCGGGCGCGACGGCGCCCATGTTTTCGCGGCGTTCGGCGGAGCATGGCGGGCATGTGTCGTTTTTCGACTGAGTGCTGTATCGGACACCCTGTACGGTGACCGCCCTGAGGGAGAGGGATGTTTCATGACGCGGCACGGATGGATGGGTATTTACAAAATGCAATGCGAGAAATTTAAAGTATCAATTGGCGTTAATGGCAACGCCGTGGCATTTTCTGAACCAGCATAGGTATTCACGCGTCGTCGGTGAATCCAGCGCAGGATGACTGCGCCACAACAAAGCAAAGACAGGTTTACGTACGACAATCTTCTGAACTGGCCACCACTAGGAATCGCGAAATCAAGAGAGGAGCAAGCACATGAGCCAAAAGCAATACTCAGCCGGGGTGAAAGAATACCGAGAGACATACTGGACCCCTGACTACGTTCCCCTGGACACCGATCTGCTGGCCTGTTTCAAGGTCACCCCGCAGCCGGGTGTGCCGCGCGAGGAGGTTGCCGCCGCCGTGGCCGCCGAATCGTCCACCGGAACCTGGACCACGGTGTGGACAGACCTGTTGACCGATCTCGACTACTACAAGGGCCGCGCCTACCGCATCGAGCCGGTGCCGGGCGATGCCGAGTCCTTCTACGCCTTTGTCGCCTACCCGATCGACCTCTTCGAGGAAGGCTCTGTCGTCAACGTGCTGACCTCGCTGGTCGGCAACGTGTTCGGTTTCAAGGCGCTCAAGCACCTGCGCCTGGAAGACATCCGTTTCCCCATCGCCTACGTCAAGACCTGTCTCGGCCCGCCCAACGGCATCCAGGTCGAGCGCGACAAGATGAACAAGTACGGCCGTCCGCTGCTGGGCTGCACCATCAAGCCGAAGCTCGGCCTGTCGGCCAAGAACTACGGCCGCGCCGTCTACGAATGTCTGCGTGGCGGTCTGGACTTCACCAAGGACGACGAGAACATCAACTCGCAGCCCTTCATGCGCTGGCAGAACCGCTTCGAATTCGTCGCCGAGGCGATCTACAAGGCGCAACAGGAGACCGGCGAGCGCAAGGGCCACTACCTGAACGTCACCGCGCCGGATCCCGAGGCGATGTACGAGCGCGCCCAGTTCGCCAAGGAGCTCGGCATGCCGATCATCATGCACGACTTCCTGACCGCCGGCTTCACCGCCAACACCGGTCTCGCCAAGTGGTGCCGCAAGAACGGCATGCTGTTGCACATCCACCGCGCCATGCACGCGGTGATCGACCGCCATCCCAAGCACGGCATCCATTTCCGCGTGTTGTCCAAGTGTCTGCGCCTGTCGGGCGGTGACCATATCCATACCGGTACCGTCGTCGGCAAGCTCGAAGGCGATCGCGGTGCGACGCTCGGCTTCGTCGACCTGCTGCGCGAATCCTTCATCCCGGAAGACCGCGCTCGCGGCATCTTCTTCGATCAGGACTGGGGTTCGATGCCCGGCGTCTTCGCCGTGGCCTCGGGCGGTATCCACGTCTGGCACATGCCGGCGCTGGTCACGATCTTCGGCGACGACTCGGTGCTTCAGTTCGGCGGCGGCACCCTGGGCCATCCGTGGGGCAACGCCGCGGGTGCGGCGGCCAACCGCGTCGCGCTCGAGGCCTGCGTGAAGGCGCGTAACCAGGGTCGTGCACTCGAGAAGGAGTCGAACGCGATCCTCACCGAGGCCGCCAAGTCGAGCCCCGAGTTGGCCATCGCGCTCGAGACCTGGAAGGAAATCAAGTTCGAATTCGAGACGGTGGACAAGCTGGACGTGGCCTAAACGGCAGTTTGCACCGGCATCCCAAACTCACTACGCGAGGACATCATGGCAATCAACAATCAGGCACTCAGCGACTACCGTACCAAGGATACGATGGAGACCTTCTCCTTCCTTCCGCCCATGTCCCAGGACGAGATCTACGACCAGATCGGTTACCTCATCGCCAACGGCTGGTCCCCGTCGGTCGAGCACGAGCATCCCTCGAAGTCGACCAACCACTACTGGCAGATGTGGAAGCTGCCCTTCTTCGGCGAGACCGATCTGGGCGCCGTGGTGGCGGAGCTGGAGGCCTGCCATCGCGCCTATCCCGATCATCACGTGCGACTGGTCGGCTACGACAATTACACCCAGTCCCAGGGCGGCGCCTTCGTGGTATACCGCGCGCGCGGCTGACGGCAGGGCGTGAATCGGAACCCTTAACCGAGAGAGAGCTTTTCCATGGCACAAGCGTTGACCGCAAACATGTCTGAGGGCAGGCGTCAGGCCCTGGAACGTCGTCGCGCCCAGACCCAGAAGGGTCGTGCCGGCGCGCCGGCACGACCGGCCGGCGGACGGGAGGCAGCGAGCAACATCGCCGCCGAACCGGGGCAGAATGCCGCGGCGACGGCGCCGCTGCAGGGCCAGCGGTCAGCGGCCTCCGGCGCGTCCTCGACCGGACGCGCGGCGTCGGTGGAACGCCGACGGGCGATGACGTCGCAAGGGAAGCGCGGGATTGCCGCGAGCGCGGCCTCCGGGCGTACCCGCGCGGATGCCGTCGCCGTGCGCACGTCGGACAAGGACTGCGGCTGCGGATGTCGCGAAGAGGAAAAGGCGATTGAAGCGGGGATGACATCAGGCGGCAACGGAGCAGCGTCGAGTATCGTCGCGCGGCCCGCGGTGAAGGTCAAGGCTGCGGCGACCCGCCGCAACATCGGCCAGCCGGAAGGGCGCCAGCTTTCCAAGGCGCGCCGCCGGATGCTGACCGAAAAGGGCCGCACGGCGCTTGTCCAGACGGAGCGGGTACGCTCGCCGGCCGAACGGGCCCGTCATCTCAATCCCGAGTTGAACGGGCGCGAACTCGCCAAAGAACTGCGCAGCGAACGCAGCCGCAGCGGCGGCCGCGGCCAGAAGAATTCGGCCCCCAGCGGCCGGCAGCGGCCGGCGGCGGGCGGCGCCCAGGATGCCCCGTGGAAAGTGGGCAGCAGCGAAACCGCGAAGGGCCAGGCGGTGACCGGCACACAGGTCGGGCGCAGCCGGCGGGTGACCGGCGACGAGCCGAGCACCTGCCGGGAGATCACCGGCACCGAGTATCTGGGCGCCGACATCTTTCGCGAGTTCTGCCAGAGCGACATGATGCCGGGGCCGGGCAAGGTGTCGACAACGAAGACCGCCGCCGGACGCAGCGTGACCGGTACCGAAGTCGGGCGCAGCAACAAGGTCACCGGTAACGAAGCCGGCAATTGCAAACGGGTGACGGGAAACGAATACCTTCCCGCGGGACAGGTCAGTGATTTTTGCGGCGATGCGCCGGCGGCGGTGCCGGCGAAGATCAGCGTGACGCGGACCGGCGGCGGCCGCACCGTCAGCGGCAGCAACGTCGACCGGCCCTCGCGGGTTACCGGCACCGAGGCGGGCGCCGAGCGCGAGACCACCGGCACACCCTATGTCACGGCGGCGCGTTCTTCCGGTGCCGCGGGCTCCATTTTCAAGAAGGTCGGCCTGAGCTCGACGCTGCGCGGTGGCCAGGTGACCGGCACGATGGTCGGCCGCAGTGGGCGGGTGACGGGCGACGAACCGAGCACCTGCCGCCAGATCACGGGTAACGAATACGTCGGCGGCGAGCAGTACGAAGCTTTCTGTCGTGAAACGCCGCGTGCCGAGGCGGCCAGGACCGGTCTGTCGCAGACCCTCAGGGGCAAGCTCGTCACCGGGACCCAGACCGGACGCGCGGCACGCGTGACCGGCGATGAACCCGGCACCTGCAAGGCGGTCACCGGGACGCCTTATGCCGGTGTCGAAACCTATCAGGAATACTGCAGCCCCGAGGACGGACGGACCGCCCGGTCGCGTGGACGTGTCGGACGCGCGACACCCGGCATGGCGCTGACGGGTCTCCAGCCGGGCATCGGCGGCAAGATGACCGGCGACCGTCGCGGCGCCTGCGAACCCATCACCGGTACACCCTACGTGGGGCAGGATCAGTACGGCCAGAGCTGCGGCGGACTCGGCGCGGTGCCGGGTAATCCCGACTTCCCGCAGTCGCTCGGCGGCACGCCCTGGCAGGGGACCTTCAGCGTCAGCACCCCGGCGCGGGAGGCGCAGCGCGCACAGCGGCTTTCCGGTGTCACCGGCACGCGCTACGAGCAGGGCCACATCACCGGGCCGTTCGGCATGGGCGCGGGCAAGATCACCGGCACCGAGGAATTCCGCTTTGGCGGCGGAGAGGGCGCGGCCCCGGCCGCACCGCAGCCGGCACCGGAGGTGCCACGGTCCAACATCACCGGCGAGGGCATGGATACCGGCCTGCGGATCACCGGCGACGACTGGGGTCGCAACGAGCGCGTGACCGGCACCGAAGGCCGTTCCGCCATGCAGCGCAATCCGACCCGACGCGGCGCGAACAGCGGGATGATGGCGATGATGCGCCGTCCGGTGGAGGAAAAAAAGCCGGTGGAGGCGGTGCCGAGCCGCGTGACCGGCAGCAGTGGAAACACCGACAAGGGCGCGCTGATCACGGTCTCCGGCGGCGCCCGTGGCTGAGCAACGATAGCGAGTCAGGAAGGCGATGTACGCGAAGCGCAGATCAAATCGGTCGACATGTTGGACGGGGATGAGCCCGAACAACGGGCCGCGTACTGCCGTCACCGCACCCGCGTACGGTGCGGTCGCCGGCGCGCATCCGCTGACCCGTGAACAGGACAATGCGACGCTCGCGCGCTACGAGGAAGGCGTCAAGGGCGCCTTCGACGGCATCGAGGCCCTGCTGCGGACCGTCGCCGCCATGCAGCACGAGGCAGACTTCGAACAGAAGGCGCAGGCCCGTTGCAGGGAGGCGCTCGGCTACGAACTCCCGGCCGATGTGCTGGCGCGGGCCTGGGTCGATCCGCTGGACATGCGCGCCCTGTACGCCTGGTGCGTGTTCGAGACCTATCGCGCATGGGTGGAGCGCTATTACCGCCAGTCGGCGGGATTCGGCAGCGACGCGCGGGAATTCGCCGCCTTCCTGCAGTCCTGCGGTTACCATTATCTCGACTTCACGCCCTGCGCCGACGGGCGGCTGGCCCACGCGGTGCGCTATGTGCTGCGTCTGCCCGAAGCGATCGTGCGCCGACGGGCGCACGCCGGGGCGATGTTCGACGTCGAAGACAGTCTGGAAAAGTGGATCGAGGTGGAACACAGCCGCTACCGCCAGGGTGAGCCGAACACGTCCGATGCCGGCACACGCTATCTCAAGGTCGTGATGTACCACTACTGCAGCAGCGATCCGCACCAGGGCTGTGCGGCTCACGGCAGCGACGACGCGCGCGCGGCGGACGCGGGACTCGCCCGTCTGATCGAGTTCAAGACGGCCATCGAGACCAGCTTCTGCTGCGGCGCCTCGATCGACCTGCTGCTGATCGGTATCGACACCGATACCGACGCCATCCGGGTCCATGTGCCGGACGGAAACGGCGCCATGGCGCTGGGGCGCTTTGTCGATGTGACCGCGCTCTACGAGGAGACCCGCGCGAGCGGCGCGGACGGGGCCCGGCGCGGCATCCTGGCGAAACTCAGGGGCGCCTGCGCGGACCACGGACTTCCGGAACCCGCTCCGGGCATGCTGCGACTGATGGCGCGGCTGATCGAGAACAACATTTCGCAGATCGATTATGTGCGTCGCTACCACGACGGCGCTTATGCCGACGTGGGCCACGAGGAACGCTTCATCGGCACCGGCGCGGGCTTCGATGAATTGCAGTTGCGCAACCTGACCTATTTCGCCTACCTGAAGACCGTCGAGGAAGGCGCGGATGATCTCGATGTCGGCATCAGGATATTCACCGGCCTCAACATCGCGCGCGGCCTGCCCGTTCCGGTGGTGGTGCGATTCGATTACGCCGGTTCCGTCCCCGGCGCCCGTGATCGCGCCGTGGAGCGCTGCCTGCGGGTGGGCAATGCCCTGCAGTTCCGCTACGCGGACCTGGTGGCGGAAGGGAAGCTCCATGTGCTGATGGTGGTACGCGACAACCAGCGTGACGGTGGCGTCGAAATCGTGAAATCGACGCTGTCGGGCGGATCGACGGAGGTGCATTAGCCATGAAGATCTGCAAGGTTGAGAAACCACTGGTGTCGACCAACCGGATTCCCGGCCTGGAACACAAGCATCTGCTGGTGGTGAGTGACGGCAAGGTGCAGCAGGTCGCGGTGGACTCGGTGGGCTGCGTGCCCGGCGACTGGGTGATCTGCGTCGGCAGCTCCGCGGCGCGCGAAGCCGCCGGAAGCAAGGAATATCCGAGCGATCTCACGATCGTCGGGATCATCGACTACTGGAACGACGGCGTGAGCGGGGGAGGCTGAGATGGACATCCTGCAGGTCGTCCGCCCGCTGGTCTGTACCAGCCGCATTCCCGGCCTGGCGAAGACCTCGCTGCGCGTGCTGCGAGACGCGCTGGGCGGCTATTCGGTCGCCGTGGATCCGGTCGGTGCGCGCGACGGCAACTGGGTCTTCGTGGTCAGCGGGTCGGCGGCGCGTTATGCGGCAGGCGATTTCGGCATCCTGACCGACCTGACCATCGGCGGAATCATCGATCACTGGGAAACGGAGGGACAGTCCTCCGCGAGCGGCGAGGTCTCGATCAAGGCGGCAGCAATCTGACGAGCGTATTTTAATTTGGCATAACCATAGGAGAAGCGACATGGCTGAAGAGTATTACGGCATTGCACTGGGGATGATCGAGACGCGCGGCCTGGTTCCGGCGATCGAGGCGGCGGACGCCATGACCAAGGCGGCCGAAGTGAGGCTGATCGGGCGGGAATTCGTCGGCGGCGGCTACGTGACGGTTCTGGTGCGCGGTGAGACCGGTGCGGTCAACGCCGCGGTCCGCGCCGGCGCCGACGCCTGCGAGCGTGTGGGTGACGGTCTGGTGGCCGCGCACATCATCGCGCGTCCCCACCGTGAGGTGGAACCGGTCCTGCCGACGGGGAGCAACACCAAGCGGCTGAAGTCGGAATAGTCAGCGGCAAACTTATTGACACAGGAGAAACAGAGTATGGCATCTGAAAGCTACGGCATTGCATTGGGAATGATCGAAACACGCGGCCTGGTGCCTGCCATCGAAGCGGCGGACGCTATGACCAAGGCCGCCGAAGTGCGGTTGATCGGTCGTGAGTACGTCGGTGGCGGCTATGTCACGGTGCTCGTGCGCGGTGAGACCGGTGCGGTCAACGCCGCGGTCCGCGCCGGCGCCGATGCCTGCGAGCGCGTGGGTGACGGCCTGGTGGCCGCGCACATCATCGCACGTCCCCACCGCGAGGTGGAGCCGATCCTGGATCGCGGTCCAGGCGCCATCGAGGGCAGCCGCCCGGAACGGAGCTGATTGATCCGCGACAGGTGACGATGGGAGGCGCGTGGTGATCACGGCGAGGCATCAGGCTCATGTCAGGGCGGCCGGCTTTCTCGGGAGGGCTTTGAGCTTCGAACTCAGCGCGGTGCAGCAGTACATGACGCACGCCGCGTTGTGCGAGGCCTGGAATCTGAACGACGAAGGCCGCCATTGGCGCGAGGAGGCCGTGGGCGAAACGAAACATGCGGAGCGCATCATCCAGCATATGCAGAGGCTGGGTGTCGTGCCGGGGGCCTCTCAGCTGCGGGCGGTGAAGGTGGGCGCAAGCCTGAGTGAGTTGATAGCACATAATGTTCGTCTGGAGCAGGACATTGTGTCGCTGTACAGCGATGCGACGGTCAGCTGTCTGCGTGGCGGTGATCACGATAACGCCGGCTTCTTCCAGAAACTCCTCGAAGAGGAGCAGGAGCATGCCCGGGAACTGCAGGCTTGGTACGAATCATCAACCGGTTGGAGTTCGACATGAGCACGACACTGCATCAGCACTGGAAAAGGAAATCCTCTCCGGAGCGGCTTGAGCGTCGCTTTGAGTTCTCCGATTATGAAGAGACGCGCGCATTCCTGGATCAGGCCGCGGCCCTGTCCGAATCGACCGAGGTCTATCCGGACATGGGCTTCGGGCGCACCTACGTGAACATGACACTTTATCTCGATGAGGCGGGTGAGGCGGCAAAGTACGCCCAGGCTCTCGATGGATTTACGGCAGAAGCGGCCTGATCGTCCAGGCCATGACCGTCATCGCGCTGGCGAGCAGTAAGGGCGGGGTCGGAAAGACCACCCTCACCATGAATCTCGCGGCCGGCCTGTCGCGCCGGGACAGCACGGTGGTCGTCGACGCGGACCCGCAGCAGTCGTCGGGGCAGTGGAGTCTGGTAGCGGAGGAGGGTGTGCTCGGCTTCGACGTCGCGGCCGCGGATGGCGGGACGGCTGAAGTCATTGCCGGGGCGGGGCATGGGTACCGCTATGTGCTGGTCGATTGTCCGCCTTCGTTCGCGGCTCCCCAGACACAGGAAGTCCTGCGCCAGGCGGACCTGTTGCTGATACCGATGCAGCCGTCCCCCCTGGACCTGTGGTCGGGTGCGAATGTAGTAGAATGGGTGTCTCTTGCCAAACGGGCCAATCCGCGACTTTCGGCCTGGGTGGTGCTGAATCAGGTGGAACCCAATACGCGTCTCTGGAAGGACGTCAAGGAAGCCCTGGAGGAACTGGGGCTGCCTTCCCTCAGGACGACGGTGCGCCGCAGGGCGGCGTTCAGGAACGCCGCGCTCACGGGTACCACCGTGTATGCGATCGGTAGCCGCGGAACCCCCGCGGTTGAGGAAATCGAGGCCGTGATTACGGAGGTGTTGAGCCATGACAGAGAAGGACGCTAGCGCGAACGACAACAAGCCGAAGAACCCGCTTGTCGAGGGGATGCGCAGGAGCAAGGGCGCCGGCGCCGGCCCTGGACAAGTCGTGCAGCGCGGACAAGGAATCCGTGAAATATCCCGTCCGGATATCTCCCGTACAGGCGAAGACAGCTACCAGTTGGGCGGATTACGCTGGCCGGACTGACGCCAGCCGCGCCGGGAGATTCCTTTTATATAGGCGGTTTTTGACAATTTGGCGGTTATTAAGGCACCCAGCACAAGGATCGCCGTGAAGACACTGAAAGGTACGGGTAGAGAGGAGCCGGCCGGCGGCCACTCCAGTACATCGGAATTTCTGATTCGTCACGCGACCTTGCGCCAGCTCCAGGTGTTCGAGGCCATTGTCCGTCTCGGCAGTTTCACCAAGGCGGCGGAGGAACTCTTTCTCACGCAGCCGACCGTGAGCCTGCAGATGAAGAAGCTCACCGATTCCGTCGGTCTCACGCTGCTCGAGCCGATCGGCCGCCACACGCGCGCCACCGAGGCGGGACAGGAACTCTACCAGGCCTGCCGCACCATATTCTTCGCCCTGGGCAATATCGAGACCAAGTTCGCCGACCTCAAGGGCTTGCGCGCCGGCAAGGTCCGGCTCGGGGTCATCACCACCGCCAAATACTTCGCACCCGAGATGCTGGGCGAATTTTGCAATGAGTATCCGGGAGTCGATATCAGCCTCAAGGTCTCCAATCGCGAGCGCATACTCGAGCGTATCCTGACCCACGAGGACGACCTCTATGTGCTCGGTGAACCGCCGCCGGGCGAGATGGACCTCCTGAGCTATCCGTTCGCGCCGAATCCGCTCGTGGTGATGGCATCACGCAATCATCCCCTGGTGAGCCAGAAAAACATCCCCTTCGAGCGGATCGCCGAGGAGCCGTTCATCCTGCGCGAACCCGGTTCGGGCACCCGTGAAACCATCGTCAAGTATTTCGAGTCGCACGGTCTGCAGCCGAAGGTGCGGCTCGAGCTCGGCAGCAACGAGGCGATCAAGCACGCGGTCGTGGGCGGGCTCGGGCTGGCAATACAATCGCTGCACGTGTTGACGTTGGAAGGCGTGAAGGGGCCGGTGGCGCTGCTCGACGTGAAGGGCTTTCCGATCCAGCGCCAGTGGTACCTCGTCCATCCGCGCAACAAGGAGTTGTCGGTGGTGGCGAAGGCGTTTCTGGAGTTTGCGCTGGCCAAGGGGCCGAAAGTCGCCAGCTTCATGCATGATCTGTTGCAGCAGGCGGGGTTCAGCTATCCGGAAGCCCCGCTCTGGAAAAAACCCCGCAAATCGAAGCGCTGACCATGTGCCTGTGTTGCACGGTGGCCTGCCAGTGGAAGCGGCGATCGGTGGACCGCGTGTCCCGTACGCGGGCTCGGCTCGGCCCCCGGCCTGCTGAAGGCGGGGTGCGTTCATGATCCAGCTGCGTACCTACGTCTTCATCGATTCCCTGCAGCCGCAGCTTGCCGAATATCTCGGCACTGTTTCCCAGGGCTTTCTGCCCATACCGGGCGACGCCTGTCTGTGGCTCGAAGTGTCGCCCGGCATGGCGATCCATCGGCTGACCGACGTCGCGCTCAAGTCCGCTCAGGTTCGTCTGGTGCAGCAGGTGGTGGAGCGCGCCTTCGGCGCCATGCTGATCCATCACCGCAGCCAGAGCGATGTGCTGGAGGCGGGTCACAGCGCGCTGAGTCGGCTGCGGACCAGCGAGGATGCGCGGCAGAAATGCCGCATCGCCTGGGCCGAGGTCATCCGCGCCATCACGCCCGATCACGCCGTCGTGATCAACCGTCAGGATCGGCGCGGCTCGATGATCCTGCCCGGACAGAGCATGTTCATCCTCGAGACCGAGCCAGCGGGCTATGTGGTCTATGCCGCGAACGAGGCGGAAAAGGCCGCCAGGATCACCCTGGTCGACGTCAAGGCGGTGGGCGCCTTCGGGCGCCTGACGCTGGCGGGCAAGGAAGCGGATATCGACGAGGCGGCGCACGCGGCGATCCATGCCCTCAACAGCCTTTCCGGCGTGACGACGACGCCCTCGACCTAGCATGGATTGAGCCGGGTCCCGGCCGGTTTGCCTGGACGAAGCGAAATTCGCTCAGGCCAGGCTGCGCGGCGCCCGCTGCCAGACCCGCGTCTTCTGCACCATCCGATACATCGAGCGCATATTGTTCAGCCAGGTGACCTGGTGCAGCGGCACCCATGCCACCGCATGCGATTCGTCGTTTCCGGGCAGGTACAGCCGATCGTCCAGTTCGACCAGGAAACGGATGTCATAATGCCAATGACGGGGTTCATTCGCCGTCTCGTGCACGAGGTGGACATCGAGGTCGAAGATCTCCCCGCTGAGCAGACGGACCGCCGCCCGATCCGCGCCCGATTCCTCGGCCGTTTCGTTCAGGGCCACGTCTATGATGTCGTGATTGTTGTCGGCGTGACCGCCCGGCTGCAGCCACAGCTTGACCTTGCGGTGATGGAGCAGGAAGACATGGCTGCGGGCGGGATTGACCACCCAGGCGGAGCCGGAGACGTGGCCGTGGCGCAGACCGCGGTCGAAGCAATGCTCGTGCGCCAGTACGAACAGGCGGGTCCTGGCGACCATCGCCGCCTCGTCCATGAAGCGGGTACGGTAGTCGCGGAGCAATGTCAAGAGCTGATGTCGGTGCATGGCCCAGGCGGGATCGGGGTGTCCCGATTATTGTATTCGTCCGGGACCGGGGCGTGGATTGGTATTGTCGAAGCCATCCATAGTGTTTTATAAATGAGTGTTCGACCAATGACCGCCAGTACGATCAGTCATGCCGTAGCGTCCTGCGCAAGGGCGGAGCCGGGGAGACGTGCACGAGGAGCCTCATGACCGACTCTCCTGACCCCCGCGCCACCCCGTGCACGGATGAAGACTGGATGCGTCATGCCCTGGTTCTTGCCCGGCGGGCGCGGGCGGCGGGTGAGGTGCCGGTCGGGGCGGTGCTGGTGAAGGGCGGCGCGATCATCGGCGAGGGCTGGAACCATCCGATCTCCGGACATGATCCCACCGCGCACGCGGAGATCGGCGCGCTGCGCGCCGGCGCGGCGGCGCTGGGCAACTACCGCTTGGTCGATACCACGCTGTACGTGACGCTGGAACCCTGCGTGATGTGCGCGGGCGCGATCGTCCATGCGCGGGTCAAACGGTTGGTGTTCGGCGCGAGCGATCCCAAGACCGGCGCGGCCGGCAGCGTGTTCGATGTCTTTGCCTCGGGCAGGGTCAACCATGTGGTCGAGGTCGAGGGCGGCCTGCTGGCCGGGGAGTGCGGGCGCCTGTTGACGGATTTCTTCCGGCAGCGGCGAGAAACCAACGAATCCAGATCGATAGAGAAATGAGACATGCGTAGCGATACGACTGATCGGCGAATCTCAGATGATGAGATGAAACGGCATGCCCTCCACGTGGTGGACAATATCCCGGCGATGGTGGCGTACTGGGATGAGAATGAAGAGTGCGTATTCGTGAACGGCGCCTACCATGAATGGTTCGGCAAGACGCGCGACGAACTGATCGGCAGCCGCCTGCAGCAACTGCTCGGTCCATTGTACGAAATGAACCTGCCGTATATACGGGCTGCCTACCGGGGCGAGGTGCAGGTGTTCGAGCGGGACATCCCGACGCCGGGCGGCGCCGTGCGGAGCAGCATCGCCACGTATACCCCGGACCTCGCCGGCGATTCGGTGCGCGGTATCATTGTGCATGTCGCGGATGTGACGCCGCTCAAGGTGCTGGAACGGGAATTGCGCGCCGCGAAGGCAAAGGCGGAACGGCTCGCCACGCACGACTTTCTGACCGGTCTGCCCAATCGCGCGCTGCTGATGGACCGGATCGACCACGCGATCGCGGTCGCCAGGCGCAAGAATGAGGCTGTCGCGATCCTCAGCATCGATCTGGACGACTTCAAGCGTATCAACGATACCTACGGTCATGTCGAGGGCGATCGGGTACTGGTCGAGATCGCCGCTCGGCTGCGATCGGCGGTGCGCGAATCCGATACCCTGGCGCGACTGGGCGGGGACGAGTTTCTGGCCCTGTCGGTGGAGATCACTTCGCATGAACTGATCGTGCGGGTCGTGGAACGGCTGCTTCAGGCGGTCCGCCAGCCGATCGAATTCGAGGGCGAGTCGTATGCCCCGGCGATCAGCATCGGGATCGCGCTGTATCCACAGAACGGGATGGACGCGGCGGAGTTGATCGACAACTCGGATCGCGCCCTGTATGTGGCCAAAAAACAGGGTAAGAACCGTCATGCGTTCAGCGACCGGCCCGCTTCCGGCAGTGTCGCATGAATGCCCGCCCCGATACCCCGGCGCCGGTTCGCCGCAGACGTATCCCGGCGCGTTACGCCGGTATCGTCATGCCGTTGCTGCTGTCCATCTTCATGAGCGGCATCGTCTCCTTCGTCAGCACCCTGCACGGCATGGGTATGACCCATGGGTTGCTGCACACCTGGCTGGGGGCATGGGGCTGGTCGTGGATGATCGCCTTTCCAACCGTGCTGGTGGTGCTGCCGGCGGTCCGGCGGCTGACCCACCTGATCGTCGAGGCGCCCTGAGGGCCCGGGAGGAAACTGGGTGTCCCCGTTTCCTCCCGACATTTCTCACCGGTGATATTCGCCCATGGCCTCCGGCTGTCGCACGATCTCCAGTACGCGCAGCCGGGTCTCGCGGCCGCCAGGGATGCGCCAGGTGATCGCCTGGCCGACCGAGAGCCCGAGCAAGGCGCTGCCGACCGGGGCCAGCACGGACACCGTGCCGGGACCGTTGGCGCCCCGCGGGTAGACCAGCGTGAGTTCATGGTCCAGGCGGGAGGTCTCGTCGCGGAAGCGAACGACCGTATTCATCGTGACGACCTCAGGCGGGATCTCCACGGGATCGACGATGCTCGCCCGGTCGAGTTCGCCCTGCAGGGCCGCGCTGCCCGCGGGGTGACTGCAGGATTCGCAGTCGAGCAGACGCTCCAGGCGTTGCAGGTCCAGGCTGGATACGATGATGGGGGGCCGATTTTCCATGAATGCGTCCTCGTGAATAAGGGTGAAAAGATCTCTCCGCGCCACGGTCGCTGCCGAGGCGCATTGCGCGTAAGCGGCGGTGTGGGGACTAGGCGCGTGCCAGGTGTCGCGCCGGCACGGAGGATGTTCCGCGTGTCGGCGACAGGGTGATGATCAAAAGATTGAGTGAGTTCATTGCGTTCACGGTCTGATTGTATCGGAAGCCGCCGTGAAGGGGAAACTTCGGAGAAAACCCTGGAAGTTGCGCGGTTCCCTACGGGTGCAGGAAGCGATGACTGGGTAGTATGCGGCACAACCGCCCGGTATCGACGCGTTTTCCGTACTCGCCCGGGCGGCTTTCCGGCAGCGTGAAATCGGGAGGGATTCGACCGTCGTGCCGGAAGCGCGCCGCCAGTTCGCGCCAGGACACGGGTTGACCGTCGGCGACATTGATGCGTTCGCCGGGTCGCGGGTGCGCCAGCAGTTCGGCGATCACCGCGACGATGTCGTCGACGTGGATCAGGTTGACCAGCTTCGCGCCATCCTTGATGAGACCCTTCCGCAGCCAGCCGACGGGGTCGCGCCCGGGCCCGAAGATGCCGGCCAGCCGCAGCACCGTGGCGCCGCGTTCGCGCAGCCATTCCTCGCCCTGCACGCGCGGCTGATTCAGGTCCAGCGGCGACGCTTCGGTCACGCTCACAGGCGGTGAGTCCGCGGCATCGGGCACCCGATAGGCCGAGGTGCTGCCGAGCACGATGAGGCCGGCGGCATCCTGCAGCCGCGCGGCGGAGAAGGCCTGCACGAGGGCGGGCGGCTCGGCCGGGAAGGTCCACACCACCATGCGGTTCGCGAGTGGCGGGTTGTTCCAGCTGACGGGATCACGCAGATCAAATGCCAGGGCCGGCGGCATCGCCTGACGGCGTGTCGCGGCCGCGGCGGGAAAGCGCCGCAGCAGGGCCTGGCCGACGTAGCCCGCGCCGAGGATGGTGAGCGCCGTGTTTTTCTGTGGCGTCGAATTCATCATGCCGTCCATTAATACGTGCCCGCGCGAAAAAGCGCAATCGCCGCCCTGCGGATCCGCTGCATCACCGGTCCCGAGCGCGTGCTGCGCGGGATATGGTAGTCTGCGCCATCAGTGTCCCCCGTGAGCGAACCCATGCCTGCCGTATCCGTATCTTCCCCAGCCCCGGTCGCGGTGATCGGTGGCGGACCCGCCGGGCTGATGGCGGCGGAGGTCCTGGGCGCGGGCGGCGTGCGCGTCGAACTGTTCGACGCCATGCCCTCGGTGGGACGGAAGTTCCTGCTCGCCGGCAAGGGCGGGTTGAACCTGACCCATGCCGAGGAACGGGGGACGTTCCTCGGACGTTACGGCGCGCGGCGCGCGCGGATCGAACCGCTGCTGGCCGCCTTCGGACCGGAGGCCTTGCGCGCCTGGGCGCATGGGCTCGGTATCGAGACCTTCGTCGGTTCGTCCGGCCGCGTCTTTCCGGCCCGGATGAAGGCGGCGCCGCTGCTGCGCGCCTGGCTGCACCGTCTGCGCGGGGCCGGGACGCGCATCCACGTCCGCCATCGCTGGCGCGGCTGGGACGAGGACGGCGCGCTGGTGTTCGACACGTCGCGCGGCATGCATCGGCTCAAGGCCGATGCCGTGGTACTCGCGCTGGGCGGCGCGAGCTGGCCGCAGCTCGGATCCGACGCGGCCTGGGTGAAACTGCTGCAGGCCCGCGGCGTCGCGGTTGCACCGCTCAGGCCGGCGAACTGCGGCTTCGATGTCGGCTGGAGCGACCACTTCAGAACGCGTTTCGCCGGCCAGCCGCTCAAATCGGTCGGCCTGGCGTTCACCGACGCGGCGGGTGTCACGCAGCGGGGTCGGGGCGAGTTCATCATCACCGCCGGCGGCGTGGAGGGCGGAATGATCTACACGCTGTCCGCGTCGCTACGCGATGCCATCGCGGCGGACGGCGCCGCGTTGATTCACCTTGATCTGGTCCCCGACCGTGAGCCGTCACGGGTGCTTGAGGCGCTCGAACGGCCGCGCGGCGCGAAATCGATGGCGAATCACCTGCGTCGCGCGCTGGGGATCGAAGGCGTGAAGGCGGGGGTGTTGCGCGAGTGTGTCCCGGCGCAGGATTTCGCGGTGCCCGAACGGTTGGCGGCGGCGATCAAGTCGGTACCGCTGCGGCTCGCGGCCGCGCGACCGCTGGCCGAGGCGATCAGCACGGCCGGCGGCGTCGCTTTCGAGGCGCTGGACGCGCACCTGATGATCCGGGAACTGCCCGGTGTGTTCTGCGCCGGCGAGATGCTCGACTGGGAGGCGCCGACGGGCGGTTACCTGCTCACCGCCTGCTTCGCCAGCGGGTATGCCGCCGGACGCGGGGCCCAGGCATGGTTGGCGGCGCGATCGCTGACAGGTTGATAGCCCGGATGCAGCACAGCGGAATCCGTGGGAAAGCGGAGTGTCTCCCCGGATGCCGGCGCTGCGCGCCTGTATCCGGGCTACAGAGTATCGCCGCGGTATTTTCGCGCGAATGGGGAAGAGAATGGCAGCGAAACGAAGCTACACGGTGGGTCTGATCTCCGATACGCACGGACTGCTGCGGCCCGAAGCGGTCGCGGCCCTGCGCGGCAGCGATTACATCGTGCACGCGGGCGATATCGGTTCGCCCGATATCCTGCCTGCGCTGGCCGCGCTCGCGCCGGTCACCGCGATCCGCGGCAATAATGACCGCGAACCCTGGGCGGCCGACCTGGCCGAGACCGGGGTGCTGGCGGTCGGCGATTGCCTGCTGTACGTCCTGCACTCGCTCGCCGGGATCGATCGGGATCCGGCGGCGGCCGGCTTCCGGGTGGTCGTGTCCGGGCATTCGCACCGGCCGGACTGGCGCGAGGCGGGCGGTGTTCTGTACGTGAATCCGGGCAGCGCCGGGCCGCGCCGTTTTACGCTCCCGATCGCGGTCGGCCGCCTGATCGTCGACGGGGACCGGGTCACGCCGCAGCTTATCGAGCTGGAACCGGGGCACGGGTAGGCCGGCAGCGGGCGCGATGTCGGACCCCGGAGACTTGCGCTATCATGCGGCCAGTGAGCGCGGTCACAGGCAAGGGAGACTGACGACGGTGAGATACATCGGGGCCTTGGCGGTTCTCCTTCCCCTCATGTGCGCAGGTTGCACCTACAAGGCCTGGTATCAAGGGCTGCAGGATACGCGTCGCCAGGAATGTTACAGGCTGCCGCACGGCGAGGTGCAGCCCTGCCTCGATGAGGTTGACCACGTCGGCTACGAGCAGTACCGGCGGGAGCGCGAAGAGGCGCAGGATGAGGGGACGGCGACGGAGCAGGCACCGGTACCATGATGCCGGCATGTCCTGACGGCGGAGCGGTGCGTCCATGCGCATGATGCAAATCAACACAGGGGGGACCTTTTATGCGTAACAGAGCTTGGCTGGCGCTGGTGGCCTGGGGGCTGGCGGGAGCGGCGCTGGCAGTGCAGCCGGCACCGGTGGATTACTCCGCCGATGAGATCATGGAAACGGCGGAGATGTCGGTCGAAGGTCCGGCGTATTACTCCGGTGGCAAGGAGCGGCGCGAGATGCTGATTGAGGGCATGCGCCAGATCATGATCACGCGTCCCGACAAGAAGGTGATGTGGACGCTGATGCCGGAACAGCGCATGTACATGGAGATCAAGCTGGGCGACGCCGGTGCCGGCCAGGGCGACCTGTCGGGCTACGAGGTCGAGCAGACGACGGTCGGCCCGGAAGAAGTCAACGGGGTCATGACGACCAAGAGCAAGATCGTCATGACCGGCAGGAAAGGCGACAAGATGGGCGGCTTCTGGTGGACGAGCAATGAAGGCATCGTGGTGAAGATGGACGTGATCGCGATCGACAAGGGCAGCAAGGCGCGCATCAAGAAGGAACTGAAGAACATCAACGTCGGCAGCCAGGATGCGGCGCTGTTCGAGATCCCCGCGGGATACGAGAAGATGAGCATGATGAACATGCTGATGGGCGGCGGCGGGGAGGAGCCGGCGGGCGATGAGTCCGGGTCTGCCGGTGCGGAGGAACAGCAGGCCCCGGCGGATAAGAAGGAGAAGCGCGGCTTCGGCCTGAAGAACATCATCGATATGGTGAAATGAGGGGGCGATCCATGAGGGCAGGTATGAAGGCGCTGGCGTTGCTGGCGTGCGCCGCGAGTCTCGCAGCCGCGATCCCGACGGTGCGGGCGGATGGTTGCGCCACCGAGGACGAGGCGCAAGCCGTGGCGCAGCTGAACAGGGCGGAGGCGCTGGAGCAGGCCGGCAAGCTGCGCGAGGCCTACAACATGGCGACGGCGGTCGACACCATGTGCGCCGATCAGAGGCGCGTCGATGCGCTCAGGCAGCGCGTCGGCAGGACGCTGGGCGGCCAGGAAGAGAAGAAGGGGCAGTTTGCTGCCGCCTTCGACTGGTATGTGCGCGGCGGCCTGACGGCCGAGGCGGACCGGGTAAAGCTGCTGCATGTGAAGTCGAGGCCCGAGGATGTCAGCGTATTCGGCAATGCCTACGACTACTTCAAGCGCCGCGAGGCCGAGCCCACCCTGAAGGAGCTGCGCGCGATGGCGGCACGGAACGCGGACAAGCAGCTGGCCGAGGAGGAGCGTGCCTTCGCCGCCCGCGCGGTGTCGTTCGATGAGCTGGACCGGGCGGGCGACTGGCTGCGCTATCTCGGCGACGACCAGCGGAAGCGGAAGGCGGAGCGCGCCGAGAAGCGCGGCGACACGCTGATCGCGAAAGACGGACTCGGCATGCTGGAAAATGCGATCCGCTATTACGACATTGCGGACAAACCGCAGAAGATGCAGCAGGTCAGGGACAAGGCGATGCGCTTG
This sequence comes from Gammaproteobacteria bacterium, assembly GCA_016716465.1. Lineage (NCBI taxonomy): Bacteria > Pseudomonadati > Pseudomonadota > Gammaproteobacteria > Gammaproteobacteria bacterium. The sequence goes on from JADJWH010000001.1 coordinate 510,175, forward strand.
GGCGACGGTTACGTGAAGACCGGTGAAACGACCACGGCCGCGAACTTCTATCGTCTCGCCGGGGCTGACGCCAAGGCGGCGGCGCTGGAGAAACAGACGGCGCAGGCGAACCAGAAGAAGGAGACCCAGCGCCAGGAGCAGTTCAAGAAAGAGCAGGACGATCTCGAAAAGGAGCTGGGCTTCTAGCCCGTGGCCCATACGAGGGCCGCGTGGGGTCGCGAAAAATACCTTTCAGAACAATCAGTACACACCTCGGTCCCGCCGCGCGGGCGGGAATCGCTGTCTCCGGTTGGCAACACTGGTCCGGACGGGGTAGCATAGACCTCGTAGGTCTCGCATCTTCGTTACCCGTTGCATCGGATCGCAACATCGTTTGGCATCGACCTGGGGGGAGGGTACCAACATGTTTGCACGAATGATGGGTGTCGCAACGATATCGCCCTGGCGCCTGCACCAGAAAATCCAGTGCGGCGCCGTATCCGTGTTCGACGCGACTTCGCCCGGGAGCTGGCTCAACGGCCACGTCCCCGGCGCCGTCAACATCGACCCGGCCGAATATCCGGAACGTCATCTCCCGGAAGACAAGAATTCCTGCGTCGTGTTCTATTGTTCGGGGCCGTGGTCCGGCGCCAGCCCGTATGCCGCGCGCCGCGCCAAGCAGATGGGTTACGTCAACGTCTGTGTGCTGTCCAGCGGCATCTGCGGCTGGCGGGCCGCCGAGCTGCCGCTCGAACAGGGGATTGCAACCGCGTCCTGAAGCGCGGGAACGGTCTTCGTCCCTGCACGTGTGGTGAGGGGCGCGGGAGCGGACGGACAGGTGCCCCGCTGCGGTCCGCCATGATGTCAGTTTTCCCCGGTCCGCGGACCGGATCCGAGTGTGCGCATCATGGCGGCACTGACCCTGATCATCGGCAACAAGAACTACTCCTCATGGTCCCTGCGACCGTGGCTGTTGCTGCGCCAGGCCGGCATCCCGTTCGAGGAGGTGCGAATCCCGCTCTACAGCGAGGACACGCGCGAGCAGATCTCGGCGCTGTCACCCTCCGGGCTGTTGCCGGTGCTGCGGCACGGACAGGTTACGGTGTGGGATTCGCTCGCCATCTGCGAGTACGTGCATGAGCTGTACCCCGACAGGGCGCTGTGGCCGGCGGACCAGACCGCGCGGGCGGTGGCGCGCTCGGCGGCGGCCGAGATGCACGCCGGGTTTCGCGCCCTGCGCCAGCACATGCCGATGAACTGCCGTGGCTATTTCCCCGGCCGCGGCCTCAATCCCGAGACGGGGAAGGACATCGAACGCATCTTCGCCCTGTGGCGGCGCTGCCGCACCGACTACGACGAGGACGGCCCCATGCTGTTCGGCGACTTCTCCATCGCCGACGCGATGTACGCGCCGGTCGCGCTGCGCTTCCAGACCTACGACGTGAAACTCGATCCGGTCTGCGCCGCCTATGCCACGACGCTGCTCGCGCTGCCGGCCATGGTCGAGTGGGTCGAGGCCGCGCGCGGCGAACCGGAACGACTCGCGCAGTTCGAGCCCTACGCCTGAGGTGGGGTCCGGATCGCGTTGCCCGGCGCGGGGCGCCGCGCTATGATCCTGCATCGAACTGACTGACACTGATCATCACCATGTCCGCACGTCGTCCCTTGTTCAGTCTCACTGGCGCCCTGGATCGCGGGCGTTTCGTCGCCGCCATACTGTTCGGGCTCGCCGCGCTGCTGACTCTCGCCCTGATCGCGCTGAACGGGCAAACACGGGGTTCGATGCACGAGACCAGCTTCTGGGGACACCTTGTGCTGATGCTGACCCTGATGCTGTGGTTGATCCCGCTTACGCTGCGCCGCTGCTTCGACCTCGGCTGGTCGGTGCCGAAGGCCTGGCTCGCGGTGATCGGTTCGGCCATCCTGTTTCCGTTCCCGACACTGGTCTTCATGGCGCTTCCCGGCCGCACCGGCGCCGAGGGCGCGGTGGCGCCGCTACCGGGGCTCATGATCGCCGCGGCCCCGGTGGTCGGCGTGGTGATCGCGATGATGGTTTCCGTGGTGCTGTCACGGTTGTCGTGATGACGTCGGCGTGGGCTGCTCCCCATCGCCGCGCACTGCGGGTGTTGACCCTGCTGTTCGCGCTCGAGTGGCTGCTGCTTGCGATCGACCCCAACTATCGCGGCGACTGGCTGCTGGAGAACGTCCTGCCACTCGTCTTCATCGGCCTGCTCTGGCTGACGGTGCGGCGTCTGCCGCTGTCGCGGGTGTCCTACGTCCTGATTTTCATTTTCCTGTTCATTCATGAGATCGGCGCGCACTACACGTATGCCGAGGTGCCCTACGACGCCTGGTTCCGCGCGCTCACTGGCGCCGGATTCAACGACCTGGTCGGCTGGGAGCGCAACAACTTCGATCGCATCGTGCATTTCCTTTATGGGCTTCTGCTGTTCTATCCGATTCGCGAGGTATACTTCCGGGTGGCGGGCGCCGGCGGTTTCTGGAGCTATTTCCTGCCGCTCGATTTCGCGATGTCGACCTCGATGATCTATGAGCTGGTCGAGTGGGGCGCGGCGGAGCTGTTCGGCGGGGAACTCGGCATGGCCTACCTGGGGACCCAGGGCGATGTGTGGGATGCGCACAAGGACATGCTGCTGGCGAGCACCGGCGCCTTCATCGCCATGCTGGTCGTGCTCGCCATCAACCTCTACCTGCAGAAGGATTTTGCGCGGGAATGGTCCGCGAGCCTGAGCGTGAAACATGACCGGCCCCTGGGCGAGGACGAGATCGCGCGCCTGTGGCGACGGAAGCGCGAGACGGATCGTCAATGAACGAGATACCTGGCGGCGATGCCCGCCGCCGTCACCGAACCCGCTGAAGCGCCTGACCCGATGATCCCGGCCGCGCTCGAAGGCATCATCCAGCATTACGGCTACCTCGCCGTTTTCATCGGTACATTTCTCGAAGGGGAGACGGTGCTGCTGCTGGCCGGGTTCCTTGCCCATCGCGGCTATCTGGATCTGACCGGGGTCTGGCTCGCCGCCTTTCTGGGTACCTTCTGCGGTGACCAGCTGTTTTTTTACCTGGGGCGTTTTCGCGGCGCGGAATTCATCGAGCGTCGACCGGCCTGGCGTGCGAAATCACGCCGCGTATTCGAGCTGCTGCACCGGCACCAGACCTGGGTCATACTCGGATTCCGTTTTGTCTACGGCTTCCGCACCATCACTCCCCTGATCATCGGCGCCAGCCGGGTGGCCCCGTTGCGGTTTCTCGTGATGAACGCCCTCGGGGCGGCGCTGTGGGCCGCGGCCCTCGGCGCGCTCGGCTACCTGGTCGGACATTCGATGGAAATGGTGCTGGGCGAGTTGAAGCGCTACGAATTGCTCATAGCGGCCGGCATCGCCGCGGTCGGCATGGTGGTCTGGGCGGCATATCTGCGCCGGCAGATCGTAAAGAGGGTGGATAAATCGTCACGCTGAATCCACAGTCCGCGCCGCAGGCGTACTGGAGCCGGCCGGTCGCGGATCTGATGCGTGAGCTGCGCAGCGGTCCCGGTGGCCTCGGTTCCGCGGAGGCGCGTATGCGCCTGGAGCAATGTGGACCGAACGAACTGGTCGAGCGCCGGCGCGACGGCCTTGGCCGCCTGTTGCTCGATCGTTTCCGCAGTCCCTTGCTGCTCATCCTGATCTTCGCGGCGCTGGTGTCCGTCGTGGTGCACGAATGGGTCGATGCCATGGTTGTGCTCGGCATCGTCTTGATCAGCGCGGTGTTGAGTACACTGCAGGAGCATCGCGCCTCAAACGCTGTTGATCGGTTGCGGAGTCGCGTCACCCTGGCTGCAACGGTGTTGCGTGACGGTGCGGAACGGTCTGTCGCCAGCGTCGAGATCGTACCCGGCGACGTTGTCGTATTGTCGGCCGGATGCCTCGTGCCGGCGGACGGAGTCCTGCTCGCGGCGAAAGATTTCTTTCTCAGCCAATCTCTGCTGACCGGCGAGACATTCCCGGTGGAGAAGCAGCCGGGAACCGCGCCCGTGGAAGCGGAGCCAGCCGCGCGCGGGAATTGTGTGTTCAAGGGCACATCGGTGCGCAGTGGCACGGCGACGGCGCTCATCATCGCCACCGGCAGGGAGACCCTATTCGGCCGTATCGGCGGCGCCTTGCTGGCACCGCCGCCGGAGACCGCGTTCGAGCGTGGTCTGCGCCGATTCGGCGGACTTCTCCTGCATATCATGATCTTCGTCGTGCTGGGGGTTCTGGCCGCCAACATACTGTTGCAGCGGCCGACAATCGACACCCTGCTGTTTGCGATTGCGCTCGCGGTCGGGTTGTCGCCCGAACTTTTACCGGCGATTCTGGCCATAACGCTGGCGCGTGGCGCCCAGGCAATGGCGCGGCAGGGCGTAATCGTAAAGCGCCCCAACGCAATCGAGAACCTCGGCAGCATGGATGTCCTTTGTACCGACAAGACCGGAACGCTGACCGAAGGGGTGGTGCGCCTGCATCGGGTCGAGGATGTCGATGGTCGAGCTGATGATGCCATACTGCGGCTCGCGTATCTCAACTCCAGCCAGCAGACCGGCCTTGTGAATCCCCTCGATGAAGCTGTCGTGAGGGAAGGGTGCGCCGCCAGCCTGCGCACTGACGGAGTGAGAAAACTGGATGAGATTCCATATGATTTCGTGCGCAAGCGCCTGAGCATCGTAATCGGTGACGGAGACCGGGCCGGGCCGCTCATGATCACCAAGGGCGCCCTCGACAACGTGCTGGAGGTGTCCGGCCGGGTGCGCCGCAACGGCCGTGCCGAGCCGTTGGACGATACCCTGCGGGTACTGATACGCCAGCGCTTCGAAGATTGGAGCTCCCAGGGCTATCGCGTGCTCGGCTTGGCCTCGCGCACCCTCCCGGCGCGAACAGCCTACCGTCGCGAGGACGAGAGGGAAATGACATTCGAGGGCTATCTGCTGTTTTTCGATCCGCCGAAGGACGGCGTACGCCGGACGCTGGAGGGATTGCGCCATCTGGGCGTGGAAATCAAATTGATTACCGGCGACAACGGATTCATCGCGCGGCACGTCGCGGAATCGGTGGGACTTGAATCGCCCCGAATCGTCACGGGCGGCGAGTTGACGATGATGAAGGATGAGGCCCTGTGGCACCTGGTCCGGCAGGTGGCGGTCTTCGCCGAGGTCGATCCGAACCAGAAGGAGAAACTGATCCGGGCCTTGCAGAAGTCTGGCCGCGTGGTCGGCTATCTTGGCGACGGTATCAACGATGCCCCGGCGCTGCACGCTGCCGACGTGGGCATCTCTGTCGACGGAGCGACTGACGTTGCCAAGGAGGCCGCCGACTTCGTCTTGCTCGAACATGATCTCGACGTGGTGCGGCGCGGCGTCGAGGAGGGACGCCGGACCTTCGCCAATACGATTAAATACGTGTTCATCACCACCAGCGCCAACTTCGGTAATATGATCAGCATGGCTGCCGCCTCGTTTTTCCTGCCGTTCCTTCCGCTGCTCGCAACGCAGGTGCTGCTCAACAATTTTCTGTCTGACATCCCCGCCGTCGGCATCGCCAGCGACAACGTGGATCGGGGATGGAAGCGCACGCCTCATCGGTGGGATCTGGGGCTGTTGCGCAATTTCATGATCACGTTCGGACTGATCAGCACGGCGTTCGATCTGCTGACCTTCGGAGTGCTGTGGCTGCTGGTCGGCGATCAGCCGGAACTGTTCCGGACCGGGTGGTTTGTCGAGTCGCTGGTCACCGAACTGTTCATCGTATTCGTGATCCGCACCTACAGGCCGCTCCATCGCAGCCGTCCGGGTCGCTTGCTGGTATGGAGCACGCTGCCGGTCGCCGCGCTGACCCTGATCCTGCCCTATATTCCCCCCGGGGCGCTGTTCGGGCTCAAGCCGCTTCCCGCCGGGGTGCTCACGGCCGTGCTGGTCATTTCTCTGGCGTATTTTCTGGCATCGGAGTTGACGAAGCGGGGATTCTACCGGCATTTCAGCCTGTCCGGTCGCGGTCCGTCCCCGCACGGCCGGGCGGCATAATATCGGGTGTCCGCGCTGGGACGCGGGATCATGGGTGCGAGGGTGACACGATGGATTTCCTGACCGGTATCACGATTCTGGTGCTCTATCAATTGATCGGCGAGGCGATCGCGCTGGTGCTGAAACTCCCGATCCCGGGGCCGGTGATCGGCATGGCCCTGCTGTTTCTGACCCTGATGATCCGGGGCGGCGCGCCGGCGCCTCTGGAGGGGACCGCGGGCGCGCTGCTCGGGCACCTGTCGCTGTTGTTCGTGCCGGCGGGCGTGGGTGTCCTGGTGCACTTCCGGCGCATCGGCGCGGAATGGATGTCGATCGGCGTGGCGCTTGTGCTCAGTACGCTGATCACACTGGCGGTGACGGCGCTGGTCATGCGCCTGATGATGCGCAAGTCCGTGCGCGGAGGGACACCGTGATGCGCTCCGACCTCTCCGATATCTGGGTCTATCTGGCGGCCTCGCCGCTGCTGGGACTGACCGTGACCCTGGTGGCCTATCTCGCCGCGTGGCACCTGTATCAGCGCGCCGGTTCGAATCCCCTGCTCAATCCGGTGGCGGTCGCGGTGAGCCTGCTAATCATTTTCCTGCTCGCCACCGGGTTGCCCTACAGCAGTTATTTCGCGGGCGCCCAGTTCGTCCACTTCCTGCTCGGACCCGCGACGGTGGCGCTGGCCGTACCGCTCTACCGTCAGTTGCCCAGATTGCGTACGCTGTGGCTGCCGGTCTGCGTGGCGGTGCTCGCCGGCGTCTGTTCCGCCGCCCTCAGCGCCGCGGTGATCGCGCGCCTGCTCGGCGCGACGCCGGTCACCGCATTGTCGCTCGCGCCGAAGTCGGTGACCGCGCCGGTCGCGATGGGGATCTCGGAACGGATCGGGGGCTTGCCCTCGCTGACCGCGGTGCTCGTGGTGATGACGGGCATCCTCGGCGCGGTGCTGGGCGGCAAGGTGTTCGACCTGCTGCGCATCCGCGACGACGGGATCCGCGGTGTTGCCATGGGTACGACCTCGCACGGCATCGGTACCGCGCGCGCCTTTCAGATCAGCGGCGAGATGGGCGCCTTCTCCGGTCTGGCGATGGCGCTGACGGCGTTGGGGAGTTCGCTCGTACTGCCGTGGCTCGTCAGGATCGTCACGCGATTCCTCTGAGGCGTATCCGGTTACCCCGCGTATCGTGGGTTTCCTGAGCGGGACGGTAAGGATTTTCCGGCTCCGTCGCGCCGGTTTCTTCATTGCAGGCGACCTGCTAGGATCACACTTTTTCCATAATTAAAAAAATGGAGGGTGTTGATGAAGCGCGTAGCGATTGTTTCCGGAATCCTGTTTGTCGTCGGTGCGGCCTGGGCCGATGACAAGGCGCATTGGAGTTACTCCGGCCATGGTGGGCCGGAGGAGTGGGGGGGATTGAAGCCGGAATTCAGCCTGTGCGGTTCCGGAAAAAACCAGACGCCGATCGATCTCGACGGAATGATCGAGGCCGACCTGCCGGCCATCACATTCGATTATCAGGCCGCCGGTGACGAGGTGATCAACAACGGGCATACGATCCAGGTCAATTTCGGGGCCGGCAGCAGCATTACCGTGGACGGGCAGCAGTTCCTGCTCAAGCAGTTCCACTTCCACGCCCCGAGCGAAAACCATATCCAGGGCAAGTCCTATGCCCTCGAAGGGCATCTGGTGCACGCCGACAAGGACGGCAATCTGGCGGTGGTGGCGGTGATGTTCGAGCCGGGCGCGGCCAACGAGGTGATCGGCCAGGCCTGGAAGGTCATGCCGGAGAAGGCCGGCGACAAGTCGGCGCTGGGCGTGAACGTGTCGGCGGAAGGCCTGTTGCCGGCGCAGCGTGATTACTATCGCTTCAATGGCTCGCTGACCACGCCGCCATGCTCCGAGGGCGTGCGCTGGCTGGTGATGAAAGCAGCGATGACGGCGTCGGCCGATCAGATCGAGCAGTTCTCGCACGTCATGCACCATCCCACCAACCGGCCGCTGCAGCCGGTGTTCGCGCGACCGGTCCTGCAATAGGCGGGGGCTCGTCAGGCCCGGCGCGGCCGCGCCGGGCCGCATTCCCGCGCCACCCCCGGAACGGGCGGGTTATTTCCTCACCGGGTGTTTATTGAGCTTGCGCTGCAGCGTGCGACGGTGCATGCCCAGGCTGCGCGCGGTGGCGGAGATGTTGCCGCCATGTTCCTGCAGGACCTGCTGCAGGTATTCCCATTCCAGGCGTTCGGGCGAAGGCCGCTGTGCCATCACCGGGGCTGCGCCACTGGGGGCATCACCCGTGTTCTCGCGCAGTGCGGCGAGGATGTCTTCCACCCCGGCGGGTTTGGTGAGGTAGTGGACGGCGCCCAGCTTGATCGCCTCGACGGCGGTCGCGATGCTGGCGTATCCGGTCAGTATCACGATGCGGATGGCGGGGTTGAGGATGGTCAGGCTCCGGATCAGCGTCAGACCGGAGGGGCCGGGCATGCGCAGGTCGATCAGCGCATGGTCGGGCGGATTGTCCCGGGCCAGGACGAGCGCGCTTTCCGCATCGTGGCTGACGTCGACGCGATAACCGTGACGCGCCAGGGCTTCGGCGAGGACCTCGCAGAAGATCTCGTCGTCGTCGACCAGCAGCAGGCGCGGGACCGCGGCGTCATTCATGCGAATCCACCCGGATGCGATCGAGCGGGAGGCTCAGGTGCACGCAGGCGCCGCCGCTGCCGCGGTTGTGCAGATCCAGGCTGCCGCCGTAGCGCTTGACCGTCGCGAGCGCCAGGTACAGGCCGAGTCCCTGACCGCGATCCTTGGTGGTGAAGAAGGCCTGGCCGGCGCGCGCGAGATCCTCGGGGCGGAAGCCGGGGCCGCGATCGCAGACCTTGATCCGCAGCGTCTTCTCGTCCCAGCCCGCCACCAGCTCGACCGCGGCGGGTGAGGCGTCGGCGGCGTTGTCGAGGAGATTGTGCAGGGCCTGGCCCAGCGTCCGGTCCATGACGACCCACGGACCCGCCGCCGAGCCGTTTTCCCAGTCGATGGCGCACTGGACTTCCGGGCGGCGTTGCCGCCATTCCCCGATCAAGGTGTCGAGGCATGCGCGCAACTGCTGCCGGCGGCCGGATTCCGCGCGCGCCTCTCCGGCCTGTTCGGTCAGGCTCGACAAGACCTGCTTGCAGCGGTCGATCTGGCCGCGCACGATGGCCAGTCGCCGGCCCAGGCGGGCATCGTCCGCGCAGTCCCGCGCCATCTCATCGGTCACCACCGCCATGGTGGCGAGGGGCGTTCCCAGTTCATGGGCGGCACCCGCCGCCAGTGTGCCCAGCGCCAGCAGGCGTTCGTCGCGCAGCGCCTGTTCGCGCGCGTGCGCGAGCCGCTGCTGGTGTTCACGCAGGGCGATTCCCATCCGGGTCACGAAATAGGCGATCAGCAGCGCGCTCAGGACGAATCCCAGCCACATGCCGACGACATGCATGTGGAATCCGTGTGCGCTGGGTTGCGGCAAGGGGCGGTAGAACAGCATCAGCAGGCTGTAGACGCCGATCACGAGCGTGGCGGCGGCGTAGCTGTAGCGTTGCGGGAGCGCTGCCGCCGACACGGTGAGCGGGATCAGCAACAGGAACGAAAACGGATTGGTGGCGCCGCCGCTGAGGTAGAGCAGGACGCCGAAGGCGGCGATGTCCATAACCAGCTGGACGTACAGCTCGCGTTCGCGCACCGGCGACGGGCGACGCAGGCGCCATGCCGTGTACAGATTGAGCAGTACGTGCGCCAGCACGACGGCGCTCATGGCGGGCACCGGGAGGCCGATGGCCAGCACCATCGTGGCGACGATCAGCGCGGCGAGTTCCCCTGCGTTGAGAACGGCGCGCAGCAATACCAGGCGTTGCAGGTTCAGACGCGTGGAGGAGGCGGAAAATGCGGGCAGGGACGCGTGCATGGCGGGCGCGTATCGTGGTCAGGCGGGCTGACTATAGCACAGCGCCCCGCGCGCCGCCCGGACTGCGGCATTTTGTCGCAGGGCGGTTGGTGGGGCGCGCCGCCTTCCTGCTATCATGCGCCGTCATGCTGAGCTATCGCCATGCCTTTCACGCAGGAAACTTCGCCGACGTGCTGAAGCATCTGGTCCTGGACCGGATCCTCGTCCATCTGGCGAAGAAGGACAAGCCGTTCCTGTGCCTGGACACGCACGCCGGCGCCGGCGGCTATTCCCTGACCGGAGAATACGCCCGCAAGAACGCGGAGTTCGAGGGCGGTATCGGCCGGCTCTGGGAACGCAACGATCTGCCCCCCGAGATCGCGGAATATCTCGCCGCGGTGCGGCAGTTCAATGTCACCGACCGGCTGCAGGCCTACCCGGGGTCACCGTATTTCGCGCGCCGCCGGTTGCGCGCCGGTGACCGGCTCGTATTGTGTGAACTGCATCCGGCTGAGCTGGAACGGCTGAAATCCTTCTCCCGCCAGGACCGGAGGATCAAGGTGGTGCGTGGCGACGGCTTCCACGAATGTATCGCCCTCATGCCTCCACACGAGCGGCGCGGACTGGTCCTGATCGATCCGTCCTACGAGATCAAGACGGATTATCGCCAGGCGGTCGAGACCCTGGCGGGCGCCTGCCGCCGGTTCGAGACCGGCGTCTTCGCCCTCTGGTACCCGGTGATCGAACGGCGCAGGATCGATGCCCTGGAGCAGGCACTCGGACAAAGCGGGATCCCGCGTATCCGCCTGTTCGAGCTTGGCGTCGAACCCGATGCCCGGGCGCGGGGCATGACCGCGAGCGGCATGATCGTGATCAACCCGCCTTGGACGCTGGCCGGCGAGATGGAGAGGGCGCTGCCGTATCTCGCCGACGCGCTCGGTCGCGACGGCGGCGGTCACTACCGCATGTACGAACTGTCCGGCGAGCAGGGGTGATGATCCGCGGGCATAAGCGTATTTTAAGCGCGTCGGCCTATTCTGGCCGGGGAGTCTCGCCGGGTCGGGTACTCGTTGAACCGTCCTGACCCGGGCACGAGGCGGTGGATCAGTACTTGCTAATCTGAAAATCAAAGGAGGGACGTATGATAACCAGAGTATTGCGGGTATCCGCTTTATCCGCGGCCCTGCTGTGCGTGGCCGCGCCGATCCTTGCCGAGGATCAGGATCGCGCGCAGGACAGGGACCGGATGGAAAACCGGGACATGGATCAGGAACGCATCTACGGCAGCCAGCTGATGACTCCCGCGGAACGTGACGAGTACCGCGAACGGCTGCGCGCCGCCACGACGGCGGAAGAGCGCGACCGCATCCGCGCGGAGCATCACGAACAAATGAAATCGCGTGCGAAGGAGCGTGGCGTCTCCCTGCCGGACGAGCCGAGAGACTGGGACGGGTCCGGTGCGGGGCACGGTATGGGCCCGGGCATGCATCCCGATGGCATGGGTTCAGGCGGCATGGGTTCGGGCGGCGGGAAGAATCGCTGACGCCATTTTCCGCAGCGACGCGGCGGCGATCGGGTTGGCGCCGCCGCGTCATGTTTGAGTCAGCACAGCACCTGGTCCAGCGGGCGGCGCGTCCGCCGCGTCTCTATCCTGCGCCAGATGCGTTCATGGAAGTAAAATCCCACCGTGTTCACCGCCGGCTCGACCAGCGCCACGGCCCCCCCGATCACGATGTCGCCGGTCAGGACATACGCCACCGTGAAGGCGATCGAGAAATGCAGGACGGCGAATGTGAATGTCTTGGTCATGGTTCGCTCCACGCATTGGTTCATGAGATAGATAATAATCATTCTCAGAAATGATTGAAGTCGATTTATTCTAAGCACATGATAGGGCGCAGCTATCGGCGCGGAATTGACGCGGTGTGAGGGAAGCCAGCTCATCTGCGTGGGGCGTGGATGCGGAAGAGCAGTGGGGAAATACGACCGGGCGGGACACCTCGAGAGTGGCCGTCCCTGGCAGTACCCCTCCTGACGCCTAACATAGCCCCATCGGTCCAGATCCACCATAATACTTTCGGGTGGAGTCCTGGAAAGTGGGGAGAGGGGGATCGATGCATTCGAACAGGATCAACCGCGCGGGCGGTTTCATTCGATGATCCCGCGGACGCCGGTGTGGCGCCGCCCGACGTCGCGCCGTGCCATGACGCTGACACTTGCGCTGTGCGTCATCCTGTTTGCCGGCATGAACGGCGGCGAACGGGCGAACGCCTCCGCCGGGGCGGGCCCCGCGCCCCAGTACGACTACCGCATCGTGCGCGTCTACCCGCATGACCGGGATGCGTTCACGCAAGGCCTGGTGTACCTGAACGGGGAGCTGTACGAGAGTACCGGGCTCAACGGCGCCTCTTCGGTCCTCCGGGTCGATCTCCGGACCGGCCGCATCCTGCAGCGCCTGGAACTGGACGGGAAGTACTTCGGTGAGGGACTGGCGGCCTGGGGTCCAAACCTGATCCTGCTTACGCTGCGGTCGAACATCGGTTTCGTCTATGACCGCGCCAGCCTGCGTCAGCGCCAGACCTTTACCTACGCCGGTGAGGGCTGGGGACTGACGCACGACGGCGTCCGCCTGATCATGAGTGACGGATCCTCCGTCCTGCGTTTTCTCAACCCCTGGACCTTCCAGGAGCAGGGGGTGCTCCCGGTGCGCGACGGCGGCCGGGAGGTCGCCGGGCTGAACGAACTGGAATTCGTGAATGGGGAGATCTTCGCCAATGTCTGGCCGACCGACAGGATCGTGCGCATCGCGGCCGCGACTGGCGCGGTGACCGGCTGGGTCGACCTGTCCGGCCTGCTCGCGCCGGTGGACAAGGTCGCCCCCGGCAGCGTGCTGAACGGGATTGCCTATGACGCGGCGAACGATCGCCTGTTCGTGACCGGGAAGCGCTGGCCGCGGCTGTTCGAGATCAAGCTGGTGCCGCGCGGGGCAACGCAGCCCTGAATCTGTATCCCGGGACGATGCGTTGAGGTATCTTGGTGACGCGATCCTGGCCCCGTACCACCAATCCGATCACCACTCCGACAGGCAGATGATACGATGAATGCGTTCTGGATGGCGACCCTGTTGCTGTGCTGCAGCAATGTGTTCATGACCTTTGCCTGGTACGGGCACCTGAAGAACCTGCCGCATCAGCCCTGGCTGGTCGCCGCGCTGGTCAGTTGGGGCATCGCCCTGTTCGAGTATCTGCTGCAGGTGCCGGCCAATCGGATCGGCCATCAGGTGATGTCGGTCGGGCAGTTGAAGATCCTGCAGGAGATCATTACGTTGACGGTGTTCGTGCCATTCGCCCTGTTCTATATGAAGGAAAAGCTGACGCTCGATTATCTGTGGGCCGGGCTTTGCCTGCTGGGAGCGGTGTTTTTCCTGTTCCGCGCCCGGATGTTCGGGGCCTGAGGCCGCGCTCGCGGCCGGTTGCGCCGTCCGCGGTTGCAGTTCCCGGCGGATCATGCGAAGGTTGTACCCACGCTATACGCGGTAGGCGTCCCGGATCCGTCCGCGGGAGGCCTGTTTTACTACGATTCCTGGAGAGATCGATGCAGATACAAGATAATTGCGTAGTGTCCATCCATTACACACTGACCAACGAGGAGGGTGAGGAACTGGATTCCTCGGCGGGTCAGGATCCCCTGGTATACCTCCACGGAGCCGGCAATATCATCCCGGGTCTGGAAAGCGCCCTGACCGGCGGCAGCGTGGGCGACAAGCTCGAGGTCACGGTGGCGCCCGAGCACGGCTACGGCGCAGTCGATCCGGATCTGATCCGCAAGGTGCCGCGTGAGGCCTTCGCCGGGGTAGAGCGGGTGGAGCCCGGCATGCAGTTTCAGACCCAGAGTCCGACCGGGCAGGTCATGCGCGTGACGGTCAAGGAGAGCAACGACCAGGACGTGCTGATCGACGCCAATCACCCGCTTGCCGGTCAGACCCTGTTTTTCAGCGTCACGGTTGAGGAAGTGCGTTCAGCCACGGAAGAGGAACTGGCCCACGGCCACGCCCATTAGGGGGCGCCCGTCTGGCCGGTGAAATCCAGCAGGCGGCGCGGTTTGTCGATGACATAGCCCTGCGCGTAATCCACGCCGATCTCGCGCAGCAGGTTCAGGATGGTCTCGTTCTCGACGTATTCGGCGATGATCTTTTTGCCCATGAAGTGGCCGATTTCGCTGATCGATTTCACGACGGCGTAATCGCTCGGATTGCGGTCCATCTCCTTGACGAAGGCGCCGTCGATCTTCAGGAAATCGACCGGGAGGCGTTTCAGGTAAGAGTAAGAGGAGAGTCCGCTGCCGAAATCGTCGAGCGCGAATGTGCAGCCGCTCTTCTTCATCTCCAGGATGAATTCCGCCGCGTCGCTCAGGTTGTCGATCCCGGCCGTTTCAGTGACCTCGAAGCAGACCCGATCCATCGGCGCGCCGCTGCGCTGCATTTCGGTCAGGATGAAATCCTTGAAGGACTCGTCACTGAGCGAGCGTCCCGACAGATTGATGGCGAGCCCGCCCAGCGCGTCGAGCTTGTCCCGGTTCTGCGCCATCCAGTCGAATGCGGTACGGATGACCCAGCGATCGATCGCGGGCATGCGATGGTAATGCTCCGCCGCCAGGATGAGTTCCTGCGGGGAGATGGGATTGCCATCCTCATCGGTGACGCCGAGCAGGACCTCGACATGATGCGGCGGCTGGTCACCATCTTCCGAGATCGGGACGATGCTCTGAAAACGCAGGTCCAGGTCGTCTTCTTCCAGCGCCTTGTCGATGCGCGCCACCCATTTCATCGAACGCTGCTCGTTGTGCAGCAGGGTGTCGTCGGGTCGGTGGATCTGGATCCGGTTCACCCCCTGCTGTTTCGCGGCGCGGCAGGAGGACTCCGTCGCCTGGAGTATCTGTGTCGCGCTCGAGCAGGTGCCGTCGATCTGGGCAAGCCCGATGCCGAATGAGATCGAGAATTTCTTGTCCGACCACTGGAAGCGGTAGTTCCGGATGCGATCGATCTGTTCCTCGGCGATGCGGCTCGCCTCCGAGGTGGAACAGTTCTCGAGCAGGAGGCAGAATTCATCGGCGCCGATGCGGCCGGCGGTCGCTTCCACGCCCGTCATTCCGCCTTTCAGCAGTTCGCCGATCTCGAGCAGGAGCTTGTCGCCCGCGTCGTAGCCGCAGGTCGTGTTGATCACGCTGAACTGGTCGATGTCGATGTAGAGCAGGGCGTGCACCGCGGTGCCCAGCCGGGCATTCTCGATCTGTTCCTGCAGCAGTCGCTCGAACTCACGCCGGTTGTACAGCCCGGTCAGCTGATCGTGGGTGGTCTCGAACAGCAACTGGTGGTGCAGGTTCTGCAGCATGGAGTACTGGGCCCGGTCCATCGCCGGCTCGTCGGCGCTGTCGAGTATGACTGCAGCGCCTTCATGGAGCTGGCGCGCCAACTGGCCGACCTCCAGGGTCTTCTCCAGCAGTCCGCGCAGATTGACGAACACGTAGCGGTCGCGATTTCGCGATACCCAGGCGAGGCGGAGGCGCTGCGGGTCGGATCCTTCCGCGGCGAACAGGACCCAACTGCCGACCTTCAGCCGGAGCACACGCTTGCGCCACTCCAGAAGCTTCCCGTCCTCCGGGCCGGTGGGCTCGTCCCGGGTCTCCGTTTCTTGCGAATCAGGCCGGATCTGCTCGTTTTCGCAGGCCCGGATCACGTCGTTTACGTTGTCCGAATAGGCCGAATCCTGGATCTGCACCAGCATGTTGAGTTTCTTGAGCACCTTGGAAAAGACGTCGGGGTCGACGTCGATCTCCTCGGCGATCCGGTTCAGAAGCCCGTTCACCTGATTCTGGATGGCGTTGCCGCCGGTCTGTCCGTCTCCATAGAGTTCGAGCTGGGAGATCTTGTTCACCACCTGGCGTGCGACGTGGGATTTGTCCACGAATATGGAATCGTCGTGGATTGCCTGTTTCAGCAGCGGGATCTCGAGTCGCTGTAACCAGGCGCGCACGCCATTCTCCAGCAGCATGTCCTTGAACATCGATTCGAAGACATTCCCCGCCACGTACATGATTCCACTTTCACGGCCGCCGATGCGCTTGTCGCCGTCGCCGAAGGCGCCGCGTTCATTGATCAGCGAAAGGATTTTCGAGTGGTACGCCGGGACGGGCGCGCCCGCCGCCGGCGTTTCACCGCGCCGCGCCTGCAGCTGCGAGAGGGCGGAGAGGACCTCCTCGGCGGAATAGACCTTGTTGCCCGAAGCGGCGGCGGTCGGCGCCGTATCGTTGGCGACACTGTTCATTTCCAGGTCGAAGCTGTCCATTACGCCGTCGTGGTGACCGTACTGGCGGCGCAGTGAGAATATGTCGCGCACGATGCCGTACAGGTCCCGGTCGTCCTCATTCGCGCGTCCGGCTTCACCGCGCGGTCCCTTCATGCGCGGTGATTCCTGCGCGGGCGCCGCCGGCTTGTCGGCGCGGCCCCGACGTCCGGCGGCAGGTTCCACGCGCTTCCTGGCGATTCCGACCCCGATCCTGATCTCAGGCAGCACACCGTTCTCGACGAGGAAGGCATTCATCCGCGCGAGCAGATCGCCCAACTGTTCGAGCAGAGGACCCTTGAACGAGCCATAGCAGGTCTGGCTGGCGAAGCGGTTAAGTTCCAGCGTCTTGAGGGCGCGCTGGAACGCCAGTGCGAAGGCATAGGGGCCGAACGGATTGTTTTCCCGCTCGATGACGACGCCATACAGGAGGCTCAGACGCTGTTCGAGCGCACCGATCTCACTCTGTTGGCGCGATTCGACGAAATTGGCGATGTCCGAGACCGCGAGCCAGTCGTCGAGCACATCTTCCTCGACCAGGGAGAGCTTGGTTTGCGTCTTGTCGGCGTCGGGGTTCGCGGCCGCGGCTCCGGGAATGCCGTCGAACCGTTCCAGGCAGGCGGTGCCGAAACTTTCCTGCAGGATGTCGTGGGACGCGTTCAGGATTCCGAGCGCATCGAAATACGAGTTCTGTTCGATGCCGTTCCGCGCATGGTCCGCGGAATCGAACAGCTGGCCGCCGGCCTGTGAGATGAAGCTCTCCATCAGCGGATGAATGATCTCGCGCGCCATCGCGCGGCAGCCATCCAGCAGTTGGCGGCGGGTGGCGGCATCCGGCGCGCCGGCTGTCGTCGTATCGGTGGAATTCCCCGTCGGTTCCCGCGCCTGCTGTCGGCTGATGGCGAAATCGATCAGCAGCTGCAGGGTGTTGAGGTCCGGATTGATCAGCATGACGCCGGCGCTTTCACCATCGGTGCGGACGACGCGGGCGCGGAAGCGCAGGATATTCTGGTGTGCGTCACCGGGTACGGCGCAGCGGATATCCACCTGTTCGCCGACCTGGGGCAGGAGATGTCTGGAGGTATCCTGCCGGTACTGGAGCAGCATGCCGCCCGGGCAAAGGTCGCGGATCACGCAGTGGTGCTGCGGCGCGCCGCGCAGCGTCGCGCAGACGGCGTCGATCTGCGTCCGATGACGCTGAAAATGACGCTTCTCGGCGCCGTCGTCCGCGCGTGAAACCTGATGTGTGCCTGCTGCCGCCATAGGAATAATCGTTCGGTCTTCTCCCCTCGGTACAGGCTATCGGCGTTGCTCCGATATTGTTGAATCAGTTCGCATTGTTACGGGCCGTGTGTGCCGGGCCGGGAGTACGGGGTCCGGGTATCGTGCAGATCGATGGGAGATGGATATAATATAACTATTTGAAAATTAAATAATTAATATTAATTTCCTGAGGGTGGCCTGAGCCCGGATGGACATCGAGGGGCGGGATTCCTACAATCACGCCGGTCGGTGAGCGGAAACGTTCCGCGACGCGGCGATGAGTGCGGCCTGTAAATATGTCCATGACAAGGAGACAGACATGAAAATCACGGCGGGTGTATCGGCGATACTGTTGGCCCTGGGGCTCGGATTGGCGGGTTGCGGCAGCGACCACGATATGGACGATGAATCCGGGGACAGCATGGAGAACAGTTCCGATGCCATGATGAACCGCGCGGACGACACCGGACACGCGGGCGATTCCGACGACATGATGAGTCAGGATGCGGCGCCCGAGGGATCCGCGCCGGCCGAAGGCCAGTAAGCGTCTGTCGGCTTGTCCCCGCCGCCCGGATCGAAGGGTGGCGGGAGGGTCAGGATGCCGGTCTTTGTTGGCGTCGGGCGCGGAGCAGGAGCAGCCCGGCCGCGACGAGGCCGGTGATCGCCCCGTAGAGATGTGAATCCACCAGCACGCTGCCGCCGGCGAGGTTTGCGGAGCCGGGCAGCGCGCCGTGCAGTTGTTCCCACGTCAGTTTGGCGATGAGCAACCCGAGCAGGGCCAGCTCCGCCCGATATCCCGCCGCGAGGCTTGCCACGGCGCCGGCCACGAACAGGCCGTGCAGCACCCCGGACAGGCCGACATACCAGTGCACGCCGGGCTGCAAGGCCAGCAGGCCGAGACTGATCCCGAGCATGCAGAACACCGTGACGGCGCACCACTGCCGCGTGGTGTAGAACCGTCCGAACAGCATCCAGATGAGGGCCAGACCGGCCAGGTTCATGGCCAGGTGTCCCCATCCCAGGTGCGCGATGTGCGCGGACAACAACCGCCAGACCTGGCCGGCGAGTATCGCCGTCCGGTCGTAACGCAGCCACGCGCGCAGCTCCGTGCCGCCGACCGCCACGGCGATCGCCAGCAGCGCCAGCGAGAGCGGCACCGCGTGGCGAACGACGAACGCGGACAAACCGGACGCGCCGGACTCAGTGTTCATCGAGATGGCGGACGAGGGAGGCGCGCAGGGCGTCGAGCTGCGCCGCGTCGTCGAGCGGACCGTTGTCCCTGCCGGTGATGAAGAACACGTCCTCGACGCGTTCGCCGAAGGTTGCGATCTTCGCATTCAACAAGCGGACCCCGCATTCCACGAAGGCCTGCCCCACGCGCGCGAGCAGGCCGGGCCGGTCGACGGTGGTGAGCTCCGCGATCGTGTAGCGGTGATGTGGGTCGGCGCTGAACGTCACCTGCGTGGGTATGGAAAAGTGGCGCAACTGGCGCGCGGCGCGGCGCGAGGTGCGTGCCGCGCGGATGTCCCCGCGCGCGATGCGGCCGCGGATCGCATCGGCGATTTCGTGGAGGCCGTGCGGGTCGCGGATCGTGTTGCCGTTCTCGTCGAGCACGATGTAGGTATCGAGCGTGAAGCCGTTGCTCGTGGTGATGATGCGGGCATTGAGGATATTGAGCCCGAGCTGGTCGAGCGCGCTGGTGGTCATGGCGAACAGGTGGTTCTGGTCGCGGGCATAGAGGAAGATCTCGGTGCCGCCGCGGCCGGTTTCCTCGCGGACGCGGATCAGCGGCAGATCCTCCGGCCGGCTGCCCAGGATCAGACGCATCTGCCACGCGATCTCGTCGGGTGAATGGCGCAGGAAATATTCCTCGCCGATCTCGCTCCACACGGTCTTGACGCGTTCCGTGTCGGCGTCCCCGAGCAGTGCGAGGGCGGCGGTACGGGTCTCCGCGATCAGTTCATCCTTGTTCACCGGGGAGTTCGGTCCGCGCTCCAGGATGTCCCGGGTCGAACTGTACAGGTCGATCAGCAGCGCATCCTTCCAGCCGTTCCACAGCGTGGGATTCGTGCCGCGGATATCCGCCACCGTGAGCAGATAGAGATATTCGAGGTGGGTCGTGTCGCCCACCTTGCGCGCGAACTCGGCCAGCACGTCCGGGTCGCTGATGTCCTTGTGCTGGGCCGTGCTCGACATGATCAGGTGGTTGCGCACCAGCCACGCAACGAGGTGGGCGTCGTAATCGCTGAGGCCGTGGTGGCGGCAGAAGCCGAAGGCATCGCTGGCGCCCAGCTCGGAGTGGTCGCCGCCGCGTCCCTTGGCGATGTCGTGGAACAGCGCGCCTAGGTAGAGCAGTTCCGGCTTCGGGATGCGCTTCATGATACGGCTGCAGAGCGGGAACTCCTGCTCGTAGGCCGCCACCGTGAAGCGGCGCAGGTTGCGCAGCACGTGCAGGGTGTGATCATCCACTGTGTAGACGTGGAACAGGTCATACTGCATCTGGCCGACGATCGCGCCGAACGCCGGAAAATAGGCCGCCAGGATGCCGTATCGGTTCATCCGGCGCAGTTCGTGGGTGACGCCACTCGGCTGGCGCAGGATCTCCATGAACAGGCTGCGGCAACGCAGATCGTTGCGGAAGCGGTCGTCGATCAGGTACCGGTGATCGCGCAGCAGGCGGATGGTCGCCGCACGCACGCCCTTGAGTTCACGATTCTGTTCCAGCAGCAGGAAGATCTCCAGCAGCGCGAAGGGATAGCGCTTGAACACGCCGGCATCGCTGACCTCGATGAAACCGTTGCAGGACTGGAATCGCTTGTTGATGCCGACGATCTCCATCGGCGCGCCGGCGTGCAGGATGACTTCCTGGAACAACTGCAGCAGCATCTCGTTGAGCCGGCTCAGCCCGGTGATGGTGCGGTAGTAGTCCTTCATGAAGTTCTCGACCGCGAGGCGGTGGTCGTCCTGGTAGCCGAACTGCGCGGCCAGAGTGCGCTGGTAGTCGAACAGCAGGCGATTCTCGTTGCGTCCGGTGAGCAGGTGCAGGGCGTAGCGCACCTTCCAGAGGAATTCCTGGCCCCGGATGAGCTCGTCGTATTCGCGGCGGGTGAGGAAGTCACGGGCGATCAGCCCTTCCAGCGTGTCGGTCTTGAAGTGCCGCTTCGCCACCCAGGCGATGGTCTGGATGTCGCGCAGCCCGCCCGGGCCCTCCTTCACATTGGGTTCGAGGTTGTAGGCGGTGCCGTGGTACTTGCGGTGGCGCGCCAGCTGCTCATGCCATTTGGCCTCGAAGAAGGCGCGCGCCGGCCACATATGCTCCGGCCCGGTCAGCCGGCACATGTTCCGGAACAGCCCGTCGTCGCCGGCGAGCAGGCGCGCCTCCATCAGGTTGGTGGCGACGCTGATGTCCTGCCCCGCTTCCTCGACGCATTGCGCCACGGTACGCACGCTGTGGCCGACCTCGAGGCCGATGTCCCACAGGAAGGCGAGGAATTTTTCCAGGCTTTCCTGGCGCGCGGCCTGCGATTCCGGCTCCAGCAGCATGAGCAGGTCGATGTCGGAACTGGGGTGCAGCTCGTGGCGACCATAGCCGCCGACCGCCACCAGGGCGATGCCGCCCTCCCGCGGCGGAATGAAGCGATGCCAGGCCCGCACCAGCAGTTCGTCCACGAACCAGACCCGCTGGCGCACCAGCTCCGTGACCGCGACCCCCTTCGCGAAGCGTTCCGCCAGTGCCTCGTCGACCGACTGCAAGGTATGCCGGAACAACTGCACCGGCGTCGAGGTGCTCGACAGCGCGCGGTCGAAGGACCCGGTGAAGAACAGCTGCATATCGGTAAGGGTCATGGTGGCAATACGGGATCAGGCGGGGAGAAGGACGCGACGGCGGCGCCTCAAAGCGGATCGTCCGGCAGGCGGGTCAGCACTTCATGGCCGTCGGCGGTGACCAGGATGGTGTGTTCCCACTGGGCCGACAGGCTGCGGTCCTTGGTGATCACCGTCCACTGGTCGGGCATCAGCTTCACATGGCGCTTGCCGGCGTTCACCATCGGCTCGATGGTGAAGATCATGCCGGGTTCGATCTCGAGTCCGGTGCCGGGCGTGCCGTAGTGCAGCACCTGGGGCTCCTCGTGGAAGTTGCGCCCGATGCCGTGGCCGCAGTATTCGCGCACCACCGACATGTTGTTCGACTCGGCGTGATGCTGGATCGCGAAACCGATGTCGCCCAGCCGCACGCCCGGTCGGACCATCTCGATGCCGATGCAGAGGCATTCGTAGCTGATCTGGGTGACGCGGCGCGCGATGATCGACGGCTCGCCGACGAAGAACATCTTGCTGGTGTCGCCGTGATAGCCGTCCTTCAGCACGGTAATGTCGAGGTTGACGATGTCGCCGTTCTTGAGCACCTTGTCGCCGGGGATGCCGTGGCAGACCTGGTGATTGACCGAGGTGCAGATTGACCTGGGGAAGCCGTGGTAGTTCAGCGGCGCCGGGATGGCGTCCTGCGCCTGCGTGATGTAGTCGTGGCAGATCTCGTCGAGCCTGCCCGTGGTGACGCCGGGCACGACATGGGGGCGGATCATGCGCAGCACCTCGGCCGCGAGACGGCCGGCGGTGCGCATCTTCTCGATCTCTTCCCCGGTCTTGATGTGCACACTCATGGCCGCGTCCCCGCCGGCCGGACGCTCCGGGCGGGGTATGCCTGACCGTCGGAGTGGGGATTGCGCGGACGCCCGCCGGGGATTCCGTGATACATGACTGTTATACCTGAAGATTCTTTCATAGCTGGGGATGGTACCGTGGATCGCGACAAATATACAGCGCCCGTTCATGCCGTGGGCCGGCCCGCACGCCGGATTTGTGCTGTTCTCCCGGATGTGGTATAAAGCGCGCGCAACATACTCTATATAAAGTACATTTCAGTACGTATAATACGTGGCTTTCAGCCCCGCCCGAGCGGGGATGAAGGACTCAGATTGTCAGGCTGAAATTCACACACATGCCGCGTACATGTATCTGGGTGCCCGCACAGCGGGTGGATATGTGGGGTATGTGGAGGATCAACCCATTAATAGGAGTGTAGTTACATGGCAAACGTCACCATGCGCCAGATGCTGGAAGCTGGCGTGCATTTCGGACATCAGAGTCGTTACTGGAATCCCAAGATGGCCCCGTACATCTACGGGGAACGCAGCAAGATCCACATCATCAACCTGGAGCACACGCTCCCGCTGTTCAACGACGCGATGAATTTCCTCGGCCGCCTGGCGTCCAACCGCGGCAAGATCCTGTTCGTCGGCACCAAGCGCGCCGCGCGCGACGTGATTCAGGAAGAGGCCGCGCGCTGCGGCATGCCGTTCGTCAACCAGCGCTGGATGGGCGGCATGCTCACCAACTTCAAGACGGTCAAGCAGTCGATCAAGCGCCTGAAGGATCTCGAGGCGCTGTTCGAGGAAGGCGGCGGGCATGAGCGCATCAGCAAGAAGGAAGGCCTCACGCGCCGGCGCGAACTGGAGAAGCTCGAGCGCAACCTGGGCGGCATCAAGGATATGGCCGGTCTTCCCGACGCGCTGTTCGTGATCGATGTCGGACACGAGAAGATCGCCGTCAGCGAGGCCGCGAAGCTCGGCATCCCGGTGGTGGCGGTGGTCGATACCAACGGCAATCCGATCGGTGTCGATTATCCGATCCCCGGCAACGATGACGCCATTCGCGCCATCAAGCTGTACCTCGGTTCGGCATCCGCCGCGATCATGGAAGGTCGTGCCGCCGCCCTGCATACGCAGGGTGAGTCCGATGAATTCGTCGAGGTGGATGAGAGCGGCGCGCCGTCCCAGACCAAGGCTCCCGCCAAGAAGGCCGCCAAGAAGGTCGCGGTCAAGCGCAAGGGCGCGGCCCGCGATGGGGACGGTGAGGGCGGGGAAGAGTCCGTGACGGCTCCCAAGTCCCGTGCGCGCAAGAAGAAGACCGACGCCGTCGAGGGCGAGGAACAGTCGATCGCCTGAGCGTGAGCGGTTCGCCGCACGATCAACAGACATACGAGGTTGCAAGATGGAAATCACAGCAGCACAGGTCAAGGAGTTGCGCGAGCGCACCGGCTCCGGACTGATGGAATGCAAGAAGGCCCTGGTCGAAACCCGGGGCGACGTGGAAGCCGCCATCGACCTGATGCGCAAGCAGGGTCTGGTCAAGGCCGGCAAGAAGTCCGGCCGCATCGCTGCCGATGGCCGCATCGTCATGCACGTCGCCGCGGACGGCAAGCTGGGCGCGATGCTCGAGATCAACAGCGAAACGGATTTCGTGGCCAAGGGCGATGATTTCAACGCCTTCGCGGAACAGTCGCTGCAGCGCGCCGTGGCCGCCCGGGCGCAGGACGTCGATCAGCTGCTCGCCCTGCCGTATGCGGCGGGCGGCGAGGCCACGGTCGACACCGCGCGCAAGGAACTGATCGCCAAGATCGGCGAGAACATCAACCTGCGCCGTCTGGTGCAGTACCAGGCGAAGGGCGGCATCGTCGGCGGTTATATGCACGGCATCCGCATCGGCGTACTGGTCGAGCTGGAGGGCGGTGACGCTGCGCTGGCCAAGGACATCGCCATGCACATCGCCGCCAGCCGTCCGGTCGCCGTGTCCGAGCAGGAGGTTTCGGCGGACGTGATCGCGAAGGAAAAGGAAATCTTCAGCGCGCAGGCGGCCGAGAGCGGCAAACCGGCGGAGATCATCGAGAAGATGGTGCAGGGCCGCATCAAGAAGTTCCTCGCCGAGGTGACCCTGGTCGGACAGCCGTTCGTGAAGGATCCCGAGACCACGGTCGGCAAGCTGCTTGAGAAGGCGAAGGCGCGCGTGGTGCGCTTCCAGCGCTTCGAGGTCGGCGAGGGCATCGAGAAGGCCACGACCGATTTCGCCGCTGAAGTGATGGCGCAGGTTCGCGGGGGCTGACGGATGCCCTCGCGACCGGATTCCGGGCAACCTCTCTACGGCCGCATCCTGCTCAAGCTGAGCGGCGAGGCCCTGATGGGCGAGGATGACTACGGCATCAACACCGCCGTGATCAACCGCATCGCCGTGGAGGTGAAGGATCTGATCGATCACGGCATCCAGGTCGCCCTGGTGATCGGCGGCGGCAACATCTTTCGCGGCATCCAGCTTGCCCAGGGCGGGCTGGATCGCGTCACCGGCGATCACATGGGCATGCTGGCGACCGTCATCAACGCGCTGGCGATCCAGGACGCGCTGGAAAAGCACGGCATGTTCGCCCGCGTGATGTCGGCGATCCAGATCCACCAGATCTGCGAGGACTACATCCGCCGCCGCGCCATTCGCCACCTGGAGAAGGGGCGCGTGGTGGTGTTCGCCGCCGGTACCGGTAATCCGTTCTTCACCACCGATTCCGCCGCCAGCCTGCGCGGCATCGAGATCGGCGCCAACGCGGTGCTCAAGGCGACCAAGGTCGACGGCGTCTACTCGGCCGATCCCCACAAGCATGCCAACGCCGAGTTCTACCCCCGCCTGACCTACGACGACGTGCTGCACCGCAAGCTGGACGTGATGGACGCGACCGCCATCGTGCTGTGCCGCGACAACCGCATGCCGCTGCGCGTCTTCAACATCAACAAGCCCGGCGCGCTGCGTCGCGTGGTCATGGAAGGGAACGAAGGAACGGTCGTCGAATAAGGAGCGAAGGATGATCACCGATATCAGGAAAGACGCGGAATCCCGCATGCGCAAGTCCATCGAATCGCTCAAGCAGGAATTTTCCAAGGTTCGCACCGGACGCGCGCATACCAGTCTCCTGGACCACATCCGGGTGTCGTATTACGGCAACGAGATGCCGCTGAACCAGGTGGCCACGGTCGCCGCCGCCGACGCGCGCATGCTCACCATCACGCCGTGGGAGAAGGCCATGGTGCCGGTGGTGGAGAAGGCGATCACGGCTTCCAACCTGGGACTCAATCCGTCCACCGCAGGCAGTGTGATCCGCGTGGTCCTGCCACCGCTGACCGAGGAACGGCGCCGCGATTTCGTCAAGGTCGTGAAGGGCGAGGCGGAAGGCGCGCGGGTGGCCATCCGCAACGTGCGCCGCGACGCGAACAACGACCTCAAGGATCTGCTCAAGGAGAAGGAAATCACCGAAGACGAGGAGCGTCGCGGACAGGAGGAGATCCAGGCCTTGACCGACAAGTACGTCGGCGAGGTGGAGAAGCTGCTGCAGGAAAAGGAAGCCGAGCTGATGGAGGTTTAGCGCCCCCACGCCCGCCGCTGAAAGCTACGGGAAACCCGATCAACAGCCCGGTTTGCATCTCCATGGCGTTTTTTTCCAAGAGCACGAATTCCCTTCCGCCCCGGGCGACGGATGATTCCGGCGCATTACCCGCGCACGTCGCCATCATCATGGACGGCAACGGCCGCTGGGCCAGGCAGCGCCACCTGCCGCGTATCGCCGGCCATCGCGCCGGGGTGGAGGCGGTGCGCACCATCGTCGAGGCCTGCGCCGCCAGGGGAGTCAAGGTACTGACGCTGTTCGCCTTCAGCAGCGAGAACTGGCGCCGGCCCGAGACCGAAGTCACCCTGCTGATGGACCTGCTGCTGACATCGCTGCAGCGCGAGGTGGAAAAGCTGCACCGGAACGGCATTCGGCTGCTGTTCGTCGGCGAACGTGCCGCATTCAATTCCAAGCTCATCGAAATGATGGAGTCGTCCGAGCGCCTGACCGCCGGCAACCCGGGTCTCACGCTGGTCATCGCGCTCAACTACGGCGGCCGCTGGGACGTCACCCAGGCCGCGCAGCAGCTGGCGCGGCGGGTCGCGGCGGGTGAACTCCGGGTCGAGGACATCGACGCCGACACGATCGAGGCGCACCTGTGCCTGCGCGGGCTGCCCGAGCCGGACCTTTTCATCCGCACCGGAGGCGAGCAGCGCATCAGCAATTTCCTGCTGTGGCATCTCGCCTACACGGAACTGTATTTCACCGCGATCCTGTGGCCCGACTTCGACGCGCGGGCCTTCGATGACGCGCTGGCATCGTTCGCCGCGCGCCAGCGCCGCTTCGGGCGCACCGGTGACCAGGTAGAGCAGGCCAAGGGTGCTTAAGCAGCGCCTGCTTACAATCGCGGTACTGCTCCCTCTCTTCGTCTGGTGCGTGCTGGCGCTGCCGACACAGTACTTCGCCCTGTGTATCGCGCTGATGGTGCTGATCGGGGCCTGGGAATGGGCGGGCCTGATCGGACTGGGTGCGCGCGGCGAACGCATCGCGTATGTCGCCCTCGTGGGCGCCGCCCTTGGCGGCGCGGCCTGGCTCGTCGCGGTTCCCGTGCTGCGCCAGTTCGTGCTGGCGGGCGCCCTGGTGTGGTGGTGCGTCGCCATGATGTGGATCCGGCGCTATAACCATGATCCTCACGGTTTTTCGCGTTCCCTCCATAAGGATCCGACGCGAGGTTTTCCTCCCCGCTGGCTTTTCGGTATGCTCGGTGTCGTCGTACTGGTCCCGGCCTGGCTCGGCCTGATCGTCCTCCACGGGAATGCCTTCGCGGGCGGGCAGCTTGTGCTGCTGCTGATGCTCCTGGTGTGGGGGGCGGACAGCGGCGCCTACGTCGCGGGGCGCCTGTGGGGGCGCACCAAGCTGGCACCGGAGGTCAGCCCGGGCAAGAGCTGGGAAGGGGTATACGGCGGGCTCGCCGTGGCGACGCTCGTGGCGCTCGGCAGCGGTCTGTGGTTCGGCCTCGACTGGCGCACCCTGGTGACGCTCACGTTGCTGGGATTCGTCACGGTATTGTTTTCCATCATCGGTGATCTGTTCGAGAGCATGATCAAACGGCTGGCGGGGGTGAAGGACAGCGGACGCCTGTTGCCGGGCCACGGCGGCATGCTTGACCGCATCGACAGCGTCACCGCGGCCGCGCCGGTGTTTGCGCTGGGGCTGATCTGGCAGGGGGTGGTGGCGTGATCGGCGTGACCATCCTCGGCGCCACGGGCTCCATCGGGGTCAACACCCTCGACGTACTGGCGCGCCGGCCGGACCGTTACCGGGTGGTCGCGTTGACCGCCAGCACCGATGTCGAGCGCCTGTTCGAGCAATGCCTGCGCCACCGTCCCGATCTCGCCGTGATGGCGGATCCCGGCGCGGCGGAACGTCTGGAGCGCAAACTGGTCGAAGCAGCATGCGCCACGCGGGTGGCCTCGGGCACCGAGGGCCTCTGCCTCGCCGCCGGCCTGCCCGCGGCGGATTGCGTGATGGCGGCGATCGTCGGCGCGGCCGGCCTCCTGCCCACGCTCACCGCCGTGCGCGCCGGCAAGCGCGTGCTGCTGGCGAACAAGGAGGCCCTGGTCATGGCGGGCGCGCTGTTCATGGAAGAGGTGCGCGCGCACGGCGCCGTGCTGCTCCCGATCGACAGCGAGCACAACGCAGTATTCCAGTGCATGCCGGGGGATTACGCCCGCGGCCTGTCCCGGGTGGGCGTGCGGCGCATCCTGCTGACCTCCTCGGGCGGTCCGTTCCGCCAGCAGCCGCGCCTGCTGCACGACGTGAAGCCGGAACAGGCCTGCGCGCATCCGAACTGGGTGATGGGGCGCAAGATTTCGGTCGATTCCGCGACCATGATGAACAAGGGGCTGGAAGTCATTGAAGCGAAGTGGCTGTTCGACGCGGACCCCGCCATGATCGAGGTCGTGGTGCACCCGCAGAGCGTGATCCATTCGCTGGTCGAATACCTCGACGGCTCCATGCTGGCCCAACTCGCGAGCCCCGACATGCGCATCCCGATCGCGCACGCGCTCGCCTGGCCGGAACGCATGGAATCCGGCGCCGAGCGCCTCAACCTGTTCGAGGTGGCCCGGCTCGATTTCGAGGCGCCCGACCTGGAGCGCTTCCCCTGCCTGCGCATCGCCTTCGAGGCGGCGCGCGCGGGCGGCACCGCGCCCGCCGTGATGAACGCCGCCAACGAGGTCGCGGTCCGCGCCTTCCTGGAGCGCCGGCTGCGCTTCACCGGGATTCCGGCCGTGGTCGAGGCCGCGCTGGCCGCCGTGCCGCTGCGGGAGGCGGCGACGCTGGATACGGTCCTCGAGGCCGACCGCGAGGCGCGTGGCTGCGCCGAGGAATGGATACAGGATTCCGCCCTGGAGGTGATGCCGTGAACGGCGTGCTGTCTTCCGTCTTCTTCTTCATCATCGCCATCGGCGTGCTGGTGACCGTGCACGAGTTCGGACATTTCATCGTCGCGCGCCGGCTCGGCGTCAAGGTGCTGCGTTTCTCGGTCGGCTTCGGCATGCCGCTGTGGAGCTGGCGCCGTCGCAACGACGAGACCGAGTACGTCATCGCGGCGCTGCCGCTGGGCGGTTACGTGCAGATGCTCGACGAGCGCGAGGCCCCGGTGCCGGAAGCGGAGCTGCCGCGCGCCTTCAACCGCAAGCCGCTGGGCAGCCGCTTCGCCATCGTCGCGGCCGGTCCGATCTTCAACTTCCTGTTCGCCATCCTGGCCTACTGGGTGATCTTCGTGCTCGGCGTCGACGGGATCAAGCCTCTGGTCGGCGAGGTGAACAAGGATTCACTGGCGGCGGAGGCGGGTTTCCAGCCGGGCGACCTGATCACCCGCGTCGACGGGCGCGACACCGCGACCTGGAACATGGTATTCCTCGAGATGCTCAACCGCAGCCTGGACGGCAGCCACATCGCCGTGACGGTGGTGGACGCCGATCAGGTGGAACGCCGGCGCGAGCTGGATTTCGACCGCCTGCCCGCCGGCGTCGACCGCTCCAATCTGCTGCAGGTGATCGGGCTCGGGATGTACCGGCCCAGCCTGGAAGCGGTGATCGGCACGCTGGAACCGGGCGGTGCGGCGGAACAGGCCGGGATGCGTGTCGGCGACCGCATCGTCGCGGTGGACGGCCGGCCCATCGCGCAGTGGGAGGAGTGGGTCGAATACGTGCGTGCGCACCCGGAACAGGAGCTCCAGGCCAGGGTCGAGCGCGACGGTGAAATGATCGACATCGGCCTGCGCCCGCAGCGCGTGACGACGGAGCAGGGCGACATCGGGCGCATCGGCGCCGCGGTGAAGATCGCGCCCGGCCAGGCCGACGAGCTGCGCGCCAAGGAACGCTACGCCGCGCCGACCGCGTTGCTGGTCGCGGCCCAGCGCACCTGGGACATGACCTGGCTGACGGCGAAGATGCTGGTCAGCATGGTGGGCGGAGAGGTATCCGCCTCCAATCTCGGCGGGCCGATCCGCATCGCCCAGTACGCCGGCGCCTCCGCCGATGCCGGCGTGGTCCAGTTCATCGGTTTCCTGGCCCTCATCAGCATCAGTCTCGGGTTGCTCAATCTCCTGCCCATCCCGGTGCTGGACGGCGGCCATCTCCTGTACTATCTCGTCGAGCTGGTGAAAGGCAGCCCCCTGTCGGAGCAGGTCCAGGCCTTCGGCCAGCGCGTCGGCATCGCGCTGCTGATCGGTGTCATGATCCTGGCGTTCTACAACGATATCGTTCAGCTCTTCGGTTAAGGCGACCTTCCCGCAATCATCGGATGATTTCCCGCGTGCATTACAGACTGTTCGTCCTGCTGTTCGTCCTGCTGGCGTCGTGGAGCGCGTGGGCGTTCGACGCCTTCGTCGTCAAGGACATCCGGGTGGAGGGTTTGCAGCGCATCTCGCTCGGTACCGTGCTGAATTACCTGCCGGTGAACGTGGGCGAGACCTTCGACGAGTCGCGTACCGCCGGCACCATCCGCGCCCTGTTCAAGACCGGGTTCTTCAGCGATATCCGTCTCGAAAGGGACGGCGATGTGCTGGTCGTGCGGGTGGAGGAGCGGCCGGCCATCGGCACGGTGAAGATCGAGGGCAACAAGGACATCACCACCGACCAGCTCAAGGACGCGCTGAAATCGATCGGGCTGTCCGACGGCAGCATCTTCGACCGTTCCTCGCTGGAGAAGATGAAGCTCGAGCTCGAGCGGCAGTACTTCAGCCAGGGCAAGTACAGCGTCAAGGTGCAGAGCACCGTCACCGAACTCACCGACAACCGGGTCGATATCGTCATCAACATCGACGAAGGCGGCGTGGCGCGCCTGCGCCGTATCAACATCGTCGGCAATCATGCGTTCAGCGACGCGGAGCTGCTGGCTTCCTTCGAGCTCAGCCCGCAAACGATGTTCTCGTTCTTTTCCGACAGTGACCAGTATTCCAGCCGCAAGCTGTCCGGCGACCTGGAATCACTGCGTTCGCATTACCTGGACAACGGCTACATCAATTTCTCCATCGACTCCACCGAGGTCTCCGTCAGCCCGGACAAGAGCGACGTCTACATCACGATCAACGTCACCGAGGGCGACAAGTACACCGTCTCCGGTGTCTCGCTCGCGGGCGAGCTGATCGTCCCCGAGGAGGAACTGCGCAAGCTCATCGTCATCGGCGCGGGGGACGTGTTCTCGCGCAAGGCGGCCACCCAGAGCGCCGCCGCCATCAGCGAGCGGCTGGGCAAGGAAGGCTATGCGTTCTCCAACGTCAATCCGTCGCCGAAGGTGGACAAGGACAAGCGCGAGGTCGAGCTGGTGTTCTTCGTCGATCCCGGCCGGCGCATCTATGTGCGCCGGGTTAACGTCGCCGGCAACCTCAAGACCCAGGACGACGTCATCCGGCGCGAGGTACGCCAGATGGAGGGCGGCTGGATCTCCACCGACAAGGTGAACCTGTCGCGCACGCGCCTGGACCGGCTCGGATACTTCGAGGAAGCCACGGTGGAAACACCGGCCGTGCCCGGCGTCGCCGACCAGGTCGACGTCAACTTCGCGGTCAAGGAACGGCCCTCGGGTTCGCTGACCGCGGGCATCGGTTACTCGGGGTCGCAGGGATTCCTGGTCAACGCGAGCATCAGCCAGAACAACGTACTGGGCAGCGGCAAGCGCGTCAGCGCCACGGTGAACAACAGTTCCATCAATCGCACCTACAGCTTTTCCTATACCAATCCCTATTACACGCTGGACGGCATCAGCCGCGGTTTCAGCGTGTTCAGCCGGCAGACCGACGCCGGCCAGACCTCGGTCGTGGTGGATTACACGTCGGACGTCCGCGGCGTCAGCGTCGACTACGGCTTCCCGCTGAGCGAATTCAATACCGCCAACCTGTCGCTCGGCTACGAAAACACCACACTCGACACCACCGACAACACGCCGCAGTCGATCCTGGATTTCATCAGCGAGAATTCCGACCAGTTTGACATCTACAAGCTGACCGGCGGCTTTACCCATGACACCCGCAACCGCGCCATCCTGGCCAGCCGCGGCAGGCTGCACAGCATCAGCACCGAGATCGCCGTGCCGGGCAGCGGCCTGGAGTACTACAAGCTGCGTTACCGCGGACTCCAGTACCTGCCGCTGTACGGGGATTACACCCTGTTGCTGAAGGGCGACGTCGGCTACGGCGACGGCTACGCGGACACCACCGGTCTGCCGTTCTTCGAAAACTTCTATGCCGGCGGTCCCGAATCCGTGCGCGGTTACGCCTCCAATTCGCTCGGACCGCAGGAGGACGGCGATGCCCGCGGCGGCGCCTTCAAGACCGTGGGCAACCTGGAATTCATCTTCCCGGTCCCGTTCGCCGCGGACAACAAATCGTTGCGTATAAGCACATTCTTTGATATTGGTAATGTCTTTGCGGAGGTGAACGATTTCAACGCCGACGAACTGCGTCAGTCGGTGGGAGTGTCCGTACTCTGGTTCACCCCGATCGCACCGATGACATTCAGTCTGGCCTGGCCCCTGAACGACCAGCCGGAGGACGATACGGAAAGATTCCAGTTCACGCTCGGATCGTTTTTCTTCTGACATCTGATAATTTGGAGCAGCGCATTGAAGAACATTGCATCGATTGTGGTCACCCTGGTTTTCACGCTGACAGTCGGCGTGCTGCCCGCCGCGGCCGAGATGAGGCTGGGCTATGTGGACGCCGCGCGCCTGCTTGACGAGGCGCCGCAGGCCAAGGACGCCACCAACCGCCTGAAGGATGAATTCGCCTCCCGCGAGGAAGAGATCGCCGTCGCCCAGGACAAGATCAAGCGCCTGGAAGAGGGGCTGCAGCGCGATGGCGCGGTGATGAGTGAGGAGGAGCGCAAGAAGCAGACACTCGACATCCTGTCGCGCAAGCGTGAGTTGCGCCGCATGCAGGATGAGTTCCGCGAGGACGTCAACATCCGCCGCAACGACGCCATCGGCAGTCTGCAGGGACTCATCAAGCAGACCATCGAGGAGATCGGCAGCGCGCAGAAATTCGACCTGATCTTCTTCGACGGCATCGCCTACGCCAATTCCGCGCTGGACATCACCGATCAGGTGCTGGACGGCCTGAAGAAGCGCTACCAGGGCGCCGCGACGGGATCCAAGGGCAAGTAGCCGGAACGCAAC
Source organism: Gammaproteobacteria bacterium (assembly GCA_016716465.1). Classification (NCBI taxonomy): domain Bacteria; kingdom Pseudomonadati; phylum Pseudomonadota; class Gammaproteobacteria; species Gammaproteobacteria bacterium. The sequence continues at coordinate 543,085 of JADJWH010000001.1, forward strand.
GGGCAGGCCGCGGGTGGAATTCAGCCTGGGAGATCTGGCGGAGCGATTCGGCGGCGAGGTATATGGGGACGGCGGCTGCATGATCCACGCGGTCGCCACGCTCGAGCAGGCCGGTCCCGGCGAGATCACGTTCCTGGCGAATCCGCATTATCGCGGGCTGCTGGCCGGCACCCGCGCCTCGGCCGTGATCCTGGCGCCCCGGTACGCCGGCGATTGCCGCGTCAACGCCTTGGTCACGGACAATCCCTATGCGGTCTATGCCCGGGTGGCGCAGCTGCTCTATCCGCCCCGGCGGCCGGTGCCGGGGGTGCACCGCAGCGCCAGCGTCGAGGCCTCCAGCGTACTCAAGGACGGCGTCAGCATCGGCGCCAACGCGGTGATCGGCGCGCAGGTGCGCCTGGGGCGCGACGTGCGCATCGGGCCGGGCTGCGTGGTGGAGGACGGGGTCGAAATCGGCGCCGGCAGCACCCTGGTCGCCAACGTCACGGTGTGCCAGGGCAGCCGCATCGGCGAGCGGGCGCTGCTTCATCCCGGAGTGGTGATCGGCGCGGACGGCTTCGGCTTCGCGCGCGACCGCGAGGGCTGGATCAAGATCCCCCAGCTCGGCTGTGTGGTCATCGGCGACGATGTCGAGATCGGCGCCAATACGACCATCGACCGCGGGGCGCTGGGGGACACGGTGATCGAGGACGGCGTGAAGCTGGATAATCAGATCCAGGTCGCCCACAATGTGCACATCGGCGCCCATACCGCCATTGCCGGCTGCACCGGCATCGCCGGCAGCGCGCGTATCGGCCGGCGCTGCGCCATCGGCGGCGGGGTGGGGATCCTGGGCCATCTCGACATCGCCGACGACGTGCAGATCACCGCGTGTTCTCTGGTGACCCACTCGATCAGCGCGAGCGGGAGTTACTCCTCCGGTGCGCCGCTGGAGACGACCGCGGCCTGGCGCAAGAACCACGTGCGCATGAAGCAACTGGACGAGATGGCGAAACGCCTGGGCGAGCTGGAACGGCTCGTCATGGCCAAGACGGACGAAGACGAACAACAGCGGGCACCAGATGAACAATAAAGACAACACCGGGAACGAGGCCGCGGGCATGGATATCCACGGCATACTGAAGCACCTGCCCCACCGCTACCCGTTCCTGCTGATCGACCGCGTCATCGATTACGCGGTCGGCGACTACCTGATCGCGATCAAGAACGTGACCTTCAACGAGCCGTTCTTCACCGGACATTTCCCGGTGCAACCGGTCATGCCCGGCGTGCTGCTGCTGGAGGCGATGGCGCAGGCGACCGGCGTGCTGGCCTTCCGCACCACCAATTCGCAGCCGGAGGACGGTTCGCTCTACCTGCTGGTTGGCATCGACAAGGCGCGCTTCAAGCGGCCGGTCGAGCCGGGCGACCAGGTCAGGATCGAGGTGAAGTACGTGCGCAACATGCGCAACATCTGGTTCTTCAGCGCCGAGGCGCGCGTGGACGGCGAGCTGGCCGCCAGCGCCGACATCATGTGCGCCTCCAAGGAAGTCACCGCTTGATCGATCCGCGCGCCATCGTCGATCCCGCCGCGCGGCTCGCGGACGATGTCAGTGTCGGTCCGTTTTCCATCATCGGACCCGGCGTCGAGATCGGCGCCGGCACGACCATCGGCCCGCACGCCGTGGTGAAGGGGCCGACGCGCATCGGCCGCGACAACCGCATCTACCCGTTCGCCTCCATCGGCGAGGATCCGCAGGACAAGAAATACGCCGGCGAACCCACCCGGCTCGAGATCGGCGACGGCAACCTGTTCCGTGAGTACGTCACCGTGCACCGCGGCACGGTACAGGGCGGCGGCGTCACCCGCATCGGCGACCGCAACTGGATCATGATCGGCTGCCACATCGCCCACGACTGCGTCGTCGGCAGCGATACCATCTTCTCCAACAATGCCGCGCTCGCCGGCCACGTCACGGTGGAGGACCACGCGATCCTCGGCGGCTATACGCTGGTGCACCAGTTCTGCGCCATCGGCGCGCATTGCTTCACCGCCATGGGCAGCGTCATCTCCAAGGACGTGCCGCCCTATGTGCTGGTGTCCGGTCACATGGCCAAGCCGTACGGCCTCAACGTGGAAGGCCTCAAACGCCGCGGTTTCAGCGCCGAGACCATCGCCGAGCTGCGGCGCGCCTACAAGCTGCTGTACAAGTCCAAGCTCACGCTCGAGCAGGCGGTCGGCGAGATCCGCGCGCTGGCCCGGACCACTCCGGAGGCCGGCGCGCTGGTCGCCTTCATCGAGGCCTCGACGCGCGGCGTGATCCGCTGAGCGGAGATACCGTCGGGATGCCCGCCCGTGGTCCGGAGGTGGCGCAGCGGAATCCGGTAGCCGCGGATTCCCCGGATTCCGGCGCTGTGCGCCTCCATCCGGGCTACGAGTCAGGGACATCACCACAAATTCAGAAGCCGGTCCCAATCACGCCGCGCATCGCTTACCCATGTAGCCCGGATGAAGCGCAGCGGAATCCGGGAACGACATGCCGCCTGTTCCCGGGATTCCCGGCGCGTTGCGCCTCCATCCCGGCTACATCGATGCGGGTCGGGCAGGATGAAATGAAGCCCGACATCAGACGCTCATGAACGCGAAGCTGCGCATCGGCCTCGTGGCCGGCGAGGTGTCGGGTGACCTGATCGGCGCGGGCCTGATCGACGCCATCCGGAGGCGCGTTCCCGCGGCCGAGTTCGAGGGCATCGCCGGGCCGCGCATGGCGGAGCGGGGCTGCAAGGTGCTCTATCCGATGGAGCGGCTCTCCGTGATGGGCCTGGTCGAGGTGCTCGGCCGCTATCGCGAGCTGCGCACGGCCCGCGCCCGCATCGCCGCTCATTTCCGCGCCGATCCCCCGGACGTCTTCGTCGGCATCGACGCCCCCGATTTCAATCTCGGCCTGGAGACACGGCTGCGCGCGGCGGGGATCCCTACCGTGCACTACGTCAGCCCGACCGTCTGGGCCTGGCGGCGCGGACGTTTGCGCACCATCGCGCGCGCCGTCGATTTGATGCTGACGCTGTTTCCGTTCGAGGAAGCGTTCTACCGCGAGCACGACGTCGCCGTGCGCTACGTCGGCCATCATCTCGCCGATGCGATCCCGGAGCAGTCCGACCCGCGCGCGGCCCGCGCCGCCCTCGGACTGCCGGAGGAGGGCGAACTGGTCGCGCTGCTGCCGGGCAGCCGCGACTCGGAGGTGAGCCGGCTCGCCGAGCTGTTCGTGCAGGCCGCGCACTGGTGCGTCGCGCACCGGCCCGGGCTGCGCTTCGCCGCGCCGTTCGCCAGCGCCGCGACGCGCGCGCGCTTCGAGGCGGCGCTCGCGCGCCACCCGGGCCTGGACTGCCGCCTGTATGACGGCCGCTCGCGCGAGGTGATGGCGGCCGCCGATGCCGTGCTGCTCGCCAGCGGCACCGCCAGCCTGGAGGCCATGCTGCTCAAGCGCCCGATGGTCGTGGCCTACCGCCTGGCGCCGCTCAGCTACTGGCTGATCCGGCGCATGATGTACATCGATCGTTATTCCCTGCCCAATCTGCTCGCCGGCGAGCGGCTGGTGCCCGAGTTCGTGCAGGACGCCGCCACGCCGCCCGCGCTGGGCGCGGCGCTGCTCGATCTGCTCGCCGCGCCCGCCCGCGTCCGCCAGTTGCAGGAACGCTTCACGGCGCTGCACCGCCAGCTGCGCCGCGACGCGAACGAGCGCGCCGCCGAGGCGGTGCTGGAGCTGGTTGCCGCCCGCCGGACGGGACGGGGGGGGTGATGGAGCCGCCGGCACTCGCATTGATCCTGGAGGGGGAGGCGGACATCCTGGTCGCCGGTGTCGACGAGGCCGGGCGCGGCCCGCTCGCCGGACCGGTGATCGCGGCCGCGGTGATCCTCGACCCGGCCCGCCCGCTCGCCGGTCTGAACGACTCCAAGCTGCTGAGCGCGCGCCAGCGCGAGCGCCTGGAGAGGGAGATCCAGGCCGGCGCCCTGGCCTGGGCGCTGGGACGGGCGGAGGTCGAGGAGATCGACAGCATCAACATCCTCCAGGCGACCCTGCTCGCGATGCAGCGCGCCGTGGCGGCGCTCGACCCCGCCCCGCGCCGCGCCCTGATCGACGGCGACCGCTGCCCGCGCCTGGGGTGCCCGGCGCAGGCCATCGTCAAGGGAGACCAGAAGGTAGGCGCCATCGCGGCGGCGTCCATCCTGGCCAAGGTCGCGCGCGACCGCGAGATGGAGGCCCTGGACGCGCTCTATCCGGGCTACGGCCTGGCCCGCCACAAGGGTTATCCCACGCGCGACCACGTCGAGGCGCTGCGCCGGCTGGGCGCGAGCCCCGTCCACCGGCTCAGTTTCCGTCCGGTGCGCGAGGCGGCGGAAGCGAACTGAAACCGCCCTCGCCGGGGCCGGAATGCTTGGTTAAAATACCGGCCATGCCGGCCAGCTTCGTCCATCTCCACGTCCACAGCGATTACTCCCTGATCGACGGCATCGTGCGCGTCAAGCCGCTGGTGCAGGCGACGGCCGGCGCGGGCATGCCGGCGGTGGCGCTGACCGACCAGTGCAATATGTTCGCGCTGGTGAAGTTCTACCGCGCCGCGGTCGCCGCCGGCGTCAAGCCGATTGCGGGCGTCGACCTGTGGGTGCAGGACGACGCCCGGGACGCGCCTGCGCGGCTGCTCCTGCTGTGCCAGGACCACGCCGGCTACCTGCGCCTGACCCGCCTGCTGTCGCGCGCCTACATCGAGGGCCAGCACCATGGCGTGCCGACGGTACGGCGCGAATGGCTGGGTGACGCCGCCGAGGGTCTCATCGCGCTGTCCGGCGCGGGCGAGGGCGACATCGGGCAGGCCCTGCTCGCCGGCAACCGCGCGCTCGCCGCCAGTCGGCTGCGGTTCTGGTCCGGACTGTTTCCGCAGCGCTTCTACCTCGAACTGCAGCGCACCGGCCGTGCCCGCGAAGAGCAGTACATCCAGGCCGCGGTCGAGCTGGCGCTCGAGCACGCGATCCCGGTGGTCGCCACCAACGACGTGCGTTTCCTGACGCCGCAGGACTTCGAGGCGCACGAGGCGCGCGTGTGCATCCACAGCGGGCGCACGCTGGAGGATCCGCGCCGCCCGCGCCAGCACAGCGCGCAGCAGTATTTGCGCACGCCGGAGGAGATGGCGGAGCTGTTCGCCGACATCCCGGAGGCGCTCGCGAACACGGTCGAGATCGCCCGCCGCTGCAACCTCGAGCTCACGCTCGGCAAGAACGTGCTGCCGGATTTCCCGACACCGGCGGGCATGAACGCCGACGAATTCTTCGCCGTTGAGGCGCGCGCCGGCCTGATGCGCCGCATGCAGGGCCTGCCCGCCTGCGCCACGGCGGATGCGGAGGCCGAGCGGCGCGCGCTCTACGAGGCGCGGCTGGAGCTGGAACTCGGCGTCATCATCAAGATGGGCTTTCCGGGCTATTTCCTGATCGTCGCCGACTTCATCCGCTGGGCCAAGGCGAACGACATCCCGGTGGGACCGGGGCGCGGTTCGGGCGCGGGCTCGCTGGTCGCCTATTCTCTGGATATTACTGATCTGGATCCAATAAGATACGAGCTACTCTTTGAGCGATTCCTGAATCCAGAGCGCGTCTCGCTGCCGGACTTCGACATCGACTTCTGCATGGACGGACGCGACCGCGTGATCGACTACGTGGCGCAGCGCTACGGCCGCGAGAAGGTGTCGCAGATCATCACCTACGGCACCATGGCGGCGAAGGCCGTGGTGCGCGACGTCGGGCGCGTGCTCGGCCATCCCTACGGCTTCGTCGACAAGATCGCCAAGCTGATCCCGTTCGAGCTCGGCATGACGCTGGACAAGGCGCTGGAGGACGAGGAACAGTTGCGCCAGCGCTACGAGGACGAGGAGGAGGTGCGCACGCTGATCGACCTCGCGCGCGCGCTGGAGGGCCTGGTGCGCAACGCCGGCAAGCACGCCGGCGGCGTGGTCATCGCGCCGTCCGCGCTGACCGACTTCACGCCGCTCTACTGCGAACAGGGTTCGGTCGCCACGGTGACGCAGTTCGACAAGGACGACGTGGAGGCGGTCGGCCTGGTCAAGTTCGACTTCCTCGGCCTGCGCACACTGACCATCATCGACCGCGCGGTGAAAGGCGTGCTCGGGCGCACCGGCACCGCCATCGACGTCACCAACCTGCCGATGGACGACGCGCCGACCTACGAGCTGCTGAAGCGCTGCGCCACCACCGCCGTGTTCCAGCTCGAGTCGCGCGGCATGAAGGACCTGATCAAGCGCCTGCAGCCCGACTGCTTCGACGACGTCATCGCGCTGGTCGCGCTGTTCCGCCCCGGCCCGCTGCAGTCCGGCATGGTGGACGACTTCATCAACGTCAAGCACAAGCGCCAGCGCGCGAACTATCCGCATCCGGACCTGGAGCCGATCCTGAAGTCCACCTACGGCGTCATCCTGTACCAGGAGCAGGTGATGCAGATCGCGCAGGTGCTGGCCGGCTACACGCTCGGACAGGCCGACCTGCTGCGGCGCGCGATGGGCAAGAAAAAGCCGGAGGAGATGGCGAAGCAGCGCGCGGGCTTCGTCGCCGGCGCCGTCCAGCGCGGCGTCGACGAGAAGACCGCCGCCTACATCTTCGACCTGATGGAGAAGTTCGCCGGCTACGGCTTCAACAAGTCGCACTCGGCCGCCTACGCGCTGATCGCGTATCAGACCGCCTGGCTGAAGGCGCATTACCCGGCCGACTTCATGGCCGCCGTGCTGTCGGCGGACATGGACAATACCGACAAGGTGGTGATGCTGATCGACGAATGCCGCTCGATGGGCCTGCAGGTGCAGCCGCCGGACGTCAACCGCTGCGACTTCTCGTTCACGGTGCAGGACGACGCCACCATCCTCTACGGCCTCGGCGCCATCAAGGGTGTGGGCGAGGCGGCGCTCAGCGGCGTCACCGCCGAGCGCGCGGACAACGGTCCGTTCCGCGACCTGTTCGACCTGTGCCGGCGCATCGACCTGCGCAAGGCCAACCGGCGCGTGCTGGAGGCGCTGATCCGCTCCGGCGCGCTCGACGTGCTCGACGCCAATCGCGCGCGTTCGATGACGCTGCTGACCGAGGCGCTGCAGATGGCGGAGCGCCAGTCGCGCGACAGCGAACTGGGCCAGAACGACCTGTTCGGCGGCGGAGGCGCGGCCGCCGCCGGTCCGGCCGACGACGTCGCGCGCGCGCTGGCGCGCGCGGTGCCGGAGTGGGACGAGGAACAGCGCCTGCTGGGCGAGAAGGAGACCCTCGGGCTCTACCTCACCGGCCATCCGATCGAGCGTTACCGCGGCGAGCTCGCGCGCTTCGTCTCGGCCGCGATCGCGCAGCTCAAACCGACGGCGGATCAGACCGTGGTGGTGGCCGGGCTGGTCGTCGCCATCCGCACCATGAACAGCCGGCGCGGCGAACGCATCGCCTTCATGACGCTGGACGATCGCAGCGGGCGCATCGAGATCGCGGTGTTCTCGGAGGCCTACCAGAAATACCGCGACCTGCTGTCCAAGGATCGCCTGCTGGTGGTGGAGGGCAGCGTCAGCGTGGACGAGTATTCGGGCGGTTACCGCATGAGCGCGGAAAAAATTTATGATATCGACCGCGCGCGCGGCGTGTATGCCAAGGGCGTGGAGATCGACGTGCAGTCGAAGCGCGCCGCCGCCAACGGCTTCAGCACGATGCTGGCGCGCATCCTCGAGCCGTTCCGCGAGGGCCGCTGCCCGGTGTGGATCAACTTCGAGGGCGACGGCGCGCGGGCGCGCATGGCCCTGGGCCGCGAGTGGAGCGTCAACCCCACCGACGAACTGCTGCACCGCCTGAGCGAGGTGGCCGGCCCGGACGGGGTGAGGGTGATTTATTGAAGCCTCCGGAGTATACCGCCCTGTCAAGTGGGTCGGGCCCGGCAGGATGGAATTCCCTCGGCCCCACTTGCGCGGGAAAATCTTTATGACACAATGGCGTGCAACCCGTTGCCGAAAGCGCGGCATTTGAAACCGGGAGGAACTTCTGGATACGTCATACCCGCGAAAACGGGAATCCGGGCCGGAAATATCCGGCATGCCGGAGTGTCGTCGGTGCCGGAGACGTTTTGCAGCGGATTCCCTCAGCCTAACCGATAGCGCCGATCCTGCATGAAACTCAGCTTTCTGGATTTCGAACAACCCATCGCCGAGCTCGAGGCGAAGATCGAGGAACTCCGCTACGTCGGCACCGACAAGGCGGTCAACATCAGCGAGGAGATCGGCCGGCTCGAGGAGAAGGCCCGCTCGCTGACCGAGACGATCTTCGCCCAGCTCACCGCCTGGCAGATCGCGCAGCTCGCGCGCCATCCGCAGCGGCCGTACACGCTGGACTACATCGAGCGCATCTTCACCGAATTCGAGGAACTGCACGGCGACCGCCGCTATGCGGACGATCCCGCCATCGTCGGCGGCATCGCCCGCCTCGACGAACGCCCGGTCATGATCATCGGCCACCAGAAGGGGCGCGACACCGCTGAGAAGGTGCGCCGCAACTTCGGCATGCCGCGCCCGGAAGGCTACCGCAAGGCGCAGCGCCTGATGGAACTGGCCGAGCGCTTCAAGCTGCCGATCCTGACCTTCATCGACACGCCCGGCGCCTATCCCGGCGTCGGCGCCGAGGAACGCGGCCAGAGCGAGGCCATCGCGCGCAACCTGCTCGTGCTGTCCACCCTGCGCACGCCGGTCATCTGCACCGTGATCGGGGAAGGCGGGTCCGGCGGCGCGCTCGCCATCGGCGTCGGCGACCATGTCATGATGCTCGAATACAGCACCTACTCGGTGATCTCGCCCGAGGGCTGCGCCTCCATCCTGTGGAAGAGCGCCAGCCGCGCCTCCGAGGCCGCCGATGCGATGGGCATCACCTCCAAGCGCCTCAAGCTGCTCAACCTGATCGACCAGGTGATCCCGGAGCCGCTCGGCGGCGCGCATCGCGATGTCGATACCACCATCGCCAATGTCCGGCTGGCCCTGGTCGAATCGCTCGCGCGGCTCGACAGCAAGCGCATCGACGACCTGCTCAAGACGCGCTACCAGCGCATCATGAGTTACGGTGTCTTCAAGGGCTGAAGGCGCCGGCGTCGCGGTCCCCGATCGGGTCTTCCCGGCGCTGGAGCGTCTGCCCGGCATCCGCCGTTATCTCGTCGCCTTCAGCGGCGGCCTCGATTCCAGCGTCCTGCTGCACCTGATGGCCGCGCTGCGTCCGCGCTACGCGGCCGGGCTGTGCGCCGTGCATGTCAATCACGGCCTGCAGCCCGCCGCCGCGGACTGGGCGCGCCAGTGCCGCGCCATCTGTGACGACCTCGGGATCCCGTTGTTCGACCTCGCCGTGGCGGCGCGGCCGGGACCGGGTGAGAGCCCTGAGGCGGCCGCGCGCCGCGCGCGCTACGACGGCATCCGTGCCGTGATGGAGGAGGGCGACTGCCTGCTCACCGCCCATCACCAGGACGACCAGGCCGAGACCGTGTTGCTGCAGCTGCTGCGCGGCAGCGGCGTCGCGGGCCTGGCCGCGATGCCGCCGTGCGCGCCGTTTGCCGCCGGCTGGCACGCGCGCCCGCTGCTCGGACTGACGCGCGCCGAGCTGAAGGCCTACGCCGAGGCGCAGGGCCTGCGCTGGATCGAGGACCCGAGCAACTTCGACACCGGCCTGCGCCGTAACTTCGTGCGCCATGAGATCATGCCGCGCCTGCGCGGGCAATGGCCCGCCTTCGCGCGCACATTGTCGCGCAGCGCCGCCCACAGCGCCGAGACCACGCGCCTGCTCGACGAGATCGGTGCCGAGGATCTCGCCATGGTCGCGGGCCCCAGGACCGCCACGCTGTCCATCGACGCCCTGATGCAGCTGAGCCCCGAGCGCCTGAACAACGTCGTGCGCTACTGGCTGCGCACGCTCGAACTGCCCCTGCCAAGCACCGCGCACCTCGAGCGCCTGCACGAGGACATCCTGAAGGCGGCGCAGGACAGCGCGCCGCTGCTCGCCTGGCCCGGGGCCGAGGTGCGGCGCTACCGCCGCCTGCTCTACGCCATGTGGCCGCTGCCGCCGCACGACGCGGAGCAGATCGTGCCCTGGGACCTCGCCGCGCCGCTCGAACTCCCCACCTGTGGCGGCCGCCTGGTCGCCCGCCACAGCGCCGGCAGCGGCATCCGCCGCGTGCTGCTCAAGGACCGCCCCGTCACCGTGCGCTTCCGCCGCGGCGGTGAACACTGCCGCCCCGCCGGCCGCGGCCACACCCACGAACTGCGCAAACTGCTGCAGGAATCCGCCGTCCCGCCCTGGCTGCGCGAACGCGTACCGCTGCTGTACCTCGGCGACGAGCTCGCCGCCGTCGGCGACCTGTTCCTCTGCGAGGGCTTCCAGGCCGGGGCGGGCGAGGCGGGCATCGAGATCGAATGGACCTTCCAGGCGCTGGCTCCCGAAGGAGTTAGCCTGAATGGGTGAGTAGGGAGTCAGGCGGTATCCGTTAAATTATCCGTTTGCGCGGATGAGAAAACGGATTCTTCTGGAGAATCAGAAAGATTCGGGGAACGCGGTGAGTGATAGGTATAAAACTGCTACGTTATAACGTATAACTTTTATATCTACTCACTGTTAGAGTGCGCAGGCAAGGGAGTTCGTAATGGCGACTTGGGTCTTCTCCAACAACGCAGCGGGCTACTACGGTACTGACGACTGGGATACGTCAACCATCCTCTCTCGGCTGCAGTACTACCTGAAAGTCAATGAGCCCAATAGGGGTAACGTGACGCCGGGAGATAGGATCGTCCTTCGCGAGTACGGTACCGGTCTATGGGGAACCTGCGTCATCGCAGGTCAGTGGCAACCCGATAGCGAGTCTCTTGCGAAGCACGAAAAGGAGGCGGGCTGGTTTCCTATCTCCGACGTAGATCGCTGGGCGGTCACGCTCCCTTATGCGTTGGTAAAGGAAGAGCTTTCCAATCAGAACCACCGCCTCCGGATTGCACGAGCCACAGACACCGACTTTGAGGTCATCCGGCTTGCGAAACGATTCTATGAACGCTTGGGCTACGGGTCCCACGATGGCACGTTCTTCGTGCTTGAAGCCGGCCTTGAAGAAGCGGTCAAACAGAACCTTGGTCAACTCGGACTTCGTCTCGCCGACGAGTCGATTCAGCAGCAATGTAATCTTGGCCTCGGCATCGGAAGAACAGATCTGATTTGCCTCGACAAGGAGGACAACTACGTCGTGCTCGAACTCAAGGCAACGTACACGTCAGATGCCGTCGTAGGGCAGATCCTCCGGTACATGGGCTACATTAGGGAGAACATGGCGGCACCGGCGGGAAAAGCCGTACGCGGCATTGTGCTTACACCATCGTACGACGAGCAACTGAGACTCGCAGCGAAGGAGGCAAATGTAACGGTCCTGCGAGTCGGGCTGTTATGACGGCACGCTCTAACATCAAGATCCAGGGGACATCCCCGCTTCGCGGGGCCGCCCCTGATCTTGGGCGTTAGCGCAACAGATGAACGAAGAACTCGAACGCAGTATTTCCCACATAGAAGGTCTCACTGATCTTCATCTTTCACTGCTGATGGAAATGCTCAAGGCCGACGGTGGCAAGATGTTCCCGCTCGATATGCTGGCGTCTGCTGCGGTCAAACGGTCGATGTCGCTTTGTTCAGGCTTTGCGTCATTGATGAGAGATAAAAACTATACATGCGCTGCTTCGCTTCTGCGTTTGCAACTAGATAGTTGTTTGCGATTTTTTGCGGCATTTATAGTCGAAAACCCACATGATTTCGCCTACGCGGTCTTTAAAGGTACGCCTATTAGGAAAATGAAAGATCGTAACGGCCATCTGATGACTGATCGATATCTAGTCGATTCACTTGGAAAGAAATATGAATGGATGCCGAGAGTTTATGATGCAACTTCTGGGTTCATTCATCTTTCCGAAAGGCACATATTTACGGCGTTCCAAGCGAAGGAAGGCGAAAGGAATGTGGGTCTCACGGTTGGCGCCAAGGATGATGACATCCCCATTGAGCTGTGGATTGAGCTGGCGCATGGCTTCTTAGCGGCTACTGACGCGCTCGTTGAGTATCTGAAGGGGTGGACTTTTACTAAACAGAATCCGGATGCCGTAAAAAAGTATGTAGATGAACAGCGACGCTAACAAGGTCATGAACTCGGACGCACAAAAGCGCCGCTATGCTTTGCTTTTGCACGCCGGTTATGGCGAACGTTAGGTGCCATATGCCGAAGCCCCTTGCCTCCTACTTTTCCGTATGGATGCCTTGGCGCGAAAGGAACGATCATCCACAGATTGCTTGCCCGGGTGTCTATGCCGTCGCGCGCTTTGATAGCTCCCCGACTGGCCGGTTCTCGCTGTGCGACGACTTGATCTACTTCGGTATGACAAACTCAAAGGGTGGGTTGAAGTATCGGCTCAAGCAGTTTGATCGCACCATCTCAGGCCATCTTGAGCATGGTGGCGCTGATCGCGTCCTTCACGCCTATCCGAGCTATTCACGGCTTGTGCCTAAGCTCTATGTTGCCGTAGCGCCATTCCCTTGCGATGTTATGTCGAATAAACCACGAGACCTATGCACCATGGGGGAGGTGGCAAGGTTCGAGTATCTTTGCTTTGCGGCTTATGCACGGAAATTTGGTCGGTTACCTCGGTTCAACGACAAGTTGGGTTCGCCAAAGGCCAGTAAAAACTACACCTAACCCTGCGGTCAACACGGACCTCGTGCGAAAAGCCGCGCAAGGCCGGTTACCTCCACGTTGGGCGTCAATCATTTAAACGGATGCGGTGATTGACAGAACACTTGCTGAAAGACATCCATTCAGCCAAAGGAGAATCGATCATGCGGATTAAAAAGGACGATGTCGAAGTCAAGATGGAAATCCCGGGCGCAGTGATTCGTCAGCGAACGGATTTCGGCGATGCAACTGGATTCGGAAAAATCAGCGGCGAATATTTCACTCTCTCGGCGGGTGTTGACACGACTCCGTTGTTCCAGGGGCTGGAAGGCAATTTATGCCAGTGCCCTCACTGGGGCTTCGTCCTGCGCGGCCAACTTACCACAACCGACGCGGACGGCGCACAAGAGACAGTCAAAGCGAATGATCTCTTCTACTGGCCACCTGGGCACAACGTAAAGGTCGACGCCGACGCGGAAATTATTATGTTCAGCCCTCAGCACGAGCACAGCCATGTCATCGGTCACATGATAAAGAAGGTCAAAGGGTAGTGTTGCAGTGCCGTGGATTCGCCCTGGGCCCAACCAATCATTCCACCGGGCCTGCGCAAAATGCCGCGCAGGCCGGTGAATTCAACCGTTAAGGTGCGAATGAAAATGTCCATCTGGCCAAAGGCCGCTGCACTCTGGCTGGTCATCCTGATCTTAGCCATCCTGAACGGCACGCTGAGGGAAAAGGTGCTCATGCCCGTCATGGGTGGTGTCCCGGGTCTGGTGGCCAGCGGCGTCATCCTGTCGCTGTGCATCTTCGTGGTGGCGTTTGCCGCCGCGCCCTGGTATGGCCAGCTGACTGCGCTCCGATGGTTGCGGGTCGGCCTGTTCTGGCTCGCGCTGACGCTGGCCTTCGAGTTCGGTTTCGGCCTGTTCGTGCAAGGCAAATCTCCGGTCGACCTGCTCGATGCGTACACATTTCGCGGCGGCAATCTCTGGCCCGTGGTGCTCGCGGCCACGGTCTTCTCGCCCTGGCTGGCGGCCAGGCTCCGGCGGCGGGTGGCCCTCTTGTGACTGCCGCGCTGTTTCGGGGTAGGATGCCTTGAGACGGCATCGTGTCCGTCGCCGCGAAATCGGAAGAGACGTGCAGCAGCCCATCACCGGCTTCCACCTCGACGCGCATGACGACTGGGTCGCGGAGCTGGCCTGCGGTCATTTCCAGCACGTGCGCCACAATCCGCCCTGGACCCTGCGGCCGTGGGTGATGACCGAGGATGGCCGCGCGAGCGCGCTCGGACGGCGGCTGGAGTGCAGAAAGTGCGATGCGGGCGCGCCCGCGGACACCCGTGCCAGATAGAGAGTGGTGGACAGGAGATTCCCGAGTCGTTTCCCCGCGGTGACGTCGCGAGGCCGGCGCAGGCACGCACGGTTTTCTTGCCAGTCGGGGTAATTCGGCACGGCCAGGCTGGCCACCACCTTTTGTCCCGCGGGGAGGAGGGTTGCGATGGACGAGACAACGGGGGGTTTGAGTCGGGCGGAAGCCGCACTGCGGCTGCAGCAGTCCGGCTACAACGAACTGCCGGAAACGCGCGTCAACCCGCTGCTGAAGCTGCTGACGTATTTCAACGGTCCGATCCCCTGGATGATCGAGGCGGCGGCGGTGCTGTCGGCGCTGGTGGGACACTGGCCGGACTTCTTCGTAATCCTCACGCTGCTGATCGCCAACGCGGTCGTGGGCTTCTGGGAGGAATACCAGGCCGGTAATGCGATCGCGGCGCTCAACGCCAGGCTGGCGTTGCGGGCGCGCGTCAGGCGCGACGGCGAGTGGACCGAGGTGCCGGCGCGCGAGCTGGTGCCGGGCGATCTGATCCGGGTGCGGCTGGGCGATATCGTGCCGGCGGACGCCAGGCTGCTTGAGGGAGACCCGGTGGAGATCGACCAGTCCGCGCTGACGGGTGAATCACTGCCGGTGACGCGCAAGACGGGGGAAACGGTGTACTCCGGCGCCGTCATGAAACTGGGGGAGATCGACGCCGAGGTGACGGCCACCGGGCGGAACACCTACTTCGGCAAGACGGCGCAGTTGGTCACCGAGGCGGGCACGGTCAGCCACTTTCAGCAGGCCGTGCTCAAGATCGGCGATTACCTGATTGCGCTGGCGATCACGCTGGTGGTGCTGATCATGGCGGTCGCGCTGTTTCGCGGCGACGACATGATGACCACGCTGCAGTTCGCGCTGGTGCTGACGATCGCCGCGATCCCGGTCGCCATGCCGACCGTGCTGTCGGTCACGATGGCGGTCGGCGCGCGCCTGCTGGCGGCGAAGCAGGCCATCGTCAGCCGGCTGGCGTCCATCGAGGAACTCGCCGGCATGGACGTGCTGTGCTCGGACAAGACCGGGACGCTGACGCAGAACAGGCTCACGCTCGGCGAGCCGTTCTGCGTCGCGGGAATCAGCGCGGAGCAGCTCATTCTCTACGGCGCGCTGGCGTCGCGCGCGGGGAACGATGACGCGATCGATCATGCCGTGATCGCCGGTGTGGGCGACAGGCGGCGCCTCGAGGCGTACCGGGTCACGCATTACCTGCCGTTCGATCCCGTCCACAAGCGCACCGAGGCCACGGTGACCGGCGCCGATGGCGCGACGTTCAGGGTGAGCAAGGGCGCGCCGCAGGTGATACTCGCGCTCGCCGCCGATGCCGCCGCTGAAGGCGCCATCGAGGAATTCGCCCGGCGCGGATATCGCGCGCTCGGCGTGGCGCGCACGGACGGGCAGGGCCGCTGGCGGTTCCTCGGCCTGCTGTCCCTGTTCGACCCGCCGCGCGAGGATTCGAAGGAGACCGTGGCGATCGCCCAGCAGATGGGCGTGCAGGTGAAGATGGTCACCGGCGACCAGCTCGCCATCGGCAGGGAGATCGCCGGCCGCCTGGGGCTCGGCACGAACCTGGTCGATGCCGGCGTGTTCAACGAAACGCGGCACCATGAGGGCGCGGCGCTGGCGGACGCCATCGAGCAGGCGGACGGATTCGCGCAGGCATACCCCGAGCACAAGTTTCATATCGTCGAGGTGCTCCAGCGTCACCACCACATCGTCGGTATGACCGGCGACGGCGTGAACGACGCGCCGGCGCTGAAGAAGGCCGATTGCGGCATCGCCGTATCGGGCGCGACCGACGCCGCGCGGGCGGCGGCGGCGATGGTGCTGCTGACGCCGGGGTTGTCGGTGATCATCGACGCGCTGAAGGAGAGCCGGAAGATCTTCCGGAGGATGACGAACTACACGATCTACCGCGTCGCGGAGACGATCCGCGTGCTGCTGTTCATGACGCTGTGCATCCTGATCTTCGATTTTTACCCGGTGACGGCGGTGATGATCGTGCTGCTCGCCCTGCTCAACGACGGCGCGATCCTCTCCATCGCCTACGACCGGGTGGAATACTCGGACAAGCCCGAGGTATGGAACATGCGCGAAGTGCTCGGCATCGCGACCGCGCTGGGGGTTTCCGGCGTGCTGGCCTCGTTCGGCCTGTTCTACCTCGGCGACCGGGTCTACCATCTCGACCATGGCATGATCCAGACGCTGATCTACCTGAAGCTGTCGGTGGCGGGCCATCTGACGGTCTTCCTGACCCGCACGCGCGGCCCGTTCTGGTTATCGCGCCCGGCCGGCATCCTGCTGCTCGCGGTGGGCGGGACGCAGCTCGTGGCGACCCTGATCGCCGTCTACGGCTGGTTCATGCCGCCCATCGGCTGGGGCTGGGCGGCGGCGGTGTGGGTCTATGCGGCCGCCTGGTGGCTCGTCAACGACCGGGTCAAGCTCTTCGCCTACCGGATCCTCGAACAGGATCGCTCGATCGTCGACCGATTTCGGGGACAGTTCACTTGATTCCGCATCAGGACGTCATGAACATGGAATTAAGTATGCTGTCCCGGCATTAGTGAGGGATGCGTTTATGGAAGTGAGTATCGTGACCTTTCCCGAGACCAGGGTGGCCTCTATCACGCATCTGGGCGCGCCTGCGGACGAATATCACACCCTGTCACGATTGATTGCGTGGCGGCTGGAGCGGGGATTTCTCGACCAGGCGAGATACCGGAGCTACGGCGTGCACTATTCGGATCCCCGGTCCACACCGCCGGAGCGGTATCGCGTGGATTTCTGTCTTTCCATCGAAGAGGACGTCGGGGAAAACGCCCACGGCATCATCCAGCGGGTCATTCCGGCCCTGCGCTGCGCGCTGGCGCGTGATATCGGTTCGCGCCGGAACAACCAGGCGGCGCTCTATCTGTATGAGGAATGGCTTCCCGCGAGTGGAGAGCTGCCCTCCGGTCATCCGCCGATCTTCCACTACGTCAACGTCGGGCCGAATGTCCGGGACAGCGAGGCGATCACGGATGTCTATCTGCCGATCGTATGATGCGGGGAAAGTACGCTTAACTCCCCATCGGGATCGGGTGGAGCCTGATTGAGTATACTGTCCCCATGAAGCGCGAAGAGCTGATACGAACCGACGATGCGCGCGTGGCCTCCATCGAGCTGGAGGCCGGCGAGGTGTCGCCGTGGCATTATCATTCCCGGGCCATGGAGACCGTTTTCGGTCTGAGGGGCGAGGTGCGGCTGGAGGTCGGCGTAGACGCCAGCGCCATCACCTTGCGTCCGGGACAACGGCATGAGGTGGCGCCGGGCGTGAGGCATCGTCTGGCCAATCCCGGCAGCGGGAAATCGGTTTACCTGCTGGTTCAGAACGGTCACTATGACTTCGTCGCGGTCGATGCTTGATCGGCGGCGTTGAAGGCCAGGTGTTCCGCGCGGGCGATGTCCATCCGGGCGGGACGGGTTCGGATCAACCCGGGAGGGCATCCTCATGACGACGAGCACCGCCGGCACTAGCAGCGTCCACCTTCACCGCGTCCTGCGCGCAACCCCGGAACGGATCTACCGGGCGTTTCTCGATGCCGATGCGATGGCGAAATGGCTGCCGCCGAACGGCTTCACCTGCCGGGTCCATCACATGGACGTGAAGGTGGGCGGAAGTTTCAGGATGTCGTTCACGAACTTCACCACCGGCAACAGCCACTCCTTCGGCGGGACGTACCTCGAACTGGCGCCCCATACCCGCATCCGCTACACGGACCGCTTCGACGATCCCAACCTGCCTGGCGAGATGCAGACGACGGTGAGCCTGAAACCGGTTACCGTCGGCACGGAGATGAACATCGTGCAGGAGGGCATTCCTGCCGTCATCCCGCCCGAGGCCTGTTATCTGGGCTGGCAGGAGTCGCTCATCCTGCTCGGCAAGCTGGTCGAGGCCGAAATCCCGGAATAGGGTGGTGCGCAGGAGGCAGTTCCGGGGCCGCGTTGTATCAGCCGTGCAACGAGGGGATCCCCGCCTGCGCGGGGATGGCAGTTTTCCTGTTCATCTTTGCCCTGTTTTGCATCAGGACCGGCATTCCTTCTCAATTTTCAGGGATATTACGCAAG
The DNA here is from genome assembly GCA_016716465.1 of Gammaproteobacteria bacterium. Classification (NCBI taxonomy): domain Bacteria; kingdom Pseudomonadati; phylum Pseudomonadota; class Gammaproteobacteria; species Gammaproteobacteria bacterium. The sequence continues at coordinate 561,288 of JADJWH010000001.1, forward strand.
GCAACCGGCGAAAAACTTTCGTTCCCCCGGGAAGGGCGTATCATTTGATGCGGACGCGGCGGGTCGGAAGATACGAACGATCAAGTGCCGTCCGATTGCCCGCCGGACCTGCGCATGACCCGTCCGCCTGTGAAGGATGACGCCATGCCGCCTCACTTTCTGCCTCACCGCGCGTGAGAAGGAGCCTCGAGATGGACACTTTTCTGGACAGCTGGAAACCTCGCGTACTGAGCGTCCTGCGCATCGTGACCGCGTTTCTGTTCATTCAGCACGGCACCACGAAGATGTTCGGCTTTCCCGCGCCGCAGCATCAGCCGTTCGAGCTCTATTCGATGATGGGTCTTGCCGGCGTGCTGGAGGTGTTCGGCGGCCTGCTGATTCTGCTGGGCCTGTTCACCCGTCCGGTCGCATTCCTGCTCTCGGGCGAGATGGCCTTCGCCTATTTCATCGCCCATGCGCCGCAGGCCTTCTGGCCGCTGCTGAACGGTGGCGAGCTGGCCGTGACGTGGTGTTTCACGTTCCTCTATCTCGCCTGCGCGGGTGGCGGCGAATGGAGCCTTGACCATCTCCGTACTGCAAGTCGCCCGGGAAAACCTGCCTGATATTCACAATAGTTGGGGTCAGAGTAAAAACATCTTGCCGGTTCCATGAATCGTCGTCCGCCCGCCTTGATGTTTTTACTCTGACCCCAAATATTCGGCGCGGGGGTGTGCGTGGCATTGAACATCAAGCGTGTCTATGATGCGCCGGACGCGGGCGACGGCGTGCGTATCCTGGTGGACCGCCTGTGGCCGCGCGGGCTAAGCCGGGACAAGGCCGCTGTCGACCACTGGTTCAAGGAGATCGCCCCCTCGGCGGAGCTGCGGCGCTGGTTCGGTCACGAACCGGAACGCTGGGTGGAGTTCCGCCACCGCTATTTCGCGGAGCTCGACCGCAATCCGGAACAGGTGGCCATGCTGCGCAAGGCGATCGGGCGGCGCCGCGCAACGCTGCTGTATGCGGCGAAGGACGACGAGCACAACAACGCGCGGGCGCTGCGGGATTACCTGAAATCCTGAGTGCGCCGCTGTACCCGATGCCGTCCCGGCGCGGGCGTGCTTACGATTCGCGCGGCGCGTGCTAAGATTATGCGCCATGCACGTCACCCCGACCATTCCCGCTGTAAGCACGCCCTGATTCCGCCAGGTTCACCGATCATCGATTCCCATCCCGTAGCACGACGCTGCGGCGGTCTCCCGCTGCTGGTCGCCATGCTCGCGCTGACGCCGGCCCTCGCCCCGGCCGAGGAGCCGCCGATCGAAGTCGGCGAAGGGCAGAGCATCTTCGATATCCTGAATCCGGCCCACGAATACTGGTCGGACAAGGTGGCGGACTATGCCGGGAGTCTGGACCGCTTTTTCGGCGACGACCGCAGTTTTCAGGAGACGAACAAGAGCATCGTGCAACTGGACTTCACCCAGCTGATCGACGAGGGCGGCGACCATCGCACGTCCTTTTCCGGCCGGGCGAAGCTGGCGCTGCCGCAGACCGAGAAGCGCCTGCACCTGCTGGTGGAGACCGATCCCGAGGAGGTTGCCACCGGCGCGATCGATCCGGAGGGCCCGGTGCCGACCGGGCAGATCACCTCGCCCGACAGTTATGCCGCCGCGCTGCGCTACCAGAAGGAGCGGGATGACCGCTGGGATTTCAGCACCGACATCGGCGTCCGGCTGCGCTCCGGCCTGGATCCCTACACCCGCCTGCGCGGCAGCGGCGACCTGATGTACGGGCTGTGGCGCTTCAAGCTGACGGAAACGCTGTTCTGGTTCCGCACCATCGGCCCGGGCGAGACCACGCGGCTGGATATCGAGCGCGCCTACGCCCCGGAACTGCTGTTCCGCTCCAGCACGAACGCAACCTGGCTGAACGACGACAGGAGTTTCACCGTGCGCCAGGACCTGTCCCTCTACCAGACACTGGACACCCGCCGCGCGCTGCTTTACACGATCAGCGGTCTCGGCACCACCCAGCCGGTGACGCAAATGGAGGAGTATGTCGTCCTGGTGCGCTACCGTCACCGCTTGCATCACGACTGGCTGTTCGGCGAGATCAGCCCACAGGTGCACTACCCGGTCGAAACCGACTACCACCCCGACCTGCAGCTCGTCCTCGGTCTGGAGATGCTGTTCGGCAACGGCACGAAGCGCTAGCCTTTCCCGTATCGCGGGAATGAAACCCCGAATCAGGGCGCGGAGGTGTTTCCCGCATCGATCTGCGAGCGTTCGATATCCTGGAATATCGTGTAGGCGATCGCGAGCAGGGTCGGGCCGATGAAGATGCCGAGAAAACCGAAGGCGAGCACGCCGCCCAGGCCGCCGAGAAACACCAGGATGAAGGGCAGTTTGCTGCCCTTGCTGATGAAGTAGGGCTTGAGAAAGTTATCGATCGTGCTGACCACGAGCAGTCCCCAGACGACGAGGAAGATGGCCGAGCCGACTTCGTTCTGCTGGAACAGCCAGACGGCGGCCACGGCCCAGGCGACGGAGGAGCCGAATGGCGCAAGCGCGAGGACGCATGTCAGGGCGCCCAGCAGCAGCGCGCTGGGCACGCCCGCGATGAACATGCCGACGCCGGCGAGGAATCCCTGGGCAATCGCGGTGCCGATGATTCCGTAGATCACGCTCTTGATGGTGCTGTCGGCGATGCGGAGCATGGCCGCGCCGCGCTTGCCGCCGACGCGGGCGAGCACCCCCTGCACGCGGATGGGCAATGTGCTGCTGTCGCGGTAGATGAAGAACGAGATGAAGACGCTGAGTGAGAGATACAGGATGCCCTCGCCGAGCGCGGCGGCGACGCTCAGTCCCCATTCGCGCAGCGGCGCGAGGTACCTGATCAGCTCCTCGGTCAGGCGCGTGCCGCTGCCGGCCATTTCCTGCCAGCGCTCGTGGAGCGTCGAGCCCACCATGGGGATCTTGAGCACCCAGTCCGGCGGGCTGGGCGGGCCTTCGGTCAGCAGGTGCCGGGCCATCTCGATCACCGACCGGATATCGTCCGTCAGGCTGATGCCGACCACGACCAGCGGCACGATCAGGACGCCGGTCACGATCGCCACCATGATTGCACTGGCCAATCCGGAGTGGCCTCCCACGGCGCGTTCGATGCGGCAGTATACCGGCCAGGTCGAAGAAGACAGTATCGCGGCCAGCAGCACCGCCGACAGGAACGGGCGCAATACGAAGTAACACCCCAGGACCAGCACGACCAGCAGCGCGATGCCGGCATAGTAATCGATCCGATGATCGCTCAGGGCATCGTTGTCGCGGTTCATGCAGGCTCCGGCCGGGCTGGGACGATCCGGCGAAACTAGCATGAATTGCATTGGCGATAAACTGGCCCTCGAAGGCATGGTCGGCATAGGAATATGACTGCCGCGCAGTCATTGCAGCATTTCAATGGCTTTGGGGCACGGGAATTCGTGGCGGCGGGTTTTTAAGTATACTGTCCCCATTGGCATGCGAAGGGGGCCCTTATGGCGGACAGGAAGATCATCGCGGTGGTCGGCGCCACCGGTGCGCAGGGCGGCGGGTTGGTGCGCGCCATCCTGGCGGATCCCGGCGGCGGGTTCGCCGTGCGCGCGCTGACGCGCGACACCGGTTCGGACAAGGCGAAGGCGCTGCAGGCCCTGGGCGCCGAGGTCGTGGCCGCGGACGTGGATGACCGGGAGAGTCTGGAACGCGCGTTCCAGGGTGCGCACGGCGCCTACTGCGTCACCTTCTTCTGGGATCATTACTCGCCCGCGAAGGAACTGGCCGAGGCGCAGGCCATGGCCAACGCGGCGCGGCGCGCCGGCGTCGCCCACGTCGTCTGGTCGACGCTGGAGGACACGCGCAACTGGGTGCCGCTCGGTGACGAGCGCATGCCGACCCTGATGGATAAGTACAAGGTCCCGCATTTCGACGCCAAGGGCGAGGCGAACCAGTGGTTCGCCGCCGCGGGCGTGCCGACGACCTATCTGCTCACCTCGTTCTACTGGGACAATCTGATCCACTTCGGCATGGGGCCGAAGCCGGGGCCGGACGGCCGGCTCGTCTTCACGCTGCCGATGGGGGACAAAAAGCTGCCCGGCATCGCGGCGGCGGATATCGGCAAATGCGCCTACGGCATCTTCAGGCGCGGGCGTGACCAGATCGGCCGGACCGTCGGTATCGCGGGCGAGCATCTCACGGGCGGACAGATGGCCGCGGCGCTGGGCGAGGCGTTGGGACGGGAAGTGCAGTACGTCGCCATCACGCCCGAACAGTATCGCGCGCTCGGTTTCCCCGGTGCGGACGACCTCGGCAATATGTTCCAGTTCAAGCACGATTTCGAGACGGAATTCTGCGGCGCCCGCGGCCTCGCCGCCTCGCGCGCGCTGAATCCCGAACTGCAGACCTTCGCGCAATGGCTGGCGCGGAACAAGGACCGCATCCCGCTCGACTAGGCGGCCGGGCGCGCCGCGCCGCAAGAATCGGGTGGGGGCGGACGCGCCGTCGTGGCAGAATGCGCCCATGCATGATTACGAACGCATTGCCCGGATCATCCGCTATCTCGACACGCACCAGGCCGAGCAGCCCGACCTCGCGGCATTGGCGGGGCGCGCGGGACTGAGTCCGTTCCATTTTCACCGCCTGTTCACGCGCTGGGCGGCGGTTACCCCGAAGGATTTTCTCCAATGCCTCACGCTGGAACGTGCCCGTGCGACCCTGCGTGCGGGTGAAGGCGTGCTGGAGACCGCCATCGCGGCGGGACTGTCCGGTCCCGGGCGTCTGCACGATCTGTGCGTCTCGCTCGAGGCCGCCTCGCCGGGCGAGATCAAGTCCGGCGGTGCGGGCTGGACCCTCACGGGCGGTTTTGCCGAAACCCCCTTTGGCAAGGCGCTGATCGGCGAGAGTCCGCGCGGACTCTGTCATCTGTCCTTCGTCGGCGCCGGAGAAGAGGGGCAGGCATGGGACAGCCTGCGCGCGGACTGGCCCGGGGCTCGCCTGCGGCGTGACGACGATGCCGCGGGCGCCCTTGCCGCGCGCGTCTTCGCCCGCAATGGAGATACCGCCGGGCCTCCGGCCCTGCGCGCGCTGGTACGCGGCACGGCCTTTCAGGTGCGGGTGTGGCGCGCCCTGTTGCGGATACCGCCGGGCGCGCTGGTCAGCTACGGGCGGCTGGCCGCGGCGATCGGCGCACCCGGGGCGGCGCGCGCCGTGGGGGCCGCGGTGGGCGGAAACTCCATCGCGTATCTGATCCCGTGTCACCGCGTGATCCGTGAGACGGGCGCGATGGGCGGCTATCGCTGGGGCGTGGAGCGCAAGCGCGCGATCCTGGCCTGGGAAGGCGGCGTGGCGAAACAGTAAATGGCCGCTTTCGGCCTCATCCTGGGTTCCGCGCCACGCCTTCCCGCGCATCACCGCGGCGGCATTTGGGGTCGGGGTGCGGGGGCAGATTTTCACCGGGGGGATGGGGACAGATTTATAAATCTGTCCCCGAGAGATTACTGAAAGATTGCTGCACGAAATATTGCACCGAATTCCGAGCGCCGCCATCAGGTATTCGCCCGCGATTGAATCGGAATCGGCGATCTGATTCAATGAGCAATTCGTTTTACCGTGTCAGACGGAGTCGAACAGGAGGCGACGGCCGCCACGGGGCCCCCTCCCGGGCCGCGCTGCGGGGGGGCGCGGGGGGGGGGGGGGGCCGGGGCGCGGGGGGCGGGAGGAAGGGTATCAGACCACACCACCCTCCTCACCACCTCCCCCGGGGGGCCGCCCCCGTGGGCCGCCAGCCAAACCCGGCCCCCCTTCCGGGGGGAGGCCGGGGGACGCGACAACCACGGTCCCCGGGGGGGGAGGAGGGGGAGGGCTGCACGGATGTGGCCCGTCCTGCAGGGATGGCTGCGCGGGGGTAAAGAGACCCCGCCGGTAGGCGGGGTCGAAGGTTAACCGTTCTGATGGGTGATTTTTTCGAGCGTTTCGGGTCTTGCGATGCGGCTCAGGCCGTGGAGAATGCCGCTACCACGAAGGCCAGGATCAGGACGCCGCCGGTGCCGAGTACCATGAAAAACGCGGGATGCATGTTGTTACCCTCCTATCATTTCAATTGATCATGAGGCGGTGATCCGCCTCGTGGACATCGAACTGATTTCGGTGCAACTACTGCAACTGGACTGCTGTACTGCTCGACTGCTCGGAAAGAAACGAAGCACCGCTGCACGGGCAGCGGCGTTCGCGCTCAAGTTATATCAGATTGTCGGTGCCGTGTCGCGCGCGGGCGTCTTGTGGCCGCGCCGGCGGGTGGCGGGGGCGGGCGCCTTGGCCCGGGCCGCGGACGTTTCCGGCGCCTCTCGCTTGCGCGCCTTCACGGCGGGAACAGCGGTCTTTTCGACCCAGTCCGCGATCGTGGTCTTCAGGTTGCCGAATTCCTTTTCCAGGGTGGACAGGGCGGAGGCGAATGCCTTCTGGCCCCGGGTGACCAGACCCGCTTCCCGCGCCAGTTGCGCGTCGATCTCGCGCTCGGCCTCGAGCCAGTCCTCCTCGGGCGAGCCCCCGACGAAGCCGCGTCGCTCGGCCCGCACATAGGCGGCGAGACGGATCATCTCCAGGCGTTGTTCCAGGGTTACCCGGGTCCCGAACAGGGCGGTCCTCGCCGATTCCCCGGCGCGCTCGATCTTGATGCGCCCCTGGCCCACCTCGGTCAGAAAGCGGCGCAGATGGGGAAGGTAGGCGTCGCCGAATTTTTCCAGCGTGAATTCGCTGAATTCGCGCACGCTGCGCCCGGCGGCGAGCATGTGTTCGAAGGCCTCCTTCAGGTGGCCCCGGGCCTCGTCATACTGCCCCGGGTCGATGGTCGAGCCTTTTTTTTCCTTGCTCATGGCGGTTCTCCTTGTTTATCTACGCAGATTTTCTGACAGGGCTCAGACATGGCGGCTGAAGCATCCGCGCCGGGCGCCTGAGAACAGGAAGTCGAATTCACCGCCGTCCAGGCGGATCAGTTCTTCGTGATCGCCCGCTTCGAGATAGAGGTTCGGGCGTCCGGACAGCACCTCGTCCACGACAGTCGGCAGTCCATAGATCTTGCCGATCGGCGGGATCGCGCCGATGGCGCAGTCGTCGAAGAGATGGGCCAGGTCCTCTTCCGCGGCCAGGCGCAGCGGGCGTCCCAGTTCCTTGCGCAGGATGCCCAGTTCGATGTGATGGGTGGCGGGTATGACGGCCATCAGATAGCCGTCCTCGTCTTCGAGGATCACGGCCTTGGCGATCGCATCGCCGGGGACGTGAGCCGCTTGCGCGGTCTCCATGCTGGTCTTCGTATGCGGGTGGACGACAACGTCAAAGTGCAAGCCCTCCCGTGTCATATAGTGCTCGAGGGAGCGGGCAATGGGCATGGCGAAATCTCCTGTGTGTCGACACCTCATCGGGTTATGTTTGTTGTAGACCCAGTATACGCCTTGCGAACTGAAGGGAAATAGGGTGGCCGACACAGTTCTTGGCTGTCGGGCGCGTGCGCCGTCGACACGTGATTATTGTCTGGGCGGAGTTGTCGTTGGAATTTCCATGAAAACAGTTTGATATATCGCATATCTGAGAGTATTTCTGCGGGTGGCGGGAGTTAAAAAAAGGCGCCTTGCGGCGCCTGAGTGGGGATGTGATGCGGTGTGCGTCGCCTACTTCGGCTGCGGGACGATGCGCAGATAGGGCTTCAGCGCCTTCCAGCCGCCGGGGAATTTCTCCTTGGCCTCCGCGTCCGAGACGGAGGGCGGGATGATGACGTCGTTGCCGGGCCGCCAGTTCACCGGGGTCGCGACCTTGTGCTTCGCCGTGAGCTGCACCGAGTCGAGCACGCGCAGGACCTCGTCGAAGTTGCGGCCCGTGCTCATCGGATAGGTGAACATCGCCTTGATCAGCTTGTCCGGGCCGATCAGGAACACGGTGCGCACGGTGGCGTTGTCGACAGCGCTGCGGTCCTTCGCGGTGCCGCTGGCGTTCGGGTGGATCATGTCGTAGAGCTTCGCCACCTTCAGGTCGGTATCGCCGATCATCGGATAGTTCACCTTGTGCCCCTGGGTTTCCTCGATGTCCTTCGCCCAGTCCGCGTGGTTGGCTACCGGGTCGATGCTCAGCCCGACGATCTTGCAATTGCGCTTGTCGAATTCTTTCTTGAGCCCGGCCATGTAGCCGAGCTCGGTGGTGCACACCGGCGTGAAATCCTTGGGATGCGAGAACAGTATGGCCCAGCCGTCGCCGATCCATTGGTGGAAATGGATCGTACCCTCGGTGGTTTGCGCGCTGAAATCGGGTGCCGTATCGCCTATATGCAGGGACATGATGACCTCCTGGGTTGTGCGTGTATCGGATGATCTGATTAAGACGCGAGCCTGGCGCGTTACGGAGACCGCATCCGCCACAGGTCGGTCACCGTCATGGCTTGGACGCCGCGCTGGGCGATTTGTTCTCTCAGCGCGACGCGCATCGGGCCCCCGGGTTCGCAGGGCGACAATGCTGACAGAGATATCGTGGCTGATCGGGATTTTTCAAGACCCCGGCATATCGCGAATGCGATCCGCCCGAATCGGGGTGGCATTGATGACACGAAAAGCCTTACAATTTTTGGACGTACCACCTCAAGAAAAAGGAGCGAATCATGGCCAGCGACACCAGGACAGCGAAAGAACGTCTGATGGATGACCTCAAGGCTGTAGTCCACGATGCGGAAGAGCTGCTCAAGGCCACCGCGGGTCAGACCGGCGAGAAGATCAGCGCGGTGCGCGCCCGGGCGGAGGATAACCTGCGCGAGGTGCGGCGCAAGCTGAGCGAGATGGAGGACGATCTAGTGGAGCGCGCCAGGACGGCGGCGAAGGCGACCGACGACCTGGTGCATGAGCGGCCCTGGCAGTCCATCGCGGTCGTCGGCGGCGTGGCCTTCCTGCTCGGACTGCTCGCCGGCAGGCGCTGAGTCCATGGAGGAAGACGCGGGCGCGACGGCGTCCGGTCGTGGCAGCGGGCTGCTGGTTTCGCTGCGCCGGCTGGTGGCGACCGGAATCGAGATCCTGCAGACGCGGCTGGAACTGCTCTCCGTCGAACTGGAGGAGGAGGGCGTCCGGCTGCGCGAGCTCCTGTTGTACGCGCTGGTCGGTCTGTTTTTCCTCGGGGTCGGCGTGCTGCTGCTGACGCTGCTGGTGGTGGTCCTGTTCTGGGATACCTATCGGTTGCCGGTGCTGACCGGCATCACGGCCCTGTATCTGGTCCTCGGCATCGGCGCCGCCATGCGCGTGCGCCGTATTCTGGCCACGCGGTCGCGCCTGTTCGCCGCTACGCTCGGTGAACTCGGCAGGGACCGCAAGCAGTTGACGTCCGAAGGATGAATGCCCGCAAGGAATATCTGCGCCTGCGGCGGGAGACCCTGGTGGTGCTGTCCGCCGCGCAGCGCAGCGAGATGGCCTTTCATGGCGAGCGTCTGCAGCGGAGCCTGCGCTGGGTGGATCGCGCGGTCACGCTGGTGCGCTCGGCGCCGCTGGTGCCCGCCTTCGTTGCGGCCGCCGCGCTGGTGCTGTTGCGCGCGCCGCATCACAAGCGGCTGCTCTGGTCAGGCCGCCTCCTCGCCGGCTGGAGGTTCCTCCGCCTGCTGCGCTCGCGCTCTTAGGAAGGGGACGGACATCAAATGTAGTAGGGGACAGATTTACAAATCTGTCCCCGTGCACCCCGGATTCGCGCGCTCATCCGGGCCTTTGGTCTGCCTGATGGGGCGAAATCGGGGGTCATTGGAAGGGGGACGGACTGAAGTCCGTCCCCAAGTAACCACTTTACAAATCTGTCCCCGGGTTATACGAGCGACCGCTGCGGCAGGGGACAGATTTTCCAATCTGTCCCCGTGTCACGTTCCCCGGATTCCGCTACGCTTCATCCGGGCTGCAGTTGACTCGTAGCCTGGATGGAGGCGCGAAGCGCCGGAATCCGGGGTAATTAGGAGGGGGACGGACTTAAGTCCGTCCCCAAGTAACCACTTTACAAATCTGTCCCCGAGTTATCCACCCAAGTCCGTCCCCGGGTGTCGTGGACAGCTGCTGCCATCGTCACCAGAAATACGCCAGCACCAGGATGCCGAAGCCGATGCGGTAGTATGCGAAGGCGGTGAAGTCGTGCCTGGCGACGTAGGCGAGGAAGAGCTTCACCACCGCCATCGCGGTCAGGAAGGCGGCGATGAAACCGGCGGCGAAGACCGGTACGTCGCTCGCGTGGAGCAGGTCGCGGCTCTTGTACAGTTCGTACAGCGTGGCCGCGAACATGGTCGGGATGGCGAGGAAGAACGAGAACTCGGTCGCCGCCGTGCGCGAGAGCCCGGCGAGCAGGCCGCCCATGATGGTGGCGCCGGAGCGTGACACGCCGGGATAGAGGGCGCAGCACTGCGCGAGCCCGACCTTGAAGGCGTCGAGCGGGCGGAGGTCGTCCGCGGTGTGGATGCGCGGCGGCGTGCGGCGGCGCTCGATGACCAGGATCAGGATGCCGCCGACGACGAGCGCGCCGGCCACGCTGGTCGGATTGAAAAGATATTCCTTGATCGCGCCGTGGAACAGCAGGCCGACGACCGCGGCGGGCATGAAGGCGATGAACAGGTTGAGCACGAAACGCTGCGAGGCCGGCTGGTCGAGCGTGCGCGCGACGCCGATCACCTTGTGGCGGTACAGCCACAGCACGCCGAGGATCGAGCCGAGCTGGATGAAGATCTCGAAGGTCTTCGCGCTGTCGCCGGTGAAGCCGAGCAGGTCGCCGAAGATGATGAGGTGCCCGGTGGAGGAGACCGGCAGGAACTCGGTCATGCCCTCGATGATGCCGAGCAGGATCGCCTTGATCAGCAGCAGTCCGTCAACGATCATGGCCCGGTCCCGCCGCCGCGTGTCTGCTCATGGGTCTGAATGCTCGCATCCGATAATCGTCCGCGCGGCGAGGCCGCGTAAAAGTCCGGGATTTTAACCGGTAACTCGGTTATGATCCACGGCCAACGGGTCAGGAGACGGATTTAAATTCGGCTTTCGAGCAAGGGGACGTAGGGCACGGGGACGGACTTAAGTCCGTCCCCGGATTACCCGAGGGGACAGATTTCAATCTGTCCCCGGTAACAGTTGTAAAGGGGACGGATTTGAAATCCGTCCCCGATTCCGCAGAAGTGGCAGGTGAAGTCGTAGAGGGGAACCCGCTGTCGTCATGGAATGGATCACCGCCTTCGCAGACATCCTGCTGCACCTTGACCGCCACCTCGAGACCCTGATCGCCAACTACGGCGCCTGGGTCTACGGCATCCTGTTTCTGATCGTGTTCTGCGAGACCGGGCTGGTCGTGACGCCGTTCCTGCCCGGCGATTCCCTGCTGTTCGTCGTTGGCACGCTGGCCGGCGCCGGGTTGCTGGAGATCGGCTGGGTCATCCCGGGCCTGATCGTCGCGGCGATCCTGGGCGACAGCGTGAACTACTGGATCGGTAGCCGCGTCGGCCCCGCCGTGTTCCGGCGCGACGACTCGCTGCTGTTCAAGCGCCGCCACCTGGAACGGACCCACCAGTTCTACGAGCGCCACGGCGGCAAGACCATCATCCTGGCCCGCTTCATCCCCATCGTCCGCACCTTCGCCCCGTTCGTGGCGGGAGTCGGGAGCATGTCCTATGGGCGCTTCCTTGCCTATAACGTCGTCGGCGCGGTGCTCTGGGTCGTGCTGTTCGCCGGCGCCGGCTACCTGTTCGGCGACCTGCCGGTGGTCAAACAGAACCTGACCTTCTTCATCTTCGGCATCATCTTCGTGTCCATCCTGCCCGGCGTCATCGAGTACCTGCGGCACCGGCGGTCAAGGGCCAAGGGCTGAGCAGCGGCAACGGGATGCGTAGTACTCCGTGGTAACGGGGACAGATTTGAAATCTGTCCCCGTCGGGAGGGAGCGGTGCAGCAACGGGGGACGGACTTAAGTCCGTCCCCGTACAGGGAATGTAGCCCGGATGGAGCGCAGCGGAATCCGGGAGGCGCCTTCCCCGGATTCCCACCTGTCGCGATTTAATTGGGACGATTTAATGGGGACAGATTGATAACTCTGTCCCGTCGAGAATCCAGAAAGGGGACAGATTTGAAATCTGTCCCCGTCGGGACGTGTCGGTACAGAAAGGAGACGGACTTAAGTCCGCCCCCATTCCTGTCGAGATCGCGGTTTCGACTCGGGCATGGGTCCCCGGTATACTGGAGCCCAAAAAATTCCGGGTCTTTCCTGATGAATCCATGGGTTAAGCACATTCTCTGGCTGCTGGTCGCCGTGGCCGGCGCGGCGGCGGTGGGGGGCATTGCCCTCAATCGCGGCGAGACGGTCAACGCCTTGTGGCTGATCGTCGCGGCGGTGTGCGTCTACGCGCTGGCCTATCGTTTCTACGCGGCCTGGATCGCGGCCAAGGTGCTCGCCTTCGACGAGACGCGCGCCACGCCGGCGGAACGCTTCAACAACGGCCGCGACTTCGTGCCCACCTCGCGCTGGATCGTGTTCGGCCACCACTTCGCCGCCATCGCCGGACCCGGGCCGCTGGTCGGCCCGACGCTGGCCGCGCAGTTCGGCTACCTGCCGGGCACGCTGTGGATCCTGGTCGGCGCGGTGCTGGGCGGCTGCGTGCAGGACATGATGATCCTGTTCTTCTCGACGCGCCGCAACGGGCGCAGCCTGGGCCAGATGGCGCGCGACGAACTGGGCGTGATCGGCGGCGCGGCGGCGCTGATCGCGACCATGATGATCATGATCATCCTGATCGCGGTGCTGGGGCTGGTGGTTGTGAACGCGATGAAGCACAGTCCGTGGGCGACCTCGACCGTCGCCGCGACCATCCCGATCGCGCTGGTCATCGGCTTCTACATGCGCAGCCTGCGGCCCGGCCGCGTGCTGGAGGCCTCGGTGATCGGTCTCGCGCTGCTGCTGCTCGCCGTCGTGGCCGGCGGCTGGGTCGACCACAGCCCGGCGCTGCGCGGGCTGTTCGACCACGAGGGGCTGCCGCTCGCCTGGGCCGTGATCCTCTACGGCTTCGCCGCCGCCGTGCTGCCGGTGTGGATGCTGCTGACGCCGCGCGATTACCTGTCCACCTTCATGAAGCTCGGCACGGTGCTGCTGCTCGCGTTCGCCATCGTGATCCTGAACCCCGAGATCCGGATGCCGGCGCTGACCCGCTTCGTCGACGGCACCGGTCCGATCTTCGGCGGCACGCTGTTCCCCTTCGTCTTCATCACCATCGCCTGCGGCGCGATCTCGGGCTTCCATTCGCTGATCGCCTCCGGCACCACGCCCAAGCTGCTCGCCAACGAGCGCGATATCCGCATGATCGGCTACGGCGGCATGGTGCTGGAATCCTTCGTCGCGATCATGGCGCTGATCGCCGCCACGGTGCTCGACCCGGGCGTGTTCTTCGCCATCAACAGCCCGGCCGGCGTGGTTGGCGCGTCGGCGGCCGACGCGGTGGCGAAGATCTCCTCGTGGGGCTTCCCGGTGACGGTGGAGCAGATGGAGGAACTGGCGCGCGAGATGGGCGAGGCGACGCTGTTCGCGCGCACCGGCGGCGCGCCCTCGCTGGCGGTCGGCATGGCGAGCATCTTCGCCAGCGTCTTCGGCCAGGGCCTGCTCGCCATGTGGTACCACTTCGCCATCATGTTCGAGGCGGTGTTCATCCTGACCACGCTGGACGCCGGCACCCGCGTCGGCCGCTTCATGCTGCAGGACCTGCTCGGCAACCTGTCGCCGCGCCTCGGGCAGACCTCGTGGTATCCCTCGGTGATCCTGACCAGCGGGGCGATCGTCGCCGCCTGGGGCTATTTCCTCTACATCGGCGTGATCGACCCCAACGGCGGGGTCAACATCCTGTGGCCGCTGTTCGGCATCTCCAACCAGATCCTGGCGGCGATCGCGCTGTGCGTGGCGACCGGCATCCTGGTCAAGTCGGGACGCTTCAAATACGCCTGGATCACCGCGCTGCCGCTCGCCTGGCTGGTCACGATCACCACCTCGGCGGTCTGGATCAAAGTCACCAGCCCGGATGTGCGCATCGGCTTCTTCGCCGCGGCCGGCGACCTGTCCGACAAGCTCGCCGCCGGCCTGCTGTCGCCGGAGCGGGCCGCGGTCGCGCCGCAACTGATCTTCAACCTGAAGCTCGACGCCTGGATCGCGCTGTTCTTCGCCATCCTGCTATGGGTGATCGTGCTCGATATGCTGAAGGTGTGCTACCGCCACCTCGCCGGCAAGCCGTGCCCGCCGCTCTCCGAATCGCCCCATATCCCGAGCCGCCTGGCCGAGGACTTCGTGAGGGATTGAATCATGTCGAACGCAGAGCATCGCGCCTGCCAATCGCAATGTAGCCCGGATGGAGCGAAGCGGAATCCGGGAAAGCGGGACACCTCCCCCGGATTCCGGCGCTCCGCGCCTCTATCCGGGCTACATTATCTGCGGCGCGTTACCGATGTGGTTCGATCGCGGGCGCGCACTTTCTGGCGCGCGATACGACAGCTCTCCGGCGACGACGCCTACGAACGCTATCTCGCCCATCACGCGACCCATCATCCCGAAGCGCCGCTGCTCACGCGCGCCGAATTCTTCCGCCGCTGGCAGGACGAGAAATGGAGCGGCATGCGCCGCTGCTGCTGAGTAAAGCGGATGGGGACAGATTTCAAATCTGTCCCTAGGCCTCAGTATGGGGACGGACTTAAGTCCGTCCCCTTATGAGAGACTGGCCCAGTCAGTCAGGGGGGCACTGTATGGGAACGGACTTAACGAGATAGATGGGGACAGATTTCAAATCTGTCCCCAAACCTGGTCCCCGGGCCTGGCGATTCAGGGGATGGATTTACGGTACTGTATGGGGACGGACTTAAGTCCGTCCCCAGAGAGGATTTGTGTGAGAGGATAATCCTGGCCATTCAGGGGACGGATTTGAAATCCGTCCCCATAACCACCGGTTGATGTCGCCATGAAACGTACCTTCATCATTCTCGCCGCGCTATTCACCCTGTCCGCCTGCGACGGCGAACCTGTCGATGTCTATCAGGGCTACGCCGAGGGCGATTACGTGTTGGTGGCCTCGCCCGAGGCGGGCGTGCTGGAGGAACTGGCGGTGCAGCGCGGCGAGGCGGTGGAGACGGGCATGCCGCTGTTCGCGCTCGAGCGGCGCAACGAGGCGGCGGGGCGCCAGCAGGCCGAGGCGCAGCTGCGGCTCGCGCAGGCCCGGCTCGGCAATCTCGACAAGGGGCTGCGCTCGCCCGAGATCGACGCGCTGCGCGCGGCGGCGGAGCAGGCCGAGGCCGCGCGCAAGCTGGCCGAGATCCAGTTGAAGCGCGACCGCGAGCTGCTGGCGAAGAAATACATCGCACCGGATCGCGTCGACGCGGACGAGACCGCGCTGGCGAGCGCGCAGGCGCAGGTCGACGAGGCGAAGGCGCGCCTGAAGCTGGCCACCGAAAGCCTGGGGCGCGCGGGCGAGATCGAGGCGGCGCGCGCCGAGGTCGATGCCGCGCAGGCCGCGCTCGAGCAGGCCGAGTGGCGGCTGGCGCAGAAGTCGCGCAAGGCCCCGGAGGCCGGGCTGGTCCATGACACCTTCTTCGTCGCCGGCGAGTGGGTGCCGGCCGGCAAGCCGGTGGTCAGCCTGCTGCCACCCGCCAACATCAAGCTGCGTTTCTATGTCCCGGAGACGGTGGTCGGCGGCCTGCGCGTCGGCCAGGGCGTCAAGGTCAGTTGCGACGGCTGCGGCGCCGTGCTCGATGCCGCCGTCAGCTACGTCTCGCCCGCCGCCGAATTCACGCCGCCGGTGATCTACAGCCGCGAGTCGCGCGCCAAGCTGGTGTTCATGATCGAGGCGCGGCCGGCCGCCGCCGACGCCGCGCGCCTGAAGCCGGGGCAACCGGTGGACGTCCGCCTGTGAGCGAGACGCTCGCCATCGACGTGCGCGGGCTCAACAAGCACTTCGGCGACAAGCATGTGGTGAAAGACTTCTCGCTGCAGGTGAGGCCCGGCGAGATCTTCGGCTTCCTCGGCCCGAACGGCAGCGGCAAGACCACCTCGATCCGCATGCTGTGCGGCCTGCTCACCCCCGACAGCGGCAGCGGCACCTGCCTCGGGTACGACGTCGTGCGCCAGACCCGCGCCATCAAGCGCGAGGTCGGCTACATGACGCAGCGCTTCTCGCTGTGGGAGGACCTGACGATCCGCGAGAACCTCGACTTCATCGCGCGCATGTACGGCATGTCCGGCCGCCGCGCGGCGGTACAGCGCACGCTGGAGCACCTCGGGCTCGCGTCGCGCCAGGACCAGATCGCGGGCACGCTGTCGGGCGGCTGGAAGCAGCGCCTCGCGCTGGCGGCCTGCATGATGCACGACCCGAAGCTGCTGCTGCTCGACGAACCGACCGCGGGCGTCGATCCCAAGGCGCGGCGCGACTTCTGGGAGGAGATCCACGCGCTCGCCGCCCGCGGCATCTCGGTGCTGGTCTCGACCCATTACATGGACGAGGCCGAGCGTTGCCATCGGCTCGCCTACATCTCCTACGGCACGCTGCTGTCCGCCGGCACCCTGGACGAGGTGATCGCGGGCTCGCCGCTGGAGACCTGGACCGTGTCCGGGCGCGGACTCGCGGAGCTGGAGCGGCAGTTGCGCGGCCTGCCCGGTATCGCCCAGGTCACGCCCTTCGGCACCACGCTGCACGTGGCGGGTGTGGAGACCGCCGCGCTGGAGTCCGCCACCGAGCGCTTCCGCGCCGATCCGCGTTGGCACTGGGAGCGCAGCCAGCCGACGCTGGAAGACGTCTTCATCCACCTGATGGACAGTCAGGACGGCCGATGAGGCTCGACGGCTTTTCATTGCGCCGCTGGACCGGCATCATGGTGAAGGAATTCATCCAGCTCCGGCGCGACCGCCTGACCTTCGGCATGATCGTCGGCATCCCGGTGCTGCAACTGCTGCTGTTCGGCTTCGCCATCAACTCCGATCCCAAATCGCTGCCGACCGCGGTGCTGTCGCAGGACAACAGCCAGATCGCGCGCACGCTGGTCGGGGCGCTGCAGGTGAGCGAGTACTTCCGGGTCGTGCGCCAGGCGGAGAGCGAGGCGGAGATCGACGCCCTGTTCGCGGCGGGGGAGATCCAGTTCGCGCTGACCATCCCGCCCGGCTTCGAGCGCGGCCTGATGCGCGGCGAGCGCCCGGCGCTGCTGCTGGAGGCGGACGCGACCGACCCCTCGGCGACCGCCAACGCACTCGGCGCGCTGAACGGTATCGCCGCGACCGCGCTGGCGCACGACCTCAAGGGCGTCCTCGCGGATATCGCGCCGAAGAACCTTCCGGTCGACCTGCGCGTACAGCGCCGCTACAACCCCGAGGGCATCACCGCCTACAACATCGTGCCCGGCCTGCTCGGCGTGATCCTGACCATGACGATGATCCTGATGACGGGCCTGGCGATGACGCGCGAGCGCGAGCGCGGCACCTTCGAGAACCTGCTCGCGACGCCGGCGCTGCCGATCGAGGTCATGACCGGCAAGATCGTGCCCTACATCCTGATCGGCCTGATCCAGGTGTCGCTGATCCTGCTCGCGGCGCGCTTCATCTTCGCGGTCCCGATGCAGGGCAGCCTGCTGCTGTTGTACGGCGTGGTGCTGGTGTTCATCGCCGCCAACCTGACGCTCGGCATCACCTTCAGCTCCATCGCCCGCAACCAGCTCCAGGCCATGCAGATGACGTTCTTCTTCTTCCTGCCCTCAATCCTGCTGTCCGGCTTCATGTTCCCGTTCCGCGGCATGCCCGAGTGGGCCCAGGTCATCGGCAACGTTCTGCCGCTGACCCACTTCCTGCAGCTCGTGCGCGGCATCCTGCTGAAGGGCGACACCCTGACCGCCCTGTGGCCACAACTGTGGCCGATCCTCGCGTTCATGGGGGCGGTGCTGGGACTGGGCCTGCGGTTCTACAAGCGGACGCTGGATTAAGCCACCAAGGGTAGGGGACGGATTTCACAATCCGTCCCCGTGTTCGCGCCATCCGGGGACGGACTTAAGTCCGTCCCCTCCCCGAAATAGATGGGGACAGATTTCAAATCTGTCCCCATGCCTGGGCAGACAGCAAGAGGTGACAGATTTCCAATCTGTCCCCTCCATTAAACCGCCATGCCAAGCAGGCCAAACCCAACGGATGCGCCACAAAAACTCCCGGCGTATACTCACATCAAACAGCGGGCCGAGCACTGGCCCTGAATACAACGCAGGAGAGGGGTGGTAGTCATGAGCAATCGCTTCCTGAGGTGGGCCCAGAACTGGATCGAGGAAAACATCCCTCCCGGCGCCAATCATGACCTCGAGAGCCATGAGGCGCGGGCAGCACGGTTGACGGAGCAGCTGTTCGCCGAAGCGGCCGCGGCCAACTTTTCAACGTTCGAGACCGAGGAGGAGCGGGAGCGCGTCACGCCCCGAGTACTGGCCGCGGTCTCGGACAGCACCGACTTCGACATCGATGCCTATAAGCTCAAGTCGCAACTGGCGATGGAGAATGAAGACGGCGACTGAGTCCTGCCGTCTGACCCACTCTACTTACACTACTCACTCACTACTAGGAAAGGGGTCAAAGCCCTTTTCTTCAACCCCTAACACAATCGCGGGCGTTGTGGCACACTCTATCCGACATCATCTGGCAAGGATGCCGATATGCCGAGAAAGCCTCGTTTCCATCTGCCGGGCGTGCCCGTGCACCTTATTCAGCGTGGCAATAACCGCGAACCCGCCTTCTTTGACAGTGCCGATTATCAGGCTTACCTGAGCGACCTGGGCGAGGCCAGTCGACGCTATCGCGTGGCAGTGCACGCGTGGGTTCTGATGACCAACCATGTGCACCTGCTGGCGACGCCGGCTTGCCAGAACAGCTTGGCCCTGATGATGCAGTGGCTTGGGGCGAGGTATGTGCGATACATCAACCACAGCTACCGCCGGACGGGCAGTTTGTGGGAGGGGCGGTACAAAGGCTGTCTGGTGGACTCGGATCGCTATCTAATGATCTGCATGTGTTACATCGAACTGAATCCGCTGCGCGCCGGCATGGTGGAATCGCCGGCGGATTATCGCTGGTCGAGCTATCATTGCAATGCCCTTGGAACGGTGGACAGGCTTACCCAGCCGCATCCGGTCTACACGGCACTGGGGGATGACGCTGAGGCGCGGCAACGGGCGTATCGGGGGTTGTTCAAAGGGCGGGATGATCCCGCGCTTAATGACGAAATACGCGCAGCGACCCATACGGGTACGCCGCTTGGAAATGATCGATTCCGTGAGAAGATCGAAGCCGCCCTGGGTAGGGCCGTGGGCCAGTCGGTACGCGGGCGGCCAAAAAAGCTTGATGTGGTGGGATAGCCTTACCCGTCGGGTTGCTCTGTTCGGTAAAGGGCTTTGACCCCTTTTCTTTATTTTTCTGGGAGAAGAAAAACGTAGTCTGTCCCCTTTTATGCGACTCTCCGTACCTCTCGCGCAATCCCGCTCTTGGCTGTGCGAGCAACTTGCAGAAATCACTTGAGCTACGACATGATGTGGGGAAACCTCAGGCTTTGAGCCCTTTCTTGCTTTAAAAATTTGTTACTCCTTTGGACTTTTCTTCGCTAATTTTTGCCAAACCCTCTAAATTAGAAAATTGGACTACACTTGAGAATTTTGATTCAGATTCTTCGATACCTAACTGTATAGCTTCTTGATCAAAGTTCCACTCGTATAAGCTGGTAAAGTATCCACTTCTAAATGAAAGTATGTTTACGTCATTGATGGTTAGGTATGTATTTGAAGGGTTACCATATTTATTTACTAAGCCCTTCAAGGCGAATGCGCCCCATTCCTTCACCTTAAGATCAATATAATCTGCTGTATAGGGCGGGCTGTTTATAGCAATCATTACAAGCTTTCCATCGAAAAATCTTATCGATGCTGATTGAACTTTGTAGCAATCACCTCGTCCATCAGATCCTTCGCAGCCAATATTACCTGCTCCATAAAGGACATTAAATTCCTTAAATTGCGGATCATCTTTAGTATATACACTTGCTGAAAGATAGAACCACGGTGTGTTGGCTATGACTGCGTTAACATCATCGTACGTCATGCCAAGGTGTAGACCGTAGAATCCAAGAGTGCCGAATCTCCGATCCATAGAACTAATATACTCTTCAACTTTTTTTGGATCATATTGAGTCGGCTCATCGTAGAGCGTTGCCGCACACCCTGATATTGTCATTACATAAATAACGAGAGTAAGTAGTTTATATTTGTTCATATTTGCCTTTACGATAATTAATTTTAGGGAAGCCCTGATTAAGTAACCAGAAAGGGTCAAAGCCCTATTCTTTATTGCCAGATAGTATTGCCAGTAAGAACGAGCAGTTTAGAAAATGGCTTTGACCCCTTTTTCCTGGAAAGCACTGAAAACGAGGTCTATCTTCTGTTATTCCTAGACTTCGCGTGGCAGTGCCAAATGTTTTTTCTTTATCTCGCCCGGTATATACGCCACAACTTTTTTGAGGGGTGACTTAGGCTCATACAAGATGCCCTCAATATGGTTTACTAAAAACCGGCCAGAAACCATGATGAGTATAATGAGCTAAGCCTAAAGTAGGCTCTTTATCAATATTACTTCTCAATACAAATCACTTGTTTACTTCCATCATCTAAAATCAATTTTTTCTTATTTGGAAGATAAAGTGCATCATATTTCAGCTGAATGGGATTTTTTGTTCCTTTCGCGTAATAATTCAGCTCAAGTATTTTTCCATCATATGCATATGAAATCGTTTCCACTTCTGATCTTAAATTACTTAGCGCAAATACAAGCGTAAATTTATTATCTGGGAAAAAAGTATAGGTTGTATTTTCACATGTAAATGAACTACCAACTAAATCATCTAATCCATAACTAACATTTACCGACATCAGTGCCAAAGCTAATAGTGTTATCGAGATAATTTTTTTGTTCACGGTCTCCCTCCAGGATAAATGGCTCCCATCCTATCCCTTACTCCTTCCCCCTCAACTGCTGCAATATTCCCTCATTCTCCAGCGTCGACGTATCCTGGGTGATCTCTTCGCCGCGCGCGATGTTGCGCAGCAGGCGGCGCATGATCTTGCCTGAGCGCGTCTTCGGCAGGTTGTCGGAGAAGCGGATCTCGTCGGGTCGGGCGATCGGGCCGATCTGTTCGGCGACCCAGGCGCGCAGTTCGTCCTGCAGGGGCTTGTCGCTGCCGAGGGCGGGGCGGTCGCCCTTCAGCACCACATAGGCGAAGATGCCTTCGCCCTTGATCGGGTCGGGGCGGCCGACGACGGCGGCCTCGGCGACCTTCGGGTGCGCGACCAGCGCGGACTCGACTTCCATCGTGCCGAGGCGGTGGCCGGAGACGTTCAGCACGTCGTCGATGCGGCCCATGATCCAGAAGCAGCCGTCCTTGTCGCGGCGCGCGCTGTCGCCGGCGACGTAATAGCGGTTGTCGAACTTGGCCCAGTAGGTGTCGATGTAGCGCTGGTCGTCGCCCCAGATCGTGCGCAGCATCGACGGCCACGGCTTTTTGATGACGAGGTAGCCGCCCTTGTCGGGCTGCGTGACCGGATCGCCGTGATCGTCGACGATGTCGGCCACGATGCCGGGCAGGGGCTGGGTACAGGAGCCGGGCTTGGTGGCGGTCGCGCCGGGGATCGGCGCGATCATGTTGGCGCCGGTCTCGGTCTGCCACCAGGTATCGACGATCGGGCAGCGCTCCTTGCCGATGACCTTGTGGTACCACATCCAGGCCTCGGGGTTGATCGGCTCGCCGACGGTGCCGAGCAGGCGCAGGCGGGACAGGTCGTAGCGCGCCGGGATCTCCTCGCCGAATTTCATCAGCGCGCGGATCGCCGTCGGCGCGGTGTAGAACACGGTGACGCCGTGGCGCTGGCACACGGCCCAGAAGCGGCCGGCATCGGGCACGGTGGGCGCGCCCTCGTACATCATGATGGTGCCGCCGACGGCGAGCGGGCCGTAGGCGACGTAGGTGTGGCCGGTGACCCAGCCGACATCGGCGGTGCACCAGAAGATGTCGTCGGCACGGTGGTCGAACACCCACTTCATCGTGGTGATGGCGCCGAGCAGGTAACCGGCGCTGGAATGCTGGATGCCCTTGGGTTTGCCGGTGGAGCCGGAGGTGTAGAGGATGTACAGCGGGTGTTCGGCCTCGACCCAGGCCGGTTCGCAGGTGTCGGCGGCGACGGCCTCGTGCCACCAGATATCGCGCCCGGGCTTCATCGGGATGGCCTCGCCGGTGCGCCTCAGCACCAGCACGTGTTCCGGTTTCACCGCCGAGTGTTCGATCGCCGCGTCGGCGGCGGCCTTCAGCGCGATGATCTTGCCGGCGCGGTGGCCGCCGTCGGCGGTGATGACCAGCTTCGCGCCGGCGTCCTCGATGCGGTCCTTCAGCGCGTTGGCGGAGAAGCCGCCGAACACGACCGAGTGGATCGCGCCGATGCGCGCGCAGGCCTGCATCGCGATGACGGCCTCGGGCACCATCGGCATGTAGATGATGACGCGGTCGCCCTTGATGACGCCGAGCTGCTTCAGCACGTTGGCGGCGCGGCAGGTCTCGCGGTGCAGTTCGGCGTAGGTGAGTTTTCGGGTGTCGCCTTTCTCGCCCTCGAAGACGATGGCGGTCTTGTCGCCGTCCATCGCGAGGTGGCGGTCGAGGCAGTTGTGCGAGACATTCAGCGTGCCGTCGTGGAACCAGCGGTAGTGCGGCGCGCGGCTTTCGTCCAGCGTCTTCGTGAACGGTGTGTGCCAGTCGAGTTCGGTCTGCGCCAGCGCGGCCCAGAAACCGGCGTGGTCCTTCTCGGCCGCGCGATGCATCGCGGCGAGTGCCTTGGCGTCGATGCGCGCGGCGGCGGCGAAGGCAGCCGGGGGCTCGAACTGACGGTTTTCGATCAGGATGGAATCGATATCGGAGCTGGACATGGCCTGCCTTCTGATAAGGTGATGGAGGACGGGCCATGCGCCGGAACGGTGCGCTCCGGGCGACCCTTGGGACAGGATAGCGACCGGGGGCAGGGCAGACAAGCCTGAACCGAGAAAGGGGGCGCCCGGGGAGTTGTTGGGGACGGATTTGAATCGTCCCAAAAAGGGGGACAGACTTAAGTCTGTCCCCCCTCAGGCGGATAAAGGGAAGGGGGGGGGGGGGGGGGGGGGGGGGGGGGGGGGGGGGGGGGGGGGGGGGGGGGGGGGGGGGGGGACAGGGGACAGACTTAAGTCCGTCCCCGCTACCGGGGCTGCTCGGCCGTACCTATCTACTAACCCTTGATCTGGCGCTCGCGGATTTCGTCCAGCGTCTTGCAGTCGATGCACAGGTTGGCGGTGGGGCGCGCCTCGAGGCGGCGGATGCCGATCTCGACGCCGCAGACCTCGCAGTAGCCGTATTCGTTGTTCTCGAGCGCGCGCAGCGACTCGTCGATCTTCTTGATCAGCTTGCGCTCGCGGTCGCGCGTGCGCAGCTCGAGCGCGAAGTCCGATTCCTGGCTGGCGCGGTCGTTCGGGTCGGGGAAGTTGGCGGCCTCGTCGCGCATGTGCACGACGGTGCGCTCCATCTCCTCGATCAGCATCGATTTCCACGTGTTGAGGATCTTGCGGAAATGGACGACCTGGTTCGGGTTCATGTACGCCTCGCCCTTCTTTTCCTGATAGGGCTCGACGCCGAGGTACGGAAGCTGGGTGGCGCCTTGCGCGGAAGCCTTGCGCGGGGCGGCCGGCGCCTTTTTCTTCGCCGGGGCAGGGGCGGCGGCAGCGGATTTCTTTGCCGGCGTCTTGGCGGCGGCCTTCACCGGGGCTTTCGCGGCGGGTTTCTTCTTCGCCGGGGCGGCCGCGGGGGCTGCCTTCTTCGCCTTGGGTTTCGCCTTGCCTGCTGCCGGTTTGCTCTTTGCGACCGCCATCCAGATGCTCTCCTGAAAAAAATAAACGCGTATTTATACCAGAATCGACCAGGTAGCTCAAACAATTCCCGGGGACGGGGCCACCCGCGCGCCCGGCGGGGGCGGCGGGAGGGTCCTGCGGTCTCCCCAGTCGCGGCCTTATGGTGTAAGATACGAGGCTACCATTCTAACCAATTGTTATTGATTAAATTTTTATGACATTACCGAAAGCATTGATCTTCGACGTGGACGGCACGCTGGCGGACACCGAGCGTGATGGCCACCGCATCGCCTTCAATCGCGCCTTTGCCGCGGCCGGCCACGACTGGGACTGGGATGTGGCGCTGTACGGACGCCTGCTCAGCGTGACCGGCGGCAAGGAGCGCATGCATCACTATCTCCACGACTACGTCTATCGCGGGGGCGCGGTGCCCGCCGATGTGGCCGCGGGCGTCCCGGCGCTGCACGCGGCGAAAAACCGCTACTACGCCGAGCTGATGCAGGAGGGCGCGGTCGCGCTGCGTCCCGGCGTGGAGCGCCTGCTGCGCGAGGCGCGCGCCGCCGGCATCCGACTCGCCATCGCGACCACGACGACCGGCGATAATATCAAGGCGCTGCTCGACAGCACGCTCGGCCCGGAGGCGATGAGCTGGTTCGAGGTGATCGCGAGCGCGGACGAGGTGCCGGACAAGAAGCCGTCACCGGCGGTGTATACCTACACGCTCGAAAAGCTCGGCCTCGACGCGCGGGAGTGCATCGCGTTCGAGGATTCGGAGAACGGGATCGTCGCGGCGACCCGCGCCGGCATCCCGACCGTCATCACCGTCAACGACTACACCCGCGGCGGCGACTATCAGGACGCCGCACTGGTGCTCGATAACCTCGGCGAGCCGAATGCGCCGTGCAAGGTGCTGGGCGGACGCGCGGCGGAGCGCCTGCCGCGCCCGTTCTGGTGCGTGAACGTCGCCGTGCTGGGCCGCCTGCTCGCCTATGGCTGACGACGCGCCGGTCCCGGCGGTCGCGCGGCGCATGGACGACATCGCGCCGTTTTACGTGATGGATGTGCTTGCGCGCGCCCGCGCGCTGGAACGCGCGGGCCGTTCCATCGTGCACATGGAGATCGGCGAGCCCGATTTCACCAGCCCCGCGCCGGTGATCGAGGCCGGGATGCGCGCGCTACGCGCGGGCCACACGCACTACACGCCCGCAACCGGACTGCCCGAGCTGCGCGCGGCGATCGCCGCGTTTTACCGGTCGCGCGAGGCCCTCGCGGTGGATCCCGCGCGCATCGTCATCACGCCGGGCGCCTCCGGCGCGCTGCAACTGATCCTCGGAACGCTGCTCGATCCGGGCGACGAGGTGCTGATGGCCGATCCCGGCTATCCGTGCAACCGCCACTTCGTGCGCATGTTCGAGGGCGTGGCGGTGGGTGTGCCGGTGGACGCCGGCACCGGCTATCAGCTGAGCGCGGAACTGATCGCGGCACGCTGGACGCCGCGCACCCGCGCCGTGATGCTCGCCACGCCGTCGAATCCGACCGGCACGGTGATCGCGCCGGAGGAACTGGAGCGCATCGCGGCGCTGGTCGAAGCGCGCGGCGCGGCGCTGATCGTCGACGAGATCTATCAGGGCCTGGTCTACGAGGGTCGTGGCGGGACCGCATTGAGTCAGCCCGGCACGGTATTCGTGCTGAACAGCTTCTCGAAGTATTTCTGCATGACCGGTTGGCGTCTCGGCTGGCTGGTCGCGCCCGAGCGCTTCATCCCGGCCATCGACCGCCTGGCGCAGAACATCTTTCTCGCCGCGCCCACCCCGGCGCAGCACGCGGCGCTGGCCTGTTTCGAGCCCGTGACCCTGGCGATCCTGGAGCAGCGTCGCGAGGAGTTCCGCGCGCGGCGCGATTTCCTGCTGCCGGCCCTGCGCGACCTCGGTTTCGACATCCCGCTCGCGCCACAGGGCGCGTTCTACCTCTACGCCGACTGTTCCCGCCATGCGACCGACAGCCAGGCCTTCTGCCTCGACCTGCTCGAACGCGCCGGCGTCGCCATCACGCCGGGCCGCGACTTCGGCCATCACCGCCCGGAACGGCACGTGCGGTTCGCGTATACCACCGCGATCGAGCAATTGCGGGAGGGCGTCGAGCGGCTTGAGAAGTATTTGGGATGAGGCGTGTATGAGATAAATGGGGACAGACTTAAGTCTGTCCCCTACATTCAGGGAGGGGACGGATTTGAAATCCGTCCCCAGTCTCAATGCAGCTTCGTAGCCCGGATAGAGGCGCGTAGCGCCGGCATCCGGGAATTCCCCACCACCACCCCGGATGCCGCTTCGCTTTATCCGGGCTACACAGAAATTTGGGGACAGATTTAAGTCTGTCCCCATTTGTTGTCGTCCCCTGCGTCCTAATTCGGGCTACGTCTCAGGCTCTTCGCATGCCAGCACCGTCGCACCGGCGACGGCGACCGGAATCACCAGCAGGTTAATGAACGGGATCATCGTCAGCAGCAGGATCGTCGCGCCGAAGCCGAGCGCCGGCACGGGCTGTTGCAGGAGGCGCGCGCGCACGGCGGGGAAGGTGTGGCCGTGGTTGCCGAGCGGGACCTCGACGTATTCGAGCGCGAGCATCCAGGCGCTGAACAGCAGCCACAGCGGCGCGGCGATCAGGTTGACGCCGGGGATCAGCGCCAGCAGGCCGAGCGGCGCCGCGCGCACGGCGAAATAGCCGAATTTACGCACCTCGCCGGCGAGCGCGGCGGCGCCCTCCGCGATGAACCCGCGTTCGGATGTCGGGGCGCGCCCGCGCAGCTGCGTCTCGATGGCGGCCGCGAGCGGGCCGGTGAAGGGCGCGGCGACCAGCGTCGCGAGCAGCAGGCAGACGATGAACCCGGCCAGCAGCACGATCACGACGAACACGGGCCACAGCAGCCAGTCCAGCCACGACACCCACGCCGGCAACAGGGTCTCGATCCAGGCGATCAGCTCGGCGAAGCGGTCGATGCCGTACCCGACCAGCGCGACGAACACCAGCAGGTTGATCAGCAGCGGGGCGATCACGTAGCGACGCACGCCGGGACGACGCAGCAGCGGGATGCCGCGAAACACGCAGGACACGCCGCGCAGGAATGCGATCATCGGATATTCCGCTGCCTGCTTGCGAGGAACCCTTCCCGCGCCAGCCGCGCCGCGCCGTGGCAGGCCTGTTCGCTGCGCGCGGCGCGCAGCGGCACGCCGAGCAGTGCCTGCCGCATTCTGGTCCAGGCCGCGTTGCGCGCGCCGCCGCCGACCGTCAGCACCTGCGTCGGATACGGGGCGCCGAGTTCGGCCAGCAGCCGATACCCCCGCGCCTCGATGCGCGCGATGCCTTCCAGCAGGCCCTGGAAGAACTGAACATCATCTGCCGGTCGCGGCGTCAGGCGTGGCGGCCAGGCCGGATCGTTGTGCGGGAAGCGTTCGCCGGGCGCGGTGAGCGGGTAGTAGTCGAGTCCGGTGGGATGACGGGGATCCAGTTTCGGCGTCATCGCATCGAGTTCGGCGCGGCTGAAGTGCTGCAGCAGCACATTGCCGCCACTGTTGGACGCGCCGCCCGCCAGCCAGCGGTCGCCGAGACGGTGGCTGTAGACGCCGAACTCCGGCGCGAACACCGGCCGCTCGGCCAGCACCTTCAAGACCAGCGTGGAGCCGAGCGAGGTCACCGCCGTGCCGAGGTCGTGCGCGCCGGTGGCGAGAAAGGCGGCGACGCTGTCGGTGGTGCCGGCGACGACACGCATGTCCGCGCGATAGCCGAGCGCCAGGATCTCCGGGGCGCAGAGCGTGCCGAGCGGGGCGCCGGGCGGCACGATGCGCGGCAGCAGCTCGCGCCGGACGCCGAGGCGATCGAACCAGTCGGGCCAGCGGCGTGCGACGGCGTCATAGCCGAGCTTCAGGCTGTTGTTCTCGTCGCTGATTCCGTAGCTGTCGCACAGGCGACCGGCGATCCAGTCGGCCTGGTGCAGCGCATGGCGTGCCGCGGGTTGATCCTGCAGATGCAGCAGTTTGGCGAGGGCGGAGGTGGGTCCGTGCGCAGCGCAGCCGGCCGGCGCGATTGCGGCGATGCGCGCCGCTTCTGCGCGGCCGCGGGCATCGTCGTACATCAGCGCCGGTCCGAGCGGGCGCCCCGTCGCATCGGTCAGCAGCAGGGTGGCGGAGGTGCCGTCCACGGCGATCGCCCGTACGTCCCCGGGTTCGATCCGGCCGGCGATCCGGCGCAGGACCTCGGTCAGCGCGGTCCACCACAGGGCGGGATCCTGTTCGCTGGTGCCGTCGCCGCGCCGCGGCGGCGGCAGGTCCACGGCCGCCTCAACCCGAAGTTCTCCCCCGGCGTCGAGGGCCGCCGCCCGGCAGCCGCCAGTGCCGAAATCGATACCGAGGAACAGGTCGGGATTCATGTGTCAGGACAAGATACAAGGGCAAAGGCGCGATGGCAAAGGAATAATCCCCCAAGCGGTTGCCTGAAATCGTAGCCCGGATGGAGCGGAGCGGAATCCGGGGATCAACGCCGGACCGGGCGCCGGATCGGGGACGATTCCGAATCCGTCCATTTCCCGGGCACGGGGGACAACAACAAATGGGGACAGACTTAAGTCTGTCCCCGGATATCTCATAGATCTGTGTAGCCCGGATGGAGCGCAGCGGAATCCGGGGAATCAGCGGCCCCCGCTGTTCCCGGATGCCGGCGCTGCGCGCCTTTATCCGGGCTACAGGATATCGAGGCCAGGAATCGTAGCCCGGATGGAGCGGAGCGGAATCCGGGGATCTCCCTACGGCAGCGTCACCGGCTCCGGCGGGGTCCAGGCGTCGCTGCGGTGTTCGGCCACGACGGTGGTGTATATGCCACCACGCACGTTGAACTCGGCGGTCAGGCGCATGTAGTGGGGTTCGCAGGCGCGCACCAGGTCGTCGAGAATGGCGTTGGTCACCGCCTCGTGGAAGGCCCCTTCGTCGCGGAAGGACCATATATACAGTTTGAGCGACTTGAGCTCGATGCAGCGGGCCGCCGGCACGTATTCGAGGTTCAGGGTGGCGAAGTCCGGCTGGCCGGTCTTCGGGCACAGGCAGGTGAACTCCGGCATCTCGATGCGGATGGTGTAATCGCGCCCCGGCTGCGGGTTGTCGAAGGTCTCCAGTTCTTTGCTCGGTCTGCTCGGCATAGGGGTGTCCGGTCGTTGGTCGGGGCGGGAGGAATTCTCCGGCCGGCGGTCAGTTAGGTGAGACAATTCATCCGCGTCTCCAGTTCCGGGCGCGGGCCTTGCGGCGGTCCGTCCACGGGCGGCTGACAGGATAGCAAATCGGGTGATTTTAATCTTGTCTCAGGCGGCGTTTTTCCTGTATCGTGGCGGCCCATGCAACTCAAGAAGATCAAGCTCGCCGGTTTCAAATCCTTCGTCGACCCCACCAGCCTTGCACTGCCCAGCCAGCTCGTCGGCATCGTCGGCCCGAACGGCTGCGGCAAGTCGAATGTCATCGATGCCGTGCGCTGGGTCATGGGCGAGAGTTCGGCCAAGCACCTGCGCGGCGACTCCCTCGCGGACGTCATCTTCAACGGTTCCGCGACGCGCAAGCCGGTCGGACAGGCGACCATCGAACTGGTGTTCGACAACAGCACCGGCCGTCTCGGCGGCCAGTATGCCAACTACAACGAGATCTCCGTCAAGCGCGAGCTGACGCGCGAGGGGCAGTCGGTCTATTTCCTCAACGGCACGCGCTGCCGCCGCCGCGACATCACCGACGTGTTCCTCGGCACCGGCCTCGGGGCGCGCAGCTACGCGATCATCGAGCAGGGCACCATCTCCCGCATCATCGAGGCGAAGCCGGAAGAGCTGCGCAACTTCCTCGAGGAGGCGGCCGGCATCTCCAAGTACAAGGAGCGCCGCCGCGAGACCGAGAACCGCATCCGCGACACGCGCGAGAACCTCAACCGCATCGGTGACCTGATCGGCGAGCTGGAGCGGCGCCTGGCGACGCTGCAGCGCCAGGCCAAGACCGCGGAACGCTATCGCGAGCTGAAGGCCGAGGAACGCACGGTGAAGGGCCAGTTGCTGGCGCTGCGCTGCCGCAACCTGGACGCCGAGATGGAGGAGAAGCAGCGCGCTATCGCCGCCCAGGAGAACGCGGTCGAGAAGGAGATCGCCGGGCTGCGTTCGATCGAGGCCGGCATCGAGAAGCAGCGCGAGGGACAGGTCGAGGCGAACGAGGAATTCAACCGCATCCAGGGCGAGTTCTACAGCCTGGGTTCCGACATCTCCCGCGTCGAGCAGTCGATCCAGCACGCGCGCGAGAAACAGCAGCAGAACCGGGACGACCTCGCCGCGGTGGAGCGTTCGCGCGCGGAATCACTGTTGCATCGCGAGCAGGACGGCGCCCAGATCGCCGAGCTGCGCCGGGTGCTCGAGGCCAGCGAGCCCGAGCGCGCCGCGAAGGAAGAGGCCGAACGCACGTCGGCGGCCGCGCTGTCCGCCGCCGAGCAGGCGATGAACGAATGGCAGGGCGACTGGGACACCTACAATTCCCGCGTCGCCGAACAGCGTCGCAAGACCGAGGTCGAGCGCACGCGCATCCAGAACCTGGAGGAGCGCCTGCGCGGCCTGCACGAGCGCCTGCTGCGCCTGCAGGGCGAGGAGCAGGGGCTGGGGACCGAGTCCGTCGAGGCCGAGGCCGCCGCGCTGAATGACCAGCTCGGCGAGGTCAGCGCGACGATCGAGGGCATGCGGCAGGAGCTGCAGGCGCTCGGCGCGCAACTGGACGAACAGCGCCAGACGAACGCCGCCACCTCCTCCGAACTCGGACAGGAGCGCGCGCGACTGCAGGAGTTGCAGCGCGAACATGCCTCGCTGGAGGCGCTGCAGAAGGTCGCGCTCGGCAAGCAGGAGACGAACGTCGCGCGCTGGCTGGAGGAACAGGGCCTGGGTGACGTGCGCCGGCTGGCGGAAGACATCCAGGTCGACAAGGGCTGGGAGCGCGCGGTGGAAACCGTACTCGGGCTCAATCTCGAGGCCGTGCGCGTGCCGTCGCTGGACGCTATCGCCGAACGCCTGGGCGGCCTGGAGCAGGGGAGCCTGACGGTCTTCGACGGCGCCGCCGCGTCGCAGCGGCCGGGCGGACTGGCGCCGGCGCTGCTCGACAAGGTGCGCGCGCCGTGGCCGCTGGATTCGGTCCTCGGCGGTGTCTACGCGGTCGACGGCGTGGCGCAGGCGATGTCGCTGCGCGCGCGTCTCGCCGCGCACGAATCGCTGATCACCCGCGACGGCGTCTGGGTCGGCCGCGACTGGCTGCGCGTGGTGAACGCGCAGGATGAGAAGACCGGCGTGCTGTCGCGCGAACAGGAGCTGCGCGAGATCGCGCAGTCGCTCGGCACCGTGACGGCGCGCGTCGGCGCGCTCGAACAGCGCCTGCACGACGGCAACGCGCGCATCGCCGGTTTCGACCAGGCGCGCGATGAGCTGCGCCGCCGCATCGACGGCGCGACGCAGCAGCAGGCGGAGCTGCGCGCCCAGATCAGCCGCCGCGACGCCAGCCTGGAGCAGATCCGCCGCCGGCGCGAGCGCCTGGCGGTGGAACTCGACGAGGCGCGCAACCAGTCCGGGCGCGACACCAACGAACTGGCCGAGGCGCGCGCGCGTCTCGAGGCCGTGGCCGCGGAGGCGCAGGGCCAGGAAGAGGAGCATGCACGGCTGCAGCAGCGGCGCGACGAACTGCGCGCGCGGCTGGAGGACTGCCGCACGCAGGCCGTGCGCGACCGCGAGGCGGCGCGCGAGCTGGCCGTGCGCATCGAATCCGCGCGCTCGCGGCTGAATACGCTCGACGCGGGACTCGCCCGGGTGGAGAAGCAGCTGGCCCAGCTCGACGCCCAACGCGCTGAATTGGAGGCCGCGCTGTCCGCCAGCGTCGAACCGATCGAGACGATGAAGACCGAACTGGATCGCTTGCTGGAGCAGCGGCTGGCAGTGGAGACGCGGCTCGCCGAGGCGCGCAAGGCGGTCGAGGCCTGCGACTTCGCCCTGCGCGAGTTGGACGATGCCCGCAACGCCTCCGAACAGCGGGTACGCGACCAGCGTGACGCGCTGGAGCGCCTGCGCATGCACCGCCAGGAGCTCGTGGTGCGCCACCAGACTCTGCTGGAACAGCTCGCCGAGGCTGGCCACGAACTCGCGACCCTGCTGGCCGAGATGCCGGCGGAGGCGGTCGAGAACGTGTGGCACGAGCGCCTCGAAGGGCTGGCGCAGAAGATCGAGCGCATCGGGCCGATCAATCTCGCGGCGATCGACGAGTTCGCCGAGCAGTCCGAGCGCAAGGCCTATCTGGACGCCCAGCTCGCCGATCTCAACGAGGCGCTGTCCACGCTGGAGACCGCCATCCGCAAGATCGACAACGAGACCCGCACCCGCTTCAAGGAGACCTTCGACCAGGTCAACGAGCAGCTCGGCCGCCTGTACCCGAAGCTGTTCGGTGGTGGCACGGCGCAGCTCGAGATGACCGGGGACGACCTGCTGGAGGCCGGCGTGGCCGTGATGGCGCGCCCGCCCGGCAAGCGCAACGCCAACATCCACCAGCTCTCCGGCGGCGAGAAGGCGCTGACGGCGGCGGCGCTGGTGTTCGCGATGTTCGAGCTGAATCCGGCCCCGTTCTGCATCCTCGATGAGGTGGACGCGCCGCTCGACGACGTCAACGCCGGCCGGCTGTGCCAGCTGGTGCGCGAGATGTCGGACCGCGTGCAGTTCATCTTCATCACGCACAACAAGATCACGATGGAGCTGGCCAACCAGCTGGTCGGCGTCACCATGCACGAGCCGGGCGTCTCGCGCCTGGTGGCGGTGGACGTCGACCAGGCGGTCGCGATGGCGACGGCCTAGGCCCGGGCGTCATCCGTGCCTTTGAACGTCATGCCCGCGCAGGCGGGCATCCAGGTTCTTGCTGGTGTCTGGATTCCCGCCCCCGCCTTCGCGCGGGAATGACGAATTTATACGCCCCGCCGGGTGCAGCGCGTTTTCCATGCCCACTGCTTCGCATCCTCCATGTCCGCGTGGGTACACACACCGTGCCCACCCTGCATGGCTTTCCTCCGCGCGCGTTCCTCATTACTCTAGTGCCCCATGACGACCCCGAAACAGGCTGCCGCCCGCGCCGCCGCGCTGCGCGAGCAGCTCAACTACCATAATTACCGTTATTACGTGCTCGACGATCCGGAGATCCCGGACGCCGAGTACGACCGCCTGCTGCGCGAGCTGCAGGGGCTGGAGGAGAAGCATCCCGGGCTGGTGACGGCGGACTCGCCGACGCAGCGCGTGGGCGCGGAGCCGCTGGCGGAGTTCGGCAAGGTGCGGCGCGAGCTTCCGATGCTCTCGCTCGCCAACGCCTACGACGAGGAGGAGTTGGCCGACTTCGACCGCCG
The DNA here is from genome assembly GCA_016716465.1 of Gammaproteobacteria bacterium. NCBI lineage: Bacteria > Pseudomonadati > Pseudomonadota > Gammaproteobacteria > Gammaproteobacteria bacterium. The sequence goes on from JADJWH010000001.1 coordinate 594,641, forward strand.
CGTGCGCGAGGGGCTGGAGGCGGAGTCCGTGGAATACAACGCGGAGCCCAAGATGGACGGCGTCGCGGTCAGCCTGGTCTACCGTGACGGCGTGTTCACGCAGGGCGCGACGCGCGGCGACGGCACCACCGGCGAGGACATCACCGCCAACCTGCGCACGATCCGCGCGCTCCCGCTGCGACTGTTCGGCGATGGCTGGCCGTCCGGGCTCGAGGTGCGCGGCGAGGTCTACCTGCCCAAGGAAAGTTTCGAGGCCCTGAACGCGGAGGCGATCCGGCGCGGCGAGAAGCTGTTCGCCAATCCGCGCAACGCCGCCGCTGGCAGCCTGCGCCAGCTCGACCCGAAGATGACCGCCGCGCGCCGGCTCGACATCTTCTGCTACGGCGTCGGCACGGTCACCGGCGGGACATTGCCGGACCGGCAGCATCAGGTGCTGGAGCGGCTGCAGTCGTGGGGTTTCCCGGTGTGTCCGGAGCAGACGGTGGTGCAGGGCGCGGAGGGTTGCGCGGCCTATTACCGCGGTATGCAGGCGCGCCGCGACGGGCTTCCCTACGAGATCGACGGCGTGGTGTTCAAGGTCAACGCCGTGCCGGAACAGGAACGCCTCGGCTTCGTGGCGCGCGCGCCACGCTGGGCGGTGGCCTGCAAGTTCCCGCCCAAGGAAGAGACGACATTGCTGAAGGCGATCGAGTTCCAGGTCGGGCGCACCGGCGCGCTGACGCCGGTCGCGCGGCTGGAGCCGGTGCGGGTCGGCGGCGTGACGGTGACCAACGCGACGCTGCACAACGTGGCGATGGTCGAGCGCATGGACCTGCGTCCGGGCGACACGGTGATCGTGCGGCGCGCGGGCGACGTGATCCCGCAGGTGATGGGCATGGTGGAGTCGCGCCGCCCCGATCCGCTGCCGGAACCGTTCCGGGTGCCGGAGCACTGCCCGGTGTGCGGCTCGGCCGTGGTGCGCCCGGAGGGCGAGGTCGTTGCGCACTGCAGCGGCGGGCTGTACTGCCCGGCGCAGCGCAAGCAGGCCATCCACCACTTCGCCGCGCGCCGCGCGATGGACATCGACGGGTTGGGCGAGAAGCTGATCGACCAGCTGGTGGAGCGCGGCCTGGTCGAGAGCCCGGCCGACCTGTACGGCCTGACGCAGGAACAGCTCGCCGCCCTGGACCGCATGGCGGAGAAGTCGGCGGCGAACCTGCACGCGGCGATCGAACACAGCAAGCAGACGACGCTGGCGCGCTTCCTGTACGCGCTCGGCATCCCGGAGGTCGGTGAGGCGACGGCGCAGCAGCTGGCGGACGAGTTCGGCGATCTCAACGCGGTGATGGCGGCGAACGAGGAGCGCCTGCAGCAGGTGCCGGACGTCGGACCGATCGTCGCCGGCCACATCGCCGGGTTCTTCCGCGAGCCGCACAATCTCGAAGTGATCGAGCGCCTGCGCGCGTCCGGCGTCCGCTGGCCCGCGCCGGAGCGCGCCCCGGTGGCGCGTCCGCTGGTCGGGCAGACCTTCGTGCTGACCGGGACGCTGGCGTCGATGACGCGCGACGAGGCGAAGGAGCGCCTGCAGCGACTGGGCGCCAAGGTCGCGGGCAGCGTCTCGGCCCGGACCCATTGCGTGGTCGCCGGCGCCGAGGCCGGCTCCAAACTGGTGAAGGCGCAGGAACTCGGCGTGCCGGTCCTCGACGAGGCGCAGTTTATCGAACTGTTGCGCGCGCAGGGCGGGTGACATGGCCGCCGGCCGGCGGCTATAATCCGGGCATTGTGATCCCATAATAAAACGCGACGCGGCCCCACACTTCCCGATGTCCATCACGCCCCAGCAAGCCATGGCGGTCTACGGCGCCGCCGAGTGCCTGTACGACCGCACCGAGGTCGAGGCGGCGCTGAACCGGCTCGCGCTCGACATCTCCTATGTCCTGGCCGAGGCCAACCCGCTCGTAATCACGGTCATGCAGGGCGGCCTGATCACCGCCGGCATGCTGCTGCCGCGGCTAGCCTTCCCGCTGCAGGTCGATTACCTGCACGCCACGCGCTATCGCGGCAAGACCAGCGGGGCGGAGCTGCACTGGATCGTGCGTCCGACGCAGGCGCTGACCGATCGGATCGTGCTGCTGGTCGATGACATCCACGACGAGGGCCATACGCTGGAGGCGATCGTCGAGGCCTGCAAGGCCGCCGGCGCGCGCCGGGTCTACAGCGCGGTGTTGGTCAACAAGCGGCACGATCGCAAGGCGGCCTATCGCGCCGACTTCGTCGGGCTGGAGGTGGAGGACCGCTACGTGTTCGGCTGTGGCATGGACTACAAGGAATACCTGCGCAACGCGCCTGGCATCTACGCCGTGAGGGACGATCATGCCTGAGCTGGCGATCATCGGCGGCACCGGGCTGACGGCGCTGGAGGGCTTGCAGATCACCCGCAAGGAGGTCATGCACACGCCCTACGGCGAGCCTTCCGGTCCGCTCACGCACGGGGTGCTGAACGGCAAGGAAGTGATCTTCCTCGCCCGCCACGGCTACGGCCACACCATCCCGCCGCACCGGATCAATTACCGCGCGAACGTCTGGGCGCTGAAGGAGATCGGCGTCCGGCGCGTCATTGCGGTGGCGGCGGTGGGCGGCATTCACGCCGATCTGCCCCCGGGCCGGCTGGTGGTGCCGGACCAGATCATCGATTACACCTGGGCGCGCGCCTCGACCTTCTACGAGGACGGGCTGACCCATGTCACGCACATCGACTTCACCTATCCCTACAGCGAGGAGTTGCGCGCACTGGTGATCCGCAGCTGCCGCGAGGTGGGGCTGGATGCCTGCGAGGACGGTGTCTACGGGATCACCCAGGGACCGCGACTGGAGACCGCCGCCGAGATCGATCGCCTGGAGCGCGACGGCTGCACCATCGTCGGCATGACGGGCATGCCGGAGGCGGCGCTGGCGCGCGAGCTCGACCTGGAATACGCGGTGTGCGCCGTCATCGCCAACTGGGCCGCGGGTCGCGGCGATGAGGGCGAGATCATCTCCATGGAAGAGATCGAACGCAATCTCGCTACCGGCATGGCGCGGGTGCGCTCGATGCTGGTCCGGCTCGTCCCCCTGCTGTGAATTAAGATATCCGGCGCAGCCGCGCCTCAGGGCGCCGTGCCGGTCTTCTTCTGTCCGGGTGCTTCGTAGGGGGTCAGCTTGATCAGCGCCCCGAAGGCGGGATGGTCGAAGTAGTGCACCTCGCCGCTGTTGACGCGCCGGCTCTGGCGCAGGCGAAAGGTCCTCCCGCTCGCATCCGGTCCCGCCGCACCGGATTCCTGGAACAGCAGATCCAAGTCGATGTGCAGGAAGCGGTTGCGGCTGACGCGCACCGTGCCATCGAGTTCCCGGGCCGGCGCCTCCGTCGGTGCGGACCCCTCTGTGCCGTCGGAATCCTCCCCGCTATAGATGTGAACCGCGGGCGCGTCCGCCTGCGCGGTCACCGGCTGGCGCCAGGCGAGGTGCAGCAGCGGGTGGTAGTCACGGGAGGCATACAGCCGGGTCAGCGCGGACGCGAGGGTCTGGTTCGCGTCGCCGAGCTGTTGAAAAGGCTGAGGACTGCCCGGCAGCGGGCTGGACTGCGGCACCGGGACCAGTTCGGTGGCCTGTTCCAGCGCCGGCATCCCGGGATCGATCGGCCACATTTCCCCGTCGGCGGCCGGAGGCGTATTGTTTTTGAAAACGATGACCTCCACATCATACCAGGGTGGAGCATCGGCGTCGGCAGCGCCCAGGGCGGTGCCGACGAACAGTGACAGGGCGATGAGCGATGCGGCGCGGATCATGGATGCTGGAATTTTTGCTTCCGGATCGAAGGGTTCAAGCGCTCTAGGGTACTACAAACGGATCGTACCGCATAAATGGGGACAGATTTATTTTCGTGGGACATGAGTCGAATCTTTCCCACAAAAATAAATCTGTCCCCATTTGGGGGTAAATAAAATAAATCTGTCCCCGTTTTTACAGATATCTGTCCCCAATGGGCGGGTTTGGTGAGGTGTGAGGTCAAAACGATGGCGGTGCGCAGTGTATTGAGGATGGGGAATCCCCTGCTGTTGCAGGTGGCCGAGCCCGTGACCGAGTTCAACACGGCGGAGCTCGATCAGTTGATCGAGGATATGTTCGACACCATGGCGGCGGAGGCCGGGGCGGGGCTGGCGGCGCCGCAGATCGGCGTGTCCCGACGCGTCGTCATCTTCGGTGTGGAGAAGAATCCGCGGTATCCCGACGTCGAGGAGGTCCCGACCACGGTGCTGATCAATCCGGTCATCACCCCGATCGGATCCGAGACGGAGGAGGGCTGGGAAGGATGTCTCAGCGTGCCCGGCCTGCGCGGGCGTGTGCCGCGTTACGCCCGCGTGCGCTATACAGGCCACGACCCGCGCGGCGAACGCATCGAGCGCGAGGTCAGCGGCTTCCATGCCCGCGTCGTGCAGCACGAATGCGACCACTTGGACGGCATTCTCTATCCGCGCCGCATCCGGGATCTGCGCCTGTTCGGCTTCGAGCAGGAGCTGACCGCGCCCGGAGGCCCCCGCGGCGACTGAAGAATAGCCTCCCGGAAAGCGGCGGGGCGACCTTCAGGTCTGCGAGTCGATGGCCTGGCTCAGTTCGAGCCCGTGACGCATGGAATAGTGCATCAGCTCGGCGTTGTTGCGCAGGTGCATCTTGGTGAGGATCTTGGTGCGATGCGTGCTGATCGTCTTCACGCTCAGCGCCAGGGCGGAGGCGATCTCGGAAACGGTCTTGCCGGTGGCGAGCAGGTTGAAGATCTGGAACTCGCGATCGGTCAGCACCTCGTGCGGCGGGCGTTCGAAGTCCGCGTCCAGGGTGCTGGCCAGTTTCTCGGCGAGGGACTGGGTGATGAACTTCCCGCCCTGGGCCACGCGGACGATGGCCGAGACGAGCATGTCCGGATCGCTCTGCTTGGTCACATAGCCCGCTGCGCCCGCCTTGAGCGCGCGCAGCCCATAGTGGTCCTCCGGGTGCACGGTGAAGATAAGAACCTGGGTCTGGGGTTTTTCGTTCCGGATCTGCTTCAGCGCGTCCAGGCCGCTCTTGCCCGGCATGCTGATGTCGAGCAGGACCACGTCCCATTCCCCGTTGCGCACCTGGCGCACCACATCCAGGCAGCATTCCGCTTCTCCGACGCTGAACGCCTCCGCCTGCTCGGACAGTATCTGGCGCAGGCCCTGCCGGATCACGGGGTGATCATCTGCGATGAGTACTCGTATCATAGACTCCCTGATATTGGTTTTATGTCAGTTGTTCGGTATCGCGCCATGGATTCGGGGCGTGGAAGCGGGTCAGTGCTGTTCCGTCAGGCTATCCGGGTAACGATC